>JBGPUE010000006.1:0-88185 GCA_041491005.1 Binataceae bacterium (SeqCode) | reverse complement strand
GTTGGTGATCGGAATCACCGCGCTGGCGGCCCCTTTCGCGAGTCTGGCACAGTTTGGCGCCTTCGATGCCGGCGCCATGGCGCGGCCGAAACCGCTGTCGCATCCCAATCATCGCGCTGCGTGAAAAAAGACGTCCTACTGCACAACCGACCGACACGGAACCATCATTTCTTTGGGCGTGCGTCATCAGCGCTGAAGCGCTGAAGAAGCTCCGCTTCACAGAAGTGCGAAGCTAGCTAGTCGCGTTGCCGATGTGAGCGCGAGCCTTGCAGGTTCGTATCACGTCCCGCGACTTGCTGCGCGTTCACCGATACTCGCGTTGCGCCCAGCGCACCATTGATCGATTACTTCGCGGCGGAACCGCCAATCCGTCCCGATCCTGAACCCGGGCAGCTCTCGACGACGTAAGAGCTTGTAGACTGTTGAACGATGGACGCGCAGGTATTCGGCCAATTCCTTAGCCGTCATCACGCGCGGCTCGGAGGCCTTGGCTCTCTCGCGAGCTGCTACACCGAAATCTGTTCGCATTGCCATAGCAATAGCCTCCTCGTTCAGGCCGCCAGCGGGCGATTCCGACACTAAACGTCTCGCGGTCGGCGCTCTCGGACCAACTGCTCGCTAGAGCATCATCCGTGCCTGAACGAATGGCTTGAGAAATCCAGACTAGGTGACAAAGGACTTGTACAATCTACAATAGAATTTACAGCTCCTGGTGATGTGACTGAAGTGATCGCGCGGCAACGCCAAAGCCGTCGACGATCGGCCGGAGTGATTTGGGAAAGCCGCGAGAACGGCGAGCGCTTTTTATTGGATGCGCGGCGAAAGCTTTCCGACCCGAAGCCGAACTCCAATATGGTGAACTGCGAGGTATTGTAAGAACTTCAGGATGCCGGACTACGAGTCACGGCGGCATGTAGCCCAAACTCTCGATTACCCGCAAATTCTCGAGCTTAGCTCGCTGGCATCATGTTTGCGGAATAGTGACCAGCTTCGTGCGCTGGGCCCTCTGCTGGGCGCCCGTGCGCACAACCGGAGCTCAGCGTCCAATGAAGAGAGAGGGTAAAGGAACTCCAGCCGCTTGGATCGCGTCCGTTGAAGTTGGTCATCCATCTGCCGTCGAGATGTTCGTCTGCCTGCTCGGAATTGCGGTTGCGATAGCCGTTCTGCTCGCGAGCGCATCGTCGTTCGCGATCGGTTCGAACGGAGACGAGCCAACAGCTTTAGTGAAGAACGCAGTCAAGCAAGTGCTCGATCTACTTAAGGATCGTCAGATGCCGCCAGGACCTCCGCAGGCAGAAGCTGATCCAAACCGTCGAGGGCCGCTTTGACTTTTCCGATATGCGCTGGTCGGTAGAAAAGGTCTCGCCAGTGCTAACTGTACGGGGTGCTACTTTGAAGGGGACACGAAATCCCCCAGACACGGATCTCGACAGACTGAGCCGCCTCCAGGCCTTTTCGTGGCTTTCCCCTTCAGAGCTGAGACTGCTGGCAGGAGCGCTTGCGACCGCCAACTTCAGGAGGCCTCAGGTAATCCTCCGCGAAGCCGCGCTCGCATCCAAAGCTCACATCCTGTTAAAAGGCATCGCACGCATCACCTGCCAGAACGCCCGCAGCGAACGGGTCACCATCGCGCTGCTTGCGCCGGGTCCGATCCCCGAGTTTCCTTCGCTGCCACTCAGCCGGTTCGACTTTCGGTGCGAGGCTTACAATGATTGCAGAGTCGGCAGCCTTGGCTGGAATGATTTCAACCGCATCACGGTGCATAGCTCGGATTCGGCGTTCAAGAAATTTCATGAGAACGATTTGCAGCAGTGGTATCGGCTGCTGCTGCGCAGCTCCGGTTTCCTGAACCTCGGTCTTCACGAACGCATTGCCATCACGCTGCTCGAACTATCTTCCGATTTCGGAATCAAAGAATCGCGCGGCACGCTTCTGAGAGCATCTTTCAGTCATAAGGACATCGCCGATCTCGTCGGCGCTTCGCGGCCAAGAGTCACCGAACACCTGGCCCAGCTAGAGCACGACCGATTCGTTCTTCGTCAGGGACGCCAGCTCATCGTGCGTGTCGGCAAACTCTTGGAGTCGATAGCCGCGCATGCCGCTTGACGGGGGTACGGAGGCATACGCTGCTGATTGTCAACCAGTTTGCAGCTTCTTCCTCCAGACTCGCCTTTGGGATGTAGTCCTCCTGTGGCCGCCGAGGCTTTCATCTAAGATTAGGAATGTGGACTCCGTTGATGGGACCAATCAGACCAAGCACTTGTAATAGCCATATCAATATGACTACGAATACGACGATATTGAGCAGGCTGTTGATCGCACTCGCCATAGGAATGTAGGTATTGATGAGCCAGAGGAGCAGACCCGCTACTACTAGAACCACGACAATGCCTACTAGGGTCATCGGTAAACCTCCATAGAGATCGGGTTCGAACAAACGCGCTAACGTCAGCGCCTCTGGTAGAGTCCTGCGCCGATAAGAACGATGCCTAAGACGAGTGCGCCGGCGCTCAAAGCCTGGGGAACCACGTGCGTGGATTGCTCGGTGTTCTGGATTTTAAGATCGCCCAAGTTTACAACGTCTTTGGTTTGTGAGGTCGTAAATACCGGAATCGCGAGTCCCAGAATCCCTAACAACGCGAACAGTGCACCCAGCCATGTAATCGATTTCATCTGTATTGCTCCTTAATGCGCGGGTCTACTGCGGATGGCGGCCGGTCGTGACTGCTGGCGCATAGCGTGAGCAGCAGCATCAAGAACATTCTACTGTGAGTGATATCACCCCCGGCGCGAACATTCGCGCGCGATCCCACCGGGCGGCGGCCTTCGTTCCGCTGCCAGAAACGTACGACGCTCAATAGAAACACGCGAAATCTCACTAATGTTCGGTCACGCACGGCGCGGGGACTATCCGCGCGTACTTATGCTACCCAAGTGTAGCGCGCAGGGCGATTGGTGTCGGTTATCTGGAGAACCAAGATGGCCGATGAGAGATCTAGGTCCATCGGTTAGTTCCGTGTGTTGACGGCGCATGCGCGCCGTAGGACTGGAGGAAGTTCGAAGGAGACGACATGCACATGGGCTTCGTGGCCGGCGCTTTTCAACTTGAGTCTGGAAGCGCGCGATGCCTAGACTGGGATCGCGCCAGTTCCGCCTTCCCTTGCGTGGAGGTCACCCGATGAGCGTCGGAGTATCGCACGCCATCGCCTCGACCTCCGGCCACGGCTCTTCAACATCGCGACCGCGTGCAGCGAATGGCTCGCTTTTGCGCAAGCCCGCGAAGACGCGGAATCACGCGGCTGCGGCGGCGAACCCCAAACGGGAGCGCTCGGACCTCAGCGGCAGGCATGCGAAGATCGAAGCGGCGGAGAAAAACCACATCGCCACGAACAACGTGAGCGCGGCGGTATAACTTCCGGTCACGTCGAAGATTCGTCCGGCGACTATCGGACCTGTGGCAGCGCCGGCGGTGGCGAACATCCCGGTAGTTCCCATTATCGAGCCGAGACGTCTGAGCCCCAGCGATTCGGCCATCACCAACGGCATTAGCACCAGCGGCGAGCCGACCGAAAAACCGTACAACACGACGAACAGGGCCAGCGGCAGCGCGCCCCGCGCACCGAGCAGCGCGACCATCCCAAGCATCGAGCAACCGAAGTTGATCGCAAGCGCGACCCGGGCGCTTACGCGATCCGCGAATATCCCCATCGCGAGCTTGCCAATCGAGGTCAGCAGAAAAATCGCGCTTAGCACGCCCGCGGCGAGGTTGGCCGTGTAACCGAGGCCGACCAGGTAGGCGATCAGATGAAGGCCCGCGCCGGAGATCGCGCACGCGAACAGGAATTGCGCCGCGCAGATCATCCAAAATGAGCGCGTGCGGATCGCCTCGCGCATTTCAAAACCCGGCATCGCGGTGATGGCGGCGCGGTTCGCCTCAGCCGAGGCGGACGGGTCTCCCCGGTTAGTCTTGACCGTTAGCAGCACGACCGGCACGACGACCAGGATCATTGGCAGTGCGAGCGCGACGTAACCGGAACGCCAGCCGCCGTGTGCGATCATCCAATTCGAGACGATCGTCATCCCCATTCCGCCCAACGAGGTTCCGGCGAACGTCACACCCATCGCGAGGCCGCGGCGCTCGCCGAACCAGCTCGAGATGACCAGCGAGCATGGGATCACGGTCGCGGCGGTGACGCCGATTCCGATCGCGACATTGGCGACCAGCAGTTGAAGGTAGGAATCGGCGCGGCTGGCCGCGAGGAAGGCCAGCGCGGTGACCGTTACGCCCGCCACCATCACGCGGCGCGTATCGAACCGATCCAGCAGCGATCCGATGAACGGCCCGGCGATACCGGCGGCAATCGCCCCTGAACTACCCAGGGTGGACAGATACGCCCGGCTCCATCCGAAATACTTGAGCAGGGCCGGAAAAAAAACCGCGCCGGTGTTGACGCCACCGCCCCATACAATAAAGAGCGTGATGAACAGGCTGAGCACGACCAGCCAGCCCTGGCGTTCTTGTTGCGTCATCCGGCTCCAGAGCGGCGCGCAGGCGCACGCGGCCCAAACGGGCTCTAACATGCGCCGCCCGCGCGTCGCCAGCGCTTGAACGCCGATGCGTCCGCGACTAGTTAGGGCTCATGCCTACTCCAAACACGCGATCGCTTCGCTTCGGTCTGTGGTACGACTTCCGCAACCCAGCGCAATGGCGGCAGCCCTTCGACCGCTTGTACAGCGAAATCCTCGACCAGATCGCATGGGCCGAGACGCTCGGCATCGATGACGTCTGGCTTTCCGAGCATCACTTCATCGACGACGGATATTCGCCCTCGCTGCTTCCGATTGCCGCAGCCGTCGCCGCGCGCACAAAGAAGATTCGCATCGCGACGGGCGTGATGCTCGCGCCGTTTCATAATCCCGTCCGCCTTGCCGAGGACGCCGCGACCGTCGATGTGATCTCGGGCGGCCGCTTCGAGCTGGGTCTGGGCGTCGGCTACAAGGTCGAGGAGTTTGAAGGCTTCGCGATTCCATTCGCCGAGCGCGGCGGCAGAACCAACGAGATCCTCGCAATCGTGCGGCGCCTGTTCGAAGGCGAGACGCTCACCTTCAAGGGCAAGTATTACGAGGTCAACAAGGCGCGTCTCACGCCCGAGCCGATCCAGAAGCCGCGCCCGCCAATCTGGGTGGGTGGATTCACGCCGGCTGCGATGCGCCGCGTGGCGCGCTACGGCGATGGCTTCATGGGTCCGCCGATTCCGCTCAAGCCGCTCTACGACCTCTACGTGGCTGAGCTGAAGAAGCTCGGCAAGCCGGCTGCCAACCTTCCGCTCGCCGGCGGCTATTCATGGCTGATCGTTTCCGACGATCCCGGAAAGACCTGGGCTGAGGCGGCCGACCATGTGATCTACCAGATGAACAACTATGCGGAGTGGTTTGGGCGCGCGAACAACCGGCCCGCCGAGCGAATCCGCGATCGCGATCAGCTGAGGAGCATGGGCGCGCTGCGGGTGGCTGATCCCGACACCTGCATCAAGATGATTCGCGAGATCATCGCCGAAGTACCGCTGACCCACTACCTGTCATGGACGCTGCCGCCAGGGCTGCCACCGCAATGGGCCGCGCGGCACATCGAGCTGCTGGTGACGAAAGTCGCGCCAGCATTTCGCTAGGCTCGTCGCGCGGCTCTGCCCCGCGGCAACTTGGGAAGGACATCGCTTCGCGTAGATTTCCTTTGGCCGTTGCCTCAGGACAGGCCCTCGCTCCGGCAGCCTCCGCTCGGAATGACAGCATTGCTGAATGAGCTACCATTGTCATTCCGAGCGGAGGCTGCCGGAGAGAGGAATCCCGGACCACGGCAGCACGCAACACTTGATCCCCGCGACATGAACGCGCGATCGTGCGCATGGAGGATCATCTCATGGCATCAACTCTGACGGGTGGCTGTATGTGCGGCGCGGTGCGCTACGAATGCTCCGCCGAACCTGTGATGGCGGCAAATTGCTATTGCACGGATTGCCAGCATAGCAGCGGCGGCGCGTTCGCCTCCGTGGCGCTAGTGCCCAAGGCCGCCTTCAAGATGACCAAGGGGCAGGTCAAGCAGCACGAGGTCACCGCCGACAGCGGCAACAAGCTCAGCCGGGGCTTCTGCGCCCAATGCGGCTCGCCGATTCTTTCGCTGATCGGGGCGATGCCCGACCTGGTCGGCATCAAGGCGGGCAGCCTTGACGATCCGTCGAAGTTCAAGCCCGGGGTGAATATCTTCATGTCGAGTGCGCCGCCTTGGGCGCCGGTGGTGGAAGGTCTGCCGAAGTTCGCCAAGGGTCCGGGCTAGTCAGCACGCGCATCGCTTCGCGGCGATCCTTCGGCTTCGCCTCAGGATGACAACGCGTGCTTCGGTGTCATTCTGAGGCGAAGTCTGCGGAGCGAAGAATCTACGCGGAGCGATTTGCCAAGTCCTCGGTATATTCTCACCACGATTTTATCGCGCAGAGCAGAGTCACCGTAGCTTCCTGTAGCATGAAGTAGTGTCGAACTCGGAGATCATATGCCTGCTATGCGGCACGATAGCCGCTAAGGCCCCGCGACCCCTCGAACTAATCAAGAGCGATCCTCTCAGAAACGGTAAGGTGCTCTCCGTGCTCCGGTTCTGGCCTTGGGTGTGCGAAGAGGGCCATTCCATCTCGACGCAAGACGGACCTCTCTGGACTGAGCAGAAAGGCCATCACAGTACCCACTGGGCGTTGGAGTTCAAGGGGAGGGCTGAGCTGACGCTGGGAACGGCCGCGCACAAGCGAATAGGGCAACTGTCAGACTCTGATCGTCGTACGTTCAACGACATGATGAGGGGCAAGAGGCGACCCGATTGGGAATGGCTAGAATCGCTCGCAGCGAAGTTCAAGTCTTGAGAACGGGCTCGTCGGACATCTCGACGGCGGAGAGGATATGGACCCAAACGTGAAGGCTGCCGGAATTGTCGCAGTCGGCTTGATCATCTCGAGTCTGCTAATCGGCGGCATCTATAGTTGGAAAGTCGAGAAGGACGGGATTTTCTTGTGGCGGCTGAACAGATTCACCGGCGAAATGATCGAATGCGTCGCGACTAACCCGCAGGGGCCTCCGGTCTGCTATCACGCACCGCTCTCAAACTGACCAGTGCTGAAACCCGGAAGGATGACAGTCCATAGCGAGTTTGAATCTCACCCTCTCTTATTCAGTCTCACGATCGCCAGCGACGACCGGCACGGACATAGGGCGGCGGGTTGATTATTGGCGGCGGAAAGTCGTCTAATCCCCGCCATGGCTGGAATCGTCTCATACGGATCATACGTCCCTTATCGCCGCCTCATGCGGGCCGCGATCTCCGCCGTCCTCGGCGTGCCTGCCACCAAAGGCGAGCGCTAGCGCGCGACGGATTCTGCTTCTATGGGCTGGTTTGCTCTCGCGAGTGTGGTTTTGGTGCTTGGCATCGCGACCTACATCGCGCTGCGATGGCGTCGCGCGCCGGCTGCGTTCCGCGCGATGTGCGTGGTTGCTGGCGTTTGCTTCGCCGCGGGTATCCTCGCTGGAGTCTCGATTCTCCGCCTTGGGTCAGGCGACCGCCGCTTCTCTGCGTGGGTCATGCCCAATCCCAAACTGACGCCTGGCGATGTGCTCCCAAGTGTGACCACAGAAGATATATGTACGCCCGGCTGGGCGCACGACCATCGCGATGTGACGCAAGCAGACAAGGCGGAGGTGTACGCCGAATATCCCGGAACCGAGGAGCGGTGCCAGTGCCCGGGCTGCTGCGAGGTCGATCACCTGATCCCGCTTGAACTCGGCGGCAGCAACGACATCAAGAACCTGTGGCCGGAGCCAGAGGATCCGCGGCCCGGTTTCCATGAGAAAGATCAGCTCGAGCGCACTCTGCACTCTCGGGTCTGCAAGAGGATGATGTCGCTGGCCGACGCACAGAAGTGCATCGCGGCGGATTGGTTTGGATGCTGGAAGACCTACGTGCCATCGGCTGGCGCCTAGGCGCGAGCACGAGCCTCGGCGAACCGCCTAGTAACCGCGACAACAGCGCTGCGTCAGCGCCTATGGCGGGTTGACCACATGAAGCGGAAAGTCGTTTAATCCGCGCATGGCTGGAATCGTCTCATACGGATCATACGTCCCCTATCGCCGCCTCAAGCGGGCCGCGATTTCCGCCGTCCTCGGCGTGCCCGCCACCAAGGGCGAGCGGGCGGTCGCAAGCTTCGATGAGGATGCCGTCTCGATGGGCGTCGAGGCGCTGCGCGATGCGCTGCGCGCCACGTCGGCAGCCGAGGTCGGCTCGCTGTTCTTCGCCACCACGACGCCGCCATACGCGGAGAAGCTCAACGCGGCGATTGTCGGAGCCGCCGCGCGCCTGCCTGCCGAGATTCGCGCATCGGACCTCGCCGGTTCGATCCGCGCCGGAGTCTCGGCGCTGTTCCAGGCCGCCGATGCGGCCGCGGGCGGCAGCGGACTCGCGGCGGCAGTCGTTTCCGACAGCAGGCTCGGCGCGCCTGAGGGCAAGGCCGAGCAGGTCAATGGCGACGGCGCGGCGGCATTCGTATTCGGCGCTCGCGGCGCGATCGCCGAAATCGAAGCGAGCGCATCACTGACCCGCGAATTCCTCGATACGTGGCGGATGCCCGACGAGCGTTTCGCGCATACGTGGGAGGAACGCTTCGCACTGACGCAGGCCTACGGACCATTGCTCAACACCGTGGTGAAGAACCTGCTCGAGAAGGCCAAGGTATCGCCATCGGATCTGGCCAAGGTCGTGCTCGATTGTCCCAGCCCGCGCGCCATCGACGAGCTCGTGCGCGCATTCAAGATCGATCCGGCGAAGCTAGCGGACCCGCTCGCGCTGACGGTCGGGCATACTGGCGCGGCGCACGTCGGATTGTTGATCGCGAGCGTGCTGCCATCGGCAAAACCCGGCGACCGTATCCTGGTCGCGAGCGCGTCGGACGGCGCTGATGCGATCCTGCTCAAGATCACACCCGCGATCGCATCGTACCGGCCGGAGCGCTCGGTCGGTCGGATGATCGAATCCAAGGGCGACGTGACCTACGCCAACTATCTCAAGTGGCGCGCGATTCTGCCGACCGAGCCGCCGCGGCGTCCCGATCCCGAGCGGCCCGCGGCGCCGCCGATGATGCGTGCGGAGCGTTGGAAGTTCGGGCTGGTCGGTACGCGATGCAAGGCGTGCGGCACGCCCCAGCTTCCGCCCCAGCGCGTATGCGTGATCTGCAAGGCGCGCGACCAGATGGAGCAGTATTCGTTCGCGGATCGCAACGCGCGTATCGCGACCTATGCCATTGACCGGCTGGCGTATTCGCTCAACCCGCCGACCGTCAACGTGGTCTTGGACTACGACGGCGGCGGCCGTTTTCTTTGCGAAATGACCGATTGCGAGCCCGATAAGGTGGCCATTGGGCAGGAGGTCGAAATGACCTTCCGCAGGCTCTTTACTGCCGATGGCGTTCACAACTACTTTTGGAAGGCGCGCCCCAAGCGTTAGCAGTACGTCGAGCAAACTGATGAAATGTGAGTTCGGCTTGAACCGGAGGAACCGCTGATGGCAAGCAGGGGAATCAAGGATCGCGTCGCGATCGTCGGCATGGGATGCACCAAGTTCGGCGAACATTGGGACAAGAGCACCGACGATCTGCTGATCGATGCCGCCTATGACGCATACGCGTCGGCCGGCGTCGGGCCCGATGACATCGAGGCCTACTGGCTGGGCACGATGGCCTCCGGCGTCTCGGGGCTCACGCTCTCCGCGCCGCTGAAGATCGCCTACAAGCCCGTCACGCGCGTCGAGAACATGTGCGCGACCGGCTCCGAGTCGTTGCGGCAGGCCTGCTATGCGGTCGCATCGGGCGCCTATGACATCGTGATGGCGATTGGCGTCGAGAAGCTCAAGGACTCGGGCTACTCGGGGCTGGTCGGGAACGCTCCGCCCAGCGACGGCACGATGGGCACCATGACGGCGCCAGCGTCGTTCTCGATGCTCGCTCCGGCGTATTTCAAGAAGTACGGACTGGACGCCGACAAGGGCAAGGACGTGCTCTCGCGCATCGCATGGAAGAACCATCGCAACGGCGCGCGCAATCCCAAGGCGCAGTTCCAGAAGGAAGTGCCGATCGAGACAATCAGAAACTCGCCCAAGATCGCCGACCCGCTCGGCATCATGGATTGCTCGGGCGTTTCGGACGGCTCGGCGGCGGCGATCGTGGTTCGGGCCGAGGACGCACACAAGTACTGCAAGAATCCAATTTACATCAAGGCGCTGTCATTCATCGCAGGACCGGGCGAAGGCCCGCTGCGGTCCGACTATGATTTCACGACCTTCCCCGAAGTCGTCGCGACGGCGAAGGACGCATACGCGCAGGCCGGCATCACCAACCCGCGCGCGCAGATCAGCATGGCCGAAGTGCACGACTGCTTCACGCCCACCGAGCTGGTGCTGTACGAAGATCTCGGCTTCAGCCCGCGCGGGACCGCATGGCAGGACGTGATGGAAGGGTTCTTCGACCTCGAAGGCAAGCTGCCGGTTAATCCGGATGGCGGGCTCAAGTCATTCGGCCATCCGATCGGCGCATCGGGGCTGCGCATGATGTACGAGATGTGGCTGCAACTGCGCGGCGAAGCGGGTCCGCGGCAGATCAAGGATCCGCAGATCGGGCTGACGCATAATCTTGGCGGCGCACCCGGACGTTGCGTGAGTTTCGTATCGGTGGTCGGCCGCCAGATCGGCTAGTTCGGAGAATCAGCGATCGTTCGCATCGAGCCCGGGCGCGCATCGCGTCCGGGCTCTTTGTCTTTTCATCGGCGAGTCGAGTCTGGCTTCCGGGTGCGGCGCGGCCGCCTTTTGTCAGCTTCCCATGCTTTTGAAGTCATATGCGTTTTGAGTTATATTAGCAGCCGGGGTCTGCGGCAGCCGCGAAAATCCGGATCACCGAGATCAGGACAAGCGAGGAGTTCGAAGGCTGGTTTCGGAGCTTGAACAGGAAAGACGCCAGGAAGGTGGCACTTGTGATCGGACTGCTGGAGGAAAGGGGCGTGAATTTGCCATTCCCTTACAGCAGCAGTCTGAAGCGCTCCGAGTTGCGTGAATTGAGGATCCAATCAAGTGGCAGGCCGCTCAGAGTGGCCTATGCGTTCGATCGGATGCGCCAGGCTGTTCTGCTTTTGGGAGGAGACAAGACCGGCGACGACCGCTTTTATCGGCGGTTCATACTCCAGTCAGAGCAGATCTGGCGACGATACCTGCGGGACTTGGGAGGGAAACGATCATGAAGACCAGGCGATGGAGCGAGTTCCGCGCCCGCGTATTCACACCTGCGGAGCTCAAGGAGATCGACAAGGCCGTCAAGACCAAGGTCATGGAAATGGATCTGAGGGCGCTCCGCAAGGCGCTCGGCAAGACTCAGGAGGAAGTTGCCGAAGTCCTCCGAAAAGCACAATCGGAGGTTTCCCGCTTGGAGCGTCAAGATGACTGGTACCTATCGACTCTACAACGGTACGTGAGGGCACTGGGTGGCGAACTCGAAGTAACTGCTAATTTCGGCAAGCAGCGTGTGCGTCTGCGGGCCGCTTGAGCACGCGAACCCGGTGGAATTCAGTGAACCAAGAGAGTGCCCCCGTGGCGCAGCAGGTTCATCAGTTCTCCGCGGTCGCGTTCGTCGAGAATTTCTCGCTGCGACAGCTCGCACCGGCTTTCCCCGAGGCCAAGGTATCGCCGCTCGAATTGTGGGTGCCGGTCGAATCGACCGGCGGCTACTACATCTTCCCCTTCGGCGCGGTCGTATTTCATAACGTCTCGACCGAGCGGCGCGAAGCGGAACTTGCACGGCTGCGCGCTGCACGCCCTGGGCTGACCGCACAAATCGTGCGCGAGGATTACTCGGCGATCGAGGATCCGGCCTCGCAGACTGGCATCTCCGACGGGGCGCTTCGCATCGACCGCTTCACGCAGGCACGCGCCAGCATCGTCGCGCTGACCGTCGCGCAAAGCGCCGCGATGGAATACTACGAGCGCATCGTCGATCAACTTTTCGCGCGCACGTCGCGGATCGTCGAGCGCCTTGAGACCCGTGGCACGGTGCCGATGCGCACCCGCCCGCTGCATCGGTTCATCGGCGAGGCCATCAGCACGCGCAGCGAGGTGCTGGCGATTCTCCATCTGCTCGACAAGCCCGATGCGACCTGGGAAGACGCCGCGATGGATCGCATCTACGACGATCTGCGCGCCGAGTTCGACCTGACCGATCGCTATGCCGCGATGGAATCGAAACTGCGCAGCATCCAGGAGGCGCTGGAGCTGGTGCTCGATGTGGCGCGCGACCGCCGCCTGGTACTGCTCGAAGCCGCCGTCGTGATTCTGATCCTGTTCGAGCTGGTCGTGAGCATCATACGGCTGCGCTAGCGAGCGAGACGAGCGCAGGCCGCGAGCCGCTCGACGATCAGCTCCATGCGCATTCCGCGCGAGCCTTTGATCAGCACCACATCGCCGATGCGCACCGATGCGGCCGCGATTTCGGCGGCCTGCGCGGAGTCGATGGCGGTCTCGATCGTCGCCGGATTGCGCCGATTGTTCGACGCGGCAATCGCGGCGGCCATCTCCGGGCCGACCGCGATCAGCATCGTGGGCGCGGCGCGGTGAATCTCGGCCAACGCATCGGCGTGAGCCTCGCGCGAGAGCGCGCCCAACTCGAGCATGTCGCCCATCGCGACGATCAATCGTGCGCCGCGTGAAGCGGCGATCTCGCGCGCAGCCTCCAGCGAGGCGTGCAGCGAGCGCGGATTGGCGTTGTAGCTGTCATCGATCACGGTCATGCCGGCGATCGAGCGAATCGCGAGGCGGCCTTCGACCGCGCGCACCTGCCCGAGCGCTGATGCGATTGCTGCAAATTGCTCGTCGTCAAGCGGCTTGTCCCATAGCACGGCGGCGCCGGCCACAGCGGCCGCTGCGTTGAGCGCCGCTGCTGGTCCGGCAAGCGCCAGTTCGAGATGCAGCTCGCGTGCGTGTCCGTCTGCGACGAGTTCGCCCGCGAGCATCAGCGTGATGGCGGAGTCGCCGCTGGGGTGCGCACGGCGCAGCGCCACGCGCACCCCAGCGGAGGCCGATGCGCCGAAGCCGACGATCCGCAATGTGCGCGACGCCGGGAGGCGTCGCGCAAGCAGCGGCTCGTCGGCGCCGTAGACGATCGCGCGCCGCGCATGCGCGAACAGGGCGGCTTCTTCGTCGGCGACTTCCTCCAGCGTGCCAAGCCCCTCGGTATGCTCGAGGTCGACATTGAGCACCATCGCAACGTCAGGCGCGACGATCGCGCCCAGCCGCGCGACTTCGCCGCGCGCGTTGGTTCCGCATTCGATGACCATCGCGCGATGCGGCTCATCGAGCATGAACAATGTCATCGGTACGCCGATCAGATTGTTCAGATTACCCGGCGTTGCCTGAGTCTTGCCGAATAGCGCGCCGACCGCCGCCGCTGTGAGCTCCTTCGTACTGGTCTTGCCCGCCGCACCACCGATAGCGATCGACGGGATGGGGCGCGCTGCGCGAAGCCGCTCGACGTAATGGCGCGCGAGCTGGCCCAGCGCGGCCAGAGTATCTTCAACCTCGAGGCGCGCGATCGTCGTCGAGGTGCCGCGCCGCACCAGGACGGCCGCCGCGCCACGTGCGGTCGCATCGCCCAGGTGCTGATGGCCGTCGAAGTTCGCGCCGCGCAGCGCCACGAATAGCGCGCCCGGCTCGATCGTGCGCGAGTCGGTCCATACCCCGCGGATGCGCGTCGAGCTGTCGCCGATCGCAACTCCAGCGGTCACGCGCGCAACTTCATCGAGCGTGAACGTGCATGCGTTGCGCGGAATCGGCGTGGCCATCGCATCGATCCTACCTGTTGAGCGCGGGCAGTTTTAGTGGGCGCTTGACAACTATCCACGCGCAAATCAGCCTCAAGCGATCGTGCCAGTCGCGCTTGGAGGCTCTTGCCATGGCTGAACAGTCCGCGCCCTGGGTCGGCGTGATCATGGGCAGCAAGACCGACCTCGAATACCTTGCGCCCGCAATCGAGCTGCTCGCCGAGCTCAAGATTCCGCATGAGACTCGCGTTATTTCAGCGCATCGCACACCCGACCAGGTTGCGGAGTATGCAGCGAAGGCGCAGTCGCGCGGCCTGCAGGTGATAATCGCGGGCGCGGGCGGCGCGGCCCATCTGCCGGGCGTGGTCGCCGCGAAGACGTTGCTGCCCGTCATCGGGGTGCCTATTCCGTCGACCTCGCTAAACGGAATGGATGCGCTGCTGTCGATCGTGCAGATGCCCAAGGGCGTGCCGGTTGCGACGATGGCGATCGGCAAGGCGGGAGCGGCGAATGCCGCGCTGTTCGCGGCCGCGATGATCGCGCTGGCCCGTCCGGAGGTCGGCGAGCGCCTGAAGGCATGGCGTGCGGCGCGCACGAATGAAGCGCTCAAACAGCAGATGCCGTAGGACCTCTCTCTTATCTCCCCTGAAGGGGAGAAGGCAGGCAGACGATCTGAATGCTGAAGACCGAGATCGATACACCGGCACTGATTCTCGACCTCGATGTGGTCGAGATGAATATCGCGTCGATGGCGGCCTTCTTCGCGGACCGGCCGCAGAAGCTCCGCCCGCATTTCAAGACGCCCAAGACGCCCGAGATCGCACGGCGGCAGCTCGCAGCCGGCGCGATCGGCATCACCGCCGCCAAACTGGGTGAGGTCGAGGTGCTGGCGCGATCGGGACTGGGCCCGATTTTGCTCGCGAATCAGATCGTCGGGCGGCAAAAGATCGATCGGTTACTGGCGATTCGGCCCGACATCGAAGTGATCGTCGCGGTCGAGAGCGAGTTCAACGTCCGCGAGCTGGAGGAGGGCGCGTCGCGCAGCGGTCGGCGCATCCCGGTGATCATCGAAGTCGATACGGGGATGCATCGATGCGGCACGCAGCACTCCGCGGAGACGGTCGCGCTCGCCCACCGGATCGTGAATGGTCCGCTCGCCTACCGTGGCATCATGGGCTACGAGGGCCACGCCGTGCTTGTGGCCGACAAGGCGGAACGCGAACGCAAGGCGCGCGAAGCGCTTGAGACACTGAGCATCCACGTCGCGGCATTGCGCCGTGCGGAATTGGCGCCGGAGATCGTCAGTGCGGGCGGTACTGGCACTTACGATATCGCGGGGAGCTGGTCCGACGTGACGGAGGTGCAGGCCGGCTCGTACGTCTTCATGGATGGCGCCTACCGAATCGTGAGACCCGACCTTGGCCAACCTGCGCTGACGCTGCTCACTACCGTGATCGCGCGCCATCGCGACTACGCGGTCGTCGACGCCGGGATGAAATCGCTAACCAACGAGTTCGGCCCGCCGCAGGGCAAGCATCTGCCAGTGAAGGTGACGCGGCTGTCAGAGGAGCATGCGCACATCGCGGCGGGCGAGGCGGAGATCGCGCCGGGGATGAAGATCGAACTGGTGCCGAGCCACAATGACACCACGATCAATCTGCACAGCGAATATTACGTGGTGCGCGGCGACGAGGTGGTGGCGGTGTGGCCGATCGAGGCTGCGCGCGCGTATCGTTGACGTTGATCGTTCATCCACCTGCATGTGTTGGGAGGCCTCAGCCGCTCTAACAACGCATCGCTTCGCGGCGATCCTTCGCTTCGCTCAGGATGACAAAAGGGCAAGAGAACCCGCCAGCACCTGCGACCGGTCGCTACATGTTATCGACGATCGCCTTACCGAACTCCGAGCACTTCAGCAGCTTCGCGCCGGTCATCAGCCGCTCGAAGTCGTAGGTGACCGTCTTGTTCGCGATGGTCTTCTCAAGCCCGCGCACGATCCCGTCGGCCGCCTCCTGCCATCCCATATGCTCGAGCATCAGCACGCCCGACAGGATCACCGAGCCGGGATTCACCTTGTCCTGATTGGCGTACTTGGGCGCCGTGCCATGCGTCGCCTCGAAGATGCCATGGCCGGTGATGTAGTTGATATTCGCGCCGGGCGCGATGCCAATGCCGCCGACCTGCGCCGCGAGCGCATCCGAAAGAAAATCGCCGTTGAGGTTCATCGTCGCGACCACGTCGAATTCATCGGGGCGCGTCAGCACCTGCTGCAGCGTGATGTCCGCGATCGCGTCTTTCACGAGCAGTTGGCCGGCGGGCGGCTTGCCGTTGCAATCATCCCAACCGATCGCGCGCCCCTGGTATTCGCGCTTGACCAGCGCGTAGCCCCAGTCGCGGAATGCGCCCTCGGTGAACTTCATGATGTTGCCCTTGTGGACGAAGGTCACGCTCTTGCGCTTATGCTTGATCGCATAGTCGAGCGCCGCACGGATCAGGCGTTCGGAGCCTTCGCGCGACACGGTCTTGATCCCGATTCCCGAGGTCTCCGGGAAGCGGATCTGAGTTACGCCCATCTCTTCGCGCAGGAACTTGATCAGCTTCTTCGCTTCGGGCGATTCTGCCTCCCATTCGATACCGGCGTAGATATCCTCGGTGTTCTCGCGGAAGATGACCACGTCGAGTTTCTCAGGATGCTTGACCGGACTGGGTACGCCGGTGAAGTAGCGTACCGGGCGCAGGCAGACGTAGAGATCGAGCATCTGGCGCAGCGCGACGTTGAGCGAGCGGATGCCGCCGCCGATCGGCGTGGTAAGCGGGCCCTTGATCCCGATCAGGTATTCGCGGAAGGCCTCGACCGTCTCATCGGGCAGCCAGTTGTTGAACTTGCCATGCGCTTTCTCGCCCGCAAAGACTTCCATCCAGGCGATCTTGCGCTTGCCGCCGTAGGTCTTCTTGACTGCGCCATCGAACACGTGTTGCGCCGCGCGCCAAATATCGGGGCCGGTGCCGTCACCTTCGATGAAGGGCAGGATGGGCCGGTCGGGCACTTCGAGCGTGTGATCGGGCCGAAGTTTGATCTTCTGGCCGTCGGACGGAATCTGGATCGTCTTGAAAGCCATCGTTGTGTACGATTACTCCTTCGATGAAACCTGCAGTTGAAGGCGCGGTTGGTTGGCCGCACGCGCTCCGAGCCAACGGCCATCATACAGAAATGCAGCCGCCAAATGAAATTCGTAGAGGTGCAAGGTGAAGGAATCCAGGATCATATGGTGTGGAACGATAGTGTCGCTCCTGCTGGCGGCGTTGGCAGCGCCGGCGTTGGCCGCCGATCCTCATGCGGCGGCGAATTGGGGCTACTCGGGGGACCATAGCCCGCAGCATTGGGGCGACCTCGAGCCGTCCTTCGCGGCGTGCAAGGCCGGCACGCGCCAGTCGCCGATCGACATCAAGGACGCGATCCGCGCAAGTATCGCGCCGCTCGGGTTCAGCTACAAGAATGGCAAGCTCGATGTGATCGATCACGACGACTCGATGACGGTCGATCATGGACACGGTAACTTCATCACGATCGGCAGCAAGAAATACAAGCTCCTTCAGCTTCACTTCCATCGTCCCGCCGAGACCACGATTGGCGGTACGCGCCTCGACATGGAGGCTCATCTCGTACACCAGAGTGACGACGGTGAAGACGCCGTGGTCGCAATCCTGATCAGGCGAGGCGAACGCAATCCCGCGATCGAGGAGTTGCCCGACGCGGCGCATCCCGACCGCGTGAGCATCGTCGCCGCAGCGCTAGTTCCCAAGGATCGCGAGCTGTGGCGCTACAACGGCTCGCTCACCACGCCGCCGTGCGGCGAGGGCGCGCTCTGGAACGTGATGAAGACGCCGATCGAGATGTCCGCCGAGCAAATCGAGGCGCTGTCCGGCGGCAAGCAAGGCAACGATCGCCCGATCCAGCGCGCCAACGGACGGTTCATCCTCGAAGCCAAGTAGCTGCGACGCAGCCCAGCATATCCAGTTCTTCATAAACGGCGAGCTGGTGCGCGAGCTGGGTCACGCGCTCTCGCCCGGCGATAAAGTTCACATCATCTGCGCGCTGAGCGGCGGCTGACCGATCACCGGCCTCAACCCCACACTTCGCGGGCGACTTCGACGACGCGCGCGAGCTTGGCGCGCTCATCATCGATGGTCAGCGGGTTGCCTCCGACAGTACTCGCGAATCCGCATTGCGGGCTGATGCCCAGCCGCTCGAGCGGCACATACTTTGAGGCCTCGTCGATGCGGCGTTTGAGCGCGTCCTTCGCTTCGAGCACGGGCGTCTTGCTGCTCACCAATCCCAGCACGACGGTCTTGTCGGCTGGCATGAAACGCAATGGCGAGAAATCGCCCGCGCGGGGTGTGTCGTATTCGAGCATGAAGGCATCGACCTTTAGGTCGTTGAACAGCCGCTCCGCGATCGCGTCATAGCCGCCCGCGGCCATCCAATGCGCGCGCAGATTGCCTCGGCATAGATGCATCACGATGGTGATCCCGGCCGGGCGCGCCTCGAGGATGCGATTGACCGCGCCGACATAGGTGCGCAGCAGCGCATCTGGGTCCTCGCCGAGCGCGCGAACCTTTTCGCGCACGCCCTCGTCGCAAAGCATCGCGACCGGCACCTCGTCGATCTGTACGTACGTCGCACCGATTCGCGCCAGCTCGCGCAGCTCGGCCTGATAGATCGCGATCAGGTCCGACCAGAAATCATCGAGGTTCGGATAGACGGTGCGGTCCGCGCATTCGAGGCCGCGGAAAAAGTGCAGGAAACTGGGCGCAGGCATCGTGACCTTCGGCGTCAGGCGTGTGTTTTCGCGTACGAACTCAAACTCGCCGGTGGTGATCCCGCGCGTGCGGCGAATCCGGCTGATGGCATAGCAGGTGTCCCAGCGCTGGATGTGTCCCTCCATGTCGCGGAACTCGAACAGCGACGGACGCTCGCTGAATCCCTCCAGCGCCTTAACGAAGCCGAATGACCATGAACTGCGGCGGAACTCGCCATCGGTGATCGATTGGAGCCCAACCTCCTCCTGCATCCGGATCGCGTCGCGGATGGATCGTTCCTGAATCTCGCGGAACGCTTCATCGGCTAGTCGGCCAGCCGCGAAATCCCGGAATGCTTGCTTGAGCGCGCGAGGACGTATCAGACTACCGATATGATCGGCACGGAAGGGTGGGTTGGTTCTGAGTGCGGCCATCAAGCAGGCTCCTAGGGTCGAGGCTATTCAGATCGTATAACTCTCTAATACAGATGCTGAGGTCAAAGAAGCACGGCTCAATCGAGGGGAGATCGATTGGAAACGCAGCGAAGGCGCAGGCTCAGCCAGCTGGCCCGGCAGAAGCGCCTTCATCCTAAGGTCGATTGATGCTAGTAGCTTGCTCGTCATCGCCATAAACAGGTTTGCATCCGCAGAGGTAATCCGCAGCACCGGTGCGCCAACAATATCAGTCGAGAAGTTCCCGCTACGCCAAGGCTGTATCGAATAGCTTGCGCTAGCTGAATGGGCATAAACGGTGTGACGCAACCGAAGAAGCTGTTTATGCAGGATCTGCTCCGGCACGCTGTAGGCAATCAGGTTGTTTGAGGGAAGCTTCGGCCATCCCTTGCTACTTGTGAATGGGCGGGCATAGGCGGTGACGAGCGCCGTCGTAAATACAGCCTGCTGTTGATAGATCGTTCCGCGCCGCTCCCACGGCTGAGCGTGCCAGCCCTTTTTGAGAAGCACACTGGCGCAATATCGCGCAAAACGGATGTCACTGCTCGACACGTAGAGCTTGCTGTAAACCTTCTCAGCGAGTGCGTTCAGCTTTACTAGCATTTGTTAATCTCATGTTAGGCAATGGAAATCGGCCTAACTCGCGCAGACTAGTTGATTTGTACAACGGGCTGAGGCATGCGCATCACTCGTTGACGGTCAGATCCAACATCATCCGAACGGATCACTCCAGCTATCACAGCCAGTCAGCCTTATGAATTCTGGTTCGGGGAAAGAGATTACCCGACGGACGTTCTCGGCCGGTAGCGGGCGTTTAGTTCGGTCTTCATGTTCGACAGATTCTCGCGTCTGATATCCACGATGGATGAGAAATCTCTGCACGACCTTGAAGTCCAGTCCTCCGTGGGGTTCTAAGTGTGCAATCGGCACATCCGCTTCGACCAAGCACGGTACGCCAATGGACTTGATGGCCACGCCAGTCTCCGGGTCGTTCTCGTGGGAGTTGTAGAGTGCCTCACCACCCCAGTGCCGAAAGAATCGCGCAACGCCCTGCTCACCCGCGAGTCGCGGCGGAAAAAAACAAAACCAGATCATGCCAGCCCTATTCGACTCGTGCGCCTGATTCTCGGTCTTGAGGCGGTTTGCGACAGTCTCACTTACGAATCCCGCGTTGAGCAGCGCGTCGATCCGCCGGTTGAGCATGGCGGCGTCAGGCAACTGCATACCGGTGGAAATGATGGTGGCAATCTCCGGCTTCGTGAGCCGCGTGCAGTGCCAACCGCTAATAGCATACGGTTGCAGCGCATCGCGAAGCCCGTAGATCGCCCTGTCGTACGTAAATGGTGTTACCTTCCGGGGCTCCGTCTCCCAATCGAGAAAGAGCCTATGATGGCGGTCCAGGTAAGCCAGCAGGTCGTCAGGCCACGAGTCAGGGACCTCTATGTCCATTAGTGTGACAGGCCCGCTACTCGTCCTCATGACCGGTCTGCCAGAGATACATGTCCACAAGTTTCATAAGCGGATAACGCATTCCGGCGGTTCGTTCGATCCTCGTTTGTTCCTTCTGAAGGTCGCGGCGATTGTTTCGGCAGAAAAGCAGGACGCCCTCAACAAATTTTGGGTTCACGGAAGAGTATTCGAGCCCTGCGTTCCTCAGTCCCTGGGTGGCATACCAGTCGCAGGCGGGCAAACACCCGAAAGTGCCAAGTACGACTTTTGTCACGAGCGTGTCTGATGCTGGGCCGGCCTCGGCCGCTTCAGCGAAGTGCCGGTACGCCTCTCGGATCGCGTCGACGGCATCAGCGATGATTGGCACAAGTTCCATATCGTCGGCCCTAGCACCAAATTCTTCCTTCCATAAACGGCAGAACCTTGGCGAAACAAGCTGGTCAATCACTCGCAGATGCACCGTGTAGTCATACTTGAGAAGGAAGCTCGAGCCGCGGTAGATTCCCCAACTCGCCAAGTAGAAACCAAGCTGTAGCGCAGCGTGATTTCGGTCGGCGGCGATGTCCTCGGGTGTCGTTTTGTGAAAGTACCCGTAGCAATGTTCCCACGAGCGGTAACGGTTAAGATCGTCGGCCAAGTCGCCTTGGAAGGCTCGAATTTTCTCTCTAATATCGCCCTTCTTCATCGCCGTTTGACTTGGGTCGGTTCTCATATCTTCCTTTTTCCAAAAGGAGGGTCCGTCCCCAGCGCTTTTGGTCTTTCAGCCAAGCGCCGAAACGTCGGATGGGTTCTGAGTGCGGCCATCAAGCAGGCTCCTGGCGTCGAGGCTATTCAGATAGTATAATGTTGGCTAATAGAGGCGTTCAGCTCAAAGAAGCACTGTTAACTGAGGGGAGATGGCCTTGCAACGCTACGAGGGCGTTTCGGCGTGTCCTCGCGATCGCGCTTTCTGTTATAGAACTCAATTCGAGCAACTGCCTAACGACCGAAGCATAAGGGAACGCGAATGAGCAAGTCGGCGGCGACAGCATCATCCACGATGACCAGGAGCCGGGCACTCAACCAATGGGTCGCGGAAGTGGCGGCCCATACCACGCCCGATCGCATCGTGTGGTGCGACGGTTCGGAAGCTGAGAAGCAGCGACTCACGAAGCAGGCGGTCGAAGCAGGCGTTCTGATTCCGCTCAACGCGAAGAAGCGCCCCGGCTGCTACCTCCATCGCTCGAATCCCAACGATGTCGCGCGCGCCGAAGAGTTTACCTTCATCTGCGCGCCCGCCAAAGATCAGGCCGGCCCGACCAACAACTGGATTGATCCCGACGAAGCGTATCCGAAGTTGCGCGGGCTGCTCAAAGGCGGGATGAAGGGGCGCACGATGTACGTGGTGCCTTACGTGCTTGGTCCCTTGGGCTCGCCGTTCGCGAAGGTCGGCGTGGAGCTGACCGACAGCATCTACGTCGCGCTCAACATGCGCATCATGACGCGGATGGGCAAGGCGGCGCTCGACATGCTCGGCGAATCGGACGAGTTCAATCGCGGATTGCATTCGACGCTCGATCTGAGCCCCGAACGCCGCTACATCTGCCACTTCCCGCAGGACAACGCTATCTGGTCGGTCGGTAGTGGCTACGGCGGCAACGCGCTGCTGAGCAAGAAATGCTTCGCGCTGCGCATCGCCAGCACCCTGGGCCGCAAGGAAGGATGGCTCGCCGAGCACATGCTGATCCTCGGCCTGCAGAGCCCCAAGGGCGATATTACCTACATCGCGGCCGCGTTCCCCAGCGCCTGCGGCAAGACCAACCTCGCGATGCTCACGCCGCCTGCGCATTTCGACGGATGGAAGGTGTTCACGGTCGGCGATGACATCGCATGGCTGCGCGTGGGTGCCGACGGCCGGCTGTGGGCTGTGAATCCGGAATCCGGCTACTTCGGCGTCGCGCCCGGCACAAGCACTCATTCCAATCCCAACGCGATGCGGATGCTGGGGCATGATTCGATCTTCACCAATGTCGCGATGACACCTGACGGCGACGTCTGGTGGGAAGGGATTGACATCGATCCGCCTGCGGGACTGATCGATTGGCAGGGCCGGCCGTGGGATCCGAAATCGGGTAACAAGGCGGCGCATCCCAACAGCCGCTTCACTACTCCGATGACCAACAATCCCGCGCTTTCGCCACATGCTGAAGACGCGCAGGGCGTACCAATTTCGGCGATCATCTTCGGTGGGCGGCGCGCGACGACCGTGCCGCTCGTGCTGCAATCCATCGACTGGACCGAGGGCGTCTTCATGGGGGCCTCGATGGGCTCGGAGACGACCGCGGCTGCGGCTGGCAAGGTCGGGGTGACGCGGCGTGATCCGATGGCGATGCTCCCGTTTTGCGGCTACAACATGGCCGACTACTTCGCGCATTGGCTCAAGATGCGCGCGGCGATCAAGCGCCCGCCCCAGATTTTCATGGTTAACTGGTTCCGCAAGGGCGAAGACGGCAAGTTCTTGTGGCCCGGCTACGGCGAGAACATGCGCGTGCTCAAGTGGATCGTCGATCGCGTCAATGATCGCAGCGGCGCCGAGCAGACCCCGGTCGGCTATGTGCCGGGTCCCGGCGAGATCGATCTGGCGGGACTCGACATCAACAATGACGCGTTCCGCGCCGCCACCGCAGTGCGTGCCGACGAATGGCGCGCCGAGCTCGACTCCGAGGGCGAGTTCTTTGCGAAATTCGGCTCGGCGATGCCCGGCGAGCTGCTGGCGCAGCGCGAGGCGATCCGATCCGGCCTCAAGCCGCGAACCAACGGCACCGCCCACCACTGATCAGCACGCTCGCCAGCCTGTCATTCTGAGCGCAGCGAAGAATCGTCCTGAGGCGGCCACCGAAGGAATCGTCCGGAACGATTCTTCCGTTCAGGTCATGTCATGCATCAAGACCCGTCGCTTCGGTCCTTGGCACGCCTCGCGTCTCTGCTACCGCGATAGCGTTTACCGCGTTTTCCGCTCCCGCCTCCACTAGACCTAGATTGGCAACGCTCACGGACTTGCGCACGAGTACACGTTCTGAATAGACATAGTTCCCATCGAGGGACCGATGTTACGGTCGAAGTGATGGGAACATTGTACTGAGGACGCACAATGAGGGTGGCTGGGAAGGGGAAGCTTGTCCTGTTCAAGGTCGCATACACGGACGCCCGGTCGCAAATCGATGCGTGGCTTGCTGAGGCGGAAGAAGCCCAATGGCGCGCGCCCCAAGACATCAAACAGCGCTATGCACACGCCAGCTTCCTGCGCGACAACCGCGTCATCTTCAACATCAGAGGAAACAACTATCGGCTCGACACCAAAATTGACTACCAGAACCAGGTGGTGCTGATCGTCAGAGTCGGCACTCACGAAGAGTACGACAACTGGACTTTTTGAGGATCCTGCGATGACCATCAATGCAATCAAGAACGAGACCGACTACTCGGCGGCCCTCGCTCGCATCGAGTCGCTTATCGAGGAGAATCCTCAGCCGGGTTCGCCAGAGGCCGACGAACTCGATGCCCTGACGACCCTCGTCGAAGCGTATGAGTCGAAGGTCTTCCCCACGGAACCGCCCGACCCGGTTGATGCCATTCTCTTCAGAATGGAGCAACAGGATCTGAGCCAAAGAGACCTCGTCCCTTTCATCGGAAGTCGCAGTAAGGTTTCAGAGGTGCTCGCCCGCAAGCGACCCCTGACGCTACCCATGATACGAGCCCTCCACTTCGGACTCGGTATTTCGGCCGCCTCACTAATACGGGAGCCTATTCTCGATCCGTCGAACGGTCATACAGTTGAATGGGGCCGCTTTCCTCTCAACATCATGGCGCGAAGGGGATGGATAAAGAACCGGAAGCCGACCTCTCAAGGCGACGCTGAGGAAGCGGTGCGTAACTTTCTCGCTCCCCTGGGTTCCCTTTCCGGCCTCCTTGCGGCCTATCGCAAGAGCGAACACATTCGCTCCGCTAGATCAATGGACGATTACGCGCTACTCGCTTGGACCGCGGAAATCGTCATAAAGGCCGTCAACCTTTCCGAAATCGCGGACTATGAATCTGGTAGCGTTACTCTGGACTTCATGCGTTCGCTCGCGCAACTAAGTGTGTTCAACAACGGTCCCGCCCTTGCCCGCGACTTCCTGGCAGAGCATGGCATTGCCCTCTGCATCGAACCGCACCTGCCCCACACCTATCTCGATGGCGCCGCAGTCCTTTTTCGGCTCGACCGACCCGTGATCGGTCTGACTATCCGTTATGATCGAATCGACAGCTTCTGGTTCACTTTAATGCATGAGCTGGCTCACCTCGCACTGCACTTCGAAGGTGAAGTCAGTTTCTTCTACGACGATCTCGACGTTGAGAGTAAGAAGGATTCCCGCGAACAGGAAGCCGACGAAATGGCAGGCGAAGTTCTCATTCCCTCGATCGCATGGCTTAAGAGCCCGGCCAGCAAATTGCCTTCACCTCAGGCAGTTCATCACCTGGCGAAGCAACTACGCATTCATCCTGCGATCGTTGCCGGAAAGATTCGTCACGAGAGCAAGCGTTACAGGCTATTACCGAACCTCGTCGGCTCCGGCGAAGTTCGTCGCTATTTTCCGGAAATTAATTGGTCGGTGTGACAAATGTTTAGCGACAGACACTACGTACCGGTTCTGCGCTGGAAGGCTGCTGAGCGATCCGCTTTAGCGGCGGTGGAACCCGCCAAAAGGACGTTCATCACACCCTTGATCGAGCCGGTTCCCCGTCTATTCAGGCCCTCCAAGAGAAACCCGAATGCAGACCCCACCTTTACCATTGGCGAGATCGCCCAGCACATCCGGGCCAGCTGGGGCCGCAGTCCTTTCTTCGTCGACTTTCTTCACCTGAATGGCAGTGACTCTCCAGAAGCCGCATCGGCGCTACGCCTCTTCACTCCGTATGCAAGGGCCGTCGGCCTTACCGTGATTCCGGTGACGGGGCTCAATCGGTCGACTGCTTATCAGGAAGCCGTAGCTGCCGCCGTGCGCACAAATCAGGCCGGGGTCTGCATTAGGCTCTGCCGCGATGATACCACCAAGCACGCTCTTGCCTCCGAGCTAACTCGCCTACTCGCCCATCTGAACCTTTCACATGAAGATTCAGATCTCATAATTGACCTCGCCATCAACCGACAATCGGATCCAGGGTTTGGCCCTCTGTGCGCCTCCGCGCCGGTGCTCGGGCGATGGCGAACCTTCACCATCCTAAGTGGGGCATTCCCTGCGAATTTGACCGGAATGCCGCTCGGTCCAAACCTTAGACCTCGGCTCGACTGGCGGCGCTGGCGCAACCAGTCGCGTACGTCGCTCCCTCGTCGGCCAGCTTTTGGAGACTACACGATCCAACATCCTGTCTTCTCCGAGCCCGTTGACTTTCCCAATGTCAGCGCAAGCATTCGTTACACGATCGAAAGCGACTGGCTGATCATGCGGGGAGAGGGAGTGCAAAACGAGGGCGGCGCCGGATACGACCAATGGCCGGCGAATGCTCTGTTGCTCAGCGAACAGCCGCAGTTCTGCGGGTCAAGGTTCAGCTATGGAGATCGCTATATCGCCGACAAGGCTGTCCACCCACAGCAGCCAGGTAATCCCAGGACGTGGCTTCAGGCCGGTATCAACCACCACTTGGTCTTTGTCATCCGGCAGATCGCCAGTTTGACCGGGCTCTCAGCTGCTGCCGAACCCTAGCGCGCAGAGAGTCGAGACTTATCACCTCGGCCAACTTCGCATAGATTAGGGCACGCCGCTTTGATCGCAAACCGTCGTCCCCGCCTTCACCTGCCAGCGCAGACAGAGCCTCTTCGCGCCAAAGAAGCCTGGCAATTGCCACAGGATCCAGCGAGGGATTGTCACGCGGTTTCCTGATGGGGGTAAGCCGAATCGTTCCGCCTGACCTGCTTTCCGCCAGCGTAATCCCCCACCAGTCCGGAACCAGTTGAAGGGCCCTTGCCATATGGCGATCCCCGCATACCAACGCGACCCGATCCAGCACGGAGTTGTAGATTCCCGCCTGTTTTGGAAGTCGTTGAAGTGAATCTGAATTACTCTTGATCTCGATGCCGAGAAGCCGCCCGTTGATCACCGCGAGATCGATCCTCGCAGCGCCGTGCCTTAGACCCAACTCCTCCACAATCAGAGTCTCCGAATCGCCAGCATGGCGACGGTACAGTTCCTCTTTGAGCGCAGCCCTCACCGCAGCATCGGTCATGACCATGCCACCCTGTACCCCACCCATACGTGTTCCTCCTCTAGAACCAAAAGAGCTCTTAGTAGCTGACCACGCTGCGGATCGATTCGCCGGCGTGCATCAGGTCGAATGCGCGGTTGATCTCATCGAGCTGCAGCCGATGCGTGATCAGCTCGTCGATGTGGATCTTCCCTTCCATGTACCAATCCACGATGCGCGGGACGTCGCTGCGGCCCTTCGCGCCGCCGAACGCGGTGCCTTTCCAGACTCGGCCCGTCACCAATTGAAATGGACGCGTGCGGATTTCCTCGCCGGCGCCCGCCACGCCGATGATCACGCTCGTGCCCCATCCCTTGTGGCAGCATTCGAGCGCCTGGCGCATCAGGTTCACGTTGCCGATGCATTCGAATGAGAAATCCGCGCCGCCCTTGGTGAGATCGACGAGGTAGCCGACGAGATCGCCGCCGGCTTCGTTCGGATTAACGAAGTGCGTCATGCCGAAGCGTTCGGCTAGTGCGCGCTTGGCCGGGTTGACGTCGATACCGATGATCATCTCCGCGCCGCACATCCGCGCGCCTTGGATCACATTGAGGCCGATCCCGCCGAGCCCAAACACCACCACGCGATCACCGGGCCGGACCTTGGCGGTGTTGATCACCGCGCCGATTCCCGTGGTGACGCCGCATCCGATCAGGCAGACTTTATCGAACGGCGCATCGTCGCGAATCCTGGCCAGCGCGATCTCCGGCAGCACCGTATAGTTCGCGAACGTCGAAGTGCCCATGTAATGCAGGATCGGGTGGCCGCCGAGCGAGAAGCGGCTGGTTCCATCCGGCATCAGGCCGCGTCCTTGCGTCGCGCGGATCGCTTGGCACAGATTGGTCTTGCCGCTGAGGCAGTATTCGCACTGGCGGCATTCGGGCGTGTAGAGCGGAATCACGTGATCGCCGGGCTTGAGGCTGGTGACGCCCGGCCCAACCTCGACCACGATGCCCGCCCCTTCGTGACCCAGAATCGCGGGGAACAGCCCCTCGGGATCCTTGCCGGAAAGCGTGTAAGCGTCGGTATGACAGATGCCCGTTGCCTTGATCTCGACCAGTGCTTCGCCGGACCGTGGCCCATCGACATCGACCGATTCGACTACCAGGGGCTTGCCCGCCTCGAATGCGACTGCGGCTTTCGCCTTCATCTCGCGTTCTCCCTACGCTGTAAATCGGTGCCGCGCTATTGTGGTCATCTCGAGGTCAACTTGAAAGTGCCGTCACGTCACAATTGGATGGGATTCATGCGCGGAGGATTCGCGGGGTTAGTCACGTTAGCGATCCTCTCGTTGGCCGCTCCGGCTGCGGCCGTCCAGGTTCAGGCGCGGGGCGAACTGAAGCTGGATCCGGCTGCGGCGGTCGTCGTGGTTTCGATGGATCCGGTGATAGCGAGTGTGCTGAGCGATGATATCCGCGTGGCAGGCCGGGCGCCCAACCCCGCTACGGTCAACGCTGTGACGGTTACGGTCACGGTGTATCAGCGCCTGCTCGCGCCCGGCACCTCGCTGCAGGATGTCTCGCCGGGCGATCTCGACGTTGTTTCGATGCTGCGTGCGGCGGGCGCGACCCCGCCGCCGCTGGGCGACACCGGAGATGCTCCACCCAATCCACTGGAGAACGCGATTCGCCAGCAGTACACCGACCCCGACGATCCGATGATTGGAATGCGCATGCGCCGCCAGATGCGCGACCCGTCGCCCTACGACAGCATTCCGCCATCCGCGATCTACGACACTGTGATCGTCGCCAGCGCTCAGCTGAGCAGCCCGCCCGGGAAGTTCAAAGTCGTCGCTGTGGCGCATCCCAACGAAAATTTGCGTCATGCGCGCGAGCTCGTCGCCGAGCGAATCGCTGACGCGATCCTGCATTGAAACCGCGCGAACGAAGCGACGATGGTGTCTATGGTTGGCGCGGCCGCGTGCCAATCAAGCCGGCGCGCTCGAGCTCATCGAGTTCATCCAAGCTGAGACCAATGATCTCGCCGAGCACGCGGCGGTTGTGCTCGCCCAGCAGCGGAGCGGGACGATTGGGGCGCAGCGGCGTCATCGCCATCCGCATGCCGGCGCCTGGATAGAGGTAGGTTCCTACCACGGCTCGATCGATCGCGACGAAGAATTCACGGCTGGCGAGCTGCGCGTCGCCGAGCACATCGGGCGCGGAGGCAACCAATCCCGCGGCAATGCCAGCTGCCTGCAACTTGGCCCCGAGATCCGCGGCATCGAAGCGCGTGGTGGCACCCGAGATCTCGGCATCAAGCGCGTCTTCGTTGCGCTTGCGCGATACCATGTCGGCGAAGCGTGGATCGCGCCCGAGATGCTCGAGTCCCAAGACGCGCAGGAATGCCGGCCATCGCTCGTCGCGATCGATTCCCAGCGCGATCCAGCTATTGTCGCCCACGCATCGGTAAATTCCATGCGGTGAGTATTCGCGATTACGGTTGCCGAGCGGTTGTGGCTGGCGGCCGGTCAACTGGGATTCGACTAGCGAGGCGGCGGCGAACGGGATGAGGCCCTCGACCTGCGCCAGCTCGACCAACTGTCCATGTCCCGTGCGTTCGCGATCGAACAATGCCGCCATCACAGCCAGGGTGCCATTGAGGCCGCCCACCGGGTCGCCCAGCGCGTTGCTCAGCATGTAAGGTTGCCCGCCTTCCGGGTAGCCGCTGAGCGAGGTGATTCCCGCCATCGCCTCGACCGTCATCCCATAGGCGCGCGAATCGGCGTCGGGGCCTTCTGAGCCGAAGGCCGGCATCGAGAGCATCACCAGCCGCGGATTGATGGCCGCCAGCGTCTGGTACTCCAGCCCCAGCCGGCGCATCACGCCCGGACTGAAGTTCTCGACCAGCACGTCGGCGTTCGCCACCATTCGCTTCAGGAGGGCGACTCCGCGCGGGTCCGAAAGATCCAAGGTGAGGCCGAGCTTGCCGCGATTGACAGTGTTGAAGACGCTCGCGCGCTCGATCGGCTGCATCTCCGGCGGCGCCATCGCAAGCGAGCCGCGCCACCAGTCGAAATGGCGCGTATCCTCGACTTTGATCACCTCCGCACCCATCTCGGCGAGCAGTTCGCCAACCAGCGGCCCGGCCCATCCCATCGAGAGGTCGAGCGCGCGGATCTCGAAGTCGCCGCTCACACTACGCCCTCCGCGCGAAGCTCGCCCAACGCGCGCTCACTGAGCCCCAGCCGGCCGCAGAACACATCTCGATTGTGCTCGCCGAGCCGCGGTGCGGGGCGCGACGGCATTCTCGCGTGCGAGGAGAGACGCAGTGGCGGACCGGGGATGCGAATCGAGCCGAGCGCCGGATCTCCAATCGTCTCGAAATAGTCGCGTGAGTTGAGCTGCTCCCACGCGAGCACTTCGGCCATGGTCGGAACCTTCGCGATCGGAATGGCGCGGCGCTGGCCCTCCCGGTAAAGATCCTCGGCGTCGCGTCCGGCGAAGAACTGCTCGACGATCGCGAGCAATTCTTCGTTGTGCTCGTAGCGGCGTAGCGTCGAGCTGAAACGTTCGTCGCCGATCAACTCCGGCCGGCCCATCATCTCGCAGAGCGCGGCATACTGCGCGTCGGTCACGCAATGGAGGCCGGCGTAGCCGTCGCGGCACTTGAGCGTCGCGATCATGAACGGGCCACGCGCGAAGCGCTTGCCCATCCGTTCGCGGACCAGGCCGGTGTACTGGAAAGTGACCGTATCGTAGATCATCGTCGCCACGGTCGATTCAAGCAGCGAGACATCGACATGCTGGCCGCCGCGGCCCCCCAAGCGCGTCGCCCATACCGCTCGCAGTGCGCCGATCGCGGCGTAGAGCGCGCCGACGTATTGCCCGAGCGACCCGGGCGGCGTGAGTGGTTCGCGATCCGGCTCGCCGATTGTGTAGGTCCATCCGCCGCGCGCCATCAGCACGAGATCGTTGAGCTTGGCGTCGCGATCGGGGCCATCCTGGCCGAAGTTGGAGATCGATACGATTGAGAGCTGCGAAAACTCACCCAGCAGCGCCTGCGGATCCAGCCCCAGCCGCGCGAGCGTGCCGGGCGCGAAGTTCTCGAACAGCAGGTCGGCGTCCGCCAGCATCGCGCGCAGCAGCTCGCGGCCGCGATCGCGGCGCAGATCGATCGTTACACCGCGTTTGTCGGTATTGAGGAAGGCAAAGAGTGGCCCGCGATCGCCAGGCGATGCCTCGCGTGCCAGGTTGGCGCCAACTTTGCGGCCGGGCTCACCCCAGGGCGGCTCGACTTTGATCACTTCAGCGCCGAGCGCGGCGAGCAAACGAGTCGCGTAGGGCCCGGCGATCAGGTGGGTCAGGTCGACGATACGTACCCCGCTGAGCGCCGCGTAAGTCATTACATGGCTTCCGAAGCCGATGGTATTTGACTGCGGCCATGGTCGCGCTGTCAAGTTTGCCGCTTGATGAGAGCGCGGACTCGCGGCGGGCGCAACGGCCGCTCGTTGAAGCGTGAACGGCTAGTTCGTCGCTGGCTGGGTCTCGCCTGCAGGCTCGGTGCCTGAAGCGGCAGTACCGGGTGATTCCACGATCGAGGTTGAATTGGCCGGCGCTACCGCCGAAGTATGAGCCTGCGATCCACGCCGGGCGCGCAGAGCAACGATCAACAGTATAGCCAGCGCCGCCAGCGCGAGCGCCGCAATCGGTTTCCATGGCACAGGTCGGCGGGTGGTGAGCGGACGCGGTTCGAAGAATTTGGCCGGTATGCCGTCGACGCGCTGCACTTCGCGCACAAATCGCATTGCGAGGTCTTCCTCGTCGAGGCCCAGGAATGCGGCGTAGCGGCGCAGGAACGGCAGCAGATAGAGCTGATCGGAGACCATCGCGTAGTTGTCGCTCTCCAACATCCGAAGGTAATGCTCCGGAATTCGGGTCTGGCGTGTGACCTCGGAGTGCGAAAGACCGCGCCGTTCGCGCGTTGCAACCAGCACTGATGCAAGCGCGACATCGCCCGGCTTCGCGGCGGCTGCCGGCGCTTCGCCTACACCTTGAGCGGGCTGGTCGCTCACCTTTCTTGCCTCGCGATGTTCCCGTTCCGCCACAACGATTGTGCGGCCTTCTGGCGTCTCAAGGAGCACCATGCGGCGCGCCGCCCAATCGGCGTCCGCTGCCGATATAGGGCTTGATGCCGCCCGACTGGACCTTGCGCAGCTCATCCTCCGCCTGTTTCACATAGAGCGGGTCGGCCTGGCCGGAATAGCCGGCGGCCTTCCCTCCGTCGGCGATGGCGGTCTGCCAATCATGTTGTGCGAATGCGATCAGCCCCAGATAGTCCCAAGCCGGCGCGTAGGTAGGCTCGTAGTCGACCGCGCGCTGGAAGTCGGCCTGCGCGGCGATCATCGCGTCCTGTTTGTAGAATTTGACCCCGCGTTGCGTGAAGATCTGCGCGGCCAGATGCTTGAGCTCAAGGTTGCCGGGATCATCGGCGAGCGCGCTCTGGATCTCGCTCGCGGCGGCTTCGTCATTGCCGGTGGCGAAGGCATTCTGCGCGTTTTGCTGATGAACCGCCGAGCATCCGATGAGCATCGCGCTTGCGGCCGTCGCGAAGATGATCGCGATACCGAGACTACGGCGGACGACGGCTGCGATAGCACCAGCCATTCCGCTTCGACCGCGCTCCACGTGGCCCTGGATGCTGCTCAACACCGTTCTCAATTGACAGGATTGCAGCCCTCGCGATGCCGAACAAGCCCGTCTCATCAGTGGCCCGGCGGCGTGCAGTAAAGGAAGCAAAAGAACCGGCTCAATGTCGGCTTGAGCGGTTCGTCACCGCCACCTTGCGGCCTTCGGCAGCGAGCTGACGCAGCGGACCAATCAGCGCCTCAAGCGTCCTCAGGTCTTTTCGGTTTGCGACCAGTACTACGCATTTGTTCGAGTCCCAAAGCGCTTTGAGGGCCGCGTCGCTCGCAATGAAGCTTGCAGCGGCATCCGCCGAGTCGCCGAACGGCGCGAGTTCGCCGCGATAGCTCACAAGCGCTTCGCGGCCGCCGGTGTAGAAGGGCAGCGACTGCACCAGATGCCGATACGACGCCAGCGTGCATCCTTCGCGCAGTTCAGGCGCAATCGCGCGGGCGAGTTCGCGATAAGAGTTCGTATTGCCGGTGGCGATCCGCACTTGACCGAGTGCGACCATCGCGACGAGTCCGCCGATCAGGATCGCGGCGATCGGTGCGAGCGGCGAGCGGGCGAGCCGGTCGGCCGCAAATGCGGCGATGGATCCGGCGGCCCACGCCCATACGGCGGCGATCGCTCCCATGCGGACACCAGACAGATCGGGGCTGCGCAGAATCAGCACTTCGATCGCGATTACCGCCGCGGTCGCGATGACCAGGTTGCTTGCCGCGAACCATCCAAGCGCGCGCCGCCGCCGCAAGTCGTTGGCGGCCGCAAGGCGGCTCAGTCCGTATCCGGCGAGGATCGCCAGAGGTGGTACTCCTGGCAGTACATATAGGCCCAGCTTTGAGCGCGGAATCGAAAAGAAGACAAATACCGCGATGAACCAGATCATCACAAAGAGCAGCGCCGATCGCTCATGCACCGCTGCCGTCGTGTCGCGAATGCGGCGAACCGCCGCGGGTGCGAACACGATCCATGGCCAGGTACCACCGACGACGATGGGTACGAAGAACAGTGGTCCCCATCCATGCTCGGAGCTGGCGAGGTATCTCTCGAAATGCTCATGCACGAGGAGGAAATGGATGAAGCCGGGATTGCGCATCGCAGCCAGCACGAACCAAGGAAGCGTGATCGCGCCGAAGATGGCGGCGCAGGTCAACCATGGAATATGGACGGCGTCACGCCCGCGCCGCGATGCGATCAGCCATGCGAGCGCAATCGCGCCACTGAGCATAGGTGCGACCAACCCTTTGGTCATCGCGCCCAGCGCCATCGCCGCAGCCGAGAGCGCGATCAGGCGACGTCTCGTACGGCTGCCGAACTGGCCGGTATCGGCCGCGGCATAGAAGGCGGCGAGCGCGAGCGTGACGAAGAACGCCAGCGGCGGATCGAGGGTCAGGAAGCGGCTGGCGCCGAAGATCAGGGGGCTCAACGCGAAGACGCTCGCCGACAAGAGGCCCGCGAGTGCACCGAACATCGCTTCGCCCAGCGCGCATATAATCGCAATCTGTCCGATCGTGAACAATGCGACCGGCAATCGGACGGCGAACTCGCTTGGCCCCAGAATTCGCATCGAGGCCGCCGTCGCCCAGTACATCAGTGGCGGCTTCTCGAAGTAACGTACGTAGTTGTTGCGCGGCGTGACCCAGTCGCCGCTTTCGACTATCTCTCGCGCGATCTCGGCGTAGCGGCCTTCATCGGGCTCCCATAGCGCGGGCCGGCCGAGTCCGGGAAGGTAGAGCAGGGCGGCGAGCGCGATGCATAGCGCGATCCGCCTTGATCGGGGCCAGCGCTCCATGGCCGCTCAGTCTCCAAGCCCTGCGATGCGTGGTCAACCGCGCCGATGGCCGCGGGCAATCGTCTTTAACTCGCGCGGCGGCTCTGCAACAATGCGGCAGACTTGTAGCGAGCGCGGCACAGCCGGGCGAGGTTGCGGCCGCTCGCGCACAATCGCGGCGATTCCTTGGGCGTTCCCGGCAAGATATCAAGCCTGCGCGGCCCGGTGACCAGGCCGGATACGGTCTCGGTGGTGGTGCCGGTCTACAATGAGGCGGCCAATCTGACCGCGCTATGGGAGCGGCTCGAACCAGTGCTCTCGGGATGCGGCCGTCAATGCGAAGCCGTGTTTGTCGACGATGGCTCCGCCGATGGATCGCTGGCGATCCTGCGCGAGCTGGCGGCGCGCGATAGCCGGGTGCGCGTGGTCGAACTCGCACGCAATTTCGGGCAACATTCGGCCCTGCTCGCCGGCTTTCGCGAATGCCGCGGCGACGTGGTCGTGACGCTCGACGCTGACCTGCAGAATCCTCCGGAGGAGATTCCGCGCCTGCTCGAACAAATCGACGCCGGCAATGATGTGGTCGGCGGATGGCGCGAAGAGCGCCACGATGCGTCCTATCGCAAGCTCGCCTCGCGCCTGCATAATCGCCTGACCTCGATGATGGTGGGCGTGCCGATGCACGATTACGGATGCATGATGCGCGCGTATCGGCGGCACATCGTGGACACCGTGGTCGAATGCGACGAGAAGGCCGCCTTCATCCCGGCGCTGGCAAATTCGTTTGCCAAGCGCGTTGCCGAGATTCCTATCGGGCATGCGGAGCGCGCCGGCGGCGAATCCAAATACAATCTCTGGAGCCTCGCCAAGCTGAGCCTCAACCTCATCACGGGCTTCTCGCTGCTGCCGATTCAGGTGCTGAGCATCACCGGCATCCTAATTGCCATACTCGACAGCGGCTTCGCGGCGTTCCTGCTCGCGCACCGGCTGATATTCGGCCCGCAGGAGGAAGGCGCGCTGTGGACGTTGTTCGCGGTATTGTTCTTTTTCGTCGGCTTCCTGTTCCTCGCGCTCGGGCTGATCGGCGAATACATCGGGCGCATCTATCTGGAAGTGCGCCGCCGCCCGACTTATATCGTGCGCGCGGTGCATGGCGCGGGCGATGACACCAACCCGCGAGCCAGGTAGCTGCCGCTTGCGAATCTCCCCGGCCGCGTACGTGGTCGCTCGCATATGAGCCCAGCCGTCAGCGAAGCGCGATGCGTTCTATTCGCGTACCACGAGATGGGCTACGCCGGGCTCGAGGCGTTGCTCGAACTCGGCGCACCCGTCGCCGCGTTGTTCACGCACGAAGATTCGCCGGGCGAAGAAATCTGGTGGCGCTCATGCGCCAAACCGGCTCGCGCCCGAGGCATCGCGGTGTTGACCCCCGAGAAGCTCGACGCACAGTGGATCGCGCGAATCGCCGCGATGCAACCCGCTGTCATCTATTCATTCTACTATCGCAACCTGCTTCCCGACGCCGTGCTGCGGCTGGCTTCGATGGGGGCGTATAACCTCCACGGGTCGCTGCTGCCGGCCTATCGCGGTCGCGCGCCGATCAATTGGGTGCTGGTCAACGGCGAGCGCACCACCGGCGTGACGCTCCATCATATGGTGGCGCGCGCCGACGCCGGCGACATCGTCGCGCAACGCGCAGTCGCGATCGACGACGAGGATACGGCGCTGACCCTCTATCGCAGACTGGTGCCACTGGGCGCCGAGCTGATCCGCCATTATCATCCGCAAATCGTCGCGGGCCGCGCTCCGCGGATCGCTCACGATCTCGCAAAGGGATCATACTTCGGCCGCCGCGGGCCCGAAGATGGGCGAATCGACTGGAGCTGGAATGCGCGCCGCATATTCAATCTGGTGCGCGCGGTAACTCATCCGTACCCGGGCGCGTTCTGCGATGCAGGAGGGCATCGACTGACGATCTGGCAGGCGCGCATCGCGCACGAAGACGGTACCCGCGCCGAACCGGGCCGGATCATCGCGACGTGCGGCGACGGATCGATCGAAGTCGCGGCGCTCGCGGGCAGCGTGATGGTGATTCGCGCGCAGCTCGAAGGCGGCGGCGAGGCGTCGGCCCGCCAGCTGCTCGAATCAGGCCCGATTGCGGGCTTGCACAAACTCGGCTAGCAGCAACCGTGTTGAGCTACCTCGCCCGAGAGGGAAGAAAGTGCAGAGATGGACGAATCAAGCCTGGGCGCCCGCCTAGAGTGCCGGTAAGGCCCTTCGTTATTTCTGTGCCTTACCGAGAATCAACTACCGAAACCACGACGATCGCCATTTCCGAGGGGGTCCGACGTTCGCGCCATGCTGCTTCCCGAGGCCCTCGACCTGCTTCTCGCCGCTGGCGCCCTTCGGGGGCTTGGGAACGACGGCACCCTCTTGCATTCCAGAGGCGGTCGAGAACAGAAGGCAAGCGTTAAAGAAGGCGATAACACAGTCATAGAAGCCTGAGAGCTGCTGCAAAGAAGCAGCACCACCAAAAGCCAACATGACGGAAGCCACGAAGCCGGCTAGCGCAGGGCTCCGGCCGGTCAACCGTTGCCATGTATTCGAAGCGGCCAAAACTGCCACGGATGCGCCGCCAAACGTGAGAAGGGAGGCGGCTGTAAAGAAAGACTTCGCGGCTTCTTCTACGCCCATAATAATCCCCCCTACAGCGTTAAGTGAGCGGTCAATGAGGCTACGCCCAACCCTCTCGAGAACCATGGTACCAGCACAGAGCTTGGGAGCACATACGTCTGAGTGAGTGGGTAATCGCTTCCGCCAATGACTATGCCAACCCAGGTCTTTCCTGCCGCGTCAACAACCCAGGAGCCGGAATCCCCGTCACGCGAAAACTCGCGATTCATAAGTGGCAGCATTACTACGCGGCGCGACAACCGGGGAATCACTGCCAGATGTGGCCCGCGATACGCGACATCGCCGAGAGCAAAGGCAGAGACGAGATCCCTCACGATCCCGTCGCGAGAACCACGAGGCGAGCGGCGAACGACGCACGTGTGATCGATTGCCATTGATTCCAGCCTTGAGTCCGGAAGAAAGGCGAGAGTTTCCGGTTTAGCGATATTTTTGCCGAAGCAAGAAGATCCGATCCGTATGAGAGCCGCGTCGGGCCGCCTCGTGTTGTACGATCCATTCGGGCTCTTTTGTGGCCAAAATCGAGATCCGCAACCACTACTCAAAACATGCGCGCAGCTGACTCCTAGCGTATCGTCAGCGGATTGCACCACACCACTGACCGTTCCGTTGAACCCTCCCTGCCCGACTTGACAATGACCATAACCGTATAGCCGCAGAGGCTGACCGTAGCGCCAATCTATGCCAATCCCGAGCCATTCGCGCAGCTCCCGATCCCGCTCCAATGCATCTCGCAAGTCTCGAAGGATAGTGCTGTTTTCGTCTGATTCGATCACAACTCGCCATGGAAATAGCGATCTCCGGCGACGCAGCGCCCGCGGAAGCGGAGTGAGTCTGACAACGTAGTATTCACCCGAGCGACGATTGGCAGGATCGGCGGAATGAGAAAGCAAAGTAATGACGTCCACCACACGTTCGGCGAGAAGCCGTTCTGGTTTCTCGATCTGCCATCGGAGGCGAACGGCATGCCACAGTCCCGAAGCGCCGTCGTCTTGGAAGGACGTCGTCGGTGCGTCTGCAAGAGTGCCGCGACGCTCAAGAAATTCCTCGCGTAGCGGCACCGCATCGTCCATGCTAACGTCTCTCTGACGAAGGAACGCTTGGATTGCCTCGCGACGTTCCTGTGCTGCGAGTTCCGCGGCAATCTTAGTAGTGTACTCAACCAGTCGGTTCTCCGGGGCTCCGACCTCCCTTCCCAGCGCACGGTCTCTCGCGAGCGAGGCAGTTCTGCTGAGGAACCAAATGGATAGAGCGGCGACGACGATGCTGATAAGTGTCACAGTGAGCAAAAGGGGTATCCAGGGTGTCGCGGCGGTCAGAAATCCGCTCCAAGCCGACGATCTGGCGGGAGGGATCGTTGTAAACGAGAAGGCCCACACCGAAGATGGCACTGTAACAGCGGACAGCGACACCACGAAATCAAGCGAGTAAAGGCCAAGCATCGCCATGGGTTCCCCCCACCAACTAAGATGCTCCGGACGACCAAAACGCGCATCCTGTTCGGGGATGAACTATAGTCGCCTGCGGCTCCAATGCAAATGGTTCAGTTGGTCTGCCCCAATGGGTCACATAGTTAGCGTAGAGCCCGGCTCTTTTCCCCACGCAGGGACCTTAAGGGGGTTACTTGGCATGCCTCGCTGGCCCGTATCCTAACAGGTGTTGAGAATGAACGTGCATCGCAGAATGCGGTTGACTTCGCACTCAATGACTTTTCCAACAGCCTGTTAGGGAGTTTGCGATGCGTGTTCTGATCACTGGTGGCGCGGGCTTCCTGGGCTCGCATCTGAGCGACGCCTTTATCGCGCGCGGCGACGAGGTCACTGTGCTCGATACCGGCTCAATCGCCAAGGTGCGCCATCTGCTCGCCCATCCGCGCTTCCACTACGTGCATGATTCGATCTTCAACCTCGAGCTGCTCGATGCGCTCGCGGCCAAATCCGATCTGATCTATCACCTTGCCGCGGTGGTGGGCGTCGAGCACTACGTCGGCGATCCGTATGAAACGCTTAACGTCAACGTCAACGGAACGCAGAACATTCTCAAGGCGGCCTACAAGTACAGCCGCAAGCTGGTGTTCAGCTCGACTTCAGAGGTCTATGGCCGCAATCCCCGGGTGCCGTGGAAGGAAGAGGACGATCGCGTGCTCGGCGCCACCAGCATCGATCGCTGGTGCTACTCGACCTCGAAGGCGGTCGGCGAGCATTTCTGCTTCGCCTACCACAAGCTCGGCCTGCCAATCACGGTCGTGCGGTTCTTCAATATCTATGGTCCGCGGCTGGACAAGCTCGACGTCGGCCGACTGTTCACGATCTTCATGGGGCAGTTGCTGCGCGGCGCGGATCTGACGGTAGTCGGCGACGGGATGCAGACCCGATGCTTCACCTACGTCAGCGACGCGATCGAGGCGACCATGCAGGCGGGGCTGAATCCCAAAGCCGATGGGCTCGCGATCAATATCGGCACCGACGTCGAGACGACAGTGATGGAGTTCGCGCAACTGATGCTCACTCTGTTCGGGCCAGCCAGGTCGAAGATCAAGCTGGTGACGCAGGAGCAGGTTTACGGTTCCAGTTACGAGGACATCCCGCGCCGAGTCCCGGACAATACCCGGATGCGCACGATCCTCGGCGTGGCGCCGAAGATCGTGCTGCGCGACGGACTGATGCGCACGATCGAGTGGTTCCGCCAGGAGCAATCGGCGTAGCCGCGCGCGCGATATGCAGGTCGCGCTCAAGATCGACGTCGATACCCATCAGGGCTTGAAGCTCGGTGTGCCGCGGCTGGCGGAGTTTCTTGAGCGCGAGCGGATAGTGGCGAGCTTTTTCATCTCGATGGGCCCGGACAATTCGGGCCGCGCAATTCTGCGTGTGTTCCGCAATCGCGGTTTCATTCGCAAGATGATGCGCACGCATGCGGTGGGGATGTATGGGCTGCGCACCGTGCTGTCGGGCACTCTGCTGCCCGCGCGTCCGATCGCGATGGCCTTCCCCGAGATCGTGCGCGGCCTGCGCGATCGCGGGTTCGAAGTGGGTGTGCATGGCTACGACCACGTGCGCTGGCAGGACGGGATCGATCGAATCGGTGAGGATGGAATCAGAGCCGAGCTGGATCGCGGATTCGAGACTTATCGCGCGATCTTTGGCGAAGCGCCAAGCAGCTTCGCTGCGCCGGGATGGCGCGCCAATGCGGCCTCGATGCGCCTTCTCGACGAGCGCGGCATCGTCTATCACAGCGATACGCGCGGCCGCGCGCCATATCGATGCGCCGTCGATGGAAGAGTGTTCTCGACGCCCGAGATTCCCACCACGCTACCCACCCTTGATGAGGTGATGGGTGGCGAAGAACTGCGCGATGCCGCCGACCCCGATGCGGTGGCGCGCTTCTATCTAGGCCGTATGAGCGCACATTCGCTCAACGTGCATACCATCCATGCCGAGACCGAAGGTTCCGGACAATTCGAGAGCTTCGCAGCGGCAATTCGTGCGCTCAAGTCCCGCGGTGCGGAGTTCGTGCGCCTCGATGAGATCGCGCGTGGCCTGGATCGGGCGCGTATTCCGGCGTGCGAAGTGATCCGCGCCACACTGCCCGGGCGCGCCGGCTGGGTCGCGGCGCAAGGGCCGCCACTGCGCTGAGGCTGCGCTCCGCTCCCTCTCCCTGCAAGGGAGAGGGCTGGGGTGAGGGTCGATCAGCCAGCGGCAATCACCGCAATGACCGCCACGGCGCGGTTATGTTATGAATAGTCAAATCGCCCCATCAGGAGGACGCGCGCATGGTAGACAAACGCTTCATCGCCGATCACCCCGCCCAAGCCGGGCTCGATCCGGCCAAGGTCGAGGCGCTGTTCGCCCGCGCCGAGCGCGAAGTCAACGAGGGCCTGCTGCCGTCGGTGCAGATCGCGATCGCGCGCAATGGCAAGATCGGCGCGATGCGGACGATTGGGCGCGCGAATCAGGGGGGCGCGGAGAAGCCCGCCACCGATCAGACGCTCTACACCATCTTCTCCTGCACGAAGGCGATCATGTCATCCGCAGCGTGGCTATTGATCGGCGATGGCAAGCTCCGCGCCGACGAGGTGGTTGCGGAAATCGTCCCCGAGTTCGCCACCAACGGCAAGGACAAGATGACGGTCGAGCAGGTGCTGTTGCATGTCGGCGGCTTTCCAAACGCGCCTTATCCGCAGGATGAATGGCTCGATCGCAGCAAACGGCTGGAGCGCTTTGCGAAGTGGCGGCTGGAATGGCCGGTCGGCAGCAAGTTCGAATACCATCCCACCTCCGGTTTTTGGGTCATCGCCGAGATCATCGAGCGGCGCACCGGCAAGGACTTCCGCGATTTCGTGCGTGAACGGATCGCCGAGCCGCTGGGATTGCCGGAGTTGAGAGTGGGTGTGCCGCGGCAGTTTCAAGATCGCATCGCCGATGTAATCCACGTCGGCGAGGCTCTCTCTTCCGAAGAGCGGAAGAAGATGGGCTTGCCGGATCTTCCGGAAACCGAGGTCACTGACGAAGCCATCCTCGGGTTTAATCGTCCGAATGTGCGCGAAGCCGGCGTGCCGGGCGGCGGCGGAATCACCTCGGCGGGAGACCTCGCGCTCTTTTATCAAGCGCTGGTCAATGGCGGACGCGCTCCCGACGGCGGGCAGGTCTGGAAACCCGACGTCCTCAAGGAGGCGCTGCGGGTACGATCCGCAGGTTATCGCGATCCGATCTTCGGTGTTCTGGTCAATCGCGCGCTGGGCGTAGTTGTCGCCGGCGACGATGGCAAGGCCAACTATCGCGGTTTTGGAAAGACTAACTCGCCGCTCGCGTTCGGCCATGGCGGCGCAGGTGGCCAGATTGGATGGGGCGATCCGGTTACCGGCATCTCGATCGGCTACTGCACCAATGGCTTCGATCGCAACGACGTGCGCCTTGGACGCCGCGGCGTCGCGATCTCGAGCCTCGCGGCGGGCTGCGCCGCGTAGCGGTTGGCGATGCGGCTTAGCCCGCAAACGGATTGTCGATGACGATCGCGGCTTCGCGCGCCGGGCAGGCGGGGGGCGGGGGTAGTCGGGTGTTTCGGAGGAGGCGGTTCGGAGGACGTTCGGACCCGCTTAAACATGCGTCATGGGGGAACCTTCGGTTTCATTCCCATTCGGTGTGGAAACCCAGCGGTGGTTTCCCTCATTCGCGATCTTAGACAAGAGCTTTCTTGATGGAGTCAATCCGGCGCAGTTGCAGGATTACGCGCAGAAGGGGTGGACCTTCGGTGTTCCGGAGGTTCTTATGTATGAGCAACTCCGGAAGCGCGACGCGAGACGAACCGCCAATTTCTTCAAGCTTCATAGCATCGAGAATAGCCTTGTCAGACTTCCTGGCATCGGGGAGATGTTCCGGGCAGAAGCGAAGACGCTCAAGCCAGCGTCGACGGTTATACGGGCAAAGCTAATAAAGTTGACGGTCCAAAGGGGACCATCCGGTGAATATTTTGAGTTGAGTGGTCGGGCGCAGCTCTCCACAAAAGAACGAAGTGCCGAACTAAAGACGAAACTCCCTAAGGCAATTGATATGTGGCGGTCATTGGGTGCCATGCCGGAACTCAAGAACGCCAGCCCGAAGGAAATTCCTGAGATGATCAAGGAGCTATCACTGAAGGTTCGAGACGATCGGGAAGACATGCGTGGGTTTTACGGAAATCACCGACATTCCTCTTTTCCACCTGCTGAGCTGGTCGATGAGAAATGGGCCTTGTTCCGTTGGATTCAAGTGCAATTGTTGGCAGGGCTTGATTTCATTGGTAGGCACGGTCTGAAGGCGAAACCGAATCAAGAAAAATTGCTACACGAACTCTTGGATCTGGACTATTTGATACCGGCGCTGCTCGTCGGTGGTCTGGCATGCCGCGAAAAACGATTCATTGACCGTTTCAGATTCCTCCGTCCGGATGGGGTGGTTCTGAGGTGATTTTTTGACTCTTTCCCGCTCCGGAGTGTGAGCGTCAGAATCCGAACTCCATCCTTTTGGATAGTTGTCGGTGGTCGATAAGCGTCATGCTTTCAAAACCTTGTCGCCGAAATTGTTCTCTGATTTCTCTTTCATAGTACCTTCATGTTCCCTTGAGGAATGCGACTTGCCCGCCGACAGTTTTAGCGAGGATCGAGGCTCCTTACGAAGGGTTGACAGCGCCCGTCGCGTCGTCTCGACGGGGGCCCTTCCCACGCGAACTTGACGGACAGCGCAAGTGCCTTGGAATCAAGAGGTCATGAGTTTCGCCACAAATTCAGGGCGAGGAGGTGACCGCGTGCCGCAATATCACTACACGGCCGTTTTCGAGCCCGCTGTCGAGGGCGGATTCATCGTGACCGTTCCCGCTCTTCCGGGGCTCGTTACCGAGGCCGACACGATCGAGGAAGCCCGGGCGATGGTGAAGGACGCGATCCGCGGTTACCTGGAAAGCCTCGTGAAGCACGGCGAGGAGATCCCGATCGAGGCCAGTCCGGCCAGCATCGAGCGGGTTGCAGTGAACATCTAGACCCTCATGCCGCGCCTGCCCGTCTGTACGCCCACCGATCTGATTCGGGCGCTCAACCGGGCCTCTTTTTTTGGACCACAGCACGGGCTCACATCGCTATTTTAGGCATCCTACCCGCGTCGGCATCGTCACGGTCCCTTTCCATCGGAGAGACCTTAAACGCGGAACGCTCAGGAGCATTCTCGACCAAGCTGGTCTTTCGACGGATGAATTCATAAAGCTGCTTTAACCGCTCCTCCCCGAATGCCGGACGTCCCGCATTTTCAAAAAGACCAGATCCTGCAAGGCTTGGTGGCCAGCTCGCTGCAATAAGGCATGAGCAATGGCCGTCGAAGTGCAGCGGTCGGACATCTGGGAACTGGCACGCTCGCTAGTCACACCGGTGTGCGTCGCTTAGAAGATCGCGCCGCTTAGCCCGCAAACGGATTGTCGATGACGATCGCGGCTTCGCGCGCGGCGCCCAGCCCGATCATCGCCAGCGGCACGCCGCTGACTTCGCTCAGACGCTCGACGTAGCGGCGCGCATTGGGCGGCATCTCGGCCAGCGATCGCGCAGAGCCGAGGTCTTCGCTCCATCCGGGCATGTCCTCGTACACGGGCGTGACCTTGTCGAGCATCGCGCGCCCGGGCGGCATCTCATCGTAGCGCTTGCCGCGAATTTCGTAGGCCACGCAGATCATCAGCGGATCGACGCCGGTGAGCACGTCGAACTTCGTGAGCGCCATCTTCCATAATCCATTGACGCGTGCCGCGTAGCGCGCCACCACCGCGTCGAACCATCCGATGCGCCGCGGGCGGCCGCTCCCACTGCCGAACTCCGCGCCTTCTTCACGAATCGAGTCTCCCAGCGCGCCGCTGATCTCGCTGGGGAATGGCCCAGCCCCGACGCGCGTCGTGTATGCCTTGCTGATGCCGAGCACCGCATCGAGTTTGCCGGGGCCGACGCCTGAGCCGGCGAATGCCGCGCTCGCGACGCAATTGGACGAGGTCACGAACGGATAGGTGCCGTGATCGATGTCGAGCATCGTGCCGTGCGCGCCTTCAAACATGATTCGCCGGCCGGAGGCGATAGCCTGGTCGAGGTACGCGCCTGTGTCGCACAGGTATGGCATCAGGCGGCGGCGCACGATCTTCATCGATGCGAGCAGCTCCGCCAGCGGAATCGGCTTGGTCTTCAGCACCGCCTTCAGGTAGAGATTCTTTTCCGTCAGCGTGCGTTTGAGCCTCTCGCTGAAGCTCTTGAAATCGACTAGGTCGCCGACTCGCAAACCCAGCCGCGCGACCTTGTCCTCGTATGCCGGGCCGATACCGTTGCCGGTGGTGCCGATGGCGGCCTTGCCCAGCCGCGCCTCGCGGCCCCGGTCGATCGCGCGATGATACGGCATCACCAGATGTGCGTCGTGGCTCAGGCGGAAGCATCCATCGCGGGTGAGGAAGTTCTCCTTCTGCAGGCGATCCAGTTCCTCGAGCAGTGCGATCGGATCGATCACCGCGCCATTGCCGATCACGCATACCTTGCCTTGATGCAGGGCGCCGGCCGGCACCTGGCGCAGAATATACTTGCGGCCGTTGGCGACCACCGTATGCGCGGCGTTATTGCCGCCTTGGAAGCGGACCACGACGTCCGCGTTCGCGGACAGCAGGTCCACGATCTTGCCTTTGCCCTCGTCGCCCCATTGCGTTCCGACGACTGCCACTGTCTTCATCTGATTGCACCCGGGGACCGACGTGTGCCGCCGCCGATCGCGCGCGCACACCCCGGCCTCGAACCCTTTCTTGCAGGCATGTTTCGTCCGTCTAGAGCTTGAGCAGGGACGCGGAAACAATCGCGGGCAGGGTCTTGAGCTTCTCGATCACCGCCGGCGGCACCGGCTCGTCCACTTCAACCAGGCTCAGCGCCATCCCGCCGACGCGATCGCGCCCGAGTTCCAGGCCGCCGATGTTGATTCCCTCCTGCCCCAGCATCGTTCCGACCGCGCCGACTACGCCGGGCACGTCGCGATTGTGCAGCATCAGGAAGTATCCCTCGGGAACCGCCTCGACGCGGAAACCGTCGATCCGGATCAGGCGCAGCGCACGGTTGCCGATCACCGCGCCGGCGACTTCGTGCGTGTTGCCAGCATTCTGCGCCGTGATCGTGATGGTGTTGACGTAGTCGGTGACCTCGCGTGAGCGGCTCTCGATTACGCGGATGCCGCGTTCGCGCGCGATGAACGGCGCATTGACATAGTTGAGCTCCTGCTCCAGGAAGGAGCTCAGTAGTCCCTTGAGGACGGCCGCTGTCAGCGGCTCGGCGTTTAGCCCCGCGGCCTCGCCGCCCAGCGATACCGTGACCTGGCTCGGCGCTGAGTCGATCAGCTGGGCGAGCAGGCGGCCAAGCTTCTCAGCGAGTGAAAGATGCGGCCCGAGCTTCTCCAGTTCCTTGGGCGACAGCGCCGGTATGTTAACCGCGTAGCGAATCGCGCCTTCGAGCAGGAAATCGGCGACCTGCTGCGCGATATCGACCGCGACCTGGACTTGCGCTTCATCGGTTGCGGCGCCGAGATGCGGCGTCGCGATCACGCCCGGCATCGCGAGCAGGGGATGATCCTTGGGCGGCGGTTCTTCGACGAACACGTCGAGCGCCGCACCGGCGACTTTGCCGCTCTTGAGTGCGGCGGCCAGCGCCGCCTCGTCAACGATTCCGCCTCGCGCGCAATTTATGACGCGCACGCCCTTCTTCATCTTGTCGAAGGCGGCCGTACCGATGAGTCCGCGGGTGTCGGCGGTGAGCGGTGTGTGGACCGTGATGAAGTCCGCTCGGCGGTATAACTCTTCGAGGCCCACGAGTTCGATTCCCAGCCGCGCTGCCGCATCGGGAGTCAGGATCGGGTCAAAGCCGACCACCTTCATCTTCAGCCCGATTGCGCGATCGGCGACGATGCGCCCGATATTGCCGAGCCCGATCACGCCAAGCGTTTTGTTGCAGACCTCGATGCCGATGAACTTGCCGCGTTCCCATTTGCCCTCGTGCACCGAACGGTCGGCGGCCGGAATCAGGCGCGCCAGCGCCATCATCATCGAGATCGCATGCTCGGCGGTCGTGACGCTGTTGCCCAGCGGGCTGTTCATCACCACGATGCCGCGGCGCGTAGCGGCCTGGACGTCGACGTTGTCGACCCCCACTCCGGCCCGCCCGATCACCTTGAGACGGTCGGCGCGATCGATGATCTCGCGCGTTATCCGCGTGCCGCTGCGAATGATCAGCGCGTCGTAATCGCCGATCGCCGCGGCGAGATCGTCGGGTTTGATTCCCGGCTTGAGGTCAACCTGAAGTTCGGGATGGTGCCGCAGCACCTCGAGTCCCTGCTGCGCCAGCGAATCGCTCAACAGAACGCGGAAGCTCTTCTTCATGCGGGTTGCGCGTCAGACGTCGCGCGCGATTCTCTCCTGTACTGCGGCGATCCCTGTGCCCAGTTTGAAGGCGTGTCCGGCCGTCCTGAGCGCCAGTTCGAACGCGCTCATCGCCACGACCATGTCGAGCGGTCCCATGTACCCCATGTGGCCGATTCGCACCAGCTTGCCCTGCATCTGATCCTGCCCCCCCTGCACTGTGACCCCGAGCACGTCGCGCATGTGGCCGACGATTTTCGATCCGTCAATGCCATCTGGGGTGAGGATGCCGGTGATGCCGGGCGCCGGGTTGCCTTCGGCGAGGATCCTGAGCCCCAGCGCGGCCGCGCCCGCGCGCGTCGCCTCGGCCATCAGGCGATGGCGGGCGAAAACCGCGGGCAGCCCTTCCGCATACAGCAGTTCCAGTGATTTGTTGAGTCCCAGGATGAGCGAGATCGCCGGCGTCCACGCGGTGGTATGCTCATCGCGCTGCGCTTTGAGCTCGCGCGTGAGGTCGAAGTAAAAGCGCGGCGCACGCGTTTTCGCGACGCGCTCCCAGGCCCGGCGCGAAAGGGCGATCACGCCCAGCCCCGGCGGCAGCATCAGCGCCTTCTGGCTGCCGGTTATGAGCGCATCGATGCCCCATGCGTCCATCTTCTGTTCGAACACGCCGACTGATGTGATGCCGTCCACGATCAGCATCACGTCACGATTGCGCGTCAATCCGCCGATCTCATCGACCGGATGAAGCCCGCCGGTCGAGGTCTCGCTCGCCTGCACCATCACGGCGCGTGCCTGCGGCCAGGCCTTGAGTGCGCTCTCGATCTGTTCGGCGCGGACCGCGCGGCCCCATTCGACGCGCACCTCATGGCCGGTCATCCCGTGGGCGGCGAGGATCTTGCCCCATCGCTCGCCGAACTTGCCGCCGTTGACGTAGATCGCGCCATCGCCCGGCGCGAGCAGATTGGTTACCGCGGCTTCCATCGCGCCGGTGCCCGAAGAAGCCAGGACGATCACCTCTTCGCGCGTGCCGAGCAGCGGCTTTAGCCGATCGCGTACTTGATCAAGCGCGGCGCTGAAGGCGGGCGTGCGATGGTGAATGATTGGCCGCGACATCTCGAGCAGCACTTCGGGCGCTACGGGAGTAGGTCCCGGCGTGAACAGATACTTCTTGAAGGGCGTCACTGTCGGTGAGCCGAGCCTTGGCAGTAGTGCGATGCGATCAAGGGAACAATCATGTCACCCGCGCGCTGGAACCAGCGCATGACTCTACCTGACCGCCCAAGCCGGTCCAAGCAGGACCGAAATGGGATAGGTCTCCGAAGCAACAGACGAATGAACTGCAAGATGGCGCGCGCCATGACGTTTAGGGGCCTTTCTCGAGTCCCGAGGCGATGGGTCCCCGCTGGTACGAGGCTTTGCAGCCGGTCTCAAGCGTGCCATAGTCTTACCACAAATCTTACTCATGCATCACAGCACCAAGCTATCAACCAAGGGACAGGTCGTCCTGCCCAAATCGCTGCGGACGGCGCATCGATGGAGACCGGGTACCGAATTTATTATCCAGGATAGCGAAGAAGCTGTCGTGCTCAAGCCGAAAAGGAATGCAATGGCAGGCAGCTGGGAAGCTCTACTTGGCTGCGTTGCCTACCGTGGCAGACGCAAGAGCCTCGAGGAGATGGATCTTGCGATAGAGAAGGCGGCGCGCGCGCGCAAATGACGGCCGTCGACACCAACGTCCTGGTTCGCGTCGTGACCAACGACGACCACGCTCAGGCCGCGCGGGCTACAGCATATCTTCGCGCACAGGAACGGGTCTTCATTCCCAAGACGGTGCTGCTCGAACTCGAGTGGGTGCTCCGCGGCGCATACGCGATCAGGCGTGCGGAGATACTCTTGGCGTTGCGAGGCCTGGTAGGCATCTCGAACGTTGAAATCGAGGATGAGGCAGCGGTGACGCAAGCCATCGAATGGTACGCCAGGGGCATCGACTTTGCCGACAGCCTGCACGTTTCGTCGGCCGGACGCGAAAGCAAGTTCGCGACCTTCGACTCCACGCTGCGCCGCAAAGGTCGAAAACTGGGACTTGGTGAGTTTGCAGCGATCTGATTTCGAGAGCGCGAACTTCGCGTTGAAACCGCATCTGTCGGATGGTTAGTTAAGTTGACTCATGCCGCTTGACTACGAAATCCGCGACGGCAACCTGCGCTGGATCCGCAACCCCTTCACCGGCGTCATCTCGTACGTGGTCGACGTGCGCGCCAAGAGCTTCGCGTTCACGCTCGGCGCACGCGAAACCGCCGATTCGCCCGAAGCGCCCGCCCGCATCATGGACGCCGAAGAGATCCAGCTCGCGCGCGCAGCGTGTCCATTCTGCCCGGGCAACGAGGAGCGTTCACCTCCCGAAATCATGCGGATGGAGCCCGGCGAGGTCGACGGATCGGATGGCAGCCCCGGCCAGTCGGACGCGCCGTGGGTGATTAGAGCCTTCAATAATCTCTTTCCGCGCGTGCCCGAAGAGCTGACCGGCGGCCGCAACGAGTCGTACGTAGTGGTCGAAGATCCGCGCCATTTTCTCGACCGCCCGCGATCGCATCACGATTTGCTATTCACCGGCGCGCTGAGCGAACGACATTTTTTGAAGCTGCTCGCCGCCGACGCCGCGATCACGCGCCAATCGTTGCGCAATCCGGCCGTGCGATCGGTCGTGGTGCGCAAGAATCAGGGGCGCGAATCGGGCGCCTCTCAGCCACACGTCCATCAACAAATTATCGGAGCGCCGGTCGCCTTGCCCGTGATCGCGGCGGAATCCGCGGCCCAGCGCGAAAATCCGGGACTTTGGCACGATCTCGCGGCGCTGATGGAGGAACTGGGGTTGATGATCGAGCGCCGCGACGGCGCGATCAGTTATGCCAGCCCGATCGGTGCTTTCCCGCGCAGCTACGACATCGTGATGCCCGAGTTCTGCGGGCTGATCGGCGAGCTCGATGATGAGCAGTTGGCTGCGTTCGCGAGCTTGCTCCATCGCGTGCTGAGAGTGCTGGGTCCGCTGCCGCTGGACTACGAGATTCATCAAGGCGACGGGCTGCCGCTCCACGCGCACGTCAATGCTCGGCTATACCCGTACTCCAATGTCGCGGGGACGCTGAATCTGCCCAACACTCTGCTCGAGAACGTAGCGGCGATCCGCCGGATGCTGTCGCGGCGCTGAGGCGAAGCGATCGTCGTTTTGGGCGGATCGCGCTGGCTAGGGCTCGAAGCCGGAGGCCGTGGTCAGGTCGCGAATCTCGTGCATCACTTTGAGAAAAGCGCGGATCTCATCCTTGGTCAGCCGCCGGGACAGCTCGCCGTTGAACTTCTCGACGATCCGCGTGGCCTCGCGCTGGCGCCTGCGGCCGGCCGCGGTGAGATAAACACGCAGCGCGCGGCGATCGTCGGGGTCGGCGCGGCGTTCGATCAATCCCTGCGTTTCGAGCTGGTCCAGCAGGTCGGTCATCGATGAACCGCGGGCGGCGAGGGCTTCGGTCAGCGCGCCGGGATTTTGTCCGTCGCTGCGCTCCAGCGCATTGAGCACCTGCATCTGCGCGAACGAAAGGCTGAGCGAGCGCAGTTCGGCAGCGTAGCGCTGGCCGATCTGGCGGTGGGCGTTTGCCACCAGGTTGCAGGCGATCAGCGGCTGGCGGGCGCTCCCGCAGCGGCCTCGAACTTTGTCTGCCAAGACAGGTTTGCCTTTGGATCGGCTGCGTAATTCCGCGCTGCCGATCCCCCCGAGTATCCCCGTTCAATGATGTAGCACAGGGGCGCATTGCGGGAAAAGCGTGGCGCGATGAGAACCGTCGCAGATCGGCGAAGAACAGGGCGCTGGCGCCGCGCTTGCGGTCCGGTTGCCCGCCTCCGAGAATCAGCGAAACCGTATATTTCGGTTTCGTATGATCTGGAAATGGTGTATACGAAGCAGGGTCGCAAGCGAAGGAGTCCCAATGGCCAGCTCGATCGAGTTCTACTTCGACTACGGAAGTCCGTTCAGCTATCTCGCCGACACGCAACTGCCGGCGCTTGCCGCGCGCACCGGCGCCGCGATCATCTACAAGCCGATCCTGCTGGGCGCAATCTTCAAGGAGACCGGTAACGCCTCGCCGGTATCGATCCCCGCCAAAGGGCGCTATATGGGTGTCGAGCTGGCCCGCTGGTCCCGGCACTATGGCGTACCGTTCGCGCTCAACCCGAACTTCCCGATCAATACGACGCGCCTGATGCGCGGGGCGATCGCGGCGCAGAACAATGGCAGTTTCGAGAGCTACCATCGCGCGATCTTTCCGGCATTCTGGGCGCGCGGCTTGAACCTCGGCGATGCGAACGTGATGCAAGAAGTGATTGCTGGAGCCGGCCTCGACGCCGAGCGCATCCTCGCTGCGACTGACGAGCCCGCGATCAAGGATCAGTTGCGCGCGAACACCGAAGAAGCGGTCAAGCGCGGCGCCTTCGGCGCACCGACCTTCTTCGTCGGCGACGAGATGTTCTGGGGCAACGACCGTTTGAAGTGGGTGGAAGAGGCGCTGGTCTAGCAGCAGCGCGAGCAAAATGCCGCGGGAGGGAACGCGAAATGGCTGAAGCAAAGCAACTGCCGATAGCTGTAGTCGTCGGTGTAGGTCCTGGCCTCGGCGCGGCGCTCGCGCGCCGCTTCGCGCAGGGCTACACGGTTGCGCTGATCGCGCGCAAGCAGGACTATCTGGACTCGCTCGCCGAAGAGATCCGCAAGGCGGGCGGCACCGCGCTTCAGGTTGCGGCAGATGTCGCGGTCGCTGAGCAGATCACCGCGGCATTCGAGCGCATCCGCCGCGAGGCCGGTACCATCGATGCGCTGCTGTACAACGCTGCGATGCGCCCGTTCGGCAAGCTGATGGACACCAAGCCGAGCACCTTCGAGAACACTTGGCGGGTCGCGACCTTCGCGGCGTTCCTATGCGCGCAGGAGGTTGTTCCGGACATGCTGGCGAAGGGCAGCGGCACCATCCTGTTCACCGGCGCGACTGCGGGCGTCAAGCCTTTCCCGACCTCGGCGGCGTTTGGCCCGGCGAAGTTCGCATTGCGTGGGCTGGCGCAGGTGATGGCGCGTGACCTCGGCCCGCAGGGCATCCACGTCGCGTATATCAACGTCGATGGCGCGATCGACATGCCGTTCATCCGCCAGCGCTTCCCGCAGATCAAAGACGAGGACATGCTCAAGCCCTCGGCGATCGCCGAGAACTACTGGCATCTGGCTCATCAGGATCGCAGCGCATGGACGCACGAACTTGACGTGCGCCCGTTCAAAGAGAAGTTCTAGGCACTCACTTGCTGAAGCCGAGCCGCTTGAGCGCCTCAAGCGCCTCGTCGTAGTCGGCAGCGTGTACCATTAGCCGTATCGGCACGGCACCGGGAACAACCCGGCATGCATGCTCGTCGAAGACGAAGCACTCGATGCCGCCTGAGCTCAGGAGATCGCGCGCCATCGACACTGCCACCGGGTTGAGAACCATAATTTCGCGCAGCTTGGATGCGGATCGCCGGGAGTTGCGGACCACGTGACCGGGCAAACCCCGGTTACTCGGCGCGCCAGACCGGCTTGCGCTTTTCCACGAATGCGCGCACGCCTTCCTTCGCGTCCTTGCTGGCGCGCACCGCGCGGCCCATCTCCAGGATGTCCTTGTGCTCGGCATCGAAGGACAGGCTCATGCTGCGCCGCAACGACGCCTTCATCGCGCGCAGCGACAGCGGCGCGCACGCCGCGACCTTGTCGGCCAGCGCCATCGCGGCCTCGTCGAGCTTGCCGTTGGCGACGACCTCGTGGACCAGCCCCATCTGTAAGCTGCGGCGCGCATCGAACTGATCGCCCGTGTAGAGAATCATCGCGGTGTTGGCCGAGCCGCAAACCTCGATCAGCTTGCGGATGAAATCGTAAGGGACCAGCAGCCCGACGCGGGCCACCGTCATGCCCAGCCGCGCATCTTCGCTCGCGATGCGCAAATCGCAATGCAGCGCGAGTTCGAGTCCGCCGGCGAGCGCCGGACCTTGAATCGCGGCGATGGTCGGAACTGACAGCTTTTCGAGGCGGTGGAAGACGCTCTCGAGGCTGCGCGGATTGTGGCCGGCAGCTTCTTCGTTCACTTCGACCAAGTCGATGCCGGCGCAGAAGCCGCGGCCCTCGCCGCGCAGCACGACGGCGCGGATCTCCTTGTCTTTCTCGATCGGCTCCAGCGCCCGATCGATCGCGTCGATCAGCGGTTGGTTGAGCGCGTTGCGCTTCTCGGGGCGATTGAGCGTCAGCACGACGGTGTTCGGATGACGGGTAACCTTGAGGATTTCCTCTGCCATGTGTGCGGCTCCCTGATCTAATGCATTACTTCAGATTCGCTGCCGGCCCATCCGCTTCGCGATGCGATGCCGCACAATCGCACGACAGCGGACGGCGCATCAAGCGCGCGGCTAGCCGTAGAAGGTCTCGGCGATCGCATTCTGATACGCGGCCACTCGCGTCGCTGGGAGAAAGTAAAAAGGTGCGGCCAGCGTCAGCGAGTCGGCCGTGCGCCAGAGATCCTCGACACGCTGGCGAACCTCATCGGGCGCGCCGGCGATCGCGAAGGTGGTGACCATCTCGTCGGGGATGGCGCGAATCATCGCGCTGCTGTCGTTGCGGCCCGCGGCTTCGGATGCTGCGCGCGCCTCTTTCGCGAAGCCATGCGCCGCGAAGAACTTGTCGTATTGCGCGAAGCTCGAGTAGAACGCCACCGTGCCACGCGCGTCGTCGATCGCCTTTCGGCGGTCAGGATCGATTGCGACCCACGCCCAGATGTTGAGGTCGAAATCCGCGCGCTTGCGACGGGCCTTCGCGAGCGCCGTATCGAGGTTGATCCTGACTTCGTTCGCGATCCAGCGCGCCGACCAGATCGGATGCCCGACCAGGCCGTCGCCGATCTCGCCTGCCAGCCGCACGGCGCTCTCGAACACCGCCGGAAGGTAGATCGGAATTCGATCGCGCACCGGCTTGCTGATGGTTTTGAATGACGCGAGGTTGAGCTTGTGATATTCGCCCTCGATTCGGTCCAGCTTGCCGCTATGCGCGCCGGCAATGATTTCGCGCACCATCCGCACGACTTCGCGCAGATGAGCCAGCGGTTTTCCGTAGGTCACGCCGTGCCAGTCTTCGTTCCACCATCGCAGGCTCGTGCCCAGGCCGAGTACGGCGCGGCCGGAGCTGATGGTATCGAGATCGATCGCGCTCAGCGCTGTTTCAAGCGGGCTGCGCGTGAACGCGAGCGCGACGCCGGTGCCGAGCTTGAGGCGCTTGCTCGCCATTGACGCCGCGGCTAGCGGAAGAAATGGCGGGCCGTAGAGTTGAGGCGACCAGATACCTTCGAGGCCGGTCGCCTCGGCGTCCTGCATGATCTGCGAGATCGCGGGCGCGGGTAGCGGCGAGAGCAAAGCCCAGTAACGTCGATGATCTTTCATGATGAATTCTCAGGCGCGAATCACGCCGGCTATGCGGACCAACTCAGATCGACCGAACCAGCCCGCCGTCAATCCGAATCATGGATCCGGTAACGTAGGCGGCAAGCGGGCTTGCGAGAAAGGCCGCCACCGCCCCGAATTCATCGGGCGTACCGAAGCGGCCCACCGGAATCGTTGCGCTGCCCCGCTTGATCGCTTCCTCGAGGGAAATGTTCTGGCGCTCGGCATGCATGCGGTTGAGCTGCACCATGCGGTCGGTCGCAATCACGCCCGGGAGCAGCGTGTTTACCGTGATCCCGTCGCGTGCCGTCTCGTTGGCCAATGTCTTGGCCCATCCCACCACGGCGCCGCGAAGGGCATTCGAAATCCCGATGGTCGGAATCGGCTCGATGACGCTGTAGGAGGCCACGTTCAGGATGCGGCCCCATTTCCTCGCCCGCATCTCAGGCAGCACCATTTCCGTTACGCGGAACAGCGACAGAACCATGGTGCGAAACTGAGCTTCCCAGACCTCGGGCGCGACGCCGACGGCTCCCGAGGGCGGCGGTCCGCCGGAGTTGTTGAGCAGGATGTCGATGGGGCCGAGCTGTTCGCGTGCGGATTTCACGGCGGTTTCAACCGTCGTCCAACTCGCCAGGTCGGCTGCAATGCCGACCGCGCGCGCGCCCCGCGCTTTGATTTCAGACACCGCCCGATCGAGCGGCTCCCGAGACCGCGCTATCAGGGCTACGGCAACGCCTTCAGCCGCGAGCGCATCGGCCACGCCGCGCCCGATGCCCTTGCTGCCTCCAAGGATCAGCGCATTCCTTCCATCTAGTCCAAGATTCATATGAGGCGTTTCCCCTGGTCGGTTGTTCGTTCAATCGATCGGAGGATCGATTGGCGGTTGATGCTAACATCTACTATATCGCGATAAAGGGACCAGTGGAGATCGCGACACATTTGGTCCAGGGCGCGCACTCACCCGGCCCAACGGAGGACTGAGATGAAGACCGATCTGACGTCGAATGGCCGAAGCCCGATGGCGCGCGATGAGCTGCGGGCGCTGGTGGACGAAAAGAGCGGCCGCCTCAGTCCGCGCATCTATCATGATCGGGAAATCTACGAGCTCGAACTCGAGCGAGTCTTCGCGCGCTCCTGGCTCTACCTGTGCCACGAGAGCCAGCTCCCGCGTGCGGGCGATTTCTTCGCGACCTACATGGCTGAAGATCCGGTCCTCGTCGTTCGGCAGAAGGACGGATCGATTCGTGCGTTTCTCAATCAATGCCGTCATCGCGGGATGCGCATCTGCCGCGCGGATTGCGGCAACGCGCGTGCGTTTACCTGCTCGTATCACGGATGGAGCTACGACATCGGGGGTAATCTGGTATCGGTGCCTCACGAAGAGGACGGCTATCGCAACGAACTCAACAAGAGCCAATGGGGTCCGCTGCAAGTGCCGCGCATCGAGAACTTTCATGGCCTGATTTTCGGCCACTGGGACGCCAACGCGCCGAGCTTCCGCGATTATCTGGGCGACATGCTGTGGTACATGGAGGGGTACTTCGATCGGACGGCGGCCGGTACTGAAGTGATCGGCGGGCTGCATCGATGGGTACTCCAATGCAACTGGAAGTTCGCCGCCGAGCAGTTCTGCTCCGACATGTACCACGCCGATTACGCCCATCTCTCCGCGCTGATCGCGCAGCTGCCGGAGGGCGTCGATCCGGCCATGGGCCGGTTGCCAACCATCGGGCGCCAGTTCGGCGACCGCGGCGGGCACGGCACCGGCTTTTTCACCGAGCTTCGCGATGATGGACTCCAGAATTTTCATGGCCCGGTAGCCGCCGCGTGGTATCAGGGCCCCCATCTCAAGGAAGCGGTCAGCCGCCTTGGCGACACGCGGGGATCGAATACTTTCGGCGGCCACATGACCGTTTTTCCGACTTTCTCATTCCTGCCCGGTATTCAGACCCTGCGCGTGTGGCATCCGCGTGGTCCCGGCGAGATCGAAGTCTGGGCCTGGGGGCTGGTCGATCGCGATGCGCCGCCCGAGGTCAAGGACGCGGTTCGCCTCGGCGTGCTGCGCACGTTTAGCGCCGGCGGCATCTTCGAACAGGACGATGGCGAGAACTGGCTGGAAATCCAGAAAGTGCTGCGCGGCTACATGGCGCGCCGACAAACGCTCAACATCCAGATGGGCCTTGGCCACGAGCGTACTGACGACCCCGACTTTCCCGGTCTGACCAACAACGTGTATGGCGAGATGGCTGCGCGCAGGTTTTACACCCGCTGGGCCGAAATGATTTCGGGGGAGGCGTAGCCAATGGGCGCGCATACCGCGACCAAGCCGCAGCGGACGGCATCGGTGATGCAACCTGTCACGCCTGAGTTGCAGCAGGAGATCGAGCAATTTCTTTACCATGAGTCGCGGATTCTCGATGAACGCAGATTCGAGGAATGGTACGCGCTGCTCGCCGACGATCTGCACTATTTCATGCCGACCCGTTACAACCGCCTGCGCCGCGAGTCCGACCGCGAATTCTCCGGTCCCGACGAGGCCGCCTTTTTCGACGAGGACAAGCCATCGATCGCGCGTCGCATCCGGCGGCTCAACACCGGTATGGCATGGGCCGAGGATCCCCCGTCACGCACCCGCCACATCGTCAGCAATGTCGTGATTCGCGATCGCGGGAACAGCGAATACGAGGTTGATTGCTACTACTTGCTCCATCGATCGCGGCTGGAGCGCGAGACGGAGACCTTTATCGGGATGCGCCATGACGTGTTGCGCCGCGCGAGCAACGCCAGCGGTTTTCAGATCGCGAAGCGCACGATCATCCTGGATCAAACGGTATTGCTGGCGCGCAACCTCAGCTTCTTTTTCTAGGCGAACGCGTGATGGCGTCGATCAGGGTTTGCCGGGTGGACGAACTGGCCGACCAGTCCGCCGTCAGGATCGACGGGGTGAACCCGATCGCTGTGTTTCGCGTCGGCGATGAATTCTTCGCCATCGACGACACCTGTCCGCACGCTAAGGCCTCGCTCGCGGAGGCCTACATCGAAGGTGAAGCAGTGGAATGCGCGTTCCATGGCGCGCGTTTCTGCCTGCGCACCGGCAGGGTGCTTTCGCCGCCGGCGGCGCATCCCGTACGCACGTATCTGGTACGAGTCGACGCCGGCGAAGTTTTCGTTGAGGTCGGCTGAAAAGGAGCACCGGCATGGGATGGCTTGAGGGCAAGATTGCATTGGTCACCGGAGGAGCCTCGGGTCTGGGTCGCGCCATCGTCGAGCGGTTTCTGGAGGAGGGCGCGCGCGTCGCCATCCTCGATCGGTCGCGCGAGCGAAGCGAAGAACTTGCCGCGCGCCTGGGCGCCAATGTTGCCGCCATCATCGGCGACGTGACCAGCCTGGCCGACAATCAACGCGCGGTGGCCGGCACGATCGCGCGTTTCGGCCGGCTCGACTGCTTGGTGGGAAATGCGGGCATCTGGGATTTCTCGACCGCGCTGGCTGACCTGCCCGAGGATCGCATCAGCGAGGCTTTTGACGAACTCTTCGGCGTCAATGTAAAGGGCTATCTGCTCGGCGCGAAGGCTGCGTACAAGGAACTCGCCAAGACCCGCGGATGCATCATATTCACCGTCTCCAACGCGGGCTTCTATCCGTGCGGAGGCGGCCCCCTCTACACGGCCTCCAAACACGCGGTGGTCGGGTTGATTCGCCAGCTCGCGTACGAACTCGCGCCAAAGATCCGCGTCAACGGCGTCGCACCGGGTGCGATTCCGACCGACTTGCGCGGTCCGCGATCGCTCAAGATGGGCGAGCAATCGATCGCCGCCCTTCCGCTGCGCGAGATGGCCGAACGTGGGATCCCGCTTGGCAAACTGCCGGAGCCCCGCGACTACACCGGCTCATATGTACTGCTCGCGTCGCCGGAGAACTCATCGACCGCGACCGGCGGAGTCATTATCTGCGAGGGCGGAATCGGGATTCGCGGCTTCGTCGAGCCTGCGGGCGGACGCAACTTGTGACGGCATTTTGCCGCGGCGAAATCGCGCGGCGTCAGGAGATTGATTCATGAACGGCATCAGAGGTTTGGGCTATCTGGGCCTTGGCGTGAGCGATCTCGACGCGTGGGAGCGCTTTGCCACCGAGATACTCGGACTGCAAAGCGCGGGCAGGACGGATGACGGCACGCTCCACCTGCGAATGGATGAATACGAGTACCGTTTCGCGCTGCATCGGGATGCAAGCGACGATCTGGCCTACATCGGATGGGAAGTGCCCGACGCCCGCGCATTGCGCGAGGTCGCCGATCGGCTGCGGGCAGCAGGCGCGTCGGTCGCCGCCGGCTCATCCGCGGAAGCCCGCGCGCGCCGCGTCACCGAACTGGTCCGCTTCTCCGATCCCAACGGCATCGCGAGCGAGGCGTTCTACGGTCCGTCGGTTCACTACGAAAAACCGTTTCAGTCGCCGCGGCCGATCTCGGGTTTTGTTACGGGCGAGCAGGGGCTCGGGCATCTCGTGATCGCGGTCAAGGATCTGGAGCAGAGTCTCGGCTTCTATCGCGAGGCGCTCGGATTTCGATTGAGCGATACGATCGAGATGAATTTCGGCGGCGGCACACCCATCACGATGGCCTTCTTGCGTTGCAATCCGCGCCACCATTCCCTCGCGCTCATTCCGGTGCCGGCGCCCAAGCGGCTTCATCACTTCATGTTGCAGCTCCGTTCAATCGATGACGTGGGCGCGACGATGTATCTGGTGCAGGAGCGGGGAATCGAAATCGCCGCCACGCTCGGCCGCCATACCAACGATCAGATGCTGTCGTTCTACCTGCGCACTCCATCGGGCTTTGAAATCGAATACGGATGGGGTGGGCGCGAGGTGGACGATGCGAACTGGCGCGTGCAGAAGCATCACAGCCCCAGCACCTGGGGCCATCACCGACCGGAGATGCGTCGCTAGAAGGTCATATTCGTCACTTCGTCATCCTGAGCGGAGCGAAGGATCCCGTATCCATATTAGGGACTCTTCGCTCCGCTCAGAATGACGACGATGGTGCGGCGCTCGCCTACACCACGATGCTCAGGAGCTTCTGCGGAACTTGGAGATGGCCTTCAAACAATGAAGGCTTGGAAACGGTCGAAACTCGGACACCGCTTCTTCATCACAGACACGTGCGCTAGATTGGCAATCTCGCAAGCGACCCTCGGCGTGTACGGCTTTCCACATTTGGCTAGAATGCGTTTGATCTCAGACTTTGGATCCCTGATCCGCTCCGGGTTCGAGATTCTTCGAGCGACTCCCGCGACGGCCCTCACGGCAGATTCGTCTGCCAAGAGCCAGGCCTCGAGGGCCTGTACGACTACGATGAATCCAAGCGCGAAGGCGTAGCTTCGCCCCGCAATCAACGCCCTCATGTCGTCCTCGAGTCGCACCGGAGCGTTGCCGTCGGCATCGCAGACGACGAGTGCCGTGTCGACTCCGCCTGCTCGCTCAAACTCGTCCAAGATTCCTCGGAACTTGCCCTTGAGCGGACCCCTGCATTGGCGCGCGGAGACTTCGACAGGCCGCAGTTTTCTCACCAAGATAGGCAGTACAGCCTTGTCGTAAGCTCCCTCGACGACGAGCCCGATTCTCCTCATTCGAGGTCATTCAGCGCGCCTGAGTACCAGAGATCACCTAACCCGGCATCCTTACGAGACACCAGTTCTCGCAGGTGCTTGTTGGACGATGGACGTGTGCACTTCGTTTGCCCGTCAGTTTTTTCGACAACGATCAGATCCTCGATGCTCAGCCTGTCCACCAGGAGAGGCGAATGAGTCGTCGCGATGATCTGAGCCGCATGGTCGCCAAGCTCGGCCTGTCGCTGCGTCAACAATTCGATGAGCGTTTCGAGGAGCGTCGGATGAAGATAGCTCTCAGGCTCTTCGATGCAGTAAACCCGAGCACCTAGCTCGGGGGGGGCATAAATAAGAGATAACAAAGCCAGAAAAACCAGCTCGCCGTCGGACATGTGAGCTATCCCCACAGGGCCTTTCAAGTGCTTCTCGCTGGTGCTGATCGACATCGTTCCAAACTGGGTCGGCTGCATGAGAATCTCGGTCAGGTCCGGAAAGACATCCAAGGCGGCCTGCTTGAACTGCCGAAATTCCACGCTGTTTGTCTGGAGGTTTAGCAGCCAGGTCGAGAAATTATCTCCGTGCTCCATGAGAAACTTGTCGAGACCGGGAGGGTTGCTCTTCCTCATGAGTGAGGGAAGTAGCGCGTAAAAGCGCCAGCTGGAGACGAAGTCGACGAACAATTGCCCTGGGTGCCCGGGAGCATGCATCCATTCGAGCGCCGAGTGGTCCGTAGGCAGTTGGGCCCGAGCCGGTCCACTGCCGTTATCGAACTGACCCTTCGAGTCGCTCAATTGCAGTATGGTTCGCCGCTGGTCGCCATCGAAAGAGTAAAGCTCCTCACTCTCGATAGAATACTGATTGGTCGCTCCGCCTAGGATGGAGATGTTGTAGTCGTAGGAGGTGGGGTGCTTGCTTTCTTTGGTCGGGATATCCACGACCAAGCTGATCTTGAACCGTGAATCGCTCCCGCCTTTCCAGATAACCTCCTGGAAGCCTCCCCTGTCCAGCATAGCCTTCGCTATACCAAGACCCGGAGTAGATACAGTCGCGAGAAACTTCAGACAATCGATAAGGTTGCTCTTGCCGGACATATTTGGACCGACAAATACATTTCGTAGACCCAATTCGAGATCGACTTTCTTCAGGCTCAGGAAATTGCGGACACCTATCTTCCTGATCATGGAAACACCGTCCCAGCTAGCGCTCGGTGCACCGCTGCCTTAGTCCTTACCAACAATTTAGCACATACGCTTCGGGGAGGAGCGCCTCGGCTAGATAACGCGGTCACACCACGATGCTCAGGAGCTTCTGCGGAACATAGATGATCTTCCTCGGCGGCTTGCCATCGAGATGGCGTATCACGGCGTCGCTCTTGAGCGCGAGCGCACGGATCTCATCCTCGGATGTTCCAACTGCGACTTCGAGCTTGTCCCTCAGCTTGCCGTTGACCTGTACGACCACTGTTACGACTTCGTCGCGGGCCAGCACGGGATCGAACTTCGGCCACGATTCCAGATGGACCGAGCGCTCATGGCCGAGCGCGCGCCAGAACTCCTCGGCGATATGGGGCGCCATCGGCGCCAGCATCAGCACGTAGGTCTCGATCGCGAAGCGGCCGATTTCCCCGGGCTTGAGCCTCGCCAGATAGTTCAACTCCTCCATCAGAGCCGCGAGGGCGGTGTTGAAGCGCAGCCGCTCGATGTGATCGGTGACGGTGCGGGTCGTCTTGTGAATCCAGCGCAGCGTATCGGCAGATGGCGCGCCGGCGGGGCATCCGACTTCGACGAAGCGGCGGATCATAGCCCATACGCGCCCGAGAAAACGGGCGGTGCCGACCACGCCGTCTTCATTCCAGTTGGTCGTTTCCTCGAACGGGCCCATGAAGACTTCCCACAGGCGCAGCGCGTCGGCGCCGTACTTCTCGACCATCGCATCCGGCGTGACGACGTTGCCCTTGCTCTTGGACATCTTGGAGCCGTCGGCGGCGAGAATCAGTCCCTGGTTGCGCAGACGCGGGAACGGTTCGTTGAACTTGATCAAACCCGCATCGAACATCACCTTGGTCCACATCCGCGCATACAGCAGATGCATCACGGCATGCTCGGCGCCGCCGACGTAGAGATCGACCGGCAACCAGTAATCAGCTGCCGCGGGCTCGAACGCCCCCTTGTTAAAGTGGGGCGATGCAAACCGCAGGAAGTACCATGACGAGCAGGCAAATCCGTCCATCGTGTCGGTTTCGCGCCGCGCTGGTCCGCCGCATTTGGGACAGGTCGTATTGACGAACTCGGAGATATTGGCGAGCGGCGAGCGGCCGGTGCCCGATGGCTGGTAGTCCTTGATGTCGGGCAGGAGCACAGGCAGCCGATCCTCCGGTACGGGCACGATCCCGCATTCGCGCTCGCAGTAGACGATCGGAATCGGGCATCCCCAGTAGCGCTGGCGCGAGATCAGCCAATCGCGCATGCGGTAGCTGACGGTCGCTCGCCCGAGCTCCTTCTCCTCAGCGAACTTGCACACTGCGCGAATCGCGTCGGCGGTCGCCATCCGGTCGAGGAATCCCGAGTTGATCGCAACTCCCGGCTCGGTGAATGCGCGATCAGCGGGTGGCGCGCTGCCGTCCGCTGGCGTCGTGACGCGCGGAATCTCGAGCCCATACTTGGAAGCGAACTCGAAGTCGCGCTGATCCTGCCCCGGCGCTCCCATGATGGCGCCGGTGCCGTAACCCATCAGGACGTAGTCGGCGATCCAGATCGGGATGTCGCGATTAGTAAAAACATTGTGCGCGTAAGCGCCGGTCGCGACACCGGTCTTTTCTTTGACCGTCGACATCCGCTCAATATCGCTCTGGCGGCGCGCCTCATTGACGTAGCGATCGACCGCGGCGCGCTGCGACTGCACTGTTATTTCGGCAACCAGTGGATGCTCGGGCGCCAACACCATGAAGGAAACTCCGAAGACCGTGTCGGGACGGGTGGTGAAGAAGCGGACTTCTCTGTCTGGAAAGCCCACGACCGGAAAGCCCAATTCGGCGCCCTCCGAGCGGCCGATCCAATTGGTCTGCATCAACTTGATCCGTTCGGGCCAATCGATCGCGGCGAGATCGGCGAGCAGCCGGTCAGCGTAGTCAGTGATCTTGAAAAACCACTGCTCGAGATCTTTCTTGGTGACGAGCGTATCGCCATGGCGCCAGCAGCGGCCGTCGACGACCTGTTCGTTGGCGAGGACCGAGCGGCATTTGTCGCACCACCACTGCGAGCCTATCGCGCGGTACGCCAGCCCACGCTTGAAGAGCAGGATGAAGAACCATTGCGTCCAGCGATAGTATTCGGGGGTCGAGGAGTCGATCTCTCGCGTCCAGTCGTAGGCGCATCCGACCAGCTTCAATTGGCGCTTGTAATTGGCGGCGTAGCGCGGGACGGTTTCGCGCGGATGCAGCCGCTTGAGGATCGCGTCATTCTCGGCCGGCAGCCCGAAGGCGTCCCAGCCCATCGCGTGCAGGACGCTGTATCCTTGCATGCGTTTGAAGCGGCCGATCACGTCGCATGGCACGTAGTTGTGCAGATGGCCCACCGACAGCCCTTCGCCGGAGGGGTAGGGGAACATCTCGAGCAGGTAGAATTTCGGGCGGTCGCGTTCCTCTCGAGTCAGGTAGAGTTCCTCGCGGTCCCACTCCGCCTGCCACTTGGGCTCGATCTGCTTCGGTTCGTAGCGCTCGTCCATCTCTGATCCGTAACTGCTCGCTCAAGGGCGATCGGCAATAGCCAAGTCTAGCCCGCTATTGCCTTCGGCAAAACCGGACGGGCTCAATTGTCGTTTCAGCTTGCGAGCGCCTTGTCGACGGTACGGGGGGATTCTTCGATGACTCTCAGCAGAATCCGCGCCGGCCGATCTGGGACCGACCGTTTCTGTTCCCATTGTTGGACTGTGCGCACGCTGAAGCCGAACCGGCGGGCGAAAGCGGCCTGTGAAAGGCCGAGCTTCAGCCGGATGTCTCTCACGTTGGGGACCGGAGGATTGTACACGCGCCGCGCGCCCTTCAGACGCGCCACATCACCCGCAGTGTCTGGGTCCGAAGCAATCTGGGCCGCGATTTCCCGATCGCCGCTCGCGCGAACGCGCTTCCAATCGACTCTTCCGCCGCGTTTACGAATCTCTTCTGTCGAACGCCTGACGATAGGCATCGCGTTCTCTCCCGTTGGCGCGCCGCGCTGAGATTATCCTGCGGCATCCACGGCGCGAGGCAACTATACGCTGTATGCGTAGTACGTCAAGAACGTATGTCAACGATCAGGGGTCGCGACGACAAAGCGGTGGCGAATGGCAACGCGCTACTGCTTGCGAACGATCGTGATGCCGTCGGCGATCGGGATCATCACCGCTTCCACGCGCGTGTCGCGCGCGATGAAATCGTTGAGCCCGCGGATGGCGCGAGTATCGTCAGTGACGTTCGAGGCATCGACCACTGCGCCGTTCCAGAGCACGTTGTCGATCAGGATGAGTCCACCCTTGCGCGACCGGCGCAGGATCTCCTCGTAGTAGTGGCGGTAGTTCGACTTGTCAGCGTCGATGAAGGCGAAGTCGAATGTCGCCGACTCGGGCAGCGCTCGCAGGGTATCGATCGCGGGGCCGAGCTTAACCGTGATCTTGTTTGCAACCCCGGCCTTCTCCCAGTAGCGGCGTCCGATGCTGGTCCATTCGGCGTTGACGTCGCAGCACAGCAATCGACCGTCAGCGGGCAGCGCGCGCGCGACGCATAGCGCGCTGTATCCTGTGAAGGTTCCGACCTCGACCGCGGAGCGCGCGCCGATCGCCGCCGCGAGGATGCCCATCAACGTGCCTTGCTCGGGCGCGATCTGCATCACGCTGATCATTCCGAGCTTCGCGGTTTCTTCAGCTAACTCCGCGCGGATCGGGTCGCCGTTGTGGCCGTGGTCAAGTACGTATTTGTAGAGTTCTGGCGTCAGTCTCAGGAATTTGTCATGCGATGCCATCGTTGTTCCTTGTTCAAGTCCGACCGGCGCGCCGACCCCGGTTGGGAGTGTCGCGCGCAGATCTATGTTAGCCGGACCGTGATGCGGCGGCGAGCGTTACTTGCCGCCGAGATAGGCGAAATCGCCGTGCTGATTGACCGCGAGCGTGCCGGTGAAAATGGTATGCGACGCGGGTGCGTCGCCGAACGCGATGTTGTAAATTGGCGAGCTGCCGACTTCGAAGAACGAGTCGTCGTTGCCCAGGACATAGAGCTTCTCTTGGTCGATCGAGTCGATCGCGCCGATGTACATCGATCCCGACTCGGTCAACGAAGGATCACCCAGCGACACGATGGCTGTTCCGAACGGCGTCATCTGCCCTCGATGTAGCGACAGGTCGAGCCGTCCGTGTATCAGTCGCAAAATTGCGGGCACGCGGGCGCATCCGGCCAATACCGCGGTCGTGCCGTCAGCCTTCAGCCCCGGGCGGCCAGACGAGAGGTAGGAGACCGGTCCCAGCGGCGTAAGAGTGCCTGACGGCAGCACGCGCGCCATCGAACCGCCCCGATACAGGAACAGCGCGCTTCCAGAGGGGGTCTTCGCGGTGAAGGCCACGATGGTGCCCTCGGCCGAAGCTAACGCGGCTGGCAAGCCGAACGGCCGCTGATAGCGGGTGCGATTGGGACCCAATTCGCCCTCGACCGCCAGCTCCGTCGCTGCGCCGCCGGCCAATCCGATCAGGACCGCCTGACGGTCCCCCTTTAGCCATCCATTGAACACGACCTGGCCGTTGGCGCCCATCTGGGCGGTGCCGAAGCCCATCACGGACAGCAGATGGCCATTGGTGGTCTGATCGCCGACCCGTGCGATGCAACTCAGCTCGCCCTTCGCAAAAAAGAATATCGCGTCATGACCGGAGGCCTCGGGCGCCGTGAAGGTGAACGCGCCGTCTTCGTTGCCGGCCGGGTAAGGATCGCCCTTGAGCTTGGCGGAGCATCCTTTGTTCTCATTCTTGATCAGCAGCGCTCGTGCGACCCGGGCGTCTGATGCGGCGTTGGGATAACCCACGAATATGTCCCAGTGGGTATGGCCATCCTTGTCGGTGACTTCGGCCCCGAACAGCACCCGTCCATCCGGGGTTATGGAAGGGACTCCAATCTCAGTGAAGATGCCGCCGCCGGGCGCCTCTGCGTTAATCTCAGTCAGCCGCACCGCCTTGCCTTCGACGGTGCTGCCATAGAGAGCGCCGGTAGCATCAGAGCGGACGGCTGCGCCTTCTGGGCCGTCCCCGCCAAGCGTAAGCGACACCGCCCAAGCGCTGGGTGCAGCCATTAGAAGCGCCAATATTCCGGACAATAGTGGCTTATTCTTCAATCTCGGCTCCTGCGGTCGCCTGAGTCTGATGCGACAGATGATCCCTACTGCAAGCGCATCCGCTTGCCAAGAGCCTTTTTTTCTCCGCACGCACTGACCGGATTCGCTATATCCCGCGTGAGGTAACGACGATGCCGGTACCCTCCGTGGAAGCCAACATCAGCGCCTTTTAGGTGAGAATAGACGAGGGCGCGATAGGTTGGCGTCCGTTCAATTCCCCGTGTCCGGCAGACCCTGAGGAAGCAAGCAGAGTTGTTGACCCGATTGTCAGAGGCCTAGCGATTCCAGTTCGCGCATTACACGCTGCGGATGGGTCCCGCCCCAGTAGACTCGTCCGCATCCATCGCAAAGCGCGAATCGCTTCTGGCTGGCGAAGACATAGGGCGGCACGAAGCGCGCGGCCAAGCCGGGGCCGATCTCGCGAACCAGACGATTGCAATGCGAGCATCGAGAGAACGCGTGCGCCCTTGGGTCGAAGGGAAACGCGGCGAGGACCTGCCTCAGTTGATCGCGAAAAGCGTTGCTGTCAATGAAGAGCACCTCTGGCGCGCTGCGCAAGCGTTTATCACGCGTGAGAAGGATTCGGCCCTCGCTCCGCGCCGCCCGCAGGCATGCGTGACCGCCGAGCTGGCTATCATATTTGACGTCGGCGCCGAGGATGCGCAGCCAGCGGGCGAGCCGCGCGAGCATCCGGTCGGCGGCGAATCTGGGAGTTTCATCCATTCCTGAGGCCGACTATAACAAAGCGCGAAACGATCGTTGCGATGACCGAACAACGCGTCACATTCCCATCCGGCGATCTGCGCCTCGAAGGCCTCGTCGCGATGCCCGACAGCGACGGCGCCCGCGCGCGTGCGGCCGTCGTGTGCCATCCGCATCCGCAATACGGCGGTTCGATGTACAACAACATCGTCGAAGCGGTGCTCGCAGCGCTCTGGGAGTTGGGCCGCGCGACGCTGCGATTCAACTTTCGCGGTGTCGGCCAAAGCGAGGGCGAATACGGCGGCGGTTCCGGTGAGATGCAAGATGCGCGTGCGGCGGCATCGTTCGCCCTTTCGCAGCCGGGCGTTACGCGCGACGGGTTCGTGATGGCGGGATATTCGTTCGGAGCCCGGATCGCGCTCGGTGCCGGAGCCCCGATGGCCGAGGTGGCGCATCTGCTCGCGGTCGCCCAGCCGCTCGGGATGATGGACCTGTCGGGTCTCGCCGGCAGCGCCAAGCCCGTTGCGCTGATCGCGGGCGACCATGATCAATACTGCCCGCTACCGGCCCTGCGCGCGCTGCATGAGCGAATCGGCGCGGCCTCGCGGATCGAAACGATCGCGGGTGCGGATCACTTCTTCGGCGGCTACGAGGCCGAGCTTTCACGGGCAGTCCTGAGCTGTCTCAGAGGCTGAATCGCAGCGCAATCGCCTGTTCAGGGCGGAGGCGAGGGCGCTTGCTGTGCCTCCTGCCATAGCGCGAAGAACGGGTCATCAGGATGCGCGGTGCCGACGGCGATGATCGCCTGGATCGTCGCCCGCGTGTCGCCATGGTTCAAGCGCTCGAGCGCGGCGAACTGGCCGAGATCGTGGAAGTAAATGCGATAGCTCAGCAGCACCGCGTTGTTGAGCGGCTGGCGGTCGAGATCGAAGCGCGCCAGCGGCGCGAGCGTGGGCTTGAGCCGCGCATAGTCGACCTTGATCGCATCGAACAACGGCTGGCGGCGAGCGAGGACCTGATCGGGCGGCAATCCGCTGTCGTATAGAGTCAGCAGCTTGGCCTCCTCGCGTTGCAAAAAATCGGCAAAGCGCAAGTCGCTCTCGACGATCGCGCGAGCCTCCGCCGCATCGGCGGATTGCCCGCTCCCGGCTGCGGCGAAGAAATCGATCGCGCCGCGGCTACCGACGTAGTTGGCGGCCGATTCATTGAACATCACATTGCTCTTGAGAAAGAACGTGCGATGGAACAGCTCGTGGATGATCACACCGGCCAGCTCGACGCGTCCGAGCTTGAGCAGGTTGGAGAGCAGGGGATCGTCGAAGTAACCGAGGCTGGAAAACGCGACCGCCGGGCGCACATAGGTGTCCAGCCCCTGTGCATCCAGCCGCGCCGCCTCCGCCATCGCATCGGCGTCGCTGAAGTAGCCGCGATACGGCACCGTGCCGACAATTGGGAACCACCAGACGTACGGCGTCAGAGAATCGCGTGCCGCCGCCATCACGATCCATGTGATTGCTCCTTCATCGACCGGCGTCACGCTGGTGTAAGCGCCGCCGACATTGAGCCCGAGCCGATCGCGCGCGAACTCACGCACCTTCAGCACCATCTCCAGCTTCTCGCGCGTCTGTGGCGAGAGATCGGGGTCAGCCAGTTCGGCGCGTATCGGGCGGCGATGCCAGAGCAGGCGTGCGGCCTCATAGCCGCCGCGGGCGAGATAGCCCAAGTTGCAGCCGGCGAGCAGCGTGGCGGCCAGCACAGCAGCCATTGCATGCCGGCGCGCCGCCACCAGGCGCACGATTGCGTGAAACGCCGGAGGCAAATCGCTAATCGGCCGCGGCCCGGCTCGGGGGCTCGGCTGCCGCGGCGTACTGCAGTTCGTAGAGGCGGTAGTACAGCCCGCGCGCTGCCAGGAGTTCGTGATGAGTGCCGCTTTCGCGCAGCACGCCATGGCTCATCACCATGATGCGGTCGGCCTTCTCGATCGTGGACAGCCGATGCGCGATCACCAGTGCGGTGCGGCCCTGCAGGAGTTCGTCGAGCGCCACCTGGATCAGTCTTTCGGTTTCGCTGTCGACCGCCGAAGTAGCTTCGTCCATCACCAACACCCGCGGATCGTAGGCGAGGGCGCGCGCGAATGAGAGCAACTGACGCTGGCCGGCGGAGAGATTCGTCGCGCGCTCGTTGAGTTGTTCGTGGAGCCCGGCCGGCAGCCGCTCGACGAATTCGAGCGCCTGCACGCGGGCGAGCGCCGCGCGCACTTCGTGTTCGGTCAAATCCGCGCGGCCGAGCCGGACGTTCTCGACGATGTCGCCCGCGAACAGCGAGACGTCCTGCTGGACCAGGCCAATCTCGCGGCGCAACTCGGCGAGGTCCCATTCGCGCACGTCGACACCGTCCACCAGGATGCGGCCGGCGCTCACGTCGTAAAACCGCGTAAGCAGCTTGATGACCGTGGTCTTGCCCGAGCCGGTGGCGCCAACGATCGCAATCTTGCATCCCGGTTCGACGCGAAAACTCAGATCGTTGAGCACCATCTCGCCCGGCCGGTAGGCAAAGGAGACATGATCGAAGACGATCTCGCCGCGGCGATACGCCGCGGGACGCGGCGCGGCCGGCGTGTGAATCGTATGCGGCTGCTGCATCAGCGCATGAATCCGCTCGGCCGAGGCGAGCGCCGACTGCATGACCGTGTACTTGGTGGACATCTCGCTCAGCGGGCCGAAGAACATCTTGAGGTACTGCAGGAAGGCCGTGAGCGTGCCGAGCGTGATCAGATGGCGCATGAACTGGCCGCCGACCGCCCACAGCATCAGCGCGGTAGTGGCGGAGCTGACCAGTTCGACGGCCGAGAATTGGCCAGCCTCGTAGATGTTCGCCATCATCTGCGCGTCGCGACTCTGGCGATTGAGCACGTCGAACTCGCGCTGGCTCTCGCGTTCGCGCGTGAAGAGCTGGATCGCGGACATCCCGCCGATCGCCTCCGACAGAAAGGCGTTGAGCGCTGCGGCGCGCTCGCGGATCTGGCGATAGACGACGCGCGCGCGCACGCGGATCCAGTTGGTCATCAACAGCAGCGGCGGGATCGCCCACAATGACCACAGCGCGAGACGGAAGTTCATGTTGAGCATGATCGCGACGATGCCCAACAGCGTGAGCAGATCGATGAACATGGTCAACGCGCCCGCCGCGAACATTTCGCTGATCGCATCGATGTCGCCGGTCATGCGGCTGACCAGGCGGCCAACCGGCGTGCGATCGAAGAACGCCATCGGCAGCCGTTCGATATGGCGGAACAGCGCCACGCGCAGGTCGGAGAGCGAGTACTGCGCCAGCATCATCGTGAAGTAGAACTGCCCATAGAAAGTCGAAAACTCGCCGATCACGAGCGCCAGATAGAGCAGCCCGATCACGAACAAGCCGCGTCCGGTCGATGATCCGATCAGCGGCGCGAGCAGCGCTGGCGGCGCGGTGCGCGTGCGCGCCAGGAACAGATCGATGGTGAGCTTGATCACCAGCGGTTGCATCAGCGCGAAGGCGGAGTTCAGCGGCATCAGGCCCGTCGAGATCCAGAACATCCGTCGATGAGGCCGAATGAAGGTCCACACCCAACTCAGCAGCTTGAAGTCGTAGACCCGCCCGAGCTCTTCTTCAGCCGCGACCTGCATCAGTAGTTCGCCAGTTCCTCTTCGAGCAGCTGGCGCTGGAACAGCTCGGCGTAAAGCCCGCGCCGCGCCATTAGTTCCTCATGGGTGCCGCGCTCGGCTATTTCACCGCGATCGAGCACCACGATTTCGTCGGCGTCGCGTACCGTCGAGGCGCGATGCGCCACGACCACGGTAGTGCGCCCGCGCACGCTTTCCTCAAGGCTTTTGAGCACCGATCGCTCGGTTTCAGTATCGACGCTCGAAAGCGCGTCGTCGAGAACTACCACCGACGGGTCGTAGGTGATGGCGCGCGCGATGGTGACACGCTGCTTCTGTCCGCCGGACAGGGCCATCCCGCGTTCACCGACGATCGTGTCCAGACCATGCGGCAACACCGCGAGGTCACCTTCCAGCCCGGCGGCGCGCGCCGCCGACCCGATCTGGTCCGGGGCCGCGTCGAGGCGTCCCAACGCGATGTTGTGCGCGATCGTGTCTGAAAACAGCGTGGTCTCCTGCGGCACCATACCGATCGCACGGCGCAATCCGCGCAACGGAAGATCACGCACGTCGCGGCCATCGAGCGTCACACGACCGATGGTGGGATCGATGAGCCGCACCAGCAACTTGACCATCGTGGATTTGCCCGAGCCGGTCGGCCCGACGATCGCGAGCTTGCCGCCGGCGGGAACCTTCACGCTGATGTTCCTGAGCGCCCAGGGGATATTCATCGCGTCGCCGGATCCGTTGCTCGCGCCATTGCTCGCACCGTTGTGGGTGAAGTAGCTGAACGAGACCGAATCCCACTCGAGCGCGCCGGTGAAATGCACCGCCGCCTCGGCGCCGTCCGCTGCGATCTCGACCGGCCCTTGGGCTGAGAAAATCTCGCCGAGCCGCTTCATCGAGGCCTTGCCGCGCTGATAGATCGACAACGTCCAGCCAATCGAAAATGTCGGCCACGCGAGCAGGCCAACGTAGCTCATGAATGCGACCAGTCCGCCGATCGACATCCGGCCTGACGCTACCAGCGCTCCGCCGTAGGTCAGCACCACCATTACCGAACTGGCCGCCGCCGCGCGGATCATTGGCATCAGCGCCCCGCGCAGCCTGGCCAGCGCGAGCCCCTGCTCGTTGTAAGACTTGTTGAGCGAGCTGAAGATCGCCGCCTCGTGCTCTTCGAGCGTGTACGCCTTGATCACATGGATCGCGGCAAGGCTCTCCTGCACCTTGGCGCCGATCGCGCCGAGCCCCTCCTGCACGCGCAGACTGCGCTCCATCAGCGATCGCGTGATCCGCCGCATGCCAACGTACAGCAGGATGTACGGTACCGTCGTGGCGAGCGTCAGGCGCGGACTGATCAGCGTCATCATCGTGAACGCCGAGAGGTATAGTGCGGGGACGCTGGTCAGCGTCAGCACACCCATCCCGACCATCATGCGCACTGCGGTCAGATCATTGATCATGCGCGACATCAGATCGCCGGTCTTGAAGCGCTGGTAGAAATCGGGGCCCAGCGCGGTCAGTTTGGCGAACAGGTCATTGCGCAGGTCGTATTCGATGTCGCGCCCACAGTTGAAAATCACAAAGCGCGAGAAGAAGCGGGTCAGCGTGGTGAGGGCGGCCAGCACGACGATCATCACGGCGATTCGCGGTAGCCGTTCGAAGTGGCGGCCTTCGATCGCATTGATGCCGCCGCGGAGCAGCCACGGCACGCTCATCGCCACCACGGCGGTGAGATTGGTGCAGAGGATGCCGAAAGCGTAGCGCGCCCGATAGCGCCGGATGTAGGCGAGAAGGGCCAGCATTTCCTGACGCTTAGGCTATTCAGTTGTTCGCGATAAGAAAAGCGATGCGGCGCGCGCTTTGCGCCGCAGCGCAGCATTTTGCTTCGGAACCGAAATATTCGGAGGCGGACCGAAGCGCTTGGCCGCCTACTGCACGGCTTCGACGTCAATCACGATCGGAATCTCGTCGCCGACCATCACGCCGCCAGCCTCCAGCGCCTTGTTCCAGGTCAGTCCGAAATCCTTGCGGCTGATCGTGGCTGAAGCGGAGGCACCGACCCGCGTCTTGCCCATCGGATCCTTGATGATCGCGGTTGGGCCCTCGACGTCGAGCACCACTTCGCACGTGACTCCATGCAGCGTCAAGTCGCCGGTCAATTTCCACTTGCCCTTGCCGTTGGGCTCCAGCTTCTTCGACTTGAACGTGATCGTCGGGTACTTCTCGACATCGAGAAACTCGGGACTGCGCAGATGCCCGTCCCGCATCGCGACGCGCGTGTCGATCGACGCGGCGTCGATCAGAGCGTCAATTTTCACCGAGCCGGGATCGTCGCCGTCAGACGTGATCGTGCCGGAGACCTTGGTGAACTCGCCGCGGACGTTGGAGATCATCAAATGGCGGGCGCTGAACTGGACGCTGGTGTGCGCCGGGTCGATCTGCCAAGTGGAGGCTTGCGACAGCACTGGCGGTGCGAGAAGCGCGATTGCGGTAATCAGTCCGATGCGGGCTCGCTGTGTCATTTCGATAGGCTCCCTTCGATCGTTGTTCCTCGTCAATGCGGCAAGTGCGCTCCGGGCGCGGGCGGCAGCTTAGCCCGTCCAGTGGGGTCACGGTAGGAGAACAGAGATCACGATGCCACGCCTAGCTTGCGCGGCGCCGCCCCAACCGCCGCTCGTACAGCTTCGCGTACTTGAGGAAGACGTAGAACGCGGCGGCCATCGAGGCATACAGGCCGCGGCCGCCATCGCGAAAACCGCCGCGCAACACGTAGAAATTGAAAAAGCGCCACAGCGGATTCGCGATCATGCGGACCGTCACCATCGCTCCAGGCTCGCTCTCGAGTGCGGCGGCCGAGGTCAGCCGATTCATCGTCGCAACATGATCGGCCACGTCGCGATAGCTGAAATGCAGGATCGGCGCGGTCAGCCGCGCGATACGCCCATCGACGATCGCGCGCGCATGCGGTTCGCGCCCGCCGAAATGCGCACGGTCGCGGCGGAACAGGCGCAGGTGATAGTCGGGGTAAAGCGAGCCGGTGTAGTAGTGCCCCAGATGATACAGGATGCGGCGGATCTCGTAGCCGTCCACCGTGGCATCGGCAAGTGCCTGTGCGATCTCGAGGCCGACCTCATGAGTCGCCTGCTCGTCTGCGTCGAGGCTCAGCACCCATGGTGTGGTCACCTGCTCGAGCGCGAACTGCTTTTGCGCGATGTAGCCGGCGAACTCGCGTTGCATGACCTTCGCACCCGCCGCGCGCGCGATCTCGACAGTGCGATCGGTGGAGAAAGAATCGACCACGATCAGCTCGTCACAAAAGGACGCGCTGCGGATGCACTGCCCGATCAGATCTTCCTCGTTGCGCGTGATCACGATCAGCGCGATGCCCGGCCGCGTCGCCATCGCTAGTCCATCGGCCCGGGGCACGGGTGCCCGAGTTCGTCGAGGAAGCGCGTAGAGGCGGCCCGAGCGCTCTGGTAGCCGTCCGCGTCGATCCGCCCGCGTATCAATTGAACCCGCAGGAAGAGGAAGTAAGTCTGGATCACGTCACTGCGGCAATAGCGATGGATCTCGTCGAGCCGCCCCTCATCGAACAGCCGCTGCACTTGCGAACCATCGATGCCGACCTTGCCTGGCAGCCCAATCAGCTTCAGTAGCAGATCGAGTCCGCCGCGCAGGCGCGCCGCGCCCCGATTGGAGATGAACTCGAAGAGATCGAGATGGCGATCTTCATCGTAGCGATGACGACCGGCATCCGAGAAGTGAAGGGGCGTCGGAATTCCATGCCGCAGCGCCTGCAGTTCCATCACCGGAATGTCGAATTGGCGGCCATTGAAGCTCACCAGGCATCCAGCGAAACGCTCCGCGCGTTCCCAGAACGCGCGGCAAAGCAGCTCCTCTGAGTAATTCGCGAGCGCGAGCGATTCCACCGCGTACAGCGCGTGGTCGTCGCCGACCTTGCCGACCGCGATCGAGATCGGTACGTGCAGCGTTAATGGCGGGAAGCCGCCCTCTGCGATCAGTTTTCCATATGCCTCGTCATCGCTGAGTCTCTCGCCTGCATGAAAGACTTCGTTGAGCAGGCGTTTGTCGATGCGGGTTTCGATATCGAAGACTGCGAACGCCATCGGATGGTCTTGCCTTGTGCGCCTTCGCTCGTCGTAAACGCCTGGCGGCGCGCCTACACCGCCGCTTGTTTACGGCTCTCCCCGAGCTGCTCGGCGATCTTCGCCGCGATCCCGGCGAATGCGACGCTCACCGGATGGGCCGGGTTGGCCGCGACCAACGGATTGCCGTGATCAAGACTCTCGCGAAGCTCGGGGAAGATCGGTAGCTCGCCGAGGAAGGGCACGCCCAGTTCGCGCGCCAGCCGCGCGCCGCCGCCATGCGCGAAGATCTCATGGCGCCGCCCGCATTTACGACAGACGTAGTAGCTCATGTTCTCGATCACGCCGAGCACCGGCGTGCCGACTTCGCCGAACATCGCGACGCCGCGCCGCACGTCGAGTAACGCCAGCTCCTGCGGCGTAGTGATCACTACTCCGCCGTCGAGCGCGACGCGCTGGGTAATCGTGAGCTGCGCGTCGCCGGTGCCTGGCGGCAGATCGATCAGCAGGAAATCAAGCTCGCCCCATTCGACGTTGAACAGGAATTCGGTCTCGAGCTTGGTCACCATCGGGCCGCGCCAGATGACCGGTGTCTGCTCGTTGATGAACAGCGCCATCGAGACGTAGCGGATACCGAAGCGCTGAAGCGGCACGATGCGGCGCTGCGGGGTGACCTGCACCTGTGAGTCCACACCGACCATCATCGCCACGCTCGGCCCGTACACGTCGGCGTCCATCAGTCCGACGCGCAGGCCAATCGAGCGCATCGCGAGCGCGAGGCTCACTGCGCAGGTCGATTTGCCGACGCCGCCCTTGCCGCTGGCGATCGCGACGATGTGCGCGACGCCGGGAATCGATCGCTTCTGCGCCGCCACCGGCCGCGGCGCATCCTGCGCTTTGTCAACTTCGATCTTCACGCCCGGCACGCCGGGCATCGCGCCGACCGTCATTCGCACCTGCTCCACGATCTGAGCAACGACCTCGGGCTTCGCGGTCAGCGGGGCGAGATAGACAGTAGCGCCCCCGAAGCCAACCTCGATGTCCTTGACCATCCCGAACGACACGATGTCGCGCGTGAAGCCGGGATACTTGACCTTCTTGAGTTCGGTCAGGATTTCGTTGGGCGTCGGCATCGCGAGGCGGCCTGCGAGAACGAGGATCGCACGCTTCTAAAAGACGACTCGGATGTTATCATCACCGAGCGGGCGGCAAAATGACACGTCATCGGCGGATGTCGGCAGCATGAACAAGGGCGATTCATCGCGCGAGATGCGCGTTTTCGTAGCCGGCGACGCAGGCGAAGTCGCTGGATTCGCCGCGCGCGATCTCGCCAATGCGCTAAACCGGATGCTCCAGCATCCGATCGAGGTCGAGCGCTCTGCGAGCTTGCACGCGACGCGTATCGCGATCGGCACCCATCCGCCCGCCGAGAAAATCGTCATCGCGCCGCTGGCCGGCGATGGGTTCGAGATCGTGCGCTCGGGCGATACGCTCGTGGTCGAAGCGGGCTCCGATCGCGGCGTGCTGCACGCCACGTCCAACTTGCTCTCTGCCGTGGGTGCGCGCCATCCGCAAAGTGGCCTCCCGAGTCTGCCAGCGATCGATATTTCGCAACTTCTCGCGCGCGCTCCCCGCCGGGTCGAGCCCGCCTTCAGCCGGCGCGCGTTTGTCTCCGACATAATGACCTGGAACTACAGCTACGAAGACCGGCTGACGCTTCACCTCTCACACGATCGCGAGTTCATTCCATGGATGGCGCGCAAAGGGATCAACGCCTTCTTTTATATTCGCCATGCGTACGACACGCGGCTGCGAATCGACGAACTAGTGCCGCTCTATCGCCGGCACGGCATCGCATCCGAGTATGGCGGTCACGTGATTCAGATCCTGTTGCCGCGCGAGATGTTCGACACGCATCCCGAGTACTTCCCGCGCGGCGCCGACGAGCGCCGCGATGCGCGCGGCAACCTGTGCGTATCGAATCCCGCGGCGCTCGAGCTGGTGCGCGCTGGGGCGGTCGAATATGTACGCGACTATCCCGAGAATGAGCTGCTGCATATCTGGGGCGCTGATGTATTCGGCGGCGCATGGTGCCGATGCTCCGATTGCGCCCCAATGTCGCCGCAGGAACAATATCTGAAAGTGCTCAACGCAGTGGCCGATTCGCTCGAGCGCAGCGGCCCGCCGGTTGCCTATTGCGCGTATCACGACACCATCGAGCCCGATCGCACGCTCAAGCCGCGCCAGAATGTATGGTTCGAATGGGCGCCGCGCGAACGATGCTACAGCCATGCGATCGACGATCCCGCCTGCGAGACCAATCCGCGCTACTGGGACGCGCTGCGGCGCTATGTCGAGCTGTTCGAGGGCCGCGGACACATCTTCGAGTACTATGCTGACGCGATTCTGTTCGGCGGGCTCGGCTTCGCGACGCCTGCCGTGATCGCGCGCGACCTGCGCGCATACCACGGCCTGGGTCTGCGCAGCATCAGCTGCCTCACATTCGGCGCATACAGCGTGCTGGCGTATCCCGTGAACCAGTTGGCATTCGCGCGTGGCACGCGCTCGCTCGAGTTCGATCCCGACCGGACCCTCGCCGATGTGGCGAGCGAGCGGCATCCGCAATGCGCACCTGCGATGGCCTCGGCCTACCGTGCGATCGAGCGCGCCTCGAAGATGATCCTGACCTACGGCGACGTGATGCGTCCCCCGAAAGATCCGCAGATCGCCGCCCGCACACGTCGCGATCTGATCGCGGCGATTGCCGAAGTCCGGATCGCAATCAGCGCCGCCGATGCGATCCTGGCCGGAGTGAGCTCGTCACGGGTCGCGGCCGAGCGGATGTTGTGGCAATACGGCATGCAGAGCCTTGAGTCGATCGTCGATTATCTGGGCGCGCTGACTGAGGGCGGCGAGCGACGCGCTTCGGCCGGCGAGGCGGCCATAAAGAAGGCGGACGCGGCGATCGAGCGGATTCGCGCGATCCAGCTCGAAATCAAAGGCACTTGGGGCGCATATGACCTCGAGTGGATTCATCCGATCTGGATCGAAGCTCTGCGGCGCGGGCTCGTGCCGGGTGCGGACACCGATGGAGTCTTGTGATGGAAGATGGCCAAGGGTTTGTACTTTCACCGGAACTCGAACTGCTGCGCGAGCAGGTGCGCGCGGTGATTCGTGACGAGATTATACCGATCGAGCGGCGCATCGACCCCGATGCGGCGGAGATTCCCGACGACGATTACTCGCGAATCGCGCGCAAGGTTCAGGCAGCCGGAATGTGGTGCATGGGATCGCCCGCCGAATATGGCGGAGGCGGGCTGGGCACCTTCGCGATGTGCGTCGTGCTCGAGGAGATGTCGCAACACCGGATGGGTCTCTACAATCCGGGGGCCGGCGTCTTCGGCCGTACGCCGCCGCCGGTGATTTACGCGGGCACGCCCGACCAGATCCGGAAATACGCCGAACCCACCATCAAGAATGCTTGGCATACTTTCTACGCGGTTACCGAACCCTCAGGCGGTTCGGATCCGGCCGGCGCGATCCAATGCCGCGCCGTGCGGCGCGGCGACAGCTACGTCATCAACGGCACCAAGATCTTCATCTCGCATGCGCACGACGCGCAATGGGGCGTGGTCTTCACGCGCACCGATCCCAAGGCCGGACGCGCCGGCGTAAGCTGCTTCATCATCGACCAGGGCATGGCCGGCTTCACGGCGCGGCCGATCAGGACGCTGCGCACTTCCGCGCTTCCCAACGAGGTTCAGTTCGAGGATTGCGAAGTGCCGGCGAGCCAGATGATCGGTGCTGAGGGTGCCGGATTGAAACTGGCGCTCGACTTGCTCACCAGGCAGAGATTTCCATACTCGGCTGCCAACATCGGCGTCGGCGTAGCGGCGCTGCGGATGGCGATTGAACACGCAAAGCGGCGCTCCACCTTCGGCGAGCTGCTTGCACGCCGTCAGGCGATCCAGTGGATGCTCGCCGATTCGGAGGTCGAGTTGCGCGCCGCGCGCTGGCTCACATGGGAAGGCGCATGGAAGGCAGATCGAAAAGAAGACTGCCGCGTCCAGGCTTCCATCGCGAAGCTCTACAGCAGCGAGGTACTGGGCCGCGTGGTCGATCGCGCCGTCCAAATCCACGGCGGGTATGGCGTCAGCAAGGAGTTTCCGCTCGAGCGTTGGTACCGTGAGGCGCGCATCAGGCGAATCGGCGAAGGCCCCTCCGAGGTGCATCGGATGGTCATCGCGCGCGACCTGCTGCGCTAGGAAATCGCGGCGCGATTCGGCGAGGACAGAATGGACACCGACCTGCCACTTGAAGGAATTCGTGTAATCGATCTCGGCCAAATCTACGCGGCGCCATATTGCACGCTGCAACTCGCCTATTTCGGCGCCGAAGTAGTCAAGATCGAGCCGCCGGGAAAGGGCGAATTCCTGCGGGTGCCGGATCTTTCGCCGGGCGGCGTCAACTATGCATTCCTGATGCTTAACGCGAACAAGAAGTCGGTGACGCTGAACCTCAAGCATCCGCGCGGATGCGAACTGCTGATGCGCATCCTCGAAGATGCCGACGTGCTTGTCGAGAACTACGTCGCCGGCGCGATGGAATCGCTGGGACTCGGCTACGACAAGCTGGGACCGCGCTTCCCCCGGCTGATCTACGCCTCCGGCAAGGGCTATGGCGCGGAAAGCCGATGGTCCCGGATGGGTGCGATGGACGTGACCGTGCAGGCGTCGGCCGGTGTGATGAGCGTGACGGGTTTCGCCGATCGGCCGGGCGTGAAAACGCCGACCACCTTCATCGACATGGGTACCGGTATGCATCTGGTCGCCGGAATTCTGGCGGCGCTGCTGCAGCGCGGCCGCACCGGGCGCGGCCAGAAGGTCGAGGTCGCGATGCATGATGTGGCGATTCCGGCTCTCACCAGCCAGCTCGGGCCAGTGCTGGAGGGCCATCACATCCATCGCCTGGGCAATCGCCATCGCGGCGCCTGCCCATGCAACGTCTATCCCGCGGCCGATGGCGACGTCCTGATCTTCTGCCTCACCGACGAACATTGGCAGACGCTGACTGGTTTAATGGGCCGCGAAGATCTGCGCAACGATCCGCGTTTCCGCAATCATGCCACACGCGTCAAGATCGCCGGCGAGGTCGACGCATTGATGGAGAAGTGGACGCGGCCGCAGCCGCGCGATGCGATCATCGAGCTGCTGATCGAGCAGGGCGTACCATGCTCGCCGGTACGCACCATCGAAGAGGTCGCAGCCGATCCCGAGGTCACGCGCCGCGGAATGCTCAAAGCCAGCAGCTTTCCAACTCGCGGCGCGATCCGCGTGCTCGGTTCGCCGATCAGGCTCTCTGCGATTGACGGCGACGGGCTGCCCGTCGTGCGCCCGCCCGCTCTGGGAGAGCACACGGGCGAGGTACTGGCGCGAATCGGCATCGATGATACGGAGCTCGAGGACCTGCGCCGCGATGGCGTCATCTGAGCGTCGAGTCCGGCTGCGTCATCCGCTGATGAACGCGTTTTGCGCGGGGATCGCGGTCGTGGTGGCCGGATGTGTGCCCAGTGCGGGTCCTGGCGGCAACCCCGAGGCCGGCCCGGCTGATGCGACTTCGGCGTCGCGGCAGCCTCGCTATCTGGCCCCGGGAGGCGAAGGCTACGATCTCATCACGCCGGCGGGAATCAGCGTCAGGACCAACGACCAGTACAAGACCGCCGCGCAACGCCGCGCCGCCGCCGCCACGATCGATCGCTACTGGCGCGACGTACGCAAGTGCGTGCTCGAGGTCGTGCCGCCGGGCGATGTGACGATCGTGCAGAAACTGTTGCCCGAGTTCCCGCAGCATCTTTCGATCGAGATCGCCTCGGACTGGAAAATCATCGAGGGGCCGGTGACTCATCGGCAGCAGCAGGGCTTCCCCTCGCTACGGCAACCAGGCGCGTATGTGACCGCGACGCGCGAGGAAGAGGCGCTGTATGTCAAGGTTGTTCCGGAACTCAATGGACTCGGTCGCCAGATGTCGGGCGAATTGAATCTGTGGCTGTCAGGTAATACCAACACGTTGCCGACTGATCTCTCCAATGTCTGCGTGGCGCTGCCCTGCTACCGGTTCGCGTACGACAATGCGCCCTCACAGGCATGGGAGGACTGCCAGGATTAGGGCACGACAAAAGCCGAAATAGTTGGTATTAAGCGATCGTGGCCATCCGTAAGGGGGTGCGCCTGCCTGCCATTCGCGATCTGGTGCGGCTCGGGCCGGCGGTCGCCGAACGCGCCGCGCTCGAAGCGAAACCGAGTGCGCAGACGGTCGCATCGTATGTGCTGACCGCAGGCGCCGCTCGCGGGTGGGACGCGATCAACCGCCAGCTCGAGGCCGCGGTCGGCGCGTTGTTCTGGATCGTCGGCCCGCCGGGCTCCGGCAAGACGCATTTCCTGAATTACATCCTCGCGCTCGATCAACGCGCAGGTTCACTATCAGCGGATCCGGAACGCAGATTGACAATCGGCTTCGAGATGCCGCGCGCCATGGCGGCAGACGAACTCGAGGCGCAAACAATCGAGCTGCTCGCCGCCCGGCTGGCCGGCAACCAGCGCGTCGCGTTGCTCTGGCGCCGGATGCGCGGGCGAGAGGCGCTCGCATTGGCGCTGGATCAGGCGGGACGCAGCGGAGTCCGCGCGATCACCTTGGCGCTCGACTTCGGCATCGCTGATCCAGCGCTCGCTGCAGGATATCTGGCGACACTCGGCGATGTCGCGGCGGATTCGCACAACGCCAGGCTGATCGTGATCGCGGCGGGGAGGAGCTCTGCGCCGCAATCGATGCCGCAATTCGACGTCGCGCCAGCGGACGAAGAGGAACTGGTCGCGGCAGCGATCGGCCGTGCGCGCCAGCTCAGGGCCGATGAAGCGAACGCAATCGCGAGTTTCTATACAGGCCTAGAGCCACCCGGCTTTGCTGCGGCGGCTATTTTCCCCTTCCACCCGGTGACGGTACGCGCGCTGCTGCGGCTGGCAGGTCCATCCGGCAAGGTCGCTGAAATCGCGCGCCTCGCTCAACAGGCGCTTGCGCCGCAATGGCGCGTAGTGACTTATCGACGCTTGCTAGTGCCCGGCGACCTGATGGAGACCGTCGAGGTCGCGCAGCGTATTCGGGGGCGGCTGGGTGAGATTGGCGGCGCCGCCCTCAAGGCGGCACAGGCAGCTCTCAATCGGCTTGACGCCGGCAGTGCGCGGATTGCTGATCAAGTGATCAATACACTGGTTGTCGCGCATCTGACGGACCCGCCCGGTGCGATGGGAATCGACGAACTGCGCGCGCTACTCCCCTCGGCGAACGTCAGATCGGCGACTTCTGGTCCGTCAGACATGGCGCGGTTGCTCGGTCAGATCGCGGCCGGCAGCAACGGTGTGATTCGTTTTGATGGCGCAGTCGCGCGGTTCGATCCGATGGCGGCCGGCGCGCCTGAAGTCGCCCAATATAACTCCACGCTGCAGCTCGCGCGTATGTTCGATCCGTCGCTCGGCGAGGCCGAGCAGTTGGCGGAAGTGCAGGCAAAGCTGAAGCGGCTGGCCGACACAATGGCGGCTGCTTTCGAGGGCGCCCATCGCACCCGCGAAGCGCTAATCGAATTCGTCGCCGGCGATTTGCCGCAAGCTGATGCGCGCGCGCTCGACAACTTCATCGCGCTGGCCGGTGGCGGAGTGGCGGGTGTGATGACCGCCGGGGCCGACCCTGAGCGGCGGCGCGAGGCGAGCCAAACGGTAGCGGCATACCGGCGCTTGGCGGCTGCCGCGGCGATGATTCCGCGCATCCGCACGATGGACCGCTATCTCGAGGCGACGAAGCTGCTCGCTGCGTCGGATGGAACGGCTGATGAGAGCGCTCCGATCGCGGCGCTGCAAACCGAAGCCAGGCTGCTCGGATCGGAATTGCACCCGCGGCTGCTCTCCGCCAATCCGGCGGCGGTCCAGGCGCTGGAAGCGCGCTTTCAGAAATTCAGATGGTCATACGCCCAGCACTATCGGGCGGCCCACAAGCGCATGATTTCCGCGATGGGGAAGTTGAGCCATATGGCCGCCGACACGCACGACCATCTGAGGGCGCTCCAACGCCTCAATTCGATAGCGGCGCTGGGGCCCGCCGATGGAGCCGAATTGGGCGCGCCACTGGAGCGCATTGAGCGCGCGATCGTACGCTGCGATCTTGATAGCCCGCTCGCGCCGGAGGTCACACCGCTTTGCGCGCGATGCGGCTTCACGCTCGGGATGCCATTACCCGCGCCGGACCTGAAAGAAGTGTTCGACGCAATCCGCCGTGCGTTGCGGCGCAAGCTCGCGGCGCTTTCGCGCAGTGCAATCGCAAGGCTGGTCCGCGAGCACGACGGCGGTGACCGCCTCGAGGGATTCCTGAAAATCACGCAGGCGGCACAGACCGAGGCATTGGTACGAGTGCTGGACGATCAGCTCACGCGGTATCTGGGAATCCTGCTCGACGAGAATCGTGCTGCGACGCGCGAGGAAATTATGCGCTGGGAGCAGAGCTCGGAAGTCGCGGGTATGCCGGCGCGTGCTACACGCCCGAGCGCGTCACGCGCCCGCCCGCCCGCCAAGGCGCCGTCGCGCTAGCGTGTCGCACGCCGCGACGGACCGCAAGCGCGCAGCCGCGAATCATTCAGTCGTTTGCCGGTTGGCGGCGCGGACGGCCCGGCGGAAAGGCGCTCGCCCTGCGCCGGCGCCGCGCGGGTACGCCTAGCCGGTCCAGAACTCGGAAGTAGAGATTCCGGATCGCTTCCATCACCCAAAGCAGCGCCAAGCCGGCGGACACTCCAATCCCGCGAAGGAGTTCCTTGAGAAACTCCGGTCGCCGCAAATGCTGCTCTTCGGCTGGGATCTCAAACGGTTCCACTAAATGATCAGCCTAAGCGGCGAAGCGGCGGCGTTCAAGCCGCCCCTTCGCCACGGGTCGCGAATTCACTTCGGCAGCGGCGGAGGCGGAGCCGACGGACCGCTGGGCAGGCTCGGCGGCAGCTCCGATCCCGGCATCGATGACGGCGCAGCTTCAGTTGTACCACCCGCGGCTGATTCGCCCGGCTGCGTCACCGTGATCGAGAAGTTGTCGAAATGCGCCTGCGAATCATCCTTGGCCCACAGCCCGACACGGCCCTTGGCGATCTTGCTGTCAGTCATGTCGAGGATGAGCTTGTCGTTGAGATAGCAGGCGAGATTGTTGCCCTCCGCGATCACCTTGAGCCGATACCAGGTACCCTCGTCGATCGGCGTCACGGTCTGCTTGAGCATTTCGGGCTCGGCGCCCTTGTACTCCCGATAGAGCGCGAAGTTGTCGCTGGGGCATCCTGCGCCGAGCACGTAAAAGTTCTGCGCATTCGCGTAGCGGAAGACCAATCCGCCCGAGCAGTCGAAGTACCCCTTCTTCGCCTTGAAGTCCACTTCGAGCTTGAAGTCACCGTACTCCGTAGGGTCGTTCTGCACGGTGAACAGGTTGTAGTTCAGTCCATGGAGAATCGACCCGATCATCCTGCCCGCCGGCAGGCCGTAAGTGTTGGGCGGGCTGGGTGCGGTAGCGTCGGGCATCACGATCCAGTTGCCCTCGCTGGCGCTCCATCCCTTCGCGATGACGTTGGCCTTATCGCCGTCGAAATTCCAAACCTTGGCCTCGGGCGTCGGCGTCGCGGTCGGCGTTTCAGTCGGTGTGGGAGTCGGCGTGGGTGCTTTCTTCGATAGAGCTGACGGCGCTAGGAAGAACAGCCCGATCGCGAACCCCGCCATGATTGCAGCCAAACGCCTCAGCCAAGACCTGCCACTCATCGTCGCTCCTCGCTCTTGATTGGCCGCGACTCCCACGTCGCGGAGATTCGGGAAACGTATCGGCGGCGAGTGTCGCGAACAGTCGCGGCTGTTGTCAAGCAAGCCCGCAGCCAGCGTCGCTCACTCTTCAGTCCCGCGCAGCGCGATCAACGTCATCCAAGGCGGGTCGAGAACCGCCTCAATCCATACGCGGCATCCACCCTGATGGTCTTGAGCCTATTGAAAGAGTTGAAACCCGGCGGGGGCGATTCGATTTTTCTTCGCCATAAAATTACACCGATCAAGGCGTCCAATTAAGTTTTGCTTGACTGAAGTGGGAGTGAGTGGGATTGTGTGGGGCCACGGGGAGAGCTGGTGGTGCTGACTGGTCAATTCGATCATTCCATCGATGATAAAGGACGCGTTAGCGTGCCAGTGCGCTTTCGCGAGGCGCTTGAGCGCGACCAAGTCGACAGCCTCTTCATCACCAACTCGCTCATCAACCAAGAGCGATGTCTCGAACTCTATACGCCGGCTGAATGGCAGCGGTTCATCAACAAAATCAAGGAGCGCAACCGCTTCGAAGCGAACCTCCAAAGGTTTCAGACCTTCTATATCGGAGGCGCGCACGAAGTCCAGTTCGACAATCAGGGGCGCGTGCTGATTCCTCCCAAGCTGCGCGAGTTCGCCCGTCTTGGCCGCGAAGTAACTTTTGCCGCAGCAATCGACTGTTTCCAGCTCTGGAACCGCGAGTTGTTCACCCGGGTGTTCGCCGACGCCGAAGAAGCGATTCGTGATCCGGAATTCTTCGCGAAGCTCAACCTTTAAGTCCGATGGCGTTGGCGAACCGACAGATCGAGGAGATGCAACCGCACAGCCGGATTCATGAGCCGGTGATGGCCGGTGAGATTCGCACGCTACTTGGCGAGCGGGGCGCGCGCACCATCGTGGATGCAACTGTCGGCACCGGCGGCCATTCGCTGGCGATTCTGGAAACGTTGGGCGGCGAAGCGCGGCTGCTGGGAATCGATCGCGATGCGAGGGCGCTGGTGCTGGCGGCGGGCCGGCTGGCGCGATTCGGCGAACGCGCGGTCCTGCGTCACGGCAATTTCGCGGACATCGACGAGCTGCTCGACGCGCTGGGCTGGGAATCAGTAGATGCGATCCTCGCCGACCTCGGGATGAGCAGTTTTGCGCTCGACGACCCGGACCGCGGCTTCAGCTTTCGCAGGGAGGGTCCGCTCGACATGCGGATGGACTCCAACGAGCGCGTGAGCGCCCATGAGCTGGTCAATGAGGAGGGCGAGGCCGAGCTGGCCCGGATCATCTACAGCTACGGCGAGGAGCGCGCTTCGCGGCGTATCGCGCGGGCGATCGTTCAGGCACGCCGGCGCCGCCCGCTGGAAACAACTCGCGACCTGCGCGCGGTGATAGAGGGCGCGTTGCGCGGGCGTCGCAGCGGTACGATTCATCCAGCGACTCGCACTTTTCAGGCGCTGCGTATCGCGGTCAATCACGAAATCGAGAGCCTTGAGGCTTTCATTCAGGCAGCACCAGCGCGGCTTGCGCCCGGCGGCCGGATGATCGTGATCGCGTATCACTCTCTTGAGGATCGCCCGGTCAAGGAACGATTCCGCTCCTTGGTGCGCAGCGGCGAGTTTCTCGCCGTCACGGGCAAGGCGATGCGGCCGGGCGCTGATGAGCTGGCGCGCAATCCGCGCGCACGCAGCGCGCGATTGCGATGTATCGAGCGAGGCGGGCGATGAACCGGCGTGCGAAACCGGCGCGTCCGCCGTCACGGTGGCTGAGCGGGCTGCTGGTGCTTGCCATCGTCGGCGTCGGTTTTACGACTCTGATGGTGAGGCTGGAGGTGACGCAGGAAGGTTACAGGCTTTCTTCGCTTAAGAACGAGATTGCGGAGCTCGACGAGCACAATCGGACGCTCAAACTGCAAACGGCCGAGCTCAGTTCTCATCAGCGGCTGCGGTCGCTGGCGGCGAAATATCAGATGTCGGCGCCAGCACGGGGGCAGGTGGTGGTGGTTCAGTGAACGCCGCGTTCAAACGCAGGCGCTCGCGCATTGGGTGGTTGACCCTCGTGCTGGCGGGACTCTTTGCGCTGGTTGCGGTGCGGCTCGTCGCGCTGGTGATGCTCGACGGGCCGCGCCTGACCTCGCTGGCGCGCAGCGAGCATACCGGTGAAGTCGCGCTGGCCGCGATTCGCGGACCAATTGTCGATCGCAACGGCGAGCCCTTTGCACTTTCGGCTGAGTCGCGTTCGGTGTATGCCCGGCCGCATTCGCTGCTCGAAGCAACCACACCCAAGCAGCGTGCGCGCCTGGCCAATGCGCTCGAACTGTCGCCCGTGGAGCTCGAGCGACAGCTGGCCAAACCCGCGCCGTTCATCTGGCTGGCGCGGCGCATCCCGCGCGAGCGCGCTGAGGCGGCCGAGGCGCTGGGCCTCGAAGGCATCGGCTCGATCGCCGAATACAAACGGTTTTACCCGGAGAGCAACCTGGCCGCTGGGGTGGTGGGGCTGGCTGGTGTGGACGGCCAGGGGCTCTCCGGACTCGAATTGCAATACGATCATCTGATCAAGGGCGAGCCGATCGCTCTCAGTATTTATCGTGATGCGCTCGGCCATCAGATTCTCGACAGCCCGCTGTCGCTGAAGAGCGTCGAGCCTGGCGCGCGACTCGAGCTGACCCTCGACTCCACAATTCAAGCGCTGGCCGAAAGCCAGCTGGGCCAGCAGGTTCGTGAAGCTGGCGCCAAGCGCGGCAGCGCGATCGTGCTCGATCCGTTTACCGGCGAGGTGCTCGCGCTGGCCAATGTCAGTGCCGACCCAAACGAGACCACCGGTCGGCTGCATGATTGCGCGCTACAGGACGCTTTCGAGCCGGGTTCGACGGCGAAGGGTATCCTGGGCGCAATCGCGCTCGAAGATCGCGCCATCGCGGCCACGCAACGCATCTACTGCGAGAATGGCGAGATGACGGTCGGCCGGCGGCGGATTCACGATCACAGTGCACACGGATGGCTCGACCTGGGCGGGATCATCGAGGTCTCCTCGAACATCGGCGCGGCGAAGATCGCGATGGCGCTCGGTGCGCAGCGCTACTATCGGGGGCTCAAGGGGTTCGGGCTGGGCCGGCGCACCGGGATCGATCTGCCCGGCGAAGCCGCCGGCATGCTGGGCTCGCCATCGCGGTGGGGCGAGATCGAGCTCGCCAATCACGGTTTCGGCCAGGGAATCGCGGTGACCGCGATGCAGCTTGCAGTAGCTTATGCGGCGATCGCCAACGGCGGGCTGGTGATGCGGCCTTACGTGGTTCGCGCGGCCTACGATGCCGAAGGCAGCCGGATCCTCAGCCACACACCGCAGGTGCTGGGCCGCGCGGTTTCGCCCGCGGTCGCCCATCAGATGAACGTGTTGCTGCGCTCGGTGGTCAATGGTGAAGATGGCACCGGTCGCCGCGCGCAGGTCGATGATTTCATCGTGGCCGGCAAGACCGGGACCGCGCAGATGATCAACCCGGAGACCGGCGCGTATTACCAAAGCCGGCTGGTCGCTTCGTTCGTCGGCTTTGTGCCGGCCGACGATCCGCGTCTGGTGATTCTGGTCGTGCTCGAAGACGTGAGCCACGGCCACTTCGGCGGCGTCTAT
>JBGPUE010000005.1:0-89200 GCA_041491005.1 Binataceae bacterium (SeqCode) | reverse complement strand
CCATGAGCGCAGCGCTTCGCTGATATGTGCGAAGGGCTCCACTCCCTGCAGCAGGTCAGGGTCATCCTTCTCCCATTTCACGATCGTGCGCAGCCGCCGCTGAAGTTCGAAACGGTAGCTGCCGACTACCAGTTTCGTGTGACGCTTTTCTTCGAGCAGACGCGTTACTAGCGCTTCGCAGTCGTCGCGGATGGCGACGATCTCGCCGTCATCGAAAACGCCGCGGCGCAGCACGAATCCGTTCTCCTCGAGCTCCCGCTTTTCATCCGCGTCGAATCGCCGAGCATCGGCCATTGGAATCCGCCTCCCAAGTCGATTACATTTGCTTATAGCAGAAACGTGCCTTATCCGAACGCCAGCGAACGCGAGATCGCCTTCTTCCAGGAGCACGGTTGGCTCGTGGTCGAGGAAGCGATCGACCCGGCCGAGATTGCGGAGGTCGGCACGCGCTGCCAGAAGATCCTCGAGAACAAGCACAAATTCGCCTTCGACTGGGCATGGGAGAAGGGCAAGCAGCGCAACGAGCGGGAATTCAAAATCGTGCAGGGCAGCCCGACCAGGGCTTGGCCTGAAATATCGCAAACGCGTTTCCGGCGCTGGATGATCTCGTTTGCGTCTGCGCTGATGAACGGCGAACTGGAATTCTGGTACGACCAGTTTCTGGCCAAGCCGCCCCGCGACGGAGCGCCCACCTATTGGCATCAGGACGAGGGCTACTGGGGCCGCAATCTGGACGAACGCGGCATCACCTGCTGGATGCCGCTGCATGATGTCGACGAGCGCAACGGCTGCATGCACTTCATCGACCGCGGCCATCGCGATGGGGTCCTTGCGCATCGCCAGCCCGAGCATATCCAGAGCGACTTGCTCTTCTGCGAACCGGACCTGTCGCGCGTCAAGGCCTGTCCGATTCGTGCCGGCAGCGTGACGTTCCATCATGGCAAGACGCCCCACATGACTCCCGCCAACCTGAGCGACACATGGCGTCGCGCCGTGACCACCCACATGCGAATCGCCGGGTCGCTCGGCGAGGGCGATCACTATCGATGGAAAGTGTATGTGAATCAGATCACGGGCGAGCGGATCGTACCCCCCTCACGATAGGAGCGCGGATGCATGGAGACGCTTGAAGAGCTGGTGGCGCGGCGGCCCGAGGTTGACTTCGCCGCCGAGGTGTCTGCGCAGAACCTGGCCGACTTCCGCGAGCGCGGGTTCACCTGGATCGATCGCATCAGCCCCGATGAGGAACTCGCGTGGCTCGGGGAAGTGTATGACCGGCTCTTCGCCGAGCGTGTCGAGCCCATCCCGGGGGCATACATCGATCTGCTGCGGCCTTATGACAGCCCGGGCGAGGATCTGCAGCCGCAGATTCTCACTCCCGAGACTCGCTTTGCTCAATTGCGCAGGACCGCCTTCTGGCACAATGGGCGAACGATTGCCGCAACCCTGCTCGGCGTCGACCGCAAGGCGTTGCGTGGATGGGGCCACATGATTCTCAAGCCCGCGCGCGTCGGCGGGCCGCTGCCGTGGCATCAGGACGAGGCGTATTGGGATCCCGGCTTCGAGTACACGGCGCTTGGCTGCTGGATGCCGCTGGACGCGGCGACGCTCGAGAGCGGATGCATGAGTTTCATTCCCAGTTCACATCGCGGCGAGCTTCGGAAATACCGGCACCTCGGCGATGATCCCGCGGTTCACGCACTGGTCACCGACGATCTCGACGCGAGCCAGGCTGTCGCTGTCCCGTTGGGCGCCGGCGGCGCTATTTTCCATCACTGCCGCATCCTGCATTGCTCTGGCCCCAATCGGAGCGCGCGCACACGCCGTGCTTACGCCAACGAATGGCAGACCGAGCCGGTCAAGCGCGAATCCGCGGTACTCCGTCCATGGATCGACGAGGGCAAGCGGGCGTGGGATAGCCGCGCCATCAAACCGGGATAGCAACCCGCCCGCTCGCGGCTTCCGCGACTCAAGAGGCCGCGCTGACCAGCGTAAGTGGCATCGATCCAAGGGGGATTGCCGCGCATTGCGCGAGGCCTTACATTGGAGGTGCGTAGCCGTCGCGATTGCCTTTGATTGTGGGGGCGAAATGGGTTCGACGGAGACAAGAGGGTTCAGGTCGCACGCCGGGGTACCGTTGGCCCGTAAAACAAACGGACTGCGAAATTTACCCGCAGACAATAACGGTTACGCTCTAGCGGCCTAAGGGCCGCTGGCGTCCTCCCGCTGTTCGCCCACGGCTGCGGAGTAGGGCGTCATTTAGTGGGCTGGGGAGACGCGCTTTCGCCGATTGCGCGGCTCCCGAGATCAAATCGGCTGTGCTGGCCGGAAGCCCGTCCGCGGGCGTTCGGGCGGCGAGCTCCAAATCGCGGAATAAGCGTGTAGTGACCTGTGCCGGGCGGTCTTCGGACGGGGGTTCAATTCCCCCCGCCTCCACCAACCTAAGTGCCTGAAATTGCTCAATTTCGGTCTTCGCTCTTTGTGTTGGGGACGGTCTTGGGGACACAAGCGCGGGGTTGATTACTCGCGCGGCATCCTCAAGGACGGCGGCAACTTTGTCGCCGGCGCCTCTGCGAAATTCTGGAATCCATCGCTGGTAATGGCTCCAAATCATCCGCTCGCTGGTGCCGCAAACTCGCGAAATCCAGCCGAGATCTTCCTTCTCGAGAACCGCGATGCTGATAAAAGTGTCGCGAATTGCGCCGTGCGAGCGTTGTCGAAGTCCAGCGCGACGCAGCGCCGGTTTGAAGACGCGTTTCAGCAACCAGTCCTGGCTCAACGGGTTTCCGGAGGGGTCGGTAAACACATAAGCATCGGGCGCTGCTGCTGGTGGGTTCTCGTTCAGGCTACGGAAGGTCGCGAATATCTGAGGTGCAAATCGGCAATCGACCTGCCTGACTCCGGTTTTCGGCGGCGCCTCGAGCCCGCCGAATCGCGGCATACGCGCCAGCTTCAAAGTGATTGTCTGATTTTCAAAGTCGAGCCATTGCCACCGGAGCGCAACCAGCTCAGATGGCCGCCATCCAAGCATGAACCAGATTGAATAGAGCGGCCGATAGAAGGGGTCTATTGCTCTCATCACCGCCGTAATCTCGTTCAAGGAAAACGGGTCCGGCTCGGTTTGCGGTTTCGTGTTGAGCCGCAATTCGTGCGCCTTAGTTTTCGGCATCGGGTTGCGCTCGATGAGGCCTTCGTCGACGGCATCCGAGAAAATCTTATGGGCGAGCCCGCTGATGTTGACGACGGTTTTCCCGTGGAGCTCGGCGTCGATCAGGCGCCGGCGGAAATCCTTGCAACGCGCAACGTCGATCTGGTTCAAGCGCAGATGACCAAATGCAGGGAGCAAGTGGGCCCCGATCACGGACCGATCATGGGTCCAAGTCGACGGGTGAAGAGGCATCGTTTTGGCAAGGCGCCCATCAGGCAAGAAGGGCGAGCGATTCGCTTGCCATTTCAGCACGTATTCTTTGAATGAACTTTCCTCCGCCGGTGCGGGGTCCCCATAGAATCGATGAAGATTGCTGCCGCGCGGGAAATGAGCCCGGTAGTCGAAAGTGCCGAGCCGTATGTCGCGCTCGACCTCGCGCATCTTTTTTTCGCAGCGACGGCGATTTTCCGGCGTATCCGCAAGGCCGGTGTACTCTTTGCAGCGCCGACCTCGCCAAAAGAAATCGAAGAATAGTCTACGACGTTTTTGTCGAACGGGCATGATGCTCCGGAATAAAGGGTTCTACAGTATCGCTTGGGGCGCTGCGCTCCTTGAGCCATTCGAGCACCGCGCGCCAGACGAAGATAATCCGTCGACGCCGTCTGTAAAAGTGGAGTCCTTCCTTGAGTTCGCCGGTGCCCATCAGATTGCGAATCGTTTGCTCGCGGTATGGGATTCGTGCCGAGAGCTGACTCACCGATAGGTACTCCTCGCTGGCGGTCGGCGCGTTGTTGGAGGCCGGCAACTTCTGCACCTGCGCCAGCGCGATGCCGAGCTCCCGCATAGCGATTTGAAGTCGCTCTGCGATCTTCGTCTCCGCGCCAGCCATCTCTACGTACCTATGCGATCGGTCAAGGTTGTCGCCGAGGCGCTCGCCCGGGCGTCTCGAAGAGCTGCGCTTCTCCGTAGTACTTGGGCCATCCATGATCGTGCTTGCTCAGCAGCGACTTGTACGCGTCCCATTGGATGTGCAGTCGCTTTTGAAGATCGGGTTCGCGTTTTCCCTTCTTCGCCAAGGCTCCCCGGCGGGGTGTTTTGGCCGGGGCCTGTTTTTTTCGCCGTGTTGCCACTGCTGTGCCTCCATTCGCGTCTGGGGATAACCCAGCTTGCATTTGGCGGCCAATGCCCTACTGTGAAAAGCGCAGGGCATCAGAGCGCGCTGGCCGATGAGGCCAAGACCGTTCTGGGGGCTAGTCCGCCCATTGCCCGCAACCCGCGCTGGTCGGTGCATCCACACTGGCCAGCGCTTTTCCCTTGGTTACGGGGCGCGCGCCTTGACGGCGACCAAGCGCGCGGACCAGCCGCTACTCGAAAATTCCCTGTTGAGATCGTGTTGTTTGTGCTCTTGCACCGCTTAGCCTCAGGCTATAAATCACAAAGCGAAAAGCGTGCGTGTCCCGGAGCGACGCCTTTCGGGCACCGCCCCGGTTGGGATGCCAAGCTCGCTGGTCGACGGCCAAGTAGGCTCAGCGAATCTTGGTGCGCGCGCTTCTCGCACGGCCCTCGTCCCGAAAGGGCGAGGGCTGTGCTCTTTCCCGACTTGAGCGAAGCCGCAGGAGCGAGTCAAGCATCCTCCTGTGGATGTCTTGTGGATAAGTTGTGGGTCGTGAGCCGATTGTTGATCTCACAAGTTTGAAGAGCGGATGCCCGGCCGCGCGCCGCCCGCTTGCTTGGACGCTTGCGGGCGGCACCTTGCCGGTCTACCGGATTCGATCCAATGCTGCGGGATTTCCCGCATCGTGGCCGGTTTTTTCTTCAAGATGCATTGGCCGTCCGTGCTCTAGCTTGCCGTCAGCGCTGAGCCCCTAGGCGGGGGCGTCCCAAGCGAAGCGACGGCAGCGCAACGGGGGCACCTTAGCGCATTGCCCATCGGCTGAATCGTCGCGAGCCGCCGCGTGCCAGCGAGTGAAACGAGCGGAAGTCCCGAAGGGACGGCCGCGCGGCGTGCCTCCGCGACTTGCAGACTCGGGTTGAGCGGAACGGCGCAGCCGGACGCGAAGCCCGAGTTCCTCTCGCAGAGAGGAACGAAGCCGGCGACGCCTGGAAGGCGACGGCGGCGAGGCTGCAAGTCGCGGAGGGAAACGCTCCAAGTTCCCAAAATGGGAACGCGGCAAAAGGCCTTTCAGGGAAAGGACTCTTGATTCAGCGTGCACCGAAGCGACGATAAAGCCGATGGGCTAAAAATAAATGGATTCTGAGGTTTTTTGTACCGGTCTTCGCCGAGATACGCGCACCGCTTGGCCGCCATACCGAAGGTGGCCGACACAGTGCATTGCGCAGTGCTCAGGCCCGCTCTACTTTCCCTTTGCCCTCGATGAGGTTTGTGAGGGCCCAGGGGAAAGTCGGTTCTCTTTAGCTTTCCGGTCCAACTCGTAACCGCTCTGGTGGAAGTGCATGTCCACGAGTTTCATGAGCGGATAGCGTACTGGCCGGTCGCGTTCGATCCAAGTTTGTTCTCTGCGAAAGTCGTTCAGATTTTCTCGGCAGAAGTTCAGAACAAGCTCTATGAATTTGCCGTTGAGGTCAGAGTATTGGAAGCTGGCGTCTCTGAATCCCCAGAGGAAGAACTCATCGACTGCTGGGAGACAGCCAAAAGAACCGAGAATGATCTTTGTCACGAGCAGCGGTGTCGCCAAACGCGCTTTCGCCAAGGGTCTGTATGCTTCTCGAATTGCCTCGATGGCTTCGAGAATCACTCGCATGAGATCTCGGTCGTTGTCGCTCGCACCAAATTCTCGCTCCCACAACAGAGCGAAGCGCGGCGCCAAGAGCTGGTCAATCACTGGCAGATGGACCGTGTAGTCATGCTCGAGCAGGAAACCTGAGCCACGGTACATTCCCCAACTCGCCAAGTAGAAACCAAGGTGCAGGGCGGCGTGATCCCGATTGGCAGCGATGCCTTGTCGTCCGACGTTGCGAAAATACCCGTAGCAATGCTCCCATGATCGGGATCGGCTACCAGGGGTGTTGTCGCGTTGGAACTCGCGAATTGTGTCATGAATCCTCACGGCGGATCTCAGTTCATGGCCTTGGTCTGGCTTTAGCCTTCGTTGGGGTGGTCGATCGCCTAGGCACGACCGAAAAGGCCCCCGAGTCCGGCAAACGGGCCCATGCTCGATGCTCAACAAGGTGAGCAGCATACCCGCACGCGGCGTCAAAGCTCAATCCAGTGCGTCAATAGCTTCGGCCAAGGTCTCGCCGTCGGGTTTGATATATCTCCAGATGTAGCGGTCGCTTCGGTGGCCGGATGCCTCTTTGGCGTAGTGGACTCCTTTCTCCTCGGCCAACTTTCGCAAAAATGTGTGGCGAAGAACGTGCGGCGAAACCGTGAGACGCTCCCCGTCTTTCCGATGCGCGTTCGCTTGATTGGCGACTCGCTGCAGCGCCTTGAAAAATTGCATCCGCGATAAACGAGCTCCGGTTCGCGTCGGAAATATCGGTTCCGCCGGTGCGCCAGCGCGGATTGCGAGCCATTCCTCTAAAACTTGGCGAGCTTCCGTTTTCACGGGAACGAAATCACGAATGTGTCCGCCTTTCGCAAGAAGCTTCTGAAATCCGCGTCCCGTGTACTGGCTGCAGTTAAGATTTAAGAGTTCTGAGACACGAAGCCCAGAGCCCAAGAGCACGGCGATTGCGGCGTGATCTCGCAATCCTTGGTTCGTGCCCCGCCCTGGTCTGATGCGGAGGGTCTGCGCGGCGGCGAGGAGCCGCAGCTCGTTGGCCCGCGAAAGTCCGTGCCATCGCGGCTCGGGTTCCCGCGGTGCTCGGACGCCGTCCGTCGGACAACCAAGAGGAAACGCCTGGACTTTGAAATGAATCCATCGCGCAAAATGTCGGACGCTTGCATACGTGCGCGCGAGCGTCGCTTCCGCAACTCCCTCGCGCGCGGTCTGTCGTAGAAATTCTCGTGTGACTGATGCGTACCACTCCTCCGGACGATCATGGCGGTATAGTTTTACGTAGAAGAGAAAGAACCGTGAAAGGTCGCGCCGCTTCGCGTCGATTGTCGAGGACGCCTGACCCGACACCTCGGTTACGAAGTACGCGTGAGCAAGCGCCCGAAGGCTGTTTTTGCCCTTGGATAGCGGCTTCGGAACATTATGTTGCTGATTGTGTGCCGGAACGAGCTCGCGGTTGGCCATGTATTTCGGAACCGCCCCTCCGCTCCAGAGCGGTTGTCTGACACATAAGGGCGATTAAGTATCAGATTAATGATAACACCTGTACGGCCAAGGGAAAGTGCATCGGCGGAAATACGTCAGCTTGGTTTCGATGCCAGATGACTCCGCTCGCATCGATCGCACGCTTGTTCATGCCGGAGTAGCAGACGGCCAGACCTGATTGGCGTAGTCGATGACGGACTTAACTATGCTGAGCTCTGACAGCGGCACCACAGTGAAACCTTTGTTGCCTGCATCTTTTATTGAAGCTCCGAGCAGGTAGCAGCTGCTCGCGTCCAAGATGATGAATCGGTCGTGGAAATCTTTCGTCTTACGGGCGTCTACCGCGAAGCCAGAATGCTGCTTAACGAACTTCTGAGCCTCGAGTCCAAAATCGGCCGGGATCTTGGAAGTAAGAAGCTTCACAGTCACCGCTGGGGACGAAAGAGTACCCAACACTTGGAAGATCGTGCTGTCCATGTACGGATCGACGATGAACACCTCTTGATTGGCAGTTTGCAGAATGCTGCGAATATGAACGTAAGCATCATGTTCTGAGCCCTTCGCGAAAAATGCTTGGTGTTGAACTCCGCTGCTGTCATCATCGGCCCCTGCCAACAAGGGGCGAAAAGCTTCCCAGATGAACTCGCGACGGCTGGCATACGAGGGAAGGTTCTGCTTGGTCTTGATGAAATGCCAGAACTGCGTGAGGTCACCGCACGTTCGTACAAAGCGGGGCAGAGCTTCTTTAACGACGGAGGCGTCGAAAAGCTCCCGTCGGAGCGTGCGATAGGTCTCGTTGTCGGAGTTTCCTCCCGTGACCCTGCCTATCATCGCATTTTGTAACGCTTCTATCTTTTCAAGCAGCTCTCGATTTGGTGGCCACGTCATGCCTTTTGTCAATCAGACCGCCGGCGTTTCAATCGGCGGGGCGGCTAGCGCTTTCCCCAGGAAGCGCTGGGCGGCGTCAATAGCCCTCTTCCTGATTTCGGTATAGGAGTCAGTATGCTCAACGAATACGTTCACGTCACAACTGTTGTAGGGTGGACCTTCTTCGTCCGAGAAACTTACGTTGACGAACACTTTGTTGAGTTCGTCGCGCGGTTGAATCTGCGAGACTACAATTTTCATAGAGGACTGTCGCTCCGCACGCATCGTATCATAGTTCCGCCACAGAAGGCAGGTGGGTTCGCGGGCCACTATGCCGTCGGTCACATATTCAAAACGTTCCTCGAGCAACCCCATGCCGGCGGTGATTTACAGCTGTGCTTCGAGATCCCTCTTCAATGTCCAGAAGCAGCTGTAAAAATTCGCCGCTGTTTGGAAATAGGCGCGAAAATATTTTGCCGTATCGCTCGCGGGAATGTCGGCGATGAAATTGAAGCCTCGGTAATTTGACTTAATTCGCATGAGGTAAAAGAAATCGAAAATTGAAACACTCATGTTGGCTACATACGCGACCTGTTTTTCGCGATCCTTTGCCCGTTTCAGATTCCAGTGGCGCGCCAGCCGTTTATTTTCCAGCTTGTAGAGGGCGATTTTTTTCATTACTAGCGTGTATATCAATTCATCGCTTGCGGTTGTGCTGAGATGGGCACCAGACTTCTCCTTGAACGTGAAAATTCTTCGGTCGAACACCGCGTTAAATCGCGGCTCCGAAAGAATCAGTTCTTGGCTCTGAACTCTCCGGGTGAAGACGTCTGTGATCTCTCCATGTTGAATTGTAAGAGATTGGGGCTCCCCTGAAATCATGAAGTCGATGATCGAGAGTATGTGGTAGAGCAGATAGTAGGTCTTGACCGGCAACCACAGAACCGAGGCGGTCGAATACTCTTCGTCCGCGTCTACGATCTGTTGCTCATCTTTGATTGACTGCCACGTGAGATCGACGAGCTTTGATTTGGCCGCAGCTCTTGCCAATTCACATTTGGCTAGTTTAGGCGTGACGCTACATGCAACCGTTAGCGCTTGGGAAAGCTTTTCGAGCCTTGTTACGTACGTATAGTGAGTTAGATAGTCTACCCTTGGGAGCTTCATACAAGAGTGTTAATCGTGGAAGCGATTGACCCGGCAATTCATGGCAGACACTTTCTATCGGTATTCAGTGACTACGCGGCTTTACAACCTAACCGGCCAAGAATGTCGGGAAGGTCTGCCGGATTCTTGGAAACTTCCCAATTCCAATGGCCGAAGCCGGCCTGATCATTGACGGCCTTTACCCACTCATCAAGGAAGCGCCGCTTCACTTGATCCTGCTCGCCGTCTCGCCCCTTGACCTCGAGAATTAAATAGTCGCCAGAGACCAGACGAATGAGAAAATCCGGACGATATTTCCGCACGACACCGCGATAGACGTACAGCACCTCAAAGCCGAGATGATCATTCTTGACCCACGCCTCAACATTCGCATTGCGGTCGAGCTCGAAGGCCTCGCTCGCCTCCCATGCGCTGTCATAGACGCAGAAATTGATGTGCGAGCGTTTGGCGCGCTCGCACGGCCTTCCCGTGTACCACGTGCCCATGTCGCCGGTTGAACGGATCGGACGGTCCCGGTCAAACACCGGCTCCAACTTCTCCGTGTTCTCGAAGCGAATTGCGTCCAAGATATGCTGCACCACCTTGGTCATGTTGAGCGTGATGATGAGGCGGCGCTTCAGCTCATCCTGACCGAAGAGAGCCGGGATGAACGTGATCTTGTCGGAGCGGATGAACTGCTCGACCAGGCGGACAAGCTGCGCGAGCAGCGCCTCCCTCCCACCTTTCCAGTTCTTTTGCATCTGCTCGTACACGTCACGAGCCGCTTCGAAGATAATCTTCTGCGTACGAAACTCGAGCGCCAAGCGCTCAAGGTCGATCTGCGCGACTTTGGTGACGTCGGGCTTGCCTTCTAGGATCGGCGCGAGTTCGGCAAGTTTGGCGGTCTTGCTCGCGTTGAGCTCCAGTGGCTGCACTTTGCCCCAATCGAGCAAGAGGCGCGGCCGGTAGACCTGCTCGATACGGATGATGTTCGGCCAAGAGATCTCAAAGGGAGCCTTCGATGGATCCGGCTCAATTGCTGTCTTCGGTTTCGGCGGAGCTGGGATGCCGCCTTCCTCCGATTCATGCGGCAGGAAGGTGAACGGGACGCCGAAGATGTTCACGTATTCAGGATCGAAGAGACCCGTCTCGGGGTTGAGTTCGTAAGCCGTCCGCCGAAGGCCGCGGCCCACGACCTGTTCACAGAGCAGCTGGCTCGTGAAGGCACGCAGTCCCATGATGTGCGTGACGGTCTTCGCATCCCACCCTTCGGAGAGCATACCCACCGAGACGACGCTCTGAATCTGCTCGCCTGGCTTCCCGGCTTTGCCGACGGTATCGACCTGAAGGCGCAGAATTTCCGCCTGCTGCTTCTTTGTCAGCTTGCGCTTGGGCGCGTCGTCTTCCGGTCCTTCCTCCTGCTCCACGTCCTCCCCCACCGCCGCAATGGCCTCCTCTGCCGCTTCGGCCTCGTTGAGCACTTTGGAATCGATGTGCAGCGTTCGCGTCGAATCTGCCAGTTCGTCGATGTGAATTTTCTTATGGTCGAAGGCGTATTTGATGCGCGCCGCCGTTTCGGTGCGGTTGGCGACGCTGATCATCACGGGCGGCGTCTGGCAATGCCCCTCGGCCCAGGCTTTCGCGGTCTCCCGCCAGTCGTAGCCAAGAAGGTAATAGGCGTTGACCACGAGATCCGGGAGCGGTTCCTGCGGCTGTGCCTTCCGGTTGAGGTCGTCCTTCACCTCGGGGTCGTTGTAGATGTGATAGAGGCGGGACTTGTAGGTCTTTGCATCGGGCACCGCATCATCCCGCACGACGACGCGTGGTGTCTTCACGAGACCCGACTCAATCGCATCATTCAGGCCGAAGTCACTCACGATCCAGTTGAAGAGCGCTTCCTCCGAGCTTTTCTTGCCAGAGGGTGCAAAGGGAGTGGCCGAGAAGTCATAGGCGACGAGGACGCCGCGGGCTTGGTTGATTCGGTCTAGGCCGCCCACCCACTTGGTTGCCTCCTCAATGTCTTCTTTAGCGACGCCCTTGATCTTCGATTCCGCGGGGACGCGCCAAGCGTGATGCGCCTCGTCATTCACGACCAGGATGTTGCGGGCACTCGCCATGTGCTCGAGTACCTCGCGAACATAGGCCTCGTTACTCTTGGCACCACGCTTATCGACACTCCGCCTTTTCTTGATCTTCTCCTCGGTTTCCCAATTGAGCACATGCCAGTTACGGACAATCACCTTGCCCTGGCGGAGCTTCTCCATGAGGGCTTCCGGTACAACGCGGAATGCCTCGTAGTAATTGGCCGGGTGCGCGAGTTCGAGAACGGCGAGGCGGTTTTTGACAGTCAGCCCAGGCGCGATCACGAGCACATTTTTCGAGAAGCGCGCGTCCTGCGGATATGTCACCTTGTTCAGGATATGCCAGGCAATCACCATTGCCATCACGATTGTCTTACCCGAGCCCGTCGCCATCTTCGCGCACAGCCTCTCGAACTGTCCCCCGTCGGAGGGCAACTCGATGCCGACCTTCTCGGCGGCCGGAGCCTCGCTCAACCAGATTAGGGTTTCGACCGCTTCTAGTTGACAGAAGAAGAAGCGACGGGTCTCAAACTCCTCCGGATTGGTCCATTGTTCGAGGAGCCGCTTCGTAATTCCGGTTACGCCAGGGTAGCCCGCCTCGCGCCATGCCTTCACGCGCGGGCGAATCTGGTTTACGAGCGGAATCTCGACGAACACTCCCGGATCGTCGAAGGATTTGGAGCTTTCCGAAGCGATTATGTAGCCGGCTGGCCGGCGTTCGCCTTCGACGAGGGTGAAGGTGCGACTCTCGCGGTTATAGCGCCAGTATCGCTGGGGCTCCTCATACGGGGAGTTGACGATTAGGCGGTCTATGGAGGTGCGTTCTGTCATTCGAGCTCGAGCACCTTGAGACTTTCGATTCCTCGGGCATCAATGATCTTGATAGCGGCTGCCTTGTGTTTGCCTATCTCAAACGGCAAAGAAGTGGTGCCGCGATAGGCTTCGATCAGTTCGTCATCGATTTCCGCCTTGAGGTTGTTGGCGAGCTTCGCCCAACCTTCTCGATCCCCCACCATCGGGAAGAATACCTGACGCGGGAAGAGGCTGCGGCCGTCATAGTCCGTGTCGAGCATCCACATCGCGATTTTGTCGGCGCCGCCGGATTCGATATCTCCGGTCTTGGTGTTGTAGTAGTCGAAGCCGTTGACCGTGACCCGGTACTTCCCTTTGTGGTCACCCTTTGTGAGCTTCTCGATCTCAGTGTCGGGCTGGCCAATGAGCCAGAAGCTTTCGTTGCTGGCGCGTTTCCTCTTCAAATCCTCTGTAAGCAGGTCGGCGTTCATCTGCGCCTTGAGCAACGTCACGCTAGGCCAGTTGGTCTCGTCGATGTCCTTTGCTGCCTCGGGATCAAATTGGAAGGCCGCAAAGACAACGATCTTCGGCTTCGGTCGCAAGGTTTCAGCCTCATTTAATGCCAAGGCGACCTGGCGTTGTTCTAGAGGCGCATGATCAGGTCCGAATGACACGACAACGCGCTGGGGCTTGTCGTCCTTTGTCTCAGCATCCGCATGGAGCCATCTGGTTCCCGGCAGCAGCTCGACGCGTGAGAACTGGATTCGCTGGCCACCTCTGCCACGGATTCCTGTGTTCAACAGCTCGTCTCGCCAATCGCCCTGACGCAGAGTTTCCCCGGTACGAGCGATACTGTGATCAGCGGGCTGGCTGGCCGCCTCGACCTCGCTGAACGTCTTCACAGCAGGTGCGGGAACAGCTTCGACGGTAAATGGCCCTGTCACTCGGACCTTTCCGCCGTCAACTAGGGGTTGGTCGTACACCGTCTCCGGTTCAGGCTCCTCGTTCTTCGCGATGCTCTTGAGCGTGACGTGTGCCACCTTCTTGTAAAGAAAGCCGCTGCTGACGCCTTCATCCTCGTGCGCGAGTTTGTAGTAATCAAACACAGCCGTCATCAACCGCTGCTTAGCGAGCGTGAGCGCGACGCGCGACGTGTCGCACGTAATCCAGCGGCGACCCCACTCCTCGGCCACGTAAGCCGTGGTGCCGCCGCCGCAGGTAATATCAACTACTAAATCGCCGGGATCGGTAGTCATCAGGAGACAACGTTGAATTAGCTTTGAATTTGTTTGAACTACATAGACCTTCTCAACGGCACCCCCGGTGTCACCCCACAGATTGGTCAACTCGGCAACTGGAAAGTCATCCCAATGAATCAGGAAGCGTAGTGTTCTCCCGCTGACAACGAGCCTTCTCTTTTTTGCAAGCTGCTCCATTCCAGCTTTGTTCGTTTTCCAGCTTCGTCCGGGAACTGGGTTAAACACCGTGCCACCAAACTCGAAAGGGAACACGCAACTAGGAGTGAGACCAGAAGAGTTGAGATCCTGGGAGCGAACCAACTTCCAATCGGCTGGAAGATTAGTGATGTGCTGTTCTTCCTCGTCAGTGAGTCTACGAATGGTGCCGTCTGCCAGAAGCACCTGCGTGAATGCATCAGCGATTGGCGAATCTCGCTTGTCCAAGAATAACTGGTGATATTTGATCTCATTCTTGTTCTTGGCATACCAAAGAATGTAGTCCGAAATGTTCTTGACGAGCGTCGTTCCAAGTCCACCTGTCTTTTTCACCGTAATGAGGGAAATGAAATTCTTTCCTGTAAATACCTCATCCATAATTTCGCGGACGTGATGAAGGTTTGTGTCGCTTATTTGCACGAATATGGACCCGCTTTCGTGCAAGAGTTCGCGGGAAAGCAGCAGACGGTCGCGCAGATAGCTGAGATACGAGTGAAGGCCCAATTGCCACGTGTCGCGAAACGCCTTTACCATTTCCGGTTCGGCTGTCAGATCTTCGTCCTTGCCGTCCTTCACGGTGCGATTGTCAACGAAGGGCTGGAAGTTTGACCCGTATGTGATGCCGTAGGGCGGGTCGATGTAGATCATTTGAACCTTGCCTGCCATACCCTCTTTCTCAAGTAGCGAATTCATGACGAGCAGGCTGTCGCCCGCGATCAGGCGATTCGACCAGTTGTGCTTGTGCTTGTAGAAATCCACCGCTTCCCGGAGGGGCGGGTTTTCTTCGCGCGTGTTGAACAGGGACCCTTGCACGAAGTCTTCGCCGTTCTTCTTCCTCACGGCCTCGATGATTGAGCGCGGATCAATGCGCTCATGAACGTGGAGAGATACGGTCGGAATTTCAAACGAGGTTCGTTCGGCTTTGCCGGCCCATTGAATGGTGGGATCGAGATGCGGATCGTAAACGTATGTTTGCTTCTCTCCGACGTCCTTGTCGGTCTCCGGCGTGACCAGACCCACCGGCGGATTGTTCACCCGTTTCTTTTCGCGGTGGGTGTAGTTCTCGATCTTGCGCTTTCTGTCGAAGCTTCGATCTTGTTGATTTTTTTTCATCAGTTACTCTGCGGTGAGCTCGCGCTCCTGTCTCCCAGGTCGATGCCGCGCCCCTTCGCCGCGCGAATTATCTCGGCGGTAAAGAACGCGCCGAACGATTTCCTAATTTGACCGCTTGCTGCGCGGTACTTTGTCTCGGAGATCGCGGCCCGGATGACATCGGGCGGTAGCTTTTTGACGACCAATTCGTAAAAGCCGCGAGAATGTGGGTCGCCGCACGTCGCGAGAATATCGGCGACGAGCATCCGCCGCTCGAGTCTGCCGTAAATTTCTAAATCCGAGACTGATTGCTCTTTCACTCCTTTTTTCAAAGCCGACTTCTCTAAATCGTTAACGTTGAAACGTTTTGTTAATCTCTGCATCTTGTTAGTGTCCGTGCCGACGGTGTCCGTTATAACGGTGTCCGTAGAAGCGGACACCGTAAGCCGGTTCTCAGCCATGTCCGGATTTGCGGACACGGTGGAAGGCTTGATTTTATCGAAGATCTTGAGCGCTGAAACTGGATGGATGAGGTAGACGTTGTTGGTCCAGCGACCGAAGGTGCGAGCCTTGGGCTTTAGGCTGAGAACTGGCTCTCCATGGAAACGGAAGTCTAGCAGAGCTTGGATCCGCTCGTTGACCCTCTGCCGCCTGATCCTGAGGTCGCGCGCGATCAGGGCTTGGCTCGGGTAGCAGTTGCCGTTCTCGTCCATGTACGTCGCGAGGCAGCATAGCATCTTCCAAAGTTCGCTTGGGATGGCTGCGAGCAAGCCGCTGTCGCGCGCCTCGAAATACATCTTGACGAACATCCGCCGTTCGCGGTCGCCCGTTGCAACATCAACCTCGGTCTGAAATTCGACGCTGACGAGCGGCTTACGCTTCTCGTTGTTCGGCTGTAGGTCCATGGTGAATGTTTAGGGTAGATGTTTCAGAGTGTCCTTTAGCGCGGCGCTGACCTCCGATCTCGTGGCCTTCGCTTTAGAGAAGGTGACGAGGACCTGGAATGCTCGGCCCTTGGGCTTGTGCAAAAACCTGTATCGCCCACGGGCACGCTTCCTTCCGGCAGACACGGTGCTTCTCCGTCTGAGATCTCTCACGGTAGCGCCCGACCCGTCCTTGATCCTCGCCCACACTTCCTCGATCTCTTTGGATGATCCTGCGCGAACCAGTTGCAAGAGTTGGCTGCGCGTCCAGATGTCGGACGTTCGACATTGATCTTTTATCGACTTCGGCAGCTGATTGAGGGTGAGGAGCTCCGTGACACTGGTGCGCGATTTGCCGATGATCTTCGCAAGAGCCTGGTCGGTGAAACCGCGCGCTTGCTTGAGTCGCATGAGCGCTTCCGCTTCTTCCAGCGGTTTCAAGTTCTCGCGCTGCACATTTTCGATGAGCGCGACTTCGAGCGCGTCGTGAGCATCGCGCATGAGCGCCGGAATCTCTTTGAGACCGACGGCTTTCGCGGCGCGCCAGCGGCGTTCGCCTGCGATGATGACAAATCCCCCGCCGGCCGGTTCCTTACGAACCAATATCGGCTGGAGTACGCCCTTCTCCCGGATCGATGCGGCGAGGTCGTCGAGCGAGGCATCGTTGAAATATTTGCGGGGCTGCTCGGGATCGGGCCGGACCATATGGAGCGGGATGTAGAGAAAGCCCTCATGGGCCGCCAAGTGCGAAATGGGATGCGCTGCTCCCGACCGCCTCCTTGGGCTTACCGCGTTGAGCCCGATTTCTTTGAAATTGAGTTTTTTAACCATGATGCGTGACGAGTTCGCGAGCGAGGCTCCGATATGCCTCGGCGACGGGCGAGGTGGGTTCATAGGTTAAAATTGATTGCGCCGCGGCTACGCTGTCTTTCGCGCTTACTGAATAGGGCACGATCGAATCGAAAACGGCCGGACCGAATGCGGAACGGAGTGCTTCCACTGTTCCCCTGCTATGTTCCGTCTTCGCCTGGTATTGGGTGACCACAATGCCGGCGATCTTGAGCGATGGGTTGAGCTCGCGGCGTACCTCCTCGACCGTGTCCAGGAAGTCCCGCAAGGCTTGGAGCGCGAGGTATTCGCTCGCAACCGGAATGAGCACTTCATCCGCTGCCGCGAGCGCGTTCATCGTGAGCAAATTCAAGGCCGGCGGACAATCGATGAGCACGATGTCAAACGCTTCGCTGAGTGGCCGCAGTACGCGGCCCAGCGATCGCTCTCGATTGATTCTCGTGATGAGTTGAGTCTCGACGTTCGCAAGCTGTCCGTTCGCGGGGATGAGGCTCACGCCGGGCATCGAAGTTGGCTGTATGATCTCCCCGGCTGATAGGGCGGGCTCGGTCTGTAACAAGAGGTCGTAGAGCGTCCGCGGCAGGGTGTTGAGATCAAACCCCAACAGTTTCGTGAGGCTCGCCTGCGGATCGAGGTCGCAAAGCAATACGCGAGTCTTGCCGTCCATTGCCAAGGCGTGCGCCAAATTTAGCGAAGAGGTGGTCTTCCCTACCCCGCCTTTGTGATTCGCGACGGCGATAATCTTGGTCATGGTCGCGTTGCGGTCTTTGGCAGAACACTGCCGCTCGCCTTTGGCAGCGGTTCTTCGACCTCGTTCGATGTTTCGTACCGCTTGAGCTCACGTTCGATCGCATCTCGAACAATCGTACTGCGGCTTACCCTCGCGCGGTCGGCTGCTTCATTGAGCCGTTCAAGCTGCCCGACCTCGAGGGTGACTGATGCGGTAATTTTTTGGAGTTTGGGGTCGCGCATGAAAATTCATTACACGCTCGTCCGCCCAGCGGTACGAATAGTGTACTCATTGATTCATTATACAACATTCACAAAGGGCGGAGCTGTGCATAACCGCTCGTCGAGGGAGAAGTAATGGGAATGTCGGACGTCCGACATTCTGTAGGATTTCAGAGCAGACTGATAAATTCGTCGGCCGAGAAGCCGGCCTGCTTGAGAATACTATTCAGGGTCCCGCGCTTGAGGTCTCGGCGATGGAAGGGAACGACGACAAGGCCCGGTTTGGTTGGATGGCGGAGGAAACGATGCGAGCCGGTCGTGTGGTCCAAATAAAAACCCGCCCGGAGCAGCGCCCGAATAACATCAGCGGGCGTGCAAGCGGGCAGGCGGGGCATGAGTTCTTAGATCGTTACTTCGACGCGCTCCACGTTGGCGGTGCCGGATTCAATCGGGATCTCTTCACCATGCTTCACGAGACTCTCGATGTAACCCCGGATGGCGTCCTTCACCATCGCCCGGGCCTCTTCGATGGTGTCTCCCTCTGTAACGAGCCCCGGGAGGGCGGGAACCGTCACGATAAATCCGCCCTCGACAGCGGGCTCGAAAACGGCCGTGTAATGAAATTGCGGCACGCGATCACCTCCTTGCATCTTGTTCGTCGCCAAGCTCATGTCTTCCTGATTCTAAGGCACCGGCGCTCGCCGTCAAGGTCGCGGTCGGAGAGAGCAAGTAACGAGCACGGGATTCAAAGTCGCCGTCTATCTCGAGCACGCGGGAAGGTCGAGGAAAGTGGCTCGCCTTCCGCCGGAAACACCAACCGCCGCGCGCCTTTGGCGGGAAACACCGCATTCCGCCCGCCAGCGGCTCGACGCGCTAGAGGGTGAGAACTACCTGAGAACACATGATTGTTCGCTTCACGCTCCACGATTGCGCGGGGCCGCGCGTAGCACTGACGCGACGATCGCACGATCTGATCTCGATAGGACTTAGGAATCGGTGGTGGCAGGAGCGTCTTTGCGGTGAACGGGTACGAGGTCGAGTCGCCGACTTTGAGCTTGAGGAAAATATGGTGCTGGTCCAAGCCCATGAGTTCTTCGACCGAGACTGGCGCAAACTCGCGCGCGATGTATTCGGCATCCTCAGCACCAAGCGCAAAGCTCACCGTAGTGCCGGCATTCCCGAAAAGAGCGCCCCGAAGGTCCTCAGAGAGCTGTGCGAGATACTGATGGCTGAGGACTAGGCCGACTTTGTATTTGCGGGCTTCGGAAAGAAGGGCGCTCATCGTGCCTTGGGTTGCGAAGGAAGGAAACTCGTCGACGTAGAGAAAGAACGGTCGACGATCCGTCTCCGGAACGTTCTGACGGGTGAACGCCGCGAGCATGACGCGCGTGAGAATCATGGATCCTAGCAGTGCGGCGGTATCTTCGCCGAGTGCGCCCTTCGCGAGATTCACGATGAGTATCTTGCCTTCATCCATAAGTTTCCGGAGCTCGAACAGGTTCCTGCGCTGGCCCACGATGTTGCGGACGAGTGGCGTCATCGTAAACTCGCCTACTTTATTCTGAATCGGAGCGATCACCTCTTCCCGAAAGCTGGGAGTGTACGCCGCATACTCCTGCTTCCAGAATCGGCTTACGGCCGGATTCCGCAGATGCGCGATGACGCGGGTGCGGAATGTCTCGTCGACCAAGATGCGGGACACATCAAGCAGGGTCGCTCCTGGCGTCTCGAGGAGTGCAAGGACAGCATTCTTTACGAGGTACTCGGTGCGTGGCCCCCATGAGTCGGCCCAGAACCGCTTGAAGATTGAAACGAGACCGGCTGCGATCAAGTGGTGCTGGGCTTGCTCCGCCGCTTCGAGGATGTTGAAGGGCACGGGAAAATCAACATCAGCGGGATTCAAATAAACCACGTCTTGAATTCGTGATCGCGGCACGCGGTCAAGTACCTCTTCAGCGAGATCGCCATGTGGATCCAAGAGTGCGAATCCGTGGCCCCGCACGAGGTCTTGATCCATGAGAGTTTTAAGTAGGGTCGATTTGCCGGTGCCGGTCTTGCCGACGATATGGGTATGAAAAAGGCGGTCGACATCTTCGATACCGATCGTGTGGTCGCCTCGCTCACCTCGGATGTAGTCCGGCATGAAATCCCAAGGATGAGTGCTCGAGGCAAAGATAGTTTTCCCCGGCGTTGGCCGGTGCGGGTGGTATTGTTGCATGAATCGGCGCAGGTCTCCCGAAAGCTGAGAGGTGCGAGAAGCGCCCGCACCTCTCAGTCGCTCCGCGCTTCGCTTCTGCAGCGGAACCTGCCGAACTAACCAGTTGGAATTAGACCAAGGATGCCCACTGGTTAGGACAGAGCCGCCCTTGAACGAAAAGGTGGTCTAGCAGCTCCGTCCTCCCCACGCTCTGCCACCAACTGCAGGAGCGTGGTGTTTGTACGCTTGTGCTGCTGGTGGTGTTGGTTTTGAGGAAGGGGTTCGACGACTCTAAGTATAGCAGGACCGACTTGGATCAAATGTGGATAGCGAAGTCGCCGCTGTTCGCCCGCTCGGAGCGGCGGGTCCCGTGATCTGACAAATAACGCGCTCACGGAATGTCTCATTTTTCATTGTGTCGGGGTAGGGCCGAACGCCTAAGCCAACTGTTGAGAAAGGCGCCGCGGCAGCCGACCTGCTCCCTAGTTGCCGCACATGGGTTTGCCAAGATGCCTCATTTGTGGTACACGCACGCCGTAAACAAACTGCCATGATTGATCGCTGATCTTTGCTGCTTGGGGCTTCAGTGCGATCGCAAAAGGGAGGGTAACTACGATGATGTTTTCAAGCAAACGGGCGGCCATTGTGGCTTGTGCTCTTATTCTATCGTCTGTGTTTTGGTACGCGAGCAACAGCAGTGCGAAGGGGTTGCCACGCCTCCAGAGCCATCCTGCCTCTGCGGAATTAGCACAGTTGGCAGAAAGACCCATCCAGTTCGACAATTTGAGTTCCATTCCGAAGTCGATGCTCAAAATACTAAAAAGGGTCGAGTCCAGTAGGCAGCTGACCGATGGCGATCTCACAGAGTTCAACCAAGACGGTGACACGCTAGCCGGGAATGCGTTTGACGCTTCGAGGATATCAGCAGCCAAGGTCAAGGTCGCCATCGACTTGAAGAGCAGGAACGTTAACGAAAGAGTGAACGAATTGGAAAAAGTGGAGGAGTCGCTGAGTTCCTTAAACATCGAGGTCCAACAGCTCTTGGCTCTCTCGAACGAGGTTCAACGCAAAGTGCAGGCTGGCACGATCTTGCTGAGCGAAGGTCTTATCGCTCAAGCCACCGATCAGGACCTCAGAAATATGTTGAGCGATGCTGCTTTGCGACTATACGTGGAGAAGCGATTACTGAACGCGGAGAGGGCGAACAAGATTACTGCTCAACTAATGTCGCAGATGACCCTCGCGCCGGAGACTGAGCCTAAGAGTTCCATGCGCTTGCTCGACATCTTGGTGCCTTCCGCAAATGCCGCGGTCGCGATACCGTGCATCCCTGCTTGCGCGAGCAAGAATTGGGTTGCGTGCGCAATATGCATAGGCAACGGACTATCCGTGGGAGGCCCGATCTTTGACGATTTCACGAAATGCTGGAACTCAACTGATGAAGCTTGGTCCGGCTGGGTCAAGCGCGGCTTCTGCTTGGCGATACTGATTGCAAAATTAGCCTAGCCCGCTGAGCCCTCGGAAGCTTGGCGATCCTAGAGAAAACCCAGACCCCTCAGTACTCCAACAGCACCCGACGATTGCCGGCCGCGCTGGTCCAAATCGGCTTGTAGAGAAAGCACTCTGGGCTCGTGACGTTCCACGCGCGCTCGCTCGTGAACCAGAACAGATTCAGGCCGCGCCCTTCCGCGTCTGTCTGCGCGGCCGTTCTGCGCAGCGCTTCCGCGCGCTCGGGCGTCTTCGCGACCGTCAGCACAAGCATGCTCTCTTTCTGCGGCCGCAGTTCATCGGCCCAATACTGCCAATAGGCGATGCACTTCTTCCTAAACGAGCTCTGCGAAAAGCCACGTCGCTCAAGCGGCATCGTGTGATTGTCGGCCTCGAGAAAGATGAGCTCCTCGCGCCGACCTTCTCCATCCGAGAGTAGAAAGACCGCATCAGGAACGAGCGGCAACACTTCGCCATCGACATTGATCCGGCCGCGCCATTCGCTGTCGCCCATCCAACGATCAAGCCTTGCGAGTTTCCTCTCAGCCGCAACTTTCAGCGTCACGTATACGCGAGTGATCATGAGCGGATGGGAAAACGAGCTCGATCGCAAACGGCCATTGTTTCGATTCCAATCGCCAGAGACTCTGAGGATGTCCGCGCCCTTCTGCGCGAGCGCCCATATGTCTTCAGGGCGACCGCGCGGGCGTTTGTCATCGAAGACTACGAACTCGGGGCTCCGTGCCGGGGCGATCCGCCGCGCGGGCCGGTCGACGTACCGCAGACGGGCAAGCCTCCGCAGTCGCCGACGCAGCTTCTCTTCAGTCGGAAACGAACGCGGCACAAACAGAGCCGCGAGTTGGCTCGTTTCCGCAAAGCGCACCGCTCGAAAGAGTTCGAGAACTTCGAGGTCGCGCTCAGTAAGCGTCGGTTGGTGGTTTCGGAATCCTCCTGACGCCAGGAGATTTCCCGTCTGCAGCCTCATCATGTGAAGGTAATGCCTTTATTGTACTGGCACGGCGCCGGCGCGCCAGCGCGAACCTTTCGTTTCGTGTCGCCTCTTCCTTCGCGATCTCGTCGGGCGCTGCATAGAACGGCTGCGAAAAGACCTGTGCGAGGGCCTCTGCGCGCTTGCTGACGGTCAGCCACGGTTCCTCGATGCGCGGCGCTCGCAGAAAGAGCGCCGGCACGCCGGGAACCTTCAGGGCGAAGCATCCGCGGGGCAGCGTATGCAGCCTCTGTAAAGGTTTGATGAGAAACTCATCGAGCTTCCAGAATTCCCGCGATGAGACAACCCGCCGTTTTCGATATTCGTAAAAGGGCGTGAGCGTCAGAGAGATGCCGGCATTCACGTTGCCGCCCGCGCTCCTCGAGGTCCCCTGCGCCTCGAAGGTATTCCACGCCTCCTGCTCTCCCCGGCTATGCATCGTGGTGTGCGCCTGAGAGGAGCTCTCCGACGTCCCGCCTCCGGCGAACGAGCTGTCGATCATCTCGCCGTTGGGGAGCATGGCCATGCTGCTGCCGAAGTTATCGAGAAGGCCGCTCCCATGTCCCACAGAGTCGCTCTCGGCCGTTGCGCGGCTCTCACCAACCGCGTGGCCGCTACCTTCCTGCTCAGAGGTGCCTTCGCTCCAGTTGCGTCCCCCGCCCAGCGTCACCGACGCAACCAGGCGGCGCGACTCCACCGGTTCAAGCTCGAGCTGGTCGATCTCATTCTTTACCGCCATCGGATCGTACCCGTCGATCGAAAACTCCTTGGCGATGGGTTCCAAGTCTTCAATTGAAAGCCCTCCGAATACGACTTTGATCCGCGCGCAGTTTTTTACGGAGCTCAGTAACCGGCCGCTGCCGTCCTCCTCGCGCAACTGCTCATAGTGCTGGTGAGCCAAGATGCAATGCAGCCCGAGTTCCCGGCCTTGATCGAGCGCGCTGCAAAGATCGTTCGTCGCGAAGACTTCCACCTCATCGATGATCAGATACACCGGTGTCCGTGCCTGCCGGGGCCGCGCAAACACGTGCGCCAAGAGGTCGTTTATGATCATTCGTCCCAAGAGCTTCACGTCGTCGAGCCGGAGCGGCCGGTATTGTTCGAGATTCACAATCAGCACTCTGTGGTCGGCGACGATCCTGCCGAGATCCATCGATCGCGCCTGCTGAGTCAGAATCCGGCGGACGTGCTCATCGTTCACAAACGCCTCCAACCGCGCCAGTGTGCTTGCCGCAAGTTCTTCCTGGCGCGTGTCGCGCAGTGAATCGAAGTATGCGAGCGCTTCGCGAAGGTGCCCTTCATGCAGCTGACGAAGCGCCGAGCGGCGTACCGACGAGCCGGGCTGCAGCAACCGCACGGCTTCCACGAGCGTGAGCCCAAGCTCCCGAACTACCGCGAGTGCCAAGAACAACAGCCGGGCAAGCTGCGGCGTCTGATCGAGTGATGCTTGGCCCCAACCCGCACGAATGGCCTCTCGAACCGCCTTGGCGTGCGTGGCAACGCTGAGTCCATTCGGGCGCAGGGGGTTGTAACCGATGACTCTCTCGGACTCGGCAGGATCAAGGATGACGAGTCGCTTCGTGTGTCGGTCAGCAATGGCCCAATCACGTGCCATGCGGCCAAGCTCACCCTTGACGTTGAACAGCACGACGCTCGCATCCGGATCGGCGCACAGACTCCTGAAGAGCCGCAAGAGAAGGCGGGTCTTGCCCGTGCCAGGAGGGCCCATCACATGGAAGTGGGTGCTCAGGAGCTCCCGCCGTATTCGCACCGTCTCGCCCGTCTCGAGGTCGTTGCCAAGTAACAGCGGCCGCGGTCTTGTCCGAAGCGTCAGCATTGTGCCCTTCCCTCCCGCCTAGCGGCCGTTCGGTGAACCGAGAATCTTGCCCTGATTCTCGTTTTGTTCTTCTCTCTCGCTCAAGATCTGCTCCTTCAACTCCCGCTCCAATCGCTCGCGATCTTCGGGATCCATGGGCTCGAACTGGTCGAGCATTTCCTTCATATCGCGCAGGCTCTCGAGTTTGGTCTTCGCGCTCTCGATCTTGTCGCGCGCCCTGTGAAGCTCGAATGTCGTCTTGATCGCGCGAAACTCTTCCGGGCTCTTCTTCTTGCGCGCCGGTGGTTCTGAGACATCCAGCTTTTCCGCCCAAGCGAGCGCTTCGATCCGCCAGATCGCACGCCCGAAGATGTGCGGCGCTTCCTTCTCGAGCATGGCAATCATTGGTTCATCAGCTTTCAACTCCAGGTACTCTTTGATTATTTGATCCCGGTCAGCGATCAGCTTCTGGCGGTACTTGCGGGCGTGATCCTCGAGAAACTTGGGATCCCCGTAGTGCTCCAGCTTTTCGTATTTGTGGCAGAGCCTCGTGAAGCGTTCGCGAATTTCCTTCTCTTGCTGAGCGAGGCGCTCCCGCATCCGCCGCTCCTCCTCTGCGCGCGCGGCCTGGACCTTCCGCCCTTTTTCATCCGCCAGCTCGCGGGCCTTCCGCGCCTCTCTTATTCGTCCGATTCTTTGACCCTGCCTATGCGCCTTCTCCCGCGCTTCGCCATCCACGCTTCGCCGCCTAGCGGACCTAATTTCGTGCAGTATCAGCAGGATGACCGGGGTCACGATCACGAGCGCGAGCAGAACCCAGCCGAGCGCAGACTTCAGCGAAGTCCCTACCTCTTCGCCCGAAAACCGCTCCCAAAACGTCAGCCGACCGGAACGCATAAGCACAACGTGCAACGCGTCCAACCTCTCCCGGTCAACGTCGGGAGGGGCCCACGCCAACGGGAAACTGATTGACAACCGTTCGCCGTTACCGGTGAGGCGGAATACGTACCGGTGTTTCACACGGTCCTCGGTGATCAACCTGGAACGCGCACTGAACCTGACTCTATCCTCTTCACGCCGCGTGAAATTGCCGACGGCATCGGTCAGGTACAGAGGGTCACCCGACGTCAGTTGGTCAGACGCAAACAACGAGTGCTCAACAATGTGCACCACGCCTGTAACGATCGCGTGGTAATAGTAGTCGGGATCGAGCGCCACGGTGCTGAACGTCTCACGCCCCGAGATATCCACCGAGAGCGCCTCGGCCGAAAGATATGTCTCATCCGCCGCATGAGCCGGTCGCGCGAGCACGGTCGCCATCAGCACCAGGAGGAGAATCGCGCTAGCGGCGCCAAGCATTGACACTCTGTAGGGTTTACCTACACTGAAGGCAGCACTCTTGGACCAGGCGGAAACTCTTCGCGATGCCGCCTCCACACGCGTACAAGCACGGCGGGTGACCATTCGACACCTCCTAAAGACCGTAGGTCTGCACGGTCCATACGCTGTCCACGCTTCACACCGGCCATCCTCAGGTTGACGACTCCTGAGACGGCGGGCGTACGGGAAGTGCGGGAGCTGGCGGATCCTGATAAGCGCCTGCGGCCGGGGTCCCTCCGGGACGTCCCGTAAGTTCCGCCGGCGGCCGCTGCTCTGCCAGCTCCCCCCGGCCTTTCGGCCGGTCAGCACCCTTCCCGGTGCCCCCGAAAAAAGTCGGATTAGTGAGCCCTGCTTCTTTGAGCGGGGCTTTCCTTTTGGAAGCGTCCCCACGGGGACAGTAGGCGGTAGAAATCGGTAGATCGCGGTAAGTGAGTATTCGAAAAGAGCCCGAGGACATTACCTTTTCCTCCTCGGACCTCCGAGCAAGCGGGATTCAATTCCCCCCGCCTCCACCACTTTTCGGGACTAGCCTATTGAAGGCGTGGGATTGAGATAAGCGGAGACTGGGAAATGAGCCGAATTTTGAAAGAGACGTTAGTCGTGGATGCGGCTCAGGACGCCGTCTACAAATTGGAACTGAAGTGCGACATGTGTGACGGCTCGGGTGAGGTCAATGTGCCTGAGAAGTTTATCGGGGAGACGAGGCGCAATCCTCCGTCGCACTATACGTGTCCGAAATGTAGCGGTGAGGTTTCATCGTGAACCGTGGGAACCCCGTTTGCCAGCTACGTACCTGCTCCGTTTATGTGGAGGTGAAGTCATGGTGGTGATTCAGTTCGGAGAATGGTTGGTCTCGTTTCTTGCTGGGTGGCTTGCTGGTAGGCGCGCGAAGAGTCGTATGCTGCGCGTTGAAAATCATGACCGGTATTTGAGCAAATACCACGAGTTTACACGGCTCTTTGACCGCGTGCAGTTTGACGGCAAGGTTGACCAAGGAGACCTTCTTCGATTCAAAGGCGCCACCCATGAGGCGCGTTGGTTATTCGGTCCTGAAATCCCGGCGTATGCGGGTGAAGTCTTTGACCACGGGCGAAAACTCTGGCTTACAAGGGAACAATTGAGGGAAATGCCGCCAGCGGATGAAAGGCCGAAGATCGTGGAAGCTCACGAGATGGAAATAGGATGGTTTCTTGCGCAGTACAGAGTGGCCGCGGATAAGTTCACAAAGTATCTTGATCTAAACAAGTAGTAGGACTCGAGACCCGTGTGTCGGTTTTGTGCTAAATGGCCGCGTTTCCGCAGTTTTGAGCGATTTGAGAGGTTCGAAAATCCAAATACTTAAAGGATCGCGTAGCTCTCGATAGGTCAATTCCCCCCGCCTCCACCAGAATCGTTGTGGGGCCAAAGGGCGCTCCCGTGATCGACTGAGTTACGCGGGGGAGTAGCCGACTAAGAAGCGGACTCCCAGCTTTCGACTCTAAGCCCCTCAATCCTCGCGAACTCGCGGCGGTTGCGGGTCACCAGCGTGGCGCGCTCATGGAGCGCATGAGCTGCAATGAGCAGATCCATCGCGCCGATTGGACGCCCTCTCGCCTCGAGTCGGGCTCTTATCTCACCGTAAATGCGCGATGCTTCAGGCGGCCAGCCGAGCACGTCGACGAAGGCTAGAAACTCTTTCGGTACCTGCTCGTGGTGCGATCTTTACGAGCCTGACGGCGCGGCGAAGCTCTTTCCGATCAGGCCTGCATCCTCATAGTCCGATAGCTGCTGCGCGTCGTGCGATACCACCAGATGCACGGCCGGGTTGGCGGCTGCGAAGTCATGCAGCGCACGCAGCTCGGAAGTCACCTGCGCGCTGTTCTCACCCATCATCAGTTCGGGCAGCCGCGGACGGCATTTCGGAATACTCACCTGCTCCATCGCCCATGCCACGTCTCCGAGCAGCAGGTATTCGGAATTGTCGGCGAGCCGCACGTAGACCATCTGACTGCCGGGCGTATGGCCGGGCGCCTTGATGAGTACAACGCCCGGAGCCAGCGCATAGTAATGATCGTATTCGACCGGATGCAGCGCCGTCCGCACGTTCTCGGGAAATTTGGCATCGCTGAGCCAGCGGCGATCGTCGCGCTGCTCGCGAGTGAGCATCAGATGCGCTGCGAAGTTCGGCAGCTCGCTTGATTGGGCGATGCCGCCGAGATGGTCGGCGTGCTCATGCGTGATCACGATCGCGCGCGCTTGGCTGAGCGCCCGCTGCACCGCCGCGAACTGATCATCGTTGAATTTGCCCGGAAACGAATTCGCAAAATACCCGCGGCCGGGCGGCGCGTCGATGATCACCATCCCAACGGGATAGAGCACCTGGTAGGCGGGGAAGGCGGCATGATGGCGATCGAGGCGGAGTCCGCCGAGAAAGATCGCCGCCGGGACCATCGCTTCCGCCACGACCGCCGCATTGAGCCGAAGCGGGCGCGGCCCCTGCGGCTCACCAGCCAGTCGGCGAAGCTTGCTGATGTCGAGCTGGTAGTCGGAATGATCGGGGATGCCCGGCGAGCCCAACAGGAAGACCGCGGCAACGACGACCACGATGGCAAGAACCGCAAGTATCCTGACCGCAATCCTCAGAATCCTGCGCATTTCGAGCTCCCTCGAAAACCGCTTCTAGCACAGCCAAACTCGCCGCATAAGCGCCCACGGTTTTGCGTCCTGCGCGGCTTCGATCTCTTGATGAATAGGGTGCGATCGTGGCACTGATCGCATACGCGGTCGGGGCGCCGGCCAAGGAGGTCTCCCATGGGTCTGCCAAACGGGGTCCATCACATCGCCATCTGCACCAAGGATATGAAGGCGCAGGTCGAGTTCTTCTCGCAGGTCGTCGGGATGCAACTGGTCGCGCTCTACTGGATGCATGGGGTGAAGAACACCTATCACGGCTTCCTCAAGATGGGTGGCGGATCGATCGCGTTCGTCGAGGGACCGGAAGTTGGCGAGATCCAGCCCATGCCCGGCGTGTCGCATGCGCCCTGGACGGCGGCCCCGGTCGCCGCGGGCGTGATGCAGCATCTGGCGCTCAACGTGGACACCTTCGATGACCTGCTCGCGATTCGCGATCGCGTGCGCGCACATGGGCATTGGATCATGGGGCCGATCGATCATGGCTTCTGCAAATCGATCTACCTCGCCGCGCCCGAAGGCATCATGCTCGAGTTCTCGACATCGGAGGGCAAACCGATCGACGCCGAGGCCTGGATCGATCCGGAAGTGGTCCGCCGATGTGGCATCGGTCCGCAAGATCTCGATCGCTACAAGAATCCGCCGGAGTTCCAGTCGCAGGCCGGGCGCGTCGCGCAACCCAAGCCCGATCCGAGCAAGCCACTGATGCAATATCCGCCGGGCCGCAAGAGCGCATATGAGATGACGGACGATGAAGTCTGGACCACGATGAGCGAGACCACCCCGCCCGTCACCGTCAAGCGCTGATTTCGCACGCCGCGCGCGTAGCTCGAAGGCATCCTCATGCCGTCTGAACGCCGAGGCTCGATCGAGCTGGGCAAGATCGCGGGAATCGAGATCGCACTCGATTACTCCTGGCTGATCGTTTTCGGGCTGGTGCTCTGGAGTCTTTCGGCCGGTTACTTCCCCCATCGGTATCCCGGCTACGGCTGGGCCGCCTACTGGATCGTCGGGCTCGCCGCGACATTGCTGTTCTTCGCCTCCGTCCTGACGCATGAACTGTCGCATGCCACCGTCGGCAACCGCTTGGGCGAGGACGTCAGGCGCATCACGCTCTTCATCTTCGGCGGCATGGCGCATCTGTCGCACGAGCCACGCAGCGCCGGCGACGAGTTCAAGATAGCGCTCGCCGGGCCGCTGATGAGCCTGATGCTCGCGGCCGCATTCTGGCTCGTACACATCGCGTTGCCGCAATCCTGGGTGCTTTGGGATGCGGTAGTCAGCTACCTGGCGTTCATCAACGTCGCGCTGGCGCTGTTCAATCTGCTGCCGGGATTTCCCCTCGATGGCGGCCGGCTGTTCCGCGCGATCCTGTGGTGGCGCTCGGGCGATCTGCGCAAAGCCACCGCGCGTGCGGCCGACTGGGGCCGCGGCCTCGGCTACGGGCTGATGGGTCTTGGCGCGCTACAGGTTTTTGCGGGTTCGCTGGTCGGCGGGATGTGGCTGATCTTCATCGGGCTGTTCGTGCGCAACGCCGCGACCGGAAGCTACCAGACGATGCTGGTCGACGACATGCTGAGCCATGCGCGGGTGCGCGATATCATGGTGCGCGAACCGGTCACAATCGAGGCCGAACTATCGGTCGCCGAGGCGGTCGAGAATTATTTTCTCAAGCTCGGCTTCGGCGGCTTCCCGGTGATCAGCGACGGCCGCGCAAAGGGCGTTCTCTCGCTAGCCGAGGTTCGCCATTGCACCGCCAGCGAGCGGCTGCAACGGCGCGTGCGCGAGGTGATGCATCCACTGGATCGCGCGGTCGAAATCACGCCGGAAGCAACCATCGCCGACGCGCTGCGCCAGATGGCCGACGCCGATGCCGGGCGCCTGCTCGTGATCGAGCAGGACCGGCTGGTCGGACTCATCACACGCTCGGGTATCGCGCGCCTGGTGCAGATGCGGACGCAACTCGCGGAGCCGGAAACCCGCGCGTGACTCCTCCTTGGCGCGGTCCGATCGACTCCGCCAAGAACGATGCGTGCGACGAGCCGCCCACCGTATCGACATGCGTGATCATTTATCCACAAGCCGTGACGGACTCCGGCGATACCCAAAGGCGGGGCGACAGTGGTGCGAACTGATCGCTGATATCGCCGAACGGCGCACCGCGCACTGAAGTCGTTCGCGCCGCAGAGCGGGCGTAAGTCACGACCTGATCCTCCTGATCGTATTGGATGTTACGTGTGCGCTAAGGAATCTTCGAGTCGATTTCCCGCATCCCGCATAGGCGCACCGGACCGCAAGCAATCGCTTATGACCGACGCGTATTGCGGTTGACTCAACCGCAGAAGCCGCCATCAGTAGCGCTTCGTGTCGATGGACCAATCGCCGGCGACGCTATTGCATCGTGATCGTTCCTGTGCAGAACAGCTCCCGCGCGGTTGACACTGCCATTGACTTTTCCACACCTGCGGCGCTTTGTTCTTGTTGATAGGTAACTCCATGCTGAGAGGAGGAGGTCAGATGGGAAGCATTTCTGAAGATGTGAGTGGGATGGGTGGGCATGAGTTTTATACCGTCAAGCAACTCGCCAGTCTGCTCCAGATCACTCAAATGACCGTCTATCGGATGGTGCGCAGGGGCGAACTCACGTGCCATTCCATTGGGCGGGCGATGCGCTTTCGGCGCAACGATATCGAGGGCTTCTTGGAGCGCTGCCGGGTTAACGGCAGCAGCGAGCCAGCCGAACAGGGCAACTAGGAACTAGCCCAAACATTTCCCGACGCAGCCCGGCACGCGATGCTCTCGCGGCCGGGCTGTTGTTTTTTCAAGCGATCGGAATCGACGGTCTCGGAGAACACGAAAGCGGCGCGCCGGATGCTCCAGCGCGCCGCTTCAGCGTTGATCGAATCTTCGCCGCGCTATGGACCCGGGGTTAGCGCGACTTGCTGACCGACGTTCGCGCCAGTTGTTCCCGCGACCGCGACCAGTGTCCCCGTCGCGCCAGCCACAGTCAGCGGCTTGTCAGACATCGCGACCGTAATTCCGAAGCCGACCGCATGGAAACTCCATCGCTGCGTCGTGCCCGCCGGAACGGTGATGGCGTTGGTCGTCACGGTGAACAATCCCAGCAGCTTATCGGCCGTATGGCCCGCCGGGACCGTGATGGACGGCGACGTGATGCTGGTTGAGCTCGCGTTCCCCTGGCCGCCGCTGGCGTCGACAGGCGTGACTTGGCTGACGCCGCTGTAGGCTGCGATACCACCCGCGGCATCGTTACCCGCGGTAAAGTTCCATGTATAGGTCGCAGGCTCGGCTGGTGACGCCGGCACTATGCGCCGGTAGACAGCCTGCCCGATGTTGCCCGCTCTGTCTGTTCGAAGCACAAGGGTCCATCCCGCCGGCGTCGTGATGGTCGTGCCGGTTCCACCGCGCACGGCGATCTGCGCAATCATTGCGTCGCCGGGCTGCACGCCGGCTGGCACGTTGACGGTCACGTGATCACTCACCGCGGACGTGCTGCCCGTGCCTACGTTGCGCAATGTGATGGCGCCAGCGGTCGGAGTCGCTGACGGTGTCGGCGTGGTTGTAGCAGTCGGCGTCACGGTTAGGGTCGCCGTTGGCGTCGCGGTCGGAGTTGGCACTACCGTCGGCGTCGCGGTAGCAGTTGCGGTAAGCGTTGCAGTTGCCGTCGCGGTGGGTGTCGCCGTCGCGGTAGCGGTTGCAGTTGCCGTCGCGGTGGGTGTCGCCGTCGCGGTAGCGGTTGGCGTCACAGTGGCGGTGGCCGTCGCAGTCGGCGTGACGGTCGGTGTCGCCGTCGGCGTGACGGTCGATGTCGCCGTCGGGGAGGCCGTTGCCGTCGCCGTTGATGTTGCCGTCGGCGTCGCTGTGGCGGTAGCGGTAGCCGTGGCAGTCGGCGTACTGGTCGGAGTCGCCGTCGCGGTAGCCGTCGGCGTCGCTGTCGCGGTAGCCGTGGCAGTCGGCGTATTGGTCGGAGTCGCCGTAGGCGTCGAGGTCGACGTTGGGGTAGACGTACTCGCGGCCGCCGCCGGCACCAACGCAACCTGTTGGCCGATATTCGCTCCTGCAGTGGCCGCCGTCGCAACCAGATTGCCGGTCGGACCGCTGCTACTCAGCGCAACATCCGACATCGCGATTCCGATCCCGAACCCGATCGCGCGGAAACTCCAGCGCTGCGTGGTCCCCGCAGGGACAGTGATCGTGTTGCCGTTGGGCACCGTGAACAACCCGAGCACCCGGTCAGCGTTGTGTCCGGCCGGCACAGTGATCGAAGGCGCGGTGACCGCCGTCGAGCTGGCGTTGCCTTGTCCGCCACTGGCATCGACGATCACCACCGTATCGACGCCGCTGTAGGCCGCGATACCACCGGCGGCGTCATTGCCCGAGGTGAAGTTGAACGTGTACGAAGCGGGCTCGGCTGGAGACGCCGGCACCAGATGCTGGTAGACGCCCTGTGCGATCGTACCCGCGGAGTTGTCGCGCCGTACCAGAGCCCATCCTGCAGGGAGCGTGATCGTGGTGCTGGTCCCGCCGCGCACCGCGACTTGGGCGATCATGACGTCACCTGCCTGCACTCCGGTTGGCACCGTAATCGTCACGTGGTCACTGCCAGTTGAAGTGCTACCGGTGCCTATGCCGCGCAGCGCGATAACGCCGGGCGGCCCAGGCGTCGAAGTAGGCGTAGCGGTCGCGGTGGCTGTTGCGGTCGCAGTCGCCGTAAGCGTCGCGGTAGGTGTCGGCGTCGCAACCGCCGAGCCGGTGGCGGTGGCTGTCGCTGTAGCCGTCGATGTTGCGGTGGGCGTAGCGGTCGCTGTCGCAGTAACGCTTGCGGTAGCGGTGGATGTAGCGGTTGCGGTCGCCGTCGCGCTCGGCGTAGCCGTGGTGCTCGCCGAAGCTGTCGGTGTCGCCGACGTGCTCAGGAACTGGTTCAGCAGATTGCGCGTGACCTGCTGAGCCGCCGCGTTCACACGCGATGGACTCGCGCTCCATGGACTGACGTTGCTGAGCCCGTCGGCCCATTCATGCGATCCGGTCGCGAACACCAATGCACCGCTGGGCGCGGTGTAGATGGTCATGTCGGAGACCTGAGTTCCGCTGAGCTGATAGGTGGAATGCGCAAGGTCGACGATATTGGACGGCGCGTTGCCGTAGATCCGGTCCGCCTCGTAGCCGAGTAGTTTGGTCAGGTGCGAGCCGTTGGTAAGTCCGGTGCCGTTGAAGAGCCAATGCGAAGCGTTTGCGATCACGAGGTCGGCGTCGACCGGCTGAAACTCGTTGTACATCACGCCGACCAGCGCGTCTTCGGGCTGACCAGCTCGGGTGAGATGAGTGTCGCGCCAGCGCCCCGTGATCAGGTAGTAGGTCGACGGATTGGCCGCCATCGGGTCCTGCGGCCACAGGTCCTTGTAGCAGACCTCGGTACGGTAGAGGTCGCCGGTTAGCGGGCTCGCCTCGAGCCGAATTTGCCAGTAGCAGACATTTGCGCCGAGGAACGCGATGGGGATTCCGGAGTCACGCGCGAACGTGACATTCGTGCGCATCTCGTAGGAGTAGTACTCATCGTGCCCGGTGGATAGGAACGCCTTGTGGCCGAACAGAGACAGCACGTTGTTGTGGGTCTCGATGTTGGTCGTGTAGCTGACGTCGTAACCCTGCTGCTCGAGAAAGCCGAGAGTATTGAACTCGTAGCTCAGGAACTGGCCAGAGCCATTGCCGTCGTCGTAGGGACGATTGTAGGAGACTTTGATCGCCGGGACGCCGCCGTTGCTGTTGTAATCGTAGAGCGACTTTCCGCCCCACGCGTTGTATGCTTGGTATGTGCTGACGCTCGACTGAAACAGGACGTCGGAAGTGCGCGAGTCGTCGCGCACGACGAACACGATGTAGCTCTGCTTCCCGGTCGAGGCGGTGAGCTTGGCCAGATAGATTCCGCTGGGCCAGTCAGTCGAATCGCTCGGATTGGTGGTGGTCAAGACGTACGGATCGGACCAATTGCATTCGAGGTATCCGGTGGTCGGATCCGGAGTCGGGATGATCTGGGTTACGCTGGTCTTTGCGATGGGACCGAAGACATGACGGCCGCCAAGACCCGCATACCAACCGGCGCGAAAGATATCGATCGTGTAGCTGGGAGCGGTCGTGCGGACGTAGAGCTTGATCTGCCCGCCGCGATTGACGCTGGCCAGCGACGCGTAGCCTGAAATCTCCTTATTGGTGGCGGCATTGCCAAGATCCCAGTCCGTCGTCCCGGGGCGCGCATTCTCAATCTGGGTGGGGTTCTGCGCTGAGACTGCGCGCAGCGCTTCGCCCGCGACGAAGGCCATAGCGAGCAGAAATGTAAACAGCAATGCTCCGACTGTTCGCGTGGTTCCGATTCGGCTCGCCGTCACAGTGCTTTAAAACTCCCTGGAGGTCTTTCTTATTGCAGGCTAGACAGCAACTACTGTCGGAGGTCTCGTCTCAATTGTGGTCATTTCGTCTCTGTTTAGTTGATTTTAGCTAAGTCTTGTAGAGCTTAGCGTAGAACTGCCCGCCTTACAACGGAAAAACGTATCAAAGTCGACAGCTTCGCGAATCAGGGGAATGCTAGGGCGATTTCGCGCCCAGATCATGCGAACCGCTCTTGAACGGGGTGCCGGTGTTGGTAGCTGCTCCGATACAGGGGGAGCCCGGCAGCAGCCGGAAATCGCCGGTTTGTGGCCCGGCCCACATCGGATCGGCTCCGATGTCGTGATCGTGACCGGCGAGGGCGCGCCACTGGCCGAGATTGTATTCAGTGCCGTTGAAGTAGATGCGCGCTCCCGCGCCCCAATCGTTGTAGTCGAAGATGCCGCCTGCGCTGGTTCTGAGCGCGTAGCGGGCCTGGCTGATCGCGTTGTTCATCGCCACCGTGCCGGCCACGGTCAGGTAGATCCCGGTCAATACGTTGAAAACGGAGTTGTTGAAGATGCGCGCATCAGAGGAGCCGTCATCTATCTGCACGCCCGAGCCGCGGCCGCTGGCCGACGCGGTGAGGTTGTAGACGATGTTGTTTTCGACCCGCATCGCGCGCGTGTGTTCGCAGTAGATGCCGTTGGCCTCATTCGAATCGTGCGCGATGTTGCCGCGCACCAGCACCGACTGCGAATTCTTGACATCGAAGCCGTGATGGTTGAAGTGGTCGGCGCGATTGCCGGCGATCACCGCGCCGTCAGCGAGTTGCGAATTGATCGCGTTGCCATGCCCGCCCGAGTACGAGATCGTGTTGTTCTCGTAGCGGGGCGCCGCGGCGCGCGAAACGTGAATCGCGTTGTAGTAGCGCCCGTCATCGAGCGTCCCGGTACCGGTCTGGGTGACGATGCAATTGCGAATCACGATGTCGGTGCTCTGTTCGGGCGAGGTGTCCGAATAGAAGAAGACTCCCCATCCGGCGGTACGCCGCACCCACAGCCCATCGAATACGATGTAGCTCTTGTCGACCGTATGTGTGCCGTACGGGCGCACGGCGGCTTCGATCAAATGCGCTGCGGGATTGGACCCGTCGGCGAGCCGCGCATAAAGAGTGCCCGCCTGCCAGCACCAGCTTCCGGGTTGCATCGCGTCCGGCGAAGCGGCTGGGCCGAGCCCCCAATCGAGCAAATCATCGAGGTAGACGTTGTTGGGCTGCTTGGCCAGCGCAGCCGAAAACCGGGCGCCGTCTCTGAATGCGGTCCATCCGGTGACCGCGTCAGCGCCCGAGATGATTGGTGCCCGTCCGCTGCCATAGACGGTGAAGGTTATCGGACGGCCGGGCGCGCCGCTGCCATGCGGCTCCAGGGTCTCGCGCCACAGTCCGCCGCGCTTGAACCGGATCGTGTCACCGGCGCCCAATGCAGCGGCGTTGACCTTCGCGATCGTTCGCCACGGATGGGCGGGGCTGGCGCCGTCGTTGGAATCGTCTCCGGCCGGATCGACGAAGATGCTGCGCCCGTCAATTTGCGCGGCGCTGGCTCTGGAAGCGACTGAGACGAACCCTCCCGCTCCGATGCCGCGCCCTGCGATAACCACTGCGGCAAGCTCGGCCAGCGATGCGAAGGCAACGATACGAAAGAGGGCCGGCATTGTCCGTCGTGTCAGGAAGCGCCGCGAAGCGCCGCGATCACTGGCGGTCTGTAGGCCGGTTCAGCGATCCGGCGAATCGCCTCCGCCTCAGTGGCGGCAACACGATATTTCTCGATCAGGCACCAGATCAGCAGGCCCAACAGGCCGACCGAGGCGCGCCCATCCATCGCTGTGCTCTCGCTCATGTTGAGGATCACCAGCGGGATCATAATCAGCAAAGCAATCGGCTTGAGGTTCCAAGGATCTTCCTGCTGCCTGAATAGCCAGATCCATGAGCGAAAGAACAGCCAGCACCAGAACAGGAAGGCTGGCACCCCGACACCGACCATACGCGCGATATAGCCGTTGTGTAGTGAGGAGCGCGGTCCCTCGTCCCACAGCAACGCCCAAGAGGAGAAGTACTTGCTCTTCAGGATTTGACCTTCGACCTCGTAGCCGAAGCCGAGTATAGGGTGATCCTTGATGCTGCGGATGGAAAAGTCCCAGACCTCCGAGCGGCCGGTAAGCGTGCCGATGTCGCCGCGTGTGATGTAGTCCGGATCGATCATGGTGGCGGCCAGCGCGAGCATCGCACCCAGTCCCATGCAGATAAGCAGGCCGCGCGCCCGGTAGCGCCATACCAGGTAGGTCACGATGCCCATCATGATCGCGAGGAACGAGGAGCGTGAGTCGGCCAATCCTTCGAAGACGAATGCTGCTGCAACCGTAACGCCGATTACGCGGCGCCAGTTGCGATTGGCCGAAGGCCAGAAAGCCAATCCAGCGCCAACCGTGGCCAGCATCGCCTCACCCATCTGATTGGGGGTGCCGAAGATTCCCTGGAAACGCGACAGGAAGGAGCGCGTATCGTCCCACAGCTGAGGCTGCGACCAGGTCATGGTGCGTGGCAGCCAGACGAAAACAGCCGCGGTGAGCGCCATCACGATGGCGCCGCCGATGAAATAGTTCCGGATCAGCCGCTGCCCGCTATCGCGATCCTCAACCTCCACGACCATCGATGCGCATGCCATAAACAGGAGCGTCGATCCGATAGCGCGGCCGGCGGAATAGACCGGCAGGAGCGAATAGCCGACGCTCACGAAACACCACGCGAGATAAAGCGCATAGTACTTGAACCCACCCTTGAGGAGGACGCCGGATCGCAATACCGGGATGAGAATGGGCAGGCAGAACATGAAAGTCAGCGGATAGCGCAGCATCGGGCGCTGATCCTCAGCGATCGGCAGCAGGCCACTGGACAACAGCATTTCGTTAAGCAGCAACGCCGTGATCAGCCATTGCCGATTAAGGGCCGTGTAGCGTACCAGCCACAGGAGCGTGGCCGCGCCCACGGGGACGACAATGATCAGCGCCGAACGCGGCGAGGTGCTCGCGACGAGCATCGCGAACATGACCACCGCGATCCCCACGATCGGCATGATGCCCATCGTGGGGCTGCGCTGGTTGAGGCGCTCTTCAGCAGCGAACACCGGAGATCTCCATTCGCTTTGCGCTTGAATCCAAGTCGAGGCGCGGGTTCATTCTCTTATGTACTCGTCGGCAATAGCCTCGAGCGGCCGCCCCTGCATCCCCTTCTCCGCCGCGAATTGCAGCGTCGAATCGAAGTAGCCCGGCGATCCGCCATTGCGCAGCGCCGACAACCGGCGCAGACCGATATCATGCGGATGGCCGGCGACGATTAGCGGCAGGCCCAGCGCCGTCTTCGCCAGCATCCACCGACGGGTCAGCGATTTTCCCGAATAGCGTCGCAGCATCGGAAAGACCCCGGCGTATGAATCGTGGAGCGCCGTAGAATCGCGCATGAAACCCAGCATCGCGCAGCCCTCAAGCCGCGGACAAGGATCGGAACTCTCCAGGCATGTCTTGAAGCTGCCGTCCTTGAGCGCCTTGAGCGCGCGATAGTTGGCCCGCTCGAACGGGAACACCATCACGCGCTGAATTTTCACGCCGAAGCTTTTGCTGATCCGGCGCACCATCGTTTCGCCTTGCGCGAGCTCGCGATCGAATTCGGTGAGCGTGCGATGGTCCACATGGCGGCGCAGTCCGTGCCAGATGAAGCCTGCGTCGAAATCTTTCAGCGTTTGGACATAGCTGCGGCTGGGATGGAGTTGATCCGGGATCCACGCGAAGTCGACATGCACCGCCGGACAAATCCGCTTCATGTGCTCCAGCCATCGGCGGAGCCGGCCAGCGTTACCGTAGTCGTAACTGATCGGGCGATCATCGATAACCACATTCATCGGTGGCAAATGCGCCTGGTCGCGGCCGGCGGCGCGATCAACGGCGATTAGCGCGCCAAGGTCGTATGCGAGCAAGGCTGAGTCGGCCATCCGCCACTCAATTGGCATCCGGGGATCGCCCGCCGCGCGATTCGGCATCAAATCAACGATCACGGCGCCGCTGCCCAGCTCGAGGGCGAACAGGAACGGGCGCTCGCGTCCGTCCGGATCGATCACGAAGGCGAGCGGCTCGAGCTCCGGTGGGGACGCCGCGGCGCTGATCAGGCCGACCACGCCGGTGAAGCGTTCCTCGGCTAGCGCCCTTGGCACCAGCCGATGCGCGGCGAGGCGAAAATCCCGTGTGCCACGGCCATCGACGAGCTCCAGATTCGTTTTGCAAAACGGCTCGAGCGACACGCGATGGCCGGGCTGCCCTCCACGGAGGTAAAGCGTGGCGCCGTCGCGGACTGCGCTGTTTAGAATCTGCAGATGGGCGGGTGGAAGATGCGACAGCAATTCCAGGCCCAGCGCGACGAGCGTTCGCCGTCCCCCTTGAAGACAGGGAACCCCGCCTGCCGCAAGATCGACTTCATGCGTGGCCAGCCCACGTAGCCGGGCGAATTGGTATGCGGCGGATGACGAACTCCCCTGCCGCCGATCGCTCAGCAGCCAGGCGTCACCCTTGGTTAGGTAGGTCACGGCTTGGCGTTGGAAACCTTCCTGGGCGGTGACTGGGCCTCGAGCTCCGCGCTACGCCGTTGGTTGGAATCGACCACGGCATTGAGCAACGGCGCCGGCAGGATCTTGAGCAGGATCTCGATGTTGGGCATCACGCAATGCCCGCCGATGAAGCCCGGAAAGTACTCCGAGCGCGGGAAGAATTGCACCTCTTCGAAGAACTTGATCGCTTCGGAATAGTCAGCGCCAACCTGCTCGCAATACCGGTTGAGCTCCTGCGCATAGGCGATCAGCACGCCGAAATAGGTAGTCTCGGCGAGCTTGGCCAGTTCCAGCGTCTCGGGCTTCGCGACGTGGCGGGTCTTGAGCCCATGCGCCCGGAGATGCTCTTCAGCGCGCCGCGCCGTCTCGGCGTCAGGCGCCGCGACGAATTTATCGTAATGCAAAAGATCTTCGACCATCTTGACGTGCTTGCCGCGTACCGGCGAGTACGCGACCGCGGCGCCGCTGGATCGCGCGATCGCGCGCGTCGTGCCCGGCGTCACTGTGCTGTTGATGATCACCAGCGAGGGATTGAAACGGCGGATGTAGGAGAGCGACAGACTCTCGAATTGGCGTACATCCTTAAATGGGAAGCAGATGTGCATCACGTTGATCGGCCCTGGAATCTGGACCGGCTGGATATCGTGGCGTGCGACTGGTCCCTTGCGCTCCAGGATTTCAGCCAGCGCACCACCGACTTCCCCTAATCCGACCACCAGAGTCACGCCCTCTTCCACTGTCATGCCTCCTCGTTCATCAAAGGGTCGATCGCCTTCAGATGCTCTTCGCGCCGCGCCTGCGAGTCGTAATCCCTCACGATCAGGCTCGCGCGGCGAGCCAGCAGCGAACGTTCCTCGGGATGCCGATACAGATCCTCGATCGCGTCGGCGAGTTCACGCGCATCACCCGGCGTGAAGTATCGGACCGCACTACCGAAATAATGTTCTATCGTTCGCAGCCGCGAGGCAACGACCGGAATTCCCAGTACGGCGTACTCCATTGCCTTGACTGGCAACATCAGATGCGTCGCGCTGCTGGCCCGATTCGGCGCCAAGCCGAGCGAGGCCTCCTTAAGAATCGCGGGCAACTCCTCCACCGGCACCGGACGCTGGAACTCAACGCGCGAACCCAGCTTCAGCCGATTCGCCAGTTCTTTCGCCTGCGGCAGATAGTCACCATCGCCGATGATCTTGAGACAGGCGTTTGGAATCCGCTCACGCAGCAGGTCCATCGCCTGGATCGCGACATCGATCCCCAATCGGTAGGCGATGGTGCCGTGGCACACCAGCTGGAAGGGCCCCTCGATCGGCGGCCCGCCATTGCATGATGGTTTGAAGATGCGCGCGTCGGGCAGGTTCATCACGACCCGGATCTTGTCCGCTGGAATACCAGCCTCGATGAGGCGCTGCTTGTGCAGATCGTGAACTGCCACCACGCGATGAGCCAGCAGGGCGCTAGCGCGCTCTTCCCACATCAGCAGCCGCGCACCGACGGCGCCACGCGTTCCCCCGAACTTGTCCTGGTACAATTCAGGCATGGTGTCATGCACGTCGAGCACGACCTTGCTGCCCATCAGACGCGGCACAATCGAGGTGATCACTGCGGCATCGGGCATCGTGCAGACGATCACGACATCGTAGCGATGCTTGAGCGAGAGGAGGGTCGCGCGAGCTGCGGCGCTCGCGAAGAATCCCACGTAGCTGCTCATGTAGGCGCGGCGGCTGCCGCCACGGTAACGCTTGATGCCGAGCCCGATTACATTGACGCCTGGAAGCGTCTCGCCACGCAGCTCGCTCGCCAGGCAAATGACGTCGACCGAGTCGCCGCGGCGCGCGAGCGCTTCGGCGTGACGCTTGACGCGCCCGTCACGGTAGAAGTGCGTGTAGGCGACAATCAGGAAGCGCGCCATAGCTACGTCGACCTGCGATGAGCCAGCGGTTCGCTCGCCAATCGCCGGGCGACACCTCCGGCGATATCGGGGCCTGTTATCACCGGACGCCCGGCCTCGATGCTGAGTTCCATCAGCGCCCGCCGCCGCCACCATGCCGCGACTTCGCCTGGCAAGGCGCGCCACGCCGAGCGGATGCGGCTCAGATGCTTGAGTAGGTCCTCGTATTCGCGCAGGCCGGCGCCCGCGCCTGAGTAGTCGGGATGCACCAGCGTCAGGATCATCCCGCCCAGCGAAGCGATCCAGTCGGCCTTTGCGCGCCACACGTCGATCGCGCAGCGATGGAGCAGGGTCGTCAGGGTATGATCCTGCGCCAGCGTGTAGGGCAGCTCGACCATCGCGCCCAGGAAGAACGGGAAGATGCTGCAGGTGCCGCCCGGCTGAGGCTCGTACGGATCGGTGTCCGAAAAGCTGCCGTCGTAGTCGAAATCCATCGTCGGTATCCACTCGACGTTGCGCAGCGTCGAGGGCGAGCGGAAGCCGCGCAACCCGTGCTCGCGCGCAAGCCGCTCCACGCGCGGCGCCAGCTCCTGGAAGTCCTCGCGCGAGCGGAACAGGCGCCCGTCGTGGTTGAGCCCATGCGCGCCGAATTCGAACCCACGCGCACGCAGACGCTCGACGATCTTCCAGTCGATCGGGTACTGATCCAGCGGCAGGTTCCAAGCCGAACGGAAACCGTAATGCGCTTCCATCTCGGCCATCCGCTCCATGCGGGCGAATCCGGACGGACTCTCGACGTCGTGGGTGAGCGCGATACAGCAGTCGCGGCCCTCGGGCCAGAACCCGATGTGCCAGCCTTCGGTGACTTTCATCGCGATCAGGCTCTGCTCCAACCATTCGGTCCAGAAATCCATCAGCGAGGTTTCCCGTGGCCAAGCCGGAAAATCGACGCGGCGCGAACGAGCCATCAGAGAGTTGCCCGCATGCCGCAGCCATAGCGGCACGAAGCGTTTGAGCAGGTAGTAGGCGCGCAGCACCGAGTGCTGATGGCGATCGCGCTCGGGCAGATAGCGTTCGAACATGTGCCATTCAGCGATCGCCACCGAGGCCACGATCGATGGCTCGAGCGCCTCCCGGGAGTGGGTGGGCAACTTCCAGAACGTAAATGCGTCGTTGCTCCAGTCCGGATTGGAGCCTGCAGGCTGCGGCCTGCTTGCCATGGAGTTGGTTGCGGCTAGCGCCATACCGAGTCCATCTTGGCCAGCCGGCGCAGTTGCTGCCGCCGCACGAATTTCACCAACTTCGGGTCGTCCACCATCTGCCGCCGGCGCAAATATCCTTCGAAGTACCCCACCAGCAGCAACACACCGCTAGTTACCCACGGCGGCTCCGTCGCTCGCTTGAGTGCACGCGCCATCATGTAGACCGGCGAGTAGCCAGCGTAAAATGCGGCCCGGCCGGCCGCCAGATGACCGCGCCATCGGCCGGCCGCGCTGCCCGCAGGCCGGTGATGAAAAGCGCGAATATGCCGGAAGCTGCGGCTGCGAAAGCCGAGCATCATCGCGCGAGCTTCATCGATAGTGTCCCAGCCCAGCGCCGCTTCCAGTCCTCCGATCGCGCCGAAACAGGCACGCGAGTACATCTTGGTCGCGCCGCGTACGTGAAAAGCCGGCTGGCGCACCTCGCGCCAATGATTGCCGGCCGGCTCGAAGAGCGTTCCGCCCGTGATACCGAGTTTGGGATCGCGCGCGAACTCCCGCATCAGATGATCGACATACTCGGGGCCAAAGGTGAGGTCCGCGTCGAGCCGCAGGATGAAGTCGAACCGTCCCCACAGCTCGGCGGGCAGATAGTTCATCAAAACCGACTCGCCGCCTGGGGCGCGCGGCTTGCCGCGTGGAACGTGATGCGCCTCGATCCAGGGATGCTGGGCGGCGGCCTGATCGATGATCTCGCCGGTGGCGTCGCCCGACCCATCGTCGATGACAATCCAGCGCTCGGGCCGCACCGTCTGACTCACCATGCAGGCGATCAGGTTGGGCAGCAGCGCCTGCTCATCGCGGGCCGGTGTGATGGCGAGATACTTCCTCATGCCAGCAACCGGTATGCGATCGCGCCGAGCACGCGCGTGGCGCCCAGCGGCAAATGACACCATAGCTGCGAGACCATCTTGCGCGGGCCGCTGAGCACTTCGGCGCTAATGTTGGCCGGTGCCTTGGGATAGAAGGCGTAAGGGATCGAGCGCGAGCGGCCGCCCAGTTCGCGCTTAAAGCGGCTCAGGCCCTGGTTGCGCGTGTCGGCACGGCCAAGGTTGAGCCGGCAGATTTTGCCCGCGTAATGCTCGAAGACGCTGGCGAAGAGAACGTGGTTGGCGCCCTGACTCATGTCATCGCGGCGCGCGCCCCATTTGTAATGCAGCTCGTAGCCGTCGCGCAGCAGTACCAGCGCCGCCTCATCGCGGCCGCCCTGCGACGCGATCCAAATCTCGATCGCACCATGGGCCCGGAACACCCGGTGAACCTGCCGGTAGAACTCCAGCGGCTGCGGCGGTACACCCAGCCGGCGGCGCGTTTGCAGCTGCAGTGAATAGAACCGCTCGAGGTAGTCGATGCTGCGACCGCAATCGATGCTGAAGCCCGCTCGCCGCGCCCGCTTGAGCTGGCGACGGTAGTTCTCTGCGGTATCGCGCTCGATCATCGAGTATGGGCGCGTGAAGTCGATTGACCAGTCCGCAAAGCATTCCACCAGCCGCCATGGCGCCGGCGCCGCCACGCCGCGGATCTCCAGCCCGTCGCGGGCGTATTCGCTTCGCACCAGCGCGTCGAGCAGCGCCGCCGCGGCCTCGGCATCGGTCGCCAGCGGCTCGCATGAATCCGACGATGGTAAAGCCACCAACCGGCGCGAGAAGCGCGAATGAGAGCGGCCGAACAGACACGCGGCTTGATGATCGCCCTGACCTACGGAGGCGACGAACAGCTTTACGCCCTGAGTCTCGCTCAGCAGTTCAAGCCAGGGTTCGCGATGGAACAGCGTCGCGCCGCGCGTACTCGCGGCCAGTTCCCGCCATGACTCGCGCGCTTCGCTATAGGGCCGGAACTGAAGCTCCATCTCAGCTGCGTCCACGTGGGCGATGTTATGCGCGGGGGCGCCCATAATTATGCCTGCCCTCCCGCCACGTTGGCGGTCAGATCGATGCTCTTGGGCCTGAAGGCCATCGTGGCCAGTTGCCGTGCGGTGCCTAGCTGGAGCCAGCAGAAGACCAGCGCGGGTGGGGCTATGATCACCGGCAGTGCGGCCGCACCGCTAATTCCCGCCGCCATCACGATCGCGCGTCCAATGGCAGTCGCCAGCCCGCACCACAGCGCGACGTTGAGGCCCGGCATGCATGCGGCCGCGAGGCTCAGGAGGCCGAGCCCGATTGGGGCGCATGCCAGCCAGAATCCGCCGAAGCTGACCACCGTCTCGACCGCGCTCATGCCCGCGCTGACGCCATACAGTCCGGCGCCCGCGACCAGACTGATCGTCGTAACGATCAGGGCCAGCCGCATGCTGTGCAGATAGATATCGAATTCCGGACGGTTCTTCGCATAGAAGATGGCGCCGATCGGGAAGCGAAGTCCGCCTAGCGCGAGCCCGATTGAGAGCAGCCGCAGCGGCATCGCCGCGCCAACCCACTTCTGGCCGTAGATCCCGCCGATAATTTCGGGTGCCGCGACCGCCGCGCATACGACGATTGGAAGCACGATACGGCTGATGTACGAGATGAAATCACGAAACGCCTGCGCCAGCTCTTCGTTGCGATCCGCGATGCGGCAGAAGGCCGGCAGCGCCACGCGGCCAGCGACCTTGTGCAGTCGATCCGGGATGAAGCGCAGCAGGTCCCAGGCCATCCCGTAAAAGCCCAGCGCCTGGCTGCCGAGCAGCCGCCCGACCATTAGATAGTCGGCGTTGGCGGATGCGGTGGCGAGGATGCGCCCGCCCAACACGCGCATCGAGAAGTTGCCGAGATCGCGCGCCGCGGCCAGTTGCGGCGCCGAGCGCGGCACGTAGCGCGCCGCGATCCAGACAGCCAGCGCATGGATTGTGAAGCGTAAGGCCAGTGCGGCCGGCAGCGCCCATCGCGGCATACCGAATTCGAGCAGCGCCATCGCGCAAGCCAGGAATCCGATCTCGGCGAATACATCCGCCTTCGCCAGTGCGCCGAACTCCAGCCGCCGCCTCAGCAGGCCATTGGCGACGGCGGATGTACCTTCCATGAAGAGCGGGATACTCAGCAGGCGCAGCGACCAGGTCAGCGACGGCATCTGCATCAGCCGCGCGACAAGCGGCGCGCAGGCGTAGAGCGTAGACGCGGAAAACAGGGCCAAGCCGATGCTCATCCACCAGGCGGTCGATTCGTGGCGCTCAGTCAGATCCTCGCGCTGGATGAGCGCATCGGGGATGCCTGCTTCGCTGGCCAAGGCCCAAATCGCAGTGACCGCGAGCAGCGCGCGGAACAATCCGAAGTCAGACGGGTCCAGCGCGCGCGCGAGCAGCACGAATCCGCCCAGCCGGATGGCCTGGACGCCGAATTCCGCCAGCAGGTTGTCGCGTACGCCGCGCGCGAAACTCGACCACAGCGAACGCTCGCCCTTCATGCCGGGCGTGGAATTGTTCGACGCGGTGTTCAATAGCCTCTTCCATGGAAGAGCGCGGGCAGAGTCCGCGCGAGGATGCGCAGGTCGCCTGCCAGCGTCCATCCTTCGAGGTATTCGATATCGAGCCGGACCATATCGTCGAAGCCGAGCTGATTGCGGCCCCCGACCTGCCACAGGCCCGTGATACCCGGCGGGGCGTCAAGCCGGCGCCGGTGCCAATCCCGATAGAGCTCCAGCTCGTAGGGCAGCGCCGGGCGCGGACCGATCAGGCTCATCTCGCCGCGCAGCACGTTGATGATCTGCGGCAGCTCGTCGATGCTGAAGCGGCGCAGCCAGCGGCCCAGCGGCGTGATGCGCGGATCGCAAGTGAGCTTGAAGACCTTCTCGCCGTTGCCGTTAGTTTGCGCGGATGAACCGTTCTTCTGGATCCAGTCCTTGACGTACTCGCGATGCACCTGGTCACCGGCGTCGTTGTGCATCGTGCGAAACTTCAGGAATTCGAAGGAGCGGCCATGCAGCCCCACCCGCTTCTGGCGGAACAGGATCGGCCGTCCATCCGTGATCCAGATCAGCAACGCTGCCAGCAGCATCAGGGGCGCCGCCAGGATCAGCACCATCGACGCGATCGTGATATCGAAGCCGCGTTTGATGACGTAGTTGAGTCCCTCGATGTTGCAGCTGCGCGGCCCGATCAAGGGGATGATGCCCGCCATGTCGACCTTGAAGCCGGCTGACAGCGAACGGAACAGCCACGGTACCAGGCGCCACTGGATGCGATGCTGCTCGCACAGCGCGATCACCTGCTGATGGCGTTCGAGGGGGGCGTCGGGCAGCGCGATAGCTGCCTCAACCGACGGTTGCTCTGCGGCGATGCCGCCCAGCTGATCAATTGTGCCCAGCACGCCATAACCGCGGTAGGCGCGATCGAGCTCACCGTCATCGACAAAGCCCAGGAACTCGTACTGGTTGAGATCGTCCAGAATCTGATCGCACAAGTACTGCCCGATCGGATTGAAGCCGACGATCACCAGCGGGATGGTGATCTTGGGATCCGCGTACAGGCGCCGGATTGCGCGGCGAAGCGCTGCCCGTCCGATCATTACGAACGGCACGCTCATCAGGTAGCCGCTCAGAAGGCTCAGCCGCGATAGATCCAGATGGGCGAAGAACTCCAATCCCAGCGACAGCGCGAAGGCGACGGTGCAGGCCTTGGCCACCGCGATGTTCTCGTCCAGACCGCCGTTGCGGAAGCGGTAGAGATCGAAGGCGTGAAAAACCAGCACCCACGCAAATGCCAGCGCCATCGCGCCAACCAGCAGCAATAGCGGACTCGCGGCTGCCATCCGGTTGACCAGCGCGCCCTCGGGATCGTGGAGCGCCAGCGCACCCGCGAACGCGACCATCAGGGCGAGCGCGTCCACCACGGCATACAGCGCCTTGCGCTTTCTTATTTCTCCGGCAAACATCGTTCGGCGCCGCTCAAGCCGCGGCGCGCGCCTCTTTGGCGGCCTCGCGGACGACTGCGGCAATTTGGACGACCTGCTCATCGCTCAGATGCGGATGCATCGGGAGCGAAAGCGCGGTCGCGGCCAGCCGTTCAGCGTTGGGGAAATCGCCCGGCCGATAGCCAAGCTGGGCGCATGCTGGCTGCATATGAAGCGGCACTGGGTAATGCACTCCGCTTTCGATGCCCGCCCTAGTCAGCGCTTCGCGAATCACGTCGCGCCCGGGTGTGCGGATCACGAACAGGTGGTAGCAGGACTCGTAGCCCTCAGGCTCGATCGGGACATCGACGCCGCTGTCCGCGAGCAGCTCGCGGTACATCGACGCAATCGTGCGCCGGCGCGCGTTCCAGTCCGCCAAGCGTTCGAGCTTGGCGCGCAGTACCGCCGCCTGCACGGCGTCCAGACGCGCGTTGTAGCCATAGTCGCGGTGCCCGTAATGCGACATGCGACCGTGGTCGCGCAGCACGGCGACGCGATTGGCGAGGTCTTCATCGTTGGTCGCGACCGCGCCGGCTTCGCCCCAGGCGCCCAGGTTCTTGCCCGGATAGAAGCTGAAGCATCCGGCCTCACTGACGGTGCCAGCTTTGACCCAGCCTTGCGCGGTGCGCAGGCGCGCGCCGTGCGCCTGGCATGCATCCTCGACGATTCGTAGATGATGCGCCGCGGCGATCTCGCGCATCGCGTCCATCGCCGCGGGCAGGCCGTACAGATGCACCGGCATCAGGACGCGCGGGCCGTTTTTGGCGGACCAGCGGCGCGCCTTCAAATACTTCTGCACCGCGGCCGGGCTCAGGTTGTAGCTCACCGGATCGATGTCGGCGAAGACCGGAAGCGCGCCGACCTGCACGATCGCCTCCGCAGTCGCGATAAAGGTCATCGGCGTCGTGATCACTTCATCGCCCGGGCCGACGCCCATCGCGAGCAACACCAGCCTGAGCGCGTCGGTGCCGCTACCCACGCCCACCACCCGGCGCGCGCCGAGAAAGTCGGCGAACTCGTGCTCGAAGGAGGCGACCTGAGGTCCGCCAATATAGGCGGTCTTTTCGTGGATCGCGGCGAACTCGCGTTCGACGCGCTCACGGATTTCCAGGTTTTGGGCCGCCAGATCTACGAACTTGATCATTGAAGCTCCTGACTAGTGGTTAGTTTGAGTCGTTCGCGGACGCGGGCCGGCGAGCCGACCACCACGCTGTAGGGCGGCACGTCGCGCGTGACGAGCGCACCCGCGCCGACGAGCGCTCCTTCACCGATTTCAACGCCGCACATGACGATCGCGCCCGAGCCGATCGACGCGCGCCGGCGCACCATGGTGCGCTCCATCGCCCAATCGCTCTCGGTCTGCGCCGCACCGTCGGGACGGGTAGCGCGCGGGCGGCGATCGTTAATGAAGACCACGCCGTGACCAATGAAAACTTCGTCCTCGATTTCGACGCCCGAGCAGATGAAGGTATGGCTCGAAATCTTGCAGCGGCTGCCAATGCGCGCGCCGCGCTGTACCTCGACGAATGCGCCGACGCGCGAATCGTCGCCGATTTCGCATCCGTATAGATTTACGAACGCGGCCAGCCGGACTCGCTCGCCGAGCCGGACGTCGTCGGCGACGCAGACGTTGGGCGGAAGCTCGCGCTTGGCCATCTCAGTCCATCCTCGCCATGCTGTTGATCGGCACCGGCCCGCCGCCGTTGCGCAGCGAGGCGCCGGCCGCTTCGAGCACGCTCACCACGCGCAGGCCATTGAGCCCGTCGGTGTTCGGCGTGGCCCCGGTCTTGATGCAATCGACGAAGTGTTCGCACTCCAACTTAAGCGGCTCAGACTCCTCGATGCGGGGAATGTAAATGTCGCCGTAGCGATAGGAGAACTGAAAGTCGCCGAAGGTGTCGTAGTAGCGGCTGACCGCCACGCCCTTGTCGTAGACGCGGATCTTTTCCTGCGGAGCGGTATCGTCGTACACCAGCATCTTCTTGGACCCCACGATGGTGGTGCGCCGGATCTTGTTGGGATCCAGCCAGCTGACGTGGATGAAGGCCATCACGTTGCGGGAGAAATGCAGGGTCAGCAGCGCGACGTCTTCAACCGCCGGATTGTAATGGCTCTGGCCCTGGCAGCTAACCGCTTCCGGCAGCCGCCCCAGCAGCATCAGGATGATCGAGATGTCATGGGTGGCGAGATCCCACGCCACGTTGATGTCGCGCTGGAACAGGCCGAGGTTGGCGCGAATCGAACTGATGTAGAAGACATCGCCAAGCTCGCCCGAATTGATGATCTCGCGAGTCTTGAGTACCGGCGCGCTGTACTCGAAGGTGTGTCCGACCATCAGTGCGCGGCCACGCTCGCGTGCGATGTGCACCAGCGCGGCGGCTTCGGCGCTCGAGGTCGCCAGCGGCTTCTCGACCAGCACCGACTTGTCAGCCAGCAGGCATTTGCGCGCCATCTCGTAGTGCGTCTTGACCGGAGTGGCGACGATGACGCCCTCGATGTCGGAGTCCTCCAAGACGTCGTCGAAGCTCGAGGTCACTTCGACGCTGGGGTAAAGCCGGCTGATATGCTCGCGGCGCTCCTCGGAGAGATCGCAAGCGATCAGGCGCCGGGCACTGCGCGTCTGCGACAGATTGCGCACCCAGTTGGGTCCCCAATAACCCAGGCCGACGACCGCCATACCGCGCAGGCGCGGTTCGGCTGCCGGGCGCTTGTCGCCGGCGGCGGGGCGGGCGGCGGGAAGAGTGGATTGTAAACTCATTATCAGGCTCCTGTGCCGAAAATGCGATCAACGAAAGCCGGGGCCGGTCTGCGCCGGGCGTTGAGTACCACGCCGCCGATTTGTCGATTGGCGGCCGCCAGCGCGGTCGCGGTGGTGGCCAGCTCGCGCCGCTCGGTGTAGCCGTAGCGCACGATCAGCAGGATCGGATCGGTGGCGCGCGCCAGCGGCAGCATGCGCGCGTCAAGCCGCAGCACGCCGAGATCGATGACGACGATCGGATAGCGGTTGATAAGCTGCTCGGTATCCTCGAAAAACCGTTGCTGATGCTCGCGCTCGGCCGGCGGCATACAGCTCGCCACATCCAGCCGCGGCCAGCGCGTGGGTCGAATCAGCACTCGCGTGCTCGGCGTCGCCTCCGCGATCATCGGGTCGCTGATCGAGAACATCCGGAACAGGCTCGGGTGGCGCAGATGCGCGTCGAGCAGCAGGATTCTCAGCGCCAGACGCTGGCTCAAATCGATCGCGATACTTGCGGCGACGCTCGACGCCCCGTCGCCGGGACGGCAGCCGCTGATGCCCAGCCGGATGGCGCTGTTGAGGCACGCCAGCGGCGCTATTTTTTCGGTCAGATGGCGTATCCCGTCGGCACGCGCGAGATGCCCCGGCACGGCGGGTCCAACCGGCACCGGGGTCAGCAACGCCGGCATCTCGACGGCGCTTAGATTGCGGACCGGCCGGGTCTCGGGCACCGGGGTGTGCTCGAGCGCCTGCTCGGCTTCGTAACGTTTCAGCGCTTCGAAAAATTTGGCCAATGCTTCTACTCCCGTACCGACGGCTGGTTGACGGACGGCAGATTGAGGCGCTGGCCGGGATGGATCACGTCCGCGTTGCTGATCTGCGGGTTGGCTTCAAGGAGTTTGGCAACCAGCGAAGTCCGGTTTGACCCAAGATGCGTCAGCGCGATGCCGCTCAGGGTGTCGCCCGGCCGGACCACGACATTTAGTTCATCGGCACTCTGGCCGTCTTCGGCGGCCGGCTGCGCCGTGCTAGCGCCGGGAGCCGAGGCCGTTTGGGCCACGTGGGCAAACAGCTCTGCCGTGCCCGCGGCGTGCTGGTCGCTCTGCGGCGCGCTAACTGGAGCGCGAACCGGGGCCGGATTGGCTGTGAGTTGCGGTTCGTCGCCGCCGCCCGAGACCAGGCTCGTGCTTGCAGTGCGCAACTGCTCCTCAGCGACCGCCGCCGCGCGTCGCGTATCGTTCATCGAAGAGCCGAGCTCGTGCTCGGCGCGAGACTTCAGATGGGCAAGCGTGGCGTCGATTCGGTTCCAGCGGCTCACCACCGGGCTGAGAATTGCCCCGATCGCCAGCAGCGCAAGCACGACCTGAAGCGGCCTGGGGCCGCGGCGGCCGGACGCGGCAGGCCGCAGGATGAAGCGCGCCAGCGACTGCCAGACCAAGGCCAGGCTCGGCCGGTTCGCTTTGAGCAGGTCGTCGTACTCCGCGGCGGCCGCCTGCGCCATCGCGGCGCTGACGCGGCTGGCGCCCGCCGCGTACGCCAGCGTCATCGAATTGTGGCCGAGTACGTTGATGCGCCGCGGAATGCCGCGGCCGTGGTACACGATGCGGCGCAAGGCGCCGCGGGTAAACACTTCGTCCGAACTGCGTCCCTTGAGCTGGAGGCGGTGCTCGACATAGCCATACGCCTCCGAGTAGTTCAGCGACAGCAGCAGCGCGCGGGCGCCGATGCGCTGGTTGAGCTGGCGCAGCGTCGGCGTATTGAGCCGCCGCAGCAGGTCGATCTGGCCGACCAGTACGATCTGAAGTGGTGCGTGGTCGCCGATCGAAAGATTGGAGAGCAGGCGCAACTCCTCCAGCGTCGCATCGCTGAGCGCCTGCGATTCATCGATGATCAATGCGATCCGTTCGCTGGATTTCAGTGCAGCCAGCGAATTGCTCAGCGCCTGGATCATCTCGAAGCGGGTCGCTGCCGCCGCCGGCTTGATGCCCAGTTGGGCGAGAATCAGGCGTAGCATCTCCTCGAAGGCGAGCGTCGGCTGGCTGATGACGACCGGCCGGACGCCCTCATGATGGCGCAGCAACAGTGAGTGGATGAGCGTGGTCTTGCCCGTGCCCACCTCGCCCACCATCAGCGTCAGGCCGCTGGGCTCGCTGAGTCCCCATTCCAGCGCCGCCAGCGCCTCACGATGCGCCGAGCTCATGTAGAGCAGCGCAGGGTCAGGCGTCAGCAGGAAGGGATGGCCGCTAAGTCCGAAGTGCTGGTAGTACATCTTTTTTCAGCACCATCAGGATTGCGGCAGAGCGGCGATGGTTTTGAGCCCGGTTACTTCCGCGATGGTGGCCTCCGAGTAAATGCGCGGGTCGCGGCGTTCTTCCCACCATGCGATGCCGAGCGCCAGTGCGATCGCGAATACGAGCCCCGCCGCAAGGTTGACTTCCAGACGCGGCGAAACCGGATGCAACGGCTGGGTCGGCGCTTCGACGATGGTGACGTTAAGAATCTTGCTTTGGTTCAGGGCCTGGGCCGCGCGCGCTTCTTCGCCCTTGCGGGTGTATGACAGGTAGGCTTCCTTGTCGGTTTCGACCTGGCGCTGCAGCCGCTCGACTTCGATGCCATCGGTGGCGAGCGCCTTGAGCTGTTCGCGATACTCCTCAATCTGCTGTTGAAGCGCTTCCTGGTTGGAACCGATCGAGGCGACCGCGACGCGCGCCTCTGCAAGCTTGCCGCTGAGTTGTTCCCATATCGGGTTGACGCCGATGTTGGTCTCTTGAACCTCGCTCTGATTCTCGCGGTGGAGGATCTTGCGGGCGGCGTCCAGCTTGGCGTCGATTTCACGAATGCGCGCGCTGGTCGGCGTGTAGCGGCTGAGCAGCTCGGCGCGCTCCGCCTCCATCGCCATCACTTGGGGCTTGAGCTGTTGCAGAGCGTTGTTCTGGACGACCTTGGACTCGCGCGTGCTCTTCTCAGGGCTCTTGCCCAGTTCGACACCCAGCGAGACAACCTGCTGCTGGGTGGCCGCCAGCAGCGCCTTGTTCCTGCGGTATTCGGCTTCGAAGGAAGACAGCTGCGTGACCAGCGCCTGCTTCTGCTCGGCCAGCGAAGTGATGCCGGTCTGCAGCTCGAGTGCTTTGAGCTTCTCTTCGGAGCGGCGCAGCCTTTCCTGCAAAATCTCTGACTGTTGCTGGAAGAACCTCTCGGTCTGCGGGTCTTGCGAGATCCGCGCGTGGAACTCCATGTACTGATCGAGCAGCCGCCGCAGGAAGGTTTCGGCCCACTGCGGATCGTGCGCGCGGAAGTCCACTTCGATGACATTCGAACGCTTGATCACCGAGGACGATAACCGTGCAGCCAGCTCGCTGGCCCATTGCTGGCGCGGCGTCATCTCCGGCGAGCTGTGCAGCACGCCGTACACCGATCCCGGCAGGTCGATCACGCTCTTGATCATCGAAACCATGCGGCCCATGAAGCTCTGATGTTTGCTGTCGGTCAGGCCCTCCAGGGCGTGCTCGACGAGCTGACGGCTGGTGAGCAGTTCGATTTCGGAGTTCAAGTCCTGCTCGTCGACCGGAGCGGCAATCACGTTGGCTGGATTGGCCGCACCGGTCTCCAGTCCGGGTGAAACCAACAGGTTGGCGCGATTGATCTGGATCATGATTTTGCTGCTGGACTGGTACAGCGGCGGCCACAGCATCGTCAGCACGAACACCGTGCCGAACACCGCCACCGCGACGCGCGAAACAGTGGTGCGCCGCCTGAAGGCCAGTTCAAGCCAGGATTCGAATATTTGCTGGACCGTCATCTGCTGCTCCCTTCCTCGCCCTAGAAAGGCACCAGCGGTATGTAGGGGTTAACCGGGAGCAGGTCCTTGAAGTAGTGCTTCACGAATAACCCGATGTCGGCGACCTTCGAACGCGGCACCACGATCACGTCACCGGGCAGCAGCACCAAGTCATCGTGGGAACTGCCCTCGTGTGCGGCGTGGTCGAGATTGAACGGGATCCCGTAAGGCTGGCCACAGGCGTCACGGCGCATCAGGATGGCGCGATCGGCGCCGGCATCAGGCGTCAATCCGCCCGACTCCGCCACTGCCTGCACGGCGGTCATCCGGGGTTGAAGCGGAAGAGCGCCCGGCTTTACCACTTCGCCGTGCACATAGATCCGCCGGCTCGGGCTGCCCTTGACGTGAACGGTCGCGCCAGGATCGCGAAGTTCGTCGGCGTAGGCCTTGTCGATGTTTGCCGCGAGCTGCGCCGGCGTCAAATCGCGGGCGTTGATCTCGCCAACCAGGCGCAAGCTGATCTTGCCGTCCGGACGCACCGTCACCTCATCGTTGAACTCGGTGTTCAGATAAAAATTGACCGCCAAGTCGTCGCCGGGTTTGATCCGATAATTCGATTCATCCTCTTCGACCGTCATTGCGGCCGACATCATGCCCGCGCATTGCTCGACTCCCCCACCGCTGACGCTCGCACGCGCCACGTCGTCACTGCTGTTCGCGCTGTTCGAGCAGCCCGCAAATGCGAGCAGACCGATGGCGCACAACAGGGCTTTGGCGGCCCCATATCTGGCAGTGAAGGGCATCAGATCTCCAGTAAACGCAAGACTTGTAAAAACACTGTAGGCAATAATAAGTAATGCTAGTTAATGTCAAGCAAAACCTGGCGATTTGCCCTTATCCCTCACCAGTTAAACCGCTCGAAACAGAGCGACGTAGAGCCTTGTCACCTTTGACCGCTGCCAACCGCCGACCCCATGCCAAGGCCGCCAATCGGCTTCCGGCTTGTGCCGCAGCTGCGATCAGCCAGCAGCAAAATGCAGTTAGCGTAAGGAGGTACAGAGGCATGAAGACTTGATGCGCCATCGATTAGCTCCGATTTAGGCCAAGTTCTCTAAAGACCGCATAAGTAATAGTAAACAATCGTACAACAAGTCAAGTAAATCACAGTTTAAATACGAAAAGTTGAAAGAACGTGTCTAAGCTAAGATGGCCGCTGCCGCTTTTAGGAAGCGCCGACAAATGAAGCCACGTTCAAGCGCGCTAGAATCATCGCGGTTGAAGGCCCCGTGGGAGAAGAACGCCCGATCGGGATTTGCCCAGTATGTCGTCGGGCGGGAGAGGTTGGCGACGGCCCTAGTCTGGTGCGCTCGAACCGGTCAGCGATGCGCGCTGGGAAATCTCGATCCAGTTACCGTCTGGATCGCGCACGAACGAGATGCGCGCGACCGCGCCTAGCGTGACCGGCGGCGACCCCTCGCTCACGCCCATCGCAAGCAGGCGGCGATGCTCTGCATCACAATCGCGGACCTGGATCGTGATGTAGCGAAATCCGACCGCGCGCATCGAGGCGATCGCCTCGGCCGCCCCGACCGCAGCCCGCGCCTCGGCGCGCGGCAGCGCAGCATCGCCCTCGAAGCTCACGATAGTCTCGCCGAGCCGGAAGCGATGCGGCCCTATACGCTCGCATCCAAGCGCCTGGCCGTAGAAATGATCGAAGGCGGCCTCGTCGCGGACGCGGAGATGGACTTCGATCTGCTGAATGTCGAAATGGCCGGGCGGCAGCAGTTCGAGCTCGTTGCCGTCCGGATCGCGCATCCCCATCCGCATCGGCAGCCGCCGATCCGCGATGATCAGCCGAGCGTATCCGCCCGGCTGCCGCTCTGGGAGCGGGTCGCGCGCATGGTTGATCTTCAGCACCGAGCCGCGCAGTCCGAAGCGATACTGTCGCACGCCGCCGCCCACCGGCAGCATCTCCTCGAACGGCAGTCCGATCCGCTCGGCGTAGAAGGTGCGCATTTCATCGAGCCGATTGGTGAAGAGCCCGACGTCGATGCAGGGCTTGGCGAGGTCCATCACAGCCGAGGTTAGCATGAAATAGTGGGATGCTGAGGGCCGGTCGCGCATCCGATCGCTACCGGGGCGAGTGCAACCAGTGCGGGCCGGGCTCCGTCGAGCATCCCGCGAAGCCGAAACGGGCATGTTGCGCCAAACCGAATGCGCTGGTTTGATCGCGATGCGTGAAGCGGTTGCGCGGGCTTCTCTTTCGGCCCTGATGTGAGTTAAGAGAAGCGAGTTACTTCAATCCAAGCGAGGATACAGGATGGATTTTGCATTTCCCCCCAAGGTCGAGGAACTGCGCCGCCGAGTTGGCGACTTCATGAATCAGTACGTCTACCCGGCCGAAAAAAAGGTCGACGAGGAGATCGAAGCCTCCGGCGATCCGCATCATGAATCGCGCATCCTCAAGGAAATTCGCAGCAAGGCCAAGACCGCCGGGCTTTGGAACATGTTCCTGCCCGACGAGCACTACGGGATGGGACTCAAGAACTTCGAGTACGCGCCGCTGTGCGAGATCATGGGGCGCAGCCCGATCGGAGCGCGCGCCTTCAACTGCTCGGCGCCCGACACCGGCAACATGGAGATTCTGACCGAGTTCGGTACGCCCGCGCAGAAAAAGCAGTGGCTTGAACCGTGCCTCAACGGCGAGATGCGCACCTGCTTTTCGATGACGGAGCCCGACACGTCGGGCTCGGACCCGACTCAACTCAAGACACGCGCCAAGCGCGAGGGCGACTACTACGTGATCGATGGACACAAGTGGTTCACCTCCGGCGCAATCGGCGCCGGCTTCGCGATCGCGATGGTGGTCACCAATCCGGATGGGCCGCCGCATGAGCGCGCCAGCCAGATTATCGTGCCGATCGGCACGCCCGGGATGAACATCGTGCGGCCGGTGCCGGTGATGGGCCATGCGGGCGGCGGCGGGCATTGCGAAATCATCTACAAGGACTGCCGCGTGCCGGTCACCAATCTGCTCGGCAAGGATGGCGGCGGATTCGCGATCGCGCAGGCGCGGCTGGGCCCCGGCCGCATCCATCACTGCATGCGTACCATCGGCATCGCGGAGCGCGCGCTCGAGCTGATGTGCAAACGCGCGAATACGCGCTGGGCGCATGGCAGCTATCTCGCCGACAAGGCCAACATCCAGCAATGGATCGCCGACGCACGCATCGAGATCGACGCTTCACGACTGCTCGTGCTGCACGCGGCTTGGAAGATGGACACTGCCGGCAAGCGCGAGGCACGCCAGGAGATCGCCGAGATCAAGGTCAAATGCGCCAACATGGTGATGAAGGTGCTGGACGATGCGATCCAGACTCATGGTGCGGCGGGCGTCTCGGACGATTTCCCGCTGGCGAGTTTCTGGCGTAACAGCCGCGCGCTGAGAATCGCCGACGGCCCCGACGAAGTTCATCGCATGACGATTGCGCGGCGCGAACTGCGCAAGTGGAAGCAGTAACGGCCGTCATCGCGGCTGCGCTGTCATGATCCAGCCGGGGCGGGCGCGAATGCCCGCCCTGTTTTATCGTTGACGATGGCTGAAGAACCCGAACTGGTTCCCGAATACAGCGAGGTCCGGCCCGAGGAAGAATTCGACCGGGCCAAGCTTCAGGCTTACCTGCTCGACAAGTTGCCCGGCGCTGATCGCCCGATGGAGGTGCTGCAGTTCCGCGGCGGCCATTCCAATCTCACATACCTGCTGCGCTTCGGTGAGCAGGAATGGGTGATGCGCCGGCCGCCGTTCGGGCCGGTCGCACCGTCGGCCCATGACATGAGCCGCGAGCATCGCGTTCTGTCGCGATTGTGGCGGGCCTTCAAGCCCGCGCCGCGCTCGATACTGCTATGCGAAGACCCCTCGATCATCGGTGCGAAGTTCTTCGTCATGGAGCGCCGCAAGGGAATCCTGATCAAGATGCGCCAGCCGCTACCGCCCGAGCTCGGAATCGAGCCCGAGACGTTCAGGAGCGTGTCGGAGGGCTTCATCGATACGCTCGCCGACCTCCATTCGGTCGATTACGAAAACGTCGGGCTGGGCGGCCTCGGCAAGCCGGTGGGCTTCGTCGAGCGCCAGATCACGGGATGGATGGGGCGATGGGAGCGGGCCAAGACGCGCGAAGTACCGCTGATGAACAAGCTCGGCGCATGGTTTTTGGCCAACATGCCAAAGCCGCAGGCGCCCACGCTGCTTCACAACGACTTCTACCTGCACAACATCATGCTCGGCGAGGATGACCCGGGTAATGTGGTTGGCGTCTTCGATTGGGAGATGTCCACGGTCGGCGATCCGATGATCGATCTCGGCACGTCGCTCGGCTACTGGCGTGATCGCACCGATCCGCCCGAGCTGCTCGCATTGAGCCAGGGCGAGGCGCACACGCTGCGGCCGGGATTCCTGACGCGCGACGAACTCGCCCAGCGTTACGCGAAGCGCACCGGCCGCGACATCAGCGCGATCGCGTTCTATCGCGCATGGGCGCATTGGAAGAACGCCACCGTGGTCGAGCAGATCTACGTGCGGTACGTGCGTGGACAGACCAACGATCCACGCTTCGCGACGATGGGTGATCAGGCGCCGGCGCTGGCATCCGCGGCCGCACGCTCCGCCACCCCGCTCGGATTTCGGGACTAGGAACCCTCACCCCAACCCTCTCCCCGGTCAGGGAGAGGGGTAGGAGAGGCCCGCGGTCGCTCAGCACTGATCGGGGATTGCTCGCTGAGTAGGTGAATTCAGACCGGGATTCCTCGCTGCGCCGACTCCGCTCGGAATGACATCGCTGAGTGGTCCAGTACTGCTGTGATGCCGAGCTGAGCCGCGCGCAATGACACGGGCGGCCCATCCAGCATTGCTGTCATTCCGAGCGGAGTCGGCGCAGCGAGGAATCCCGGCGACCTGAGTCGTCTCATCCTCACTCCAATCCTCTCCCTGATCAGGGAGAGGGGGTAAGAACAGCCTCCCCTGAAAGCGCAGTGCCGGGGAAACTCTGGCTAGCGGCCCTGGAAGTTGGGCTTGCGCTTCTCCACGAATGCTCGCGCGGCCTCGCGATGGTCCTCGGTGTTGAACGTCACCATCTCATAGCCGAGCGACGCATCGAGGATCAGGTTGACCTGCTGCTTGAGCCACTTGTTGACCGATAGCTTGGTCCATCGGATCGCCCAGGTCGCACCGTCGGCCAGCTCGCGCGCGATCTCGGTCGCCTTCGCCATCACCTGCTCGCGCGGCACCGCGTAGTTCACGAGGCCGATCTTTGCGCCCTCCGCGCCATTGATAAGATTCCCGCGCATCAGGAATTCCTTGGCCCGCGCCGGCCCGATCAGCAGCGGCCAGATCACCGCGCCACCGTCGCCCGCCACGATTCCCACCTTGACGTGAGTGTCGCCGAAGCGCGCGGTCTCCGATGCGACGATCACATCGCACAGCAGCGCGATCGTCGCGCCCAGTCCGACCGCGTCGCCATTGATCGCGCCGATGATCGGCTGCTCGACTTCGAGCATGTTTTGTATCATGCGCCGTCCCGCCGCCGGGGTCGCAAGCGTGCCCAAACGCCCGTCTCCGCCGCCGCTGGAGCCCCCGCCCGAGCGCGATGCCATCCCCTTGACGTCGCCGCCTGCGCAAAATGCCTTGCCCGCGCCCGTCAGCAGGATCGCGTTGACCTCGCGATCGTCGGCGAGGTCCAACCAGATGTGCTCGAGCTCGTGATGGAGCTGGCCGTTGACCGCGTTGAGCGAGTCGGGGCGATTGAGCGTCACGGTCGCGAGCTTGTTGGACTTTTCGATCCTGATGCATTCGTAGCTGCTGTAATCCGTCATGGCTTGGCACCTCCGATAACGATAGCCGGCGCGACTATAGCAGAGCCCGCTTCGAGGGGGTTGCGCGTCCATCGGTCCCGGCGTGGGCTTTCCGCGAGGCCGGTACTTGCGCTATCTAACTCTGGCGCGGTCTCAGCGTGGAGGGTGTTCCATTGCACGCGATTACTTATGAAGCTCCAAGTACGGTTGATCAGGCGGTCAAGCTGCTCGCGGCCAAGGGCGACAAGGCCCGCGTGTTATGCGGCGGCACCGACATCCTGATCCAGATGCGGGCGGGAGTCCGCAAACCCGAGCAGCTGGTTGACGTCAAGGCGATCGCGGAACTGCGGCGAATCAGCTTCGATGCCAAGAGCGGGCTCAAGCTCGGCGCAGCCGTCCCCTGCATCGAGATCTACGAGAACCAGGCGGTGCATCAGCACTATCCGGGATTGGCTGAGGCGGCTCATCTGATCGGATCGGTCCAGATCCAGAGCCGCGCGTCGGTCGGCGGGAATTTGTGCAATGGCTCGCCCGCTGCCGATACCACGCCTGCGCTGATTGCGCTCGGCGCCGTCGCGCACATCGTTGGCGCCAAGGGCGAACGCGACGTGCCGGTCGAGAAGTTCGTGCTCTCGCCGGGCCGCACGGTACTGGAGCCGGGCGAATTGCTGGTCGAGTTGCGCATTCCCGCTCCGCCAGCGCATTCGAGCGACGCCTATCTCCGATTCATCCCGCGCAACGAGATGGATATAGCGGTGGTCGGCGTCGGCGCGGCAATCACGCTAGACGGGGACAAATGCACGGCAGCTCGCATCGCGCTGGGCGCGGTCGGTCCGACACCGATTGTCGCCACCAAGGCGGCTCAGTCGCTGGTGGGAAAGAAGCTCGACGACGCCGCGATCGAAGCCGCGGGCAAGCTCGCAGCCGCTGCTGCCTCGCCGATCGACGACATGCGCGGGACTGCCGAGTATCGCAGCGAGATCACCGCGGTGCTGACGCGCCGCACGCTCAAGATCGCGGCCGAGCGCGCGCGCAAGGCCTGAACCGCACAACGGGAAACACCAGATAATGTCGACACGCAAAATCGTAGAAACCACCATCAATGGCGAACCGACCGAGTTCATCTGCGAACCGCGCCAGAGCCTGCTCGAAGTGCTGCGCGACGTGCTCGGGCTGACCGGCAGCAAAGAGGGCTGCCTTACCGGCGACTGCGGCGCATGCAGCGTGATCGTCGACGGACGCGTAGCCTGCTCGTGCTTGATGCTCGGTCCCGAGGCGCAGGGCAAGCAGATCACGACCGTCGAGGGCCTCGCCACGGGTACGACGCTGCATCCGCTGCAGCAGAAGTTCCTCGAGCATGCGAGCCTGCAATGCGGAATCTGCACGCCGGGATTCCTGATCGCCGCCAAGGCGCTGCTCGATCGCAATCGCAACCCCAGCGAGGCCGATGTGCGTTACGCCCTGGCTGGCAACCTGTGCCGATGCACCGGATACGATAAGATAGTGCGGGCGGTGATGGACGCGGCCAAAGAGATGCGCTAGGCCGCGCCTTCAACCCGGAACAAGCTTCAGCAATACCGGACCGGCATCAAGAGAGGTCATCTCAATGGCAGCTTCACCCAAAGAAGGCGCTAAGCAGTTTAGGGTCATTGGCACGCGGCCGATCCGGCCTGACGGGATCGACAAAGTAATCGGGCGCGCCCGCTACGGCGCCGACTATTCGTTCCCCGGGATGCTCTTCGGCAAGGTGCTGCGCAGCCCGCATGCGCATGCGCGGATCAAATCGATCAACATCGAGAAAGCGCGCAAGCTGCCGGGCGTCAAGGCGGTCGTCACCGGCGAGCATCTGCCCAACCTGAAGAACGAGACTATCGCGATGGGCGAGCAACCGATGAACCCGCATTACCTGTCGCTCAACATCCTGGCGCGGGGCAAAGTGCTGTACGACGGACATGCGATCGCCGCCGTCGCCGCGACCAACCCGCATATCGCCGAGGAGGCCCTTGGGCTGATCGAGGTTGAATACGAAGTGCTGCCGCCTGCGATGACGGTCGAGGACGCGATGGCGCCCAATGCTCCGATCCTGCTGCCCGAGCTGCGCAGCAAGGATGCGCCCGACAAGCCGACCAACATAGCCAGCCATATCCCGATTAAGCGCGGCGACGTTGAAGCCGCCTTCAAGTCCGCCGACTTCGTGGTCGAGCGCGAATTCCGCACCGCGATGGTCCATCAGGGATACATCGAGCCGCACAACGCGGTCGCGACTTACACCGCCGATGGCCACGCGACCATCTATTGCTCGACGCAGGGACCATTCGAAGTTCGCGCGCTGAGCGCGCAGGTGCTGGGCATGGAAGCCGGCAAGATCCGCGTCGTGCCGGCCGAGATCGGCGGCGGCTTCGGCGGCAAGACCACGATCTACCTCGAACCGGTGGCCGTGATGCTGGCCAAGGAGACCGGTCATCCGGTGAAGATGGTGATGACGCGCGGCGAGGTCCTGCGCGCCACCGGCCCGACTTCGGGCTCGACGATTCGTGTGAAGATGGGTTGCACCAAGGACGGCACCATCACGGGCGCCAAAGTCTGGATGGCATACGAGGCAGGCGCGTTTCCGGGTTCGCCGGTCGGCGCTGGCATGTTGACGATCCTCGCGCCGTACAATATCGAGCACGCGCAAATCGATGCGTTCGACGTGGTCGTCAACCGGCCGAAGACCGCCGCTTATCGCGCGCCGGGCGCCACCAATGCCGCGTTCGCAGCCGAAACCGTGATCGATGAGCTGGCTGAGAAATGCGGAATCGATCCGCTCGATTTCCGTATCCGCAATGGCGCTCGCGAAGGCGTGCCCGGTCCGATGGGCCCCTACAAGCGCATCGGCATGATCGAGACCTGCGAGGCGATCAAGAACAGCCCGCATTACAAATCGAAGCTGACCGGACCCAATCGGGGGCGCGGCGTCGCGACCGGATTCTGGTTCAACGTCGGGTTCCAATCGTCAGCCGATGTCCATCTTCACGCGGACGGCACCGCCAGCGTCGTCACTGGCTCACCCGACATCGGCGGTTCACGCGCCTCGATGGCGATGATCGCGGCCGAAGTGCTGGGGCTGGATTTCAATGACGTGCGCCCGCTGGTGGCCGACACCGATTCGATCGGCCATACCGACGTCACGGGCGGCAGCCGCGTTACTTTCGCCACCGGACTTGCCGTCTACGAAGCCGCCAATGACGTCGTGCGCCAGCTCAAGGAGCGCGCGGCGCGGCTGTGGGAGCGCAAGTTCGACGAAATCGAGTTCCACGACGGCAAGGTGAGCTCGAAGAACAACGGCGTCCCGCCGCTGAGCCTCAAGGAGATCGCGGGCAAGCTCGGCCGCACTGGCGGCCCGATCACCGGCCGCGCCAATGTCAATGCGCGCGGCGTCGGGCCGGCCTTCGCCACCACCTGCGTCGATGTCGAAGTGGATCCGGAGACCGGCAAGGTGCAGATCCTGCGCGTGACGTGCGCACAGGACGCCGGCAAAGCGGTTCATCCGTCGTACGTCGAGGGTCAGATGCAGGGCGGAACGGTGCAGGGAATCGGCTGGGCGCTCAACGAGGAATATTTCTACGACGCCAAGGGACAGCTCCGTAATGCCGGCTTCCTCGATTATCGGATGCCGACCTGCCTGGACCTGCCGCCGATCGAAACCGTGATCGTCGAGGTAGCCAACCCGGGCCATCCGCTGGGCATCCGCGGCGTCGGCGAAGTGTCGATCGTTCCGCCAGTGGCAGCGGTGGCCAACGCGATCTATCGCGCGGTGGGAGTGCGGATGACGCAAACGCCGATGTCGCCGCCGCGCTTGCTGAAGGCGATCCACAACAAGAAGTAGCGAGGCAGCTCAAGTTCGATTGAGACGAGGCGGGCTTGAAGGCCCGCCTCGTGAGTTTATGGCCACCGTCATCATTCCAGCCTCGATGCGCAAGCTGACTGGCGGCGTCGATCGCACTACTGCCGCGGGGAGCACCGTCGGCCAGCTGATCGAAGATCTCGAACACCGGTTCCCCGGCCTGCGCAATCATCTGATCGAGGATGGCGACCTGAAGGCATCGATCGCCGTATCGATCGACGGGGAATTCGGCACCAACGGAGTGCGCGAACGCGTCCGTGACGACAGTGAGGTTCATTTCGTGCCCGCGTTAAGCGGTGGCGCGCCCTGACTCGCGTTGGCTGCAATACTTGATGCAACGACCGTTTCAGAGGGTGTGGAGAGCCGCCCAGCGTCGGTAGAATTTGGCAGCGATGAGGTATCAAAGTGTTCGTCGGCGTCATCGCAAAGATTGCGGTGGCCGCGCCGCGCGAGCACAATTGTAGATGCTGGCCGGGATTTGCCCCCCTTTTTCCGGCTGGCCAGGGGGTCGAATGGAGCAATCCTTTCGGCCCTTTGCTCGTTTGATGGAGTGTCAAACGCACATCCGCTGGCCCGCGCGCAAGCGCGCTGGCGGGCGCTTCATCGTGTCCGCCTAGCCGCCAGAACCCTCACCCTGTCCCTCTCCCGCAAAAGAGCGGGCGAGGGTCAGGGTGAGGGTGCCGTCTCCGAAGCAACCCCGGGTCAGCTCGAATGTCTGCGCGATGCCCGCATCGCTAGCTCATGAAGACTTCGCGGACGTGGTTGACGTCGTTGTACTCGCGCACCTGTGCGATCTTGTCGCCCTTGAACAGGAAATAGAAGTGATAGCGATTCGCGTACTTCTTGCCGTTGCCGGCGACCGTGTCTGACGCGGCCTGAATCGCGACATGCGGGCCGTCGGCGATGACGGTCGAGAACGTCATGTTCAGTCCGTTAGGGAACATCCCCCGAATGGTCTTGCCGATGTTTTCGACAAAGGCCTGCTTGCCGCGCACCGGTGAGATGCCGGGTAACTTTCCCATCATCTCGAATTCGAAGTCATCGGCGAGGACTTCGCCCATCGCCTTCGAGTCAGCCTTCTCCAGGGCGCGCAGGAAACCCAGCGCGCGTTCTTTCTGCTCAGCGGTTGTCATGACGAATCCTCCCGGCCAATTCGATGAATTTCAGGATGCAGCGGCGCCCTTGCGCCGCATGATCATCACGGAGCACGGCGCGACGCGTGCGAGCTTCTCCGCCACGCTGCCGATCAAAATATGCTCGAGGCCGGACCGCCCATGGGTGGCCAGCAGGATCAAATCGATGTCGTTTTGCGCGGCATATTCGGCGACCTTGGCAATCGGATTTCCGACCAAGGCGAGGATGATCACCTTGCCCGAGTTACCCATCTGATCTTTCTTGATCCGCGTCATTTCTTCTTCCGCCTGCTCGGCCATCGCGGTCTCGCGCGCGGCTTCGGCAGGCTGCTCCGCGCCGAACATGGGGATGTAGCTGTGATGCGGCACGACCACATGCAGCAGATGCAACTCCGCGCCAACGTCGCGCGCCAGCTCCCATGCTCCGCGCATCGCCTCGAATGAATACTCGGAGAAATCGATCGGGGCGAGAATTTTCTTCAGGTTCTGAATCATTCGCACGTCCTCCCGGAGGTTTTCCTGCATAACACGCGGCTCGCGCGTATCGCAAATCTCCCGTCGGCGGGTGGCAATCGCGTCGCAGTCGGCTAGACTTGGCCGGCAGCAATCGGTTCGTCCTCAATTCATCCAGAGAGGTTCCCGCGATGACTGAAGAGATGGTCAAGGTCCGCATCGAAGGCGAACTGGCATACGTGGCGCTCAATCGGCCCGAGAAGCGCAATGCGATCAGCGCTGCCGTGATGCGGGCGCTGGACGAGGCGCTTACGAAGGCCGACCAACCCGACGTGCGCGCGATTATTGTATTCGGCGAGGGCGCGGTCTTTTCGGCGGGCCTCGACTTTACATCGATCTCCTCTGACGGCGGGGGCTCCGAAGGTGGCGGGCGGCCAAACCTCGCCCGCTTTCGCCAATCCGTGGCCGCATCGCAGGCCGTGCTCAACCGCATCGAGGCGCTTGAAAAGCCGGTGATCGGCGCGATTCACGGCTACGCCGGGGGGCTCGGGCTGGAGCTGGCGCTCGCTTGTGATGCACGCATCGCAGCCGCCGGCACGCGGCTGGGGATGCCGGAGGTGCGGCTCGGTCTGGTCCCCGATGTCGGCGGCAGCACGCGGCTGACGCGAACAGTGGGCTACGCGCGCGCCAAGGAGCTGATCATGACGGCGCGCTTGATCGACGCCGACGAGGCTGCGCGCATCGGGTTGGTCAATCGCGTGGTCGCTGCTGGTGAGCATATCGCGGCCGCCGAGGAACTCGCGCGCGAGATGGCGCGCAATGCGCCGCTCGCCGTCGGGCTCGCTAAAAAACTCATCGACCGCGGCTATGGGCTGGACAAAATGACCTTCATGGAGCTCGAGGCGCTCGCGCAGAGCTCATTGCTCGGAACCGAGGACTTCATCGAGGGCGCCCGCGCGCTTGCGCAGCGCCGCGATCCGAAGTTCAAGGGCCGCTAGCGTGGTGCCTCGCAAATGACTTCGGGAACTATGTCCGTCATCCTGAGCAAGGGGGAAAAATCGGAAGGAGACGAGCAAATGACAAGCCTAATCCTTGTCTTCCTGATCCTGACCACAGGTTGTGCAACCGCAGCCCAACGCGAGAGCGGGAGGCAGGCCACTGAGCTCATAGCGAAGTTCAAAACCGAATGCGACGCGGGAAAAGCGTCATCCTGCGCACTCATACCCATAATGATCCGCAACTGCGGGTACGACATCGCCGGCGAGTCGAACATGTGGACCCGGGATAATGCGATACGGCTATACGGGTGATACAGAATCAACCATGAAGCTTCTGATTGCCGGGGACCGGAACTGGTCAGACAAGGAGCCCATCAAGCGGGCAATAGCAATCTTGGAGCGGGTTCCTTGCTCCTCTAACCTTGGGTGAAGGCGGAGCGAGAGGAGTGGGACACGTTTGGCGCGAGAAGCGGCGGCCCAGCTCAGAATCCCAGTAATCGAAGTTAAAGCGAACTGGACCAAGGGCGGACAAGCCGCCGCATCGATCCGGAACATCGAAATCTTGGAGCTAGGGCTAGCTCTGGAAGTTCCCCAAGCGTAGGAATCCCGAACAAATGATGAGGCGCGCATGGATCTTCGGATTCAGAAAGACGGCCACGAGATAACCACCGTCGACGAATGGTTTCAGTTCGCTCCTCCGAAGGAGGGACGTCGCCAATGGGTCGGCGGTCGAAGTGCCAAGGAGCTCGCAAAAATCTTTCTTGAGAGTGGCGTTCCCGCCGTGCCGCCCGAGCTCCGCGCCCTCCTCTCATCGCATCGGGGACTCGGGACGGTCGACCTCACGGCTGCCTTTCCTGAACACAAGATCGCCCTCGACCGATTTCCAGGCGAGACAAGAAACGCGGACTTGGCGGCTATCGGAGAGAGCAGCATCGGAAAGGTCGCCGTGACGATTGAGGCCAAGGCAGACGAATCGTTCGGCGGCACCATCGGTGAGACGCTGACAGCGGCTTCTGCGAAGTCGAACGTCCCGAAGAGAATCGCGACTCTTGCCAAGGCCGTGCTCGGCGATGCAGGTCCGGGGATCAACAACCTGCGCTATCAGTTGCTGCACGGGACAGCCGCGTCCCTGATTTTTGCAGCAGAACATGCAGCAGCTGCGGCAGTCTTCGTCGTTTTGGAGTTCTGCGGCCCGTCCTGTACGAAGGAAAACCTTGAGCGCAACAGTAGGGACTTCGAGTTGTTCATCAAGGCACTCTCGCCAACCGCTCCGGAGCCCACCATCGGCAACCTCATCGGCCCATTCTCAGCGCCAGGCGGTGAATTTGTCCCAGCCGGCCTTCCATTGTTCATTGGGAAGGCAGTCCGAAACGTTTTCTAATTCGGGAGGCCGTGATCCAGGCTGGACAAAATGACCTTCATGGAGCTCGAGGCGCTCGCCCAAAGTTCGCTGCTCGGGACCGAGGACTTTATCGAGGGCGTCCGCGCGCTGGCGCAGCGACGCGATCCGAAGTTCAAAGGCCGCTGATTCGTCAGGCCGGCGCGATCCGAATCTCGACGCGGCCTTGCCACGATTGGCCCGGCTGAAGTTCGCCATGACCCGATCGCATCCCGCGCGCCGCGAGATTGAAGGCGTCAGGGGCGCAGGTGTACGGCTCGATCGAGACCACGCCGCGATCGCCGGGCGCGTAGATCATCCAGTGTGCGAAGCCTGAATCCGAAACGACCTCGACTGCAACTCGGAGCGCGGGATCGATCAGCAGCGCGCGGATCGCGCCATCGGAGTCAGGCGCGATAGCGGTGAAGGCGTCGTCGTAGGACTCCTCGCCCAGCTCGCGGCCTGAACGCAGATCGTACTTGCCGGTGACGGGCACCGGCCGGCCGGCAGGAACCAGCCGCTCATCGAGCGGCCAGCGATTGGCGGCGTCCAAGCGCAAACGCATTGCAGCACGCGTCCCGTTGGCGCCCAGCGGCGCGCGAAAGTATGGATGAAGCCCGAGCCCGAACGGCATAGTGCGATCGCCGGTGTTCGTGACCGTCGCGTGTATCCTGAGCCCGTTACCGATTTCGTAGTCGAGCCGCAACCGCGACGGATACGGCCATGCGACTCGTTCGGCAGCGCTTTCGCCCCAATTTAGTTCGCATTGCAGGTAATCCGGGCCCTGGCGGAGGACGTTGAACGGCCGATCGTAGACGAGCCCGTGCAGCGCATGACCGCGCGTCTGTTCGTTGACCGGCAATTGGTGCTCGCGCGCGCTCCATGTGAAGCGCGCGCCGGCGATTCGCCCGGGCCATGGATAGAGCACCGGCATCCCGCAGGCCCACGGATCGGCGCGCAGCGCATCGAGGCTCACCGGACCCGCAAGCACTTCCAGTGCGCCAACGCGGTACTGAAGGCATTGGCATCCCAGCGCGGGGACCAAGCAGGCTTCTTCGCCTTGCGCGGCAAGCGCGATTACTTCCATCCGCCGCCTCCGTCAGGACGACGCCGCCGCGGGCGGGCGGAGCCGCTGCTCGGGCGGATCGCGGGAGTCTGCAAGCGATGTTGCCATCGCGCAGGCAAGGACACCGGCAAGGGGCTCATCCCCTTGCCCGTATCCTGGTTGATTTGGGGGAATCGGCTAGCGGTCGCGCCCGCCACCGGCGTCGCGCCCGCCACCGGCACCGCGGCTTTGGGCCTCGTTCACGCGGATGGCGCGTCCCTTCACGTCCCTGCCATTGAACTTCTTGATCGCCGCATCGGCCGAATCATCCGATGCCATCTCGACGAAACCGAATCCGCGCGAGCGGTTGGTTTCGCGATCGATGATCACCTGGCAGCTCTCGACATTGCCGGCCTCAGCGAACAGATCCCGCAAGTCCTGATCGGTTACGCCCCAAGCCAGATTCCCAACGTACAGTCTGCGAGCCATTCAACTCTCTCCTTGCGCTCCCGAAACGGAAATCGCCGCACGGCAATTTACCATTCCCCCAAGCAGCGAATCAGATCTCAGATGCGTAGAATCTGGCGGCAAGGTGGGACTGGCGACGTTGCAAGCGGCACAGCGCTAATGTCGTATATAGCACCAGTTATGCTCGATGCATAGACATTTTGGGGGCCGATCGGACTCAGGTCTGCATCTATGAGAGCCGCCTGCGTGAATAGACACGTCTAGCCGCGTTCCGACTGCCATCGCATTGTCTGCTGCGAAAATTCCGATGAGCCGCAGGCCTCGCTGCAAGGCGTGAGACCGGTTTCATTCAAGACTCGTTTGCTTGCGAATATTCCCGTTCATGCCCGGCATTCTCAGTTCACGCCCCTTGATCCGTAACGCATATCCGATCGATAACTTGCAGCGTCAGGGCGGTTGCGGCGCGAAGGCGACCGGCGCAACGAGGAGACAGACCCAATGCTGCTGAAGGATCGTGTGGCGATCGTCACTGCTGGAGCGGGCGCTGGAATCGGACGCGCGGTCGCGACGCGCTTTCTCGAAGAGGGCGCTCAAGTCGTCGTGACCGATGCTCATCCGCGCCGCACGCTTGATACGGCCGCCGAACTGGGCAAGAGATTCGGCCGCGAAGTACTCGGCATTCCGGTCGATGTCACGCAGCGCTCGCAGGTCGAGGACGCGGTATCGCGTGCGGTAGCGAAGTTCGGGCGGGTCGATATCCTGTTCAACAACGCCGGCATCAACAAGCTGGAACCGATCTGGGAGTGCAAGGATGAAACTTGGGATCTGGTGATGAACGTCTGCTTGCGCGGAACGTTCTGGACGATGCGCGCCGTGCTGCCTCACATGATTCGTCAGGGCAAAGGCGCAATCGTCAATATGGCCTCGGCGGCCGGATGGATCGCCGCATCGGATGGCGAAGCACCGTATAGCGCGGCCAAGGCGGGCGTGATGGGACTTACGCGCGCGGCCGCTGCGGAAGTCGCCGGCAAGGGCATCCGCGTCAACGCGATCGCGCCCAGTGTGATCTACAACGAGTTCCTCGAGCGCATCTATCCGCCTCAGATGTTCGAGGCGGCCAAGCGCCGCAATCCGATGGGCCGGCTCGGCGAGCCCCTGGATGTCGCGAACCTCGCGCTATTCCTGGCCAGCGACATGTCTTCGTACATCACCGGCGAGGTCGTCAGCATCAGCGGCGGCTCCGTAGTCGTGCCGTAGACATCACGGGCGCCGAACGCTGGTCGATGGCCGCGTCCAAATTATCGACAGGTTATCGCACTTGATAATCAAAAGACGATGCCACTTTCACTTGTGAAATTCCTTGATCGCTTGTAACTTACGCGGCGTCATCGTTATCTCACTGGAGAGGGAGAAATAACTACATGCCTCGACGCAGGAACGCAGCTACGGCATTTCGACACGTTCAGCAGCAAGCACGCGCCATTGTGAACAACCTTCGCAATGAGATTCGCGCCAAGGAAGCCGAGCTCAAGCGGTTGAAGGACGAGGAGTCGAAACTCAGCGTTCTGACCGGGCGGGTCGGTGCTCCGGCCGGCCGGCCGGCCGGCCGTAGACGCGGTGGACGGATCAACTGGCGCACGGTACTCACTCAACTGCCCAAACAGTTCAAGGCCTCGCATATTCGCCAGGTTCGCGGGTTGCGCGGCAAGCGGCCATCTGAGATTTTTGCGGCGATCACGCGCTGGATGGACGCGGGCTCGGTCAAGCGCAAAGCGCGCGGCCTGTACGAACGCGTCGCCTAGCGACTCGCGCGAATATAGCTTCATCGGTTTGCCACACCGCGCTTTGCGATCGCGCCTGGCGCCGCGTTGATTCTCGCGCGCCCTGAAGCGAATACTGTGGATGGAAGATCTCGCACGTGAGCATCAAGACCATCCAGTGGCGCGCCGACACCGTGCGGATGATCGATCAGCGGCTGCTGCCCGGCCGCGAAGCGATCCGCACCTACCGCGACTATCGGGGTGTCGCCGGAGCGATCCGCACCATGGTGATCCGCGGCGCGCCGGCGATCGGAGTCGCAGCCGCGATGGGTGCGGCGCTTGGGATGCGCGGGTACAGCGGTGAGCGCGCACGCAAGCGTTTCGAGCAGGTGGCAGATGCGCTCAGGGCGACCCGGCCGACCGCCGTCAATCTAACCTGGGCGCTCGATCGGATGGCCGCGGTGCTCGAACACAATCTCGATCTCGACGCCCCCAGGTTGTTCCGCCGCATGCGCGACGAGGCGGTTCTGATCTACGAGGAAGACCTCGCATCCAATCGCGCGCTCGGACGCGTCGGCGCGGAGCTGATCGCCGACCCAGCGACGATACTCACGCATTGCAACGCAGGTGCGCTTGCCACCGCCGGCTATGGCACCGCGCTGGGTATCGTGCGTGCGGCTCGCGAAGCGGGCAAGCGCGTCGACGTATTCGCTGACGAGACTCGCCCGTTCCTGCAGGGCGCGCGCCTGACCGCGTGGGAACTGCACAAGGACGGCATCCCGGTCACCGTGATCGCCGATAGCATGGCGGGTTCGGTGCTTGCGAGCGGCCGCGTGAGCTGCGTGATCGTCGGCACCGATCGGACCGCGGCCAATGGCGACGTCGCCAACAAGATCGGTACTTATCCGCTCGCCGTGCTGGCCCGCCGCCATGGGGTACCCTTCTACGTCGCGGCGCCCTTGTCATCGGTCGATCTGTGCTGCCGCAGCGGCGCTGAGATTCCGATCGAGGAACGCGCGGCCCGCGAGTTGACAGAATTCGCGGGACGTAAAATCACGCCGGCCGGCGTATCGATCTACAATCCGGCCTTCGACGTGACTCCCGCTGAGCTCGTCACGGCGATTGTTACCGAGCGCGGCATCGCCTATCCGCCCTACGATCGGAGCCTCGCCGCGCTGAAGAACTAGCGCCGTCGCTCCGGCGGCACCATCCCGGAAATCTCTGCGTATGACTGCTAGCGGCCAGCCGATGCTCGCAGGTGTTGGCGTTGCCTCTATCAATCACGCCCCGCGAAGAATTGTGCGAGGCCGTCGCCGAGGAAGTTGAAGCCGAGCACCGCGAGGCCGATCGCAACGCCGGGCGCGGTGGTCAGATGCGGCGCGACGAGCAGAAACGCGCGGCCCTCATCGAGCATGTTGCCCCAGGTCGGCGCGGGCGGTCGCGCGCCCAACCCGAGAAAGGATAGTGCCGCTTCGGCCACGATGATCCCGCCGATTCCGAAGGTCGCCTGTACCGCCACCGGTCCGGCCAATCCGGGCAGCAAGTGGCGGAAAAGCAGGCGTGACGGCGAGGCGCCCAGCGCTCCCGCAGCGATGACGTAATCGCGTTCGCGCAGCGATAGCACTTCACCCCGCACCAGCCGCGCGTAGCCGGTCCATCCGATCGCGGCCAGCGCGATTATGAGATCGATGATGCCGGGGCCGAGGATCGCGGCCAGCGCGATCGCCAGCAGGATTCCGGGAAAGGCAAGCAGCACGTCGACACCGCGCATCAGGAGCTGATCGATTCGACCGCCGGCCAGCGCCGCGGCTCCACCGATCACGCTGCCGACTGACAGTGAAACGGCGATTACGACCGCCGATACGCCGAGCGAGAGCCGCGCGCCCCACAGTACCCGGGCCAGCACGTCGCGCCCCAGCGCGTCGCATCCGAGCGGATGGCCACCCGAGGGGCCGGCGAGGATCAGGCGCAAGTCGATCTGGAACGGGTCGGCGGCGATGAACAGCGGCGCGACTAGCGCCAATCCAGCGATCGATACGACGATCGCGGCTCCGCCCAGCAACGCGGGATTGCGGCCGGATCCCCACGACGCGACGTGCTTCACGCCAGCCGGATCCTTGGATCGATGAAACCGTAGACGATGTCGGTCAGCATGTTGACCAGCACGTAGCTGAACGCGAACACCAGCACGCATCCCTGCACCAGTGGATAGTCGCGCGCGTTGATCGCTCCGATCATCAGTCGGCCCATCCCCGGCCACGAGAAGATCATTTCAGTGATGATCGAGCCGGTCAGCAGTGCGCCCGCTTGAAGGCCGAGCACCGTGACCACCGGCGTGAGCGCATTGCGCAGGCCATGCCGAGCCATCGCCGCCGCGTCGCTCAGTCCCTTGCCGCGCGCCGTGCGCATGAAATCGGCATTGCGCACCTCGACCAGACTCTGGCGCAGCATCCGGGCGAGAATCGCCGCCATCGCAGTGCCCAGCGTAATCGCCGGCAGGACGAGATGCGCAACGCCGCCCCGGCCGGTCAGCGGCAGCCATCCGAGATCGAGCGCGAAGACGATCATCAGCAGCGGGCCGAGATAGAGATGCGGGACCGAGATGCCGAGGACCGCGAAACCCATCGCACCGATGTCGTACACGCTGCCTGGACGCGTCCCCGCAACCATTCCCAGCGGAACCGCCAGTGCGATCGCGACCAGCATCCCGGCCGCCGCAAGCTCGAGCGTGGCGGGGAAACGCTCGACGATCAGGTTTGAGACCGGGATGCGATACGAGATCGATTCGCCGAAATCACCGCGTGCGAGGCCGATCAGGAAGCCGGTATATTGTGCGGCGAGCGGCCGATCCAGTCCGAGCTGATGGCGCATCCCTTCGACATCGGCAGGCGCGGCACTCTCGCCCAGCATCGCCACCACCGGATCGCCGGGCACCAGATGAATCAGCGCGAAGGTCAGCGTCGCGACGGCGAGCGCGACCGGGATCAGGGCGAATACGCGACGCGTCAGGTAGGCAATCAAGGCCGGCGACCCGAGACTACAGGGCGCGGCTGCGAAGCCGGGCTTGCGGCGCAGACCACCGATTTTGCCGACATCGAAGAATTCAACCCGCACTGGAGGGTAACAAGGCGGCCCAGCATGGCCAAGCCGACTCCGAGACCAGCACAGCGTTCAATCCAATGCGCGCAAATGTCGTCTAACTCGCTCTTAGAGGATGCGTGGTCACCGGCATTTACCTGATCCGCCAAAATGACAAAATACGCTACTTTACGTATTGACAGCGCACCCAGAAGTAGCATGATCGGGCTCGCCCGAATGAGCTTGATACAGCCGAGGCCGGTGCGATTCGCGCCGGGTCGTGCCGTATCAAAAAGGGGGGATTGCGGGCCGTGTCCGAGCGCTTCAGGCGCGCGACGCTGCGGCTGCTTCTGTTTGGGTCGCTCATCGTCCCGGCAGCCGCAGCGCGCGCCACACCGACGATCACGTTGGCGCCGCCGGTTAATGCGACCAGCGGGCAAATGCAAGCGGGTGCCGCAGCTGATTCCGGCGCGAATCCGGTCTCGATTGTTGTGGATCCGCCAGGTAGGTTCGCGTACACAGCGAACTTCGACTCCAACAATGTCTCGGCCTTCGCGATCAATAGCGCTACTGGCGCGCTCGCACCGGTGGCAGGCTCACCGTTCGCGACCCACGGCCATGGCCCGCTTTCGGTGCGGGTCGCGCCTTCGGGACGCTTCGCCTATGTGACCAACTTCAATGCCGACAGCGTGAGTATCTTCGCGATCAACTCCGCCACCGGCGCGCTGACGCAGATCGGCGCGGGGCATGCGCGCCGGATCGCAACCGATGTCGGTGGCGATCGATTCGGCTGGACGCTTCGTCTATGTGGCGAATGCCAGTTCCGGCGACGTCTCCGCTTTCGCGATCAACTTTTCCTCCGGCGCGCTGACGCCGCTGGGATCGGCGGTACGGGCGGGCGCAGGAGCGAGTGCCGTCGTCACGGCAGCGCGAGCGCCGTAGCGGAGCGAAGCCGATGCCCCGGCGGGACAGACTCTGACTTAACGATCGCGGTTCGTCGCGGCCCGCTGCGCCCGCTCGGCGCTCTACTTGTTGCCGCGGACGTGGTTCAGGCCGCGCCGCGGTGGTCTCGCAGTGCTCCGATCTGAGACTCGTTCTAGGGCCGGGCCCAATCAGGGTTGGACACGTTGGTGGCGGACCGCGATCGCGCGCGTATCGAAGCTGATCGTGGCCAACGAGCGCAGACTCCCGTTGGGGTACGGGACGAAGCCCGCGATGTCGCGGTTCATCACCGTGACGTTGTCCTGCCACCATAGCGACAGGTACGGCAGCTCTTGGGCGGCGAGTTTCTGCGCCGCAGCATAGATGGCCCGCCGCTGCCCGCTCTCAAGCGCAACCTCGCCAGCTTCGAGCAGCCGATCCATCTCGGCGTTCGAGTATGCGCCGCGATTGAGTCCGCGCGGCGGAGTCATCGTGGAATCGAAGACCATATAGTAGTGATGGGGATCGTTGATCCCGACCCACGCCAGCGAGGTCAACTCGAAGTTGCCGTGCTGGATATCGCCATAGAAAGTCGCCCATTCATTGCTGCGAACATCCAGCTTGATACCGACCTTCGCCAGCATCGCCTGGCAGACCTCGCCCAGCCGGCGGCCCTCGGGCGTGGTCTTGTAGGTGAGCGCCATCCGCGGCTTGCCGCCGCCGGGATCGGCAAAGCCCGCCTCTTCCAGCAACCGGCGCGCCTGCGCCGGATCGTAGGGATAACGGCGCACCTCGCCCTCATATGCCCAGTTCTCTGGCGTCAGCATTCCGGTTGCGACTCGCGCCGTCCCGCGAAGCATCGCCGCTACGATCGCCTCGCGGTCGATTGCGAATGCGATTGCCTGGCGCACGCGCCGATCGCGCAAGCGCGAATCTCTGAAATTGAAGGCGAGGTATTGGTAGGCGGTGCCGGGGTTTCGTGCGACGCGCAGATGCTGCCAGCGGCCCAGGTAGCCGAGCAGATCCGGCTGGATGTTGTTCTCGGCGAAATCGGCGGTTCCTTTGGCGAGTTCGAGCGCGCGGACCGTCGGGTCGGGCACGATTCTGAAGATCACTCCCGGGATGCCCGGGCCGGGCGCCGGCCTGAAACGATTGCGCTCGAGGACGGCCGCCTCATCGCGCACAAAGCCCGCGAGCCGGAAGAATCCCGTTCCGACCGGGTAGCTGTTCGGCGCGGCTTGCGCCGGAGTGCCCTCCGGCACGATCCCGAGCATCGCCATCTCGAGCGCAGGCGCGTAAGGCCCGCGCGTTGTCATGCGGACGGTATAGTCGTCGGGCGCATCGATCGCGGCCAGCGGCTCCAATCCCGCGCGCTTTGGCGAGATCGTGACCGCATCGAGCACCGAGTCGTAGGTATACTTGACGTCGCGCGCCGTCAGCTGGCGCCCATCGCTGAAGCGCGCGCCGCGCCGCAAATGGAAGACCAGTTGGGTGGGCGTGGGGCGCTCGATGCTCTCGGCGAGGTCGCCGATGAAAGCGCCGCGGGCGTCCAACTTGACCAGCGAGTCGAAGATGAGCTCATCGATACGGGAGGAGATCGCATCGGTGGCGAAACGCGGATCAAATGACAGCGGCGAGGTCTCGATATCCACTCGCAGGTAGCCCGGCGGCGTGACGAGTGATGGCGTGCGAGTGCACGCGGCAGCGACAGCGAGGAAGCACAGCGATGCGACGATGATTCGCGGCCGCGGTGTCCATCCGACGGCATGCGGCGGGTTCCGTCCGCCTCGTGACGCGCTGCTCATACCGCGGCGGGATTTTAGCAGATGAACGCGGCGCATATTGCACAGGAGTGAAAAATGACCAACGACCCGATCAAGCAATCGTGGCGGGAGCGGCTGGTACTGAGGCGCGGCGATCTGACGGAAACCAGCGCTGACGCGATCGTCAATGCGGCCAATACCGAACTGCAGCTCGGCGGCGGTGTCGCCGGGGCGATTCGGCGCAAGGGCGGACCTGCGATTCAGCGCGAATGTGACACGATCGGATCCATCCCGCTCGGCGAGGCCGCAACCACCGGCGGGGGCGATCTGAAAGTGCGCTTCGTAATCCATGCCGCCGGGATGCATCTGGGCGCGGCGGCCACCGAAGCCAGCATCCGCGATTCGAGCCGCAACTCGATGCGCCGCGCCGCCGAGCGCGGCCTTGAGTCGATCGCGTTTCCCGCGATCGGCACCGGCATCGCGGGCTTCCCGATGGATCGCTGTGCGGCGCTGATGCTTGGCGAGATCCGCGCGCACTTGAGCGGCCCAACCTCAATCAAACGAGTCGAGATCGTACTATTCGATGAATCAGCGCTCGAAGTATTCCAGCGCGCACTCGAATCGATGACTGACTAGTAAACAGCGCTGTTAAGGCCGCGTTGCTCGACGCAATCACAAAAGCCGAAAGCATGACTTGCCTTTGGCCGGAGCGTAAGATCAGCTGGTGCGCCTTGCCGCAATAGACGTCGGCTCGAACTCGGTTCACATGGTGATCGCCGACGTCAGCCCTGAGGGCCATCTCGAAGTCGTCGACCGCGTCAAAGAAATGGTCCGGCTCGGTAGCCGGTCATTCACCACTGGCAAGCTCACTCCTGAGGCGATGGACCTCGCGGTCCGCGCGCTCAAGAACTTCGTGCGTCTGGCTCGGGTGCGGCAGGTCGATCGCGTGCGCGCGGTCGCTACCAGCGCGGTGCGCGAGGCGCGCAATCGCGACATCTTCATCAAGCGGCTGCGGCGTGAGACCGGCCTCGCCGTCCAGGTCGTGTCGGGCGCCGAGGAAGCGCGCCTGATTCTGCGCGCGGCGCGGCATGCGATGGGCCTCGACGGCGGTCCGCATTTGCTGGTCGATGTCGGCGGCGGCAGCGCCGAACTGGTGCTGGTGCAGGACGGCCATCCGATGTTGCTGCGCAGCGCGCCGCTCGGAGTCGTGCGCCTGACCGAGCGATTTCTCAGGTCCGACCCGCCGCGCCCAAGCCATATCGCGGCGCTCGAACGCCATCTGGAGCGCGAGCTTGGCGAGCTGCTCGACCGCGTGCGCCATTGTGGAGTCGTACGCGCGATCGGGACCTCGGGCACGGCCAACGCGCTGATCGTGATGGCGCGCGCAGCGCAGGGCCTGGAGCTGAACCGGCTGCATGGCGCCAGCGCCAGCGCCAGCGAGATCGCGCGGTTGCGCAAGCGACTATTGTCGGAGGACGCGGCGGGGCGCGCCGATATCCCCGGAATAGATGCGAAGCGGATCGACCTGATGCCGGCGGCAGCGGTGCTGGTCGATTTCATCATGAGCCGCGCGGGCGCGCCCGAACTGGTCGCATGCACCTGGGCGCTGCGCGAAGGCGTCCTGCTCAACCTTGCCGAGATCAGCGGCGAGCGCGCCGAGACCACCGCCGAGGTCCGGCGGCGTTCAGTAGAAGCACTGGCGGCCCGCTTCAGCGAAACCAACGAGCATGGCCGCCAAGTCGCGCGTCTCGCCCTGAAGCTGTTCGATGTAACCGCGCCCGCGCTCGGCCTGCCCGCCCGGTCGCGCGAGCTGCTGGAGTACGCGGCGCTGCTGCATGATGTCGGCCATGCGGTCGACCACGACCGCCACAATCACCACAGCTACTACCTGATTCAAAATGCCGAATTGCTCGGCTTCGATCCGGCCGAGATCGAAATCATCGCGCAGGCCGCGCGCGGCCATCGCAAGCAGGCGCCCAAGCTGTCTTCGCCCGAGATGCAGTCGCTGACGCCGCCCCGCCGCCGCCAGGTGCGCGGACTGGCCGCGATCCTGCGCGTGGCCGACGCGGTAGACCGCAGCCACTTCAGTGTGGTTAAGGATTTCGGAGTCAGCTACGCACCCGGCCGGCTCATCCTGGAAGCGGATAGCGGGGAAGAGAGCGCCGACCTCGAGCTATGGGCAGCGGAACGAAGGACGGATCTACTGTCACGATTGCTGGATCGCAAGATCATCCTGCGCCCGTCAGTGACAGCGGCGGGGCGGGTGAAGGCGAGCGCCGCCAGCCATCGGCCGCGGCGCGCCGCAGCCAGCTGACCCATCCGCATCCGTATCCCGGCCGGCTGATCGCGGTCGAGGGCATCGACGGGTCGGGAAAGTCCACGCAACTGCTACTGCTCGAGCGATGGCTGCGCTCGCGCGGCTATCCGGTCCATCTCACGGAGTGGAATTCATCGCGGCTGGTGCGCCGCTCGATGAAGCGCGGCAAGCGCAAGGACCTGCTGACGCCGACCACCTTCAGCCTGCTGCATGCAGTCGATTTCGCCGACCGGCTCGCCTATCAGATTCTGCCGCCGCTCAAGGGCGGGATGATCGTGCTGGCCGACCGCTATGTGTTCACCGCCTTTGGCCGCGATGTCGCCCGCGGAGTTCATCCCGATTGGGTGCGCGCGGTCTACAGCTTCGCGCCGCGGCCCGATCTGACGCTTTACTTCCGCGTGCCGATTGACGTCTCTCTGGAGCGCCTGCTCGCAGGCCGCACCGATCTCAAGTATCACGAAGCGGGGATGGATCTCGGGCTGGCGGCAGATCCGGCGGAGAGTTTCCGCCTCTTCCAGGGCCGGGTGCTGCGAATCTACGATGAAATCACCAAGGAGTTCGATCTGCGCGTAGTCGATGCGACCGGTTCGATTCCTTCCCAACAGAAGCTCGTACGCAGCATGACGTTGGGAATGCTGGAACATGCTGAAAGGACGGGACCCTGGTTGAACCTCAATGGCAAACGATAAGCCCGGCAAGAGCTGGTACGGCCATGGCCTGCCCTACCTCGAGAATCACAAGCCGCTGCCCGGCCATCTGATAGTCTTGGAGGGTACCGACGGCGTCGGCCGCTCGACGCAGATCGACCTGCTGCGCCCGTGGCTTGAACTCGAAGGACATGCGGTGACGAGCACCGGATGGACGCGGTCACCGTTGCTGTCCGAGACGATCAGCGAAGCCAAGTCCGGCCACGAGCTGACCGTCACTACCTCCAGCCTGCTATACGCCGCCGACTTTGCCGATCGCCTCGAACACGAGATCATTCCGGCGCTGCGCGCGGGATTCATCGTGCTCGCCGACCGCTACATGTATACGGCGTTTGCGCGCAATCGCGTGGCGGGCGCCGATCCGCAATGGAGCCGCGACCTGTTCGGGATGGCGCTGATCCCCGATCTCGTTCTGTACCTGCAAACCGACGTCGAACATCTCCTGCCGCTGGTGCTGGGCGGCAAGGGCATGGACTACTGGGAATCAGGGATGCATCTGGCGCTCGGCACCGACATCTTCGATTCGTTCCTCAACTATCAACATCGGCTAATCGAGCAGTACGACCAGCTGGCGGACGAGTTCGGTTTCGTCGTCGTCGACGCGCGCCGCCCGATTGCGCGGATTCAGAAGGATCTGCGCTCCCGGATCAGGTCGTATCTCAGGGGCGTCGCTCATCTGTCCGGAGCCGATTCCGGCGAACAAGCGCCGCCTGCCGAGCGCAAGGATAGTCAGTGAGCGCGCTGGCTCGGGTCGTCCGTCCTCGCACGCTGGCGCTGCCGCCAAACGACAATCTCGCAGCAGCGGCCCGCGCCGTGATTGGCTTTCATCTGCAGGCCTTGAGGCGCGAACAGCAGAACGCATTTGGCGGCGAGACCGAGCCGCTGCACGAAATGCGCGTGGCGACGCGGCGGATGCGAGCCGCCCTGCGGCTGTTCTCGTCGCTGATGCCGCCGGCCGCTTATGACGCCCTCCGCCATGAGCTCGCATGGCTGGGACGGGCGATCGGCGCGGTTCGCGACCTCGACGTGATTGCGGGCGTGATCGCCAATCGCGCGCCGCGGCTGGATCCGCACATGAAGGCGGCGCTGCGTCCGATCGAGCATGCGATTCGTGAACGGCGCGCCGCCGCGCTCGCGGCGCTTGCCGAGCTGTCAGGCTCCCCCCGCCAGCGCGCGCTGGTCAGTCGGTTGGACGGCGCCTTCGGCGCCGCCGGGCGCGAGTCCACATTGGGTCTGGTCGCTCCCGAACTGATCGCACCGTTGCTCCGATCGGTATTGCGGGCGGGCCGCAAAATCGATCGCGACTCGCCGGCTCAGGCCCTCCACAGATTGCGCGTGCGCACCAAACGGTTGCGCTATGCGTTGGAAATCCTGCAGGGCTACAGCGGTAAGACGGTCGGCAGGGCGCTCGACCGGTTGACCAAGTTACAGCTTGTGCTCGGCAATCATCAGGACGCGGTGATGACCGTGGTGTGGCTGCGCACCTTTGCGGAGACCTCGAACACACCCGCTACGACCCTGCTCGCGGCAGGCGCGCTCATCCATTCCCTGGAAAAACGGATGCGCAAGATGCGCGGCCGCCTACCAGCAGCGTGGAAGGCTCTGGACTGCAAATCGATTCAGCACAAGCTGCTGGCCGACATTACCAGGCACGGGCAAAGCGCGCCGGCGCGAAAGCTGACGCTTATCAGGGCGAGCGCTTCATGATCCTCTATATCCTCCGACATGCGGTGGCCGAGAACGATGCATCTGACGGCGACGACGGCGCGCGGCGGCTGACCGAAGGGGGGCGGCAAAAGATGATCCAGGCTGCGCGCGGACTACGTGCGGCCGGCGTCGAGTACGAATCGCTGCTCACCAGCCCGCTGGTGCGGGCGGCCGAGACGGCCGAGATCGTCGCCGCGGCCTTTCCCGGCGGGCCAAAGCCGAAAGAGCTCGAGGCGCTCGCTACCGGAGTCTCGCCGGCCCAGTCTGTGGCTGCGCTGGCGCCCTATGCGCGCCATGCCTCGGTAATGATCGTGGGACACGAGCCCGGACTGAGCCACATAGCGGCGCTGCTGATGACGGGCTCGGCCGACGCACCCGTCATCACGCTTAAAAAGGGCGGCTGCATCGCGCTGGAGCTCTCGTCGATCTCGCCGCGCGGCGGGGCGACACTGAGCTGGATGCTGACGCCGCGTCAATTACGCCGCTTGGGCAAGTGAAGTCATCCGCCGCGGCGGCGGCGAAACGCCCGCAGCTTCCCGCGACGGTCGTCGCGCTTGGTATCGTCTCCTTCTTCAACGACACCTCCAGCGACATGGTGATTCCGCTGCTGCCGCGATTCGTCGCGATGCTCGGCGGCGGTCCGCAGGCGCTCGGCGCGATCGAGGGGGTTGCGGATGCGACTGCAAGCCTGTCGCAGCTCGCCTCGGGCTATATGGCGGATCGGATCGGGCGTCTCAAGGGGTTGACGCTGTTCGGGTACGCGATTCCGAGCCTGATCCGGCCACTGCTGTCGGCGGTGAGTGTGTGGCCGCAAGTGCTCGGGATCCGTTTCATCGATCGAGTCGGCAAGGGATTGCGCACCCCGCCCCGCGATGCGCTGCTGGCGGCGTCGGCCCCAGCTGAAATTCGAGGCCGCGCTTACGGTTTTCATCGCGCACTCGACAATGCCGGCGCGATCGCGGGGCCGTTGGCAGCCTATCTGATGCTCGCGGGCGGACTCGGCCTGCGCGAGGTGTTCGCATGGACGGCGCTGCCGGGATTGATCGCCGTGTTGATCCTCGCAGTATCAGTGCGGCGAGCGCCAGGGCCTGTGAAGATCGACGCCGGGCCCCCGCCGTCGATCAGACTACCGCCGTCCCCGATTTTCCGGCGCTACCTGCTTTCGGTCTTCGTGTTCACGCTGGGATGCTCCTCGGACACGTTTTTGCTGTGGCGGGCGAACGAGATCGGAATCGCGGCGGTATACGCGCCATTGCTCTGGATCGTCCTGCATGTGGTGAAGGCGTCCAGCTCGACGTGGGGTGGCGCGCTGAGCGATCGCGCGGGGCGGCGCGCGCCGATTCTCGCCGGATGGGCGATCTACGCGCTCGCATACCTGGGCTTTGCCCTGGCGAACGCGCCGTGGCAGATGTGGGCGCTGTTCGCCGCTTATGGAATATTCTTCGGGCTCACTGAAGGCGCCGAGACGGCGCTGGTGGTCGACTTGGTCGATGAATCATGGCGGGGACGAGCATTGGGCGCATACCATGCCGCTGTCGGCATGGCCGCCTTGCCCGCGAGCGTGATTTTCGGCGTGGTCTATCAGCATGCCGGGCCGGTCGTCGCCTTCTCGATGGGCGCAGGGCTCGCGGGGTTCGCCGCAATTCTGCTGCCGCGCAATCCATCAATGGCCGCTCGTAGTTAACCTCACCGTTTGGTGCTGATCGCGCGCCAAAGCCGGGCCTGCCGGGCCGCGACGCTCCGCGAGCACTTGGGCGACCAGGCTGGAATAGCGCGACGGCACGCGCGTAGCCGCGACCATCATCTGCTGCTGCGCTTTCAACGCCTCCTCGATGGTCGATTCGTCGACACGCATCGCCGCCTCATCGACGACGCGCGCGTCGGGACCACATCCCTCGCAGCCCAAACCTGACAGCCGTCGCAGGATCGTGTATCCAACTGCCGGCTTGAAGTGCTTCAGATGCTCGAACATCCGGTCCGTGCGCGCCACTTCATTGTAGCCGGAGAAGTCCCAGTACGGGCTGATCGATGCCAGCTCGCGCTTCCAATCCTGAAAAGCCGCCCAGCCTCCGCTCTGCCGGATCAGCTCGAGTTCGTACTCGCTCAGCGGCGGGATGAAGATCACGAGTTCGACGCCATGCGCCCGGACGTCGTCTACGATGTGGCGAAAGAGCTTCATCTGGCCGTGGTCCAAATGGAATCGCGTGTAGTCCGGCAGGTTATGCATGAGCTGGTATTTGACGTCGGCGGACGATGCCGATGCCAGCCCTCTTTCCGCGCGCTTCTCGAACCCAAGTTTCACCATTTCAGGCGGCCATGGCACTGAAGCGATCTGTTGTGGCAGCAGCCGGCTCCGTCCTGCGATCGCGCGTCCCAGCTCCCGGCGACTGCGATCGAAGGTTTCCGCGCTAAGCAACGTGTCGGATACCAGCGCCCAGAAGTCGCCTTCGAGGCGGGCGCAGGTCGCCGGATCGCAGCGGCTGAAATCCTCCGTGAAGGCGTAGAAATCGAGGCTCCAGATGATTCGCCGCAAGCGCGGGTTGCGAAGCCCGATCGCCGCCAGCTTGCCGATTTCCTCCAGCGTCGCTCCCGACAGCCCCGCGTTCTCGATCCCGTCGCGGCAGCCCTGCTCGATCGGTATCCCGTCCAGCATCCGCGAGCTGCCCAGCAGCAATGTGCTGGGCGCTGCCATGCGGATCATGTACGGCGTCTCGACGCGTTCCTGATGGACGCTGCGGTAGAGGTCGCTGATCAGCCGCACGCGCCATGCGCCGTATGGATTCACCAGGAAGTTGAAGCTCGCGACCATCGCGTTGAAGGCCAGCAAGGCGGCGAACATCAATGCGACTCGGCGCGCCAGGCTCATCGCACAATAGTCTTCAGAACTGGAAGTAGATGAAGGGCGGCGGATCGGCCAGCATCAGCAGGCTGACGCCCGCCAGCATCGCGAACACCGTCGCGTAGATGTAATCGTTGTTCCATTCCCAAGCCAGGATCGTCTGCCGGTTGGGGCAGATCAGCACCAGCGCCAGCCCGATCAACAGCTTCGCGCGCGTCGATCCGCCGAACAGCCGCGTGGGGCTGATCGGCGAGAAGCCGTTGACGCCGGCCATCCCAGAGAGAATTTCGCCGGCGCGATGGAAGGTTTGCGCCCGGAAGAAAACCCATCCGATCACGACCGTCATGAAGGTTATCAGCCAGCCGGCGAGTACCGGCGTGCGGATGTTCAGCCGGCGCCAGACATGGTTGATCGCGAGACATCCGCCGTGGATAGCGCCCCACACCACGAACGTCCAGTTGGCGCCATGCCACAGCCCTCCCAGCAACATCGTCGCGAACATATTCAGATAGCGCCGCAGCTCGCCATGACGGTTGCCGCCCAGCGGGATGTAGAGATAGTCGCGCAGAAAGAACGAGAGCGTGATGTGCCAGCGGCGCCAGAACTCGATGATGCTGCCCGACTGATAGGGTGAGTCGAAATTCTCCGGGAAGCGCACGTTGAAGATCCGCGCCAGCCCGATCGCCATGTCCGAGTAACCGGAAAAATCGAAGTAGATCTGCAGCGTGAAGGCGATCGTCGCGCCCCACGCGTCGCCGAACAAGACTGCTCCGCTACCGTCGTAGATCGGCCCTACCCACGACCGCACCGTGTCGGCCAGCACCACTTTCTTGAATAGCCCGAAGGCGAAGATCATCAGCCCCAGCGACAGATTGTCCGCATTAAGCTGAAAGCGGCTATGCCGGTTAAGCTGCGGCGCGATCTCGTGATAGCGCACGATCGGACCGGCGATCAGATGCGGGAAAAACGTGATGAACAGCGCGTAGGTAAGAAAATCGCGCTCGCCCGCTTCGCCGCGATAGATGCCCACCAGGTAGGTGATCTGCTCGAAGGTGAAAAACGAGATCGCCAGCGGCAGCACCAGCGGCGCCATCGTGACACCCAGCCCGAATAGGCCGCCGACATCTTCGATGAAGAAGTTGCGGTACTTGAAGTAGCCCAGGATCGCGAGATTGACGGCGACGCCGATCCCGACGATCCGCCGCTGCATCCGCTCGTCGCGCTCCGGTGACGGTCCGCGGATCAGCGACCCCCATGCGTAGTTGAAGACGATCGAGCAGAAGAACAGCAACAGATAGCGCCAGTTCCACCACGCGTAAAAGGCGAGCGATGCCGCGACCAGCAACAGCGGCACCACTTTGCGCATCCGGGTCGCGGAGAGGATCGCGTAACCCGCTATCAGGATCGGCAGGAAGCCAAAGACGAAGGGATACGAGTTGAAGAGCAAACGCCGCCCCTGAAGGCGATTGCTTTGAATCAGATCGCGCTGCGCACCTCAAGCCCGCCGCAGCCGTAAGGCGAAAAACCTCAGTTATTTCGACCATTTCGGCGGATCCCGCAGAGACCGACCGTTCATCCATCCTGACTGGTGTCATTAGATGTTGAGATAGCTTACGACCTGATTCAACAGGTGTAATCTTGAAATGACATCTTTTATTATTCTTTTCTATCTCTAATCAACTTGACTCAACCTTCTCTTGTGAATACTAGCTTAATTTAGTTTAGCTTAGATTAGCTATGAGACAGCACGCTCAGCGAACAGATTTGGGGCCTTTGAGCCTCGGGGAGGATACGAAAGTGCGATCAACTGTGAGCAATTCGATGCGATGGCTGTTGGCCTTCGCGATCGCCGCAAGCATGGGGTTAACGTCGAAGGCGGCTTCCGCTGCTTCGAACACCGTCTACGCTTGCGTTGTCAAGACGACGGGTGCCGACCGCATCGTTTCGGCGACCACGATCTGTAAGAACACAGAAACAAAGATGAGCTGGGACATTCTCGGGCCCATGGGTCCGATGGGCCCTGGCGGACCTATGGGGCCTAATGGACCCCAAGGGTTGCAGGGCCTGCTCGGTCTGAGCGGACCGTCGGGTCCGATGGGAGCCCAAGGGCCATCCGGCGCGACGGGACCAGCAGGATCTACCGGACCTGCCGGGACTGCGGGACCGAAGGGTGACGCGGGCACCGCAGGGCCGACTGGGTCCGCCGGTGCAACAGGGCCAATCGGGCTCACCGGATCTGCCGGGCCTACGGGCGCCGCTGGTCCTGAGGGATCCGCTGGCGCAACCGGGCCGATTGGGTTGACTGGACCGGCTGGTGCCGCCGGACCTGCTGGCGCTGATGGCGCGGCCGGTGCCAAGGGCGATAACGGCGCAGCTGGCGCTGCTGGCGCGACGGGTCCTGCCGGAGTCGCCGGAGCCGAGGGTCCTGCCGGACCTGCGGGTTCGAAAGGTGATAACGGCGCGGCTGGCGCAACTGGCGCCGAAGGCCCTGCCGGGCCTGCCGGAGCTGAAGGTCCTGCCGGTGCAGCCGGTGCGAAGGGCGATAGTGGCGCGGCGGGTACCGAAGGTCCTGCCGGAGCAACCGGTGCGAAAGGCGATACCGGCGCGAGTGGCGCTGTAGGCGCGACTGGTGCTGAAGGCCCTGCCGGACCTGCCGGAGCCGAAGGTTCTGCCGGAGCAACCGGTGCGAAAGGTGATACTGGCGCAGCCGGTGCGGAAGGTCTTGCCGGAGCAGCCGGTGCGAAAGGTGATACTGGCGCAGCCGGTGCGGAAGGTCCTGCCGGAGCAGCCGGTGCAAAGGGCGACACTGGCGCGGCGGGTGCCGAAGGTCCTGCCGGAGCAGCTGGTGCTAAAGGCGATACTGGCGCGGCCGGTGCCGAAGGTCCCGCCGGTGCGAAGGGTGATACTGGCGCAGCCGGTGCGGAAGGTCTTGCCGGAGCAGCCGGTGCAAAGGGCGATACTGGCGCAGCCGGTGCGGAAGGTCCTGCCGGAGCAGCCGGTGCAAAGGGCGACACTGGCGCAGCCGGTGCGGAAGGTCCTGCCGGAGCAGCTGGTGCTAAAGGCGATACCGGCGCGGCGGGTGCCGAAGGTCCTGCCGGTGCGAAGGGTGATACTGGCGCGACTGGCGCAGTAGGCGCGGCGGGTGCTGAAGGTCCTGCCGGAGCAGCCGGTGCGAAGGGTGATGCTGGCGCGACTGGCGCCGTGGGCGCGGCGGGAGCGACTGGTCCTGCTGGCGCCGATGGTGCGGTAGGCGCGAAGGGTGACAAGGGCGACGCCGGTGCGACCGGTGCTGTCGGTGCCGCAGGCGCGACGGGTGCGACCGGTGCTGTCGGTGCCGCTGGCGCGACGGGCGCCGCCGGAGCGCAGGGTCTGAAGGGCGATACCGGTACGACTGGCACGACGGGCGCGACGGGCGCTGCGGGCGCGCAGGGTATCCAGGGTCTCCAAGGCAATCCCGGCACGACGGGCACCACGGGCGCCACTGGCGCTACGGGTCCTGCGGGAGCGGGTGTGACGTACCTGCACGGCGGTTCGAACGGCGTGGTGCTGTCGAGCGGCGCGGGCACAAAGATTGACTGGATGGGCCCCGGTAACGGTGTAGTCGTGAATCAATCAACCGTTACGACCGGAACCGCATTAGTGGGCGCCCCTATGCCCGCCGGTAGTGCAGACCATTTCCGAGTGTTCATGAACGGCACTGCAGGAACGGCCCCCAAGCAGTACGTGTTCACGGTCTGCAAAGGCACGGCGACTACCGCGTGTTCGAGCAGCACCTTGACCTGCACTGTAACGGGTACGACGGACCCGACCTGCACCGACCCGATCGATTCGCTGACTTTCAGCGACGGCGACTTGGTGTCGGTGGAATCCGCGAATACTGGCGGGACCGCGCATGTCGCGGGCTGGTCGCTGAGGTTCACACCGTCAGCTCCGTAACCAACTAGCCTCCGCAGGAGGGAGGCAACTCGAAACACAGGGCCCCGGATGCACGATGCATCCGGGGCCCTTTCACTTTCAGCCGCGCGTGATCGCCGCCGCGAACGCATCGCCGGGCGCGTCACCGTCGATGGCAAAGATCAGCTATCGTCGTTGATTTCCATCTAATTTAGCTTTACTTAGTCCTTCTTTGGTTGACTCTACTATTGATGGATGTTACTGGCTCATCTTAGTCCAACTTGGATTGATGACGGATTAACGCGCTTTGAAGCGGCTGGTTCCGGATAACAGATCCAAATATGCGATCAGGCTGCGCGGATTCGCGCATGCCTCGAAGACTTGGCAGACCGCGATTCTGCTGATGGCGGTCTTCGCGTACGTCACGCCGGCTGCGCGCGCCGAGGACGGCCGCCGGCACTCCGAACATTCCGAAGCCCGTGGGCATCGCGAGGGTGGCGCGGCTTATCGCGGCGATCGCGATCATCACGAACACGACGAGGATGAGATCGGGCCGGCCGGACCACCGGGGCCGGAGGGTCCGCCGGGACCGGCTGGACCTCAAGGCACGATCGGAATTCAAGGACCATCAGGCTCTGCCGGGCCCAAGGGTGACACCGGCTCATCAGGTCCATCGGGTGCGGAAGGAGCGACCGGATCGGCGGGTTCGAAGGGCGACAAGGGCGATGCCGGAGTGGCTGGCGCCATCGGTGCGACCGGGCCAAACGGTCCTGCTGGATCGGAAGGCGTGATCGGGCCGCCGGGTTCCAAGGGAGACAAAGGTGATACCGGCGCGACCGGCGCCGTCGGAGCGACGGGACTGATCGGTCCTGCCGGAGCTGAGGGCGCCATTGGTCCGCAAGGTCTCAAGGGCGACAAAGGCGACGGCGGCGTAGCGGGTGCAGTCGGAGCGACGGGACTGATCGGTCCTGCCGGATCGGAAGGCGTGATCGGTCCTCCGGGTTCCAAGGGAGACAAAGGCGATAGCGGCGCGACCGGCACCGTCGGAGCGACCGGACTGATCGGTCCTGCCGGGCCTGAAGGCCCGATCGGTGCGTCGGGTCTCAAGGGTGACAAGGGCGATAGCGGTGTAGCGGGTGCAGTTGGAGCGACCGGAGCAATCGGCCCTGCCGGAGCTGAGGGACCAATCGGGCCGCTTGGGCCAAAGGGCGATACTGGCGCGACCGGAGCGAGCGGTGCCACCGGGACCATCGGTGCGCAGGGTCCCAAAGGCGATCCGGGCACGCCGGGGATCGCGGGGTTCGTTGGAGCTGCGGGAACATTGGGGCCTAAAGGCGACACCGGCGCGGCCGGACCCGAAGGCCCCGTTGGAGCTTCCGGACCT
>JBGPUE010000004.1:0-89271 GCA_041491005.1 Binataceae bacterium (SeqCode) | reverse complement strand
GGACGCTGCGATCCGATGCGATGAGGACACCGCCATCCGCGCCGTTCTGATCAGCGGCGCCGGCGCAACCTTCAGCGGCGGCGGCGATCTGCGCAGCTTCGCCGCGCAAGGCGAGTCCCTGCCCTCGCATCTGAAGGAAGTCACGACCTTTCTGCACTCGGCCATCTCGCGCCTGGTGCGAATGGATGCGCCGGTCATCGCGGCAGTGCATGGCGCGGCGGCCGGCGCCGGTCTCAGCCTCGCCTGCTCATGCGATATCGTGCTGGCAGCGTCGTCGGCGCGCTTTACGATGGCCTATACGCGCATCGGGCTGACGCCGGACGGCTCATCGACCTACTTTCTGCCGCGAATAGTCGGACTCAAGCGTGCGCTGGAACTGACGCTGACCAACCGGATGCTCTCGGCGCTGGAAGCGATGCAACTCGGCATCGTGACACGCGTGGTCGAAGACGCCCTGCTGCTGGCCGAAGCGCAGCAACTCGCTGCACAGCTCGCTTCGGGGCCGACGCGCGCATTCGGCGGCGCCAAGCGGCTGCTGCACAGCGGCTTTACCGAGACGCTCGAAACTCAGATGGAGCTCGAGACGCGCTCGATCGCCGAGCTGGCACACACCGATGACGGCCATGAGGGCATCAAGGCGTTCCTGGAGAAGCGCCCCGCGAAATTCACCGGCCGTTAGTTTGGCCTATCCCCTCTTCCGCAGTCCGGGAGAGGGCGAGGGTGAGGGTCCATTGAATTCTAAATTCGTTGATCTCTCACTACAGCGCAATCGTGCTCGCCGTCTTCGAAACCATCAGACCGACGCGGAGCGCAAGCTATGGCAGTATCTGCGGGCACGGCAGGTTCGGAGCGCGAAGTCTCGGCGGCAGATTCGAATTGGGCCATTCATCGCCGACTTCTGCTGTGTCGAGCGGCACTTGATCATCGAGCTGGATGGCGGCCAGCACGCAGCCCGAGCGGTGGTAGATCGGGCACGCACTGACTACTTCGCAGAGCGGGGCTATCGGACGCTGAGATTCTGGAATGACGAGGTACTGAAGAATCCAGAAGCGGTGCTGGAGCGAATCCGGGAACTCCCGTAGGACCCTCACCCCGACCCTCTCCCACTTGTGGGAGAGGGGGTAGGTTCAGGCAATACGCCTAGCGATGCGCGCTCCAGTCAAAGCGGAGGCTCACCGGCCGGCCGGAGTCGAGGGAACGGCGGCCTCGGGATGCGCGGGCCGCGGCGTATGCACATACAGGTCGCCCGCGCTCGGACGCGTCGTAAGATGCGCCGGTGGCGGGCGCATCTGGTATTTCACTTCGCGGGAATGCTCGCCAAATTGGCGTTCGGCATTGTAGATGCTGTTGAACTTCCACAGCATCTTGACGAAGTTGGTCTGCCCTTTCATCAGCAGGCGCGCCGCGATATTCGCCGTCTCCTTGAGCGCCGCGATCCCCAGATGCTTACGGTTGAGCACGCCCTGCGTCTTGACCAGCTCTTCGTAGAATTTCAACAACGGCAGCCGCGTGGGCAGCACCGCGTGCTGGATATCGAACAGGCGGTAGTCCAGTGTGGTCAGCTTGCGCGATTCAGTCAGCCAGGTCTCCGTGCCCGGATATGGCGTGCTGACCGTGAGATGTACGATGTCGGGGATGCTCAACGCCCATTCGCGGACGATCTCGAAGCGCCGCTCGTCCCAATCAGGATCCGCGATGAGATTGATCGCGATGGTGAAGCCGATCTCGCGCGCAATTTCGAGCGCCTTGAAGTTGATGCCCAAACTGGCGCGCTTGCGATGCGCCTTCAGTCCCTCCTCGTCGATCGCCTCCAAACCCAGGAACATGTAGGTCATGCCGAGCCGGCGCCAGTATTCGAAGACCTCGCGATTGCGGCACAGCACATCCGCGCGTGTCTCTAGGTAGTACTCCTTCTTGATCTTACGCTTCTCGATTTCATGGCCGATCGCGAAGCCGTGCTCAGGATGGATGAACGCGACGTCATCGACGATGAAGACGCCGGGCTCCTTGATGCGCGCCATGTCCTCGGCGGCGGCCTCGGGCGATGACTGCCGATAGCTGCGCCCATAAAAGGTCCATGCGCTGCAGAACGAACAGTCCCACGGACATCCGCGCGTGAACTCGATCGAAGCTGCCGGATCGAGCACGCCGATGAAATACTTGTGGCGCTTGCGGGCCAGATGGCGCGCCGGGAAGAACTGATCGAGATCCTCCATGAGCTTCGGCGGGGGGCCCGAGCCGCTGAGCGTCACGACGCCTGGCACCCGGTCGAGCTGGCGATCGCCGATCGCTTCGAGCAGCTGTTGGGTCGCGATCTCGCCCTCGCCGCGTAGCACGCAATCGATCGCGCCGGCGCCATGTTCGAGCAGTTCCTGAGCTACGAACGATCCGCTATGGCCACCGACGAAGACGAAACAATCCTTGAGCGCCTGCTTGGTCGATTTGGCGAGGTCGACGACCTCGGGAATGTTCGCGAGATAATTGGTGGAGAAGCCGACCGCGTTTGGCCGGAAGCTGTCCAGTTCATGCGCCAGGTCGCGATGATTGAAGATCTGCAGATCGATCATGCGCACATCGTGGCCGGCGGCGAGCGCGGCCGCCGCCACCCGCTCCATCCCGAGCGGTTCGAGGCGCAGGTAGATCTCGCTGTACATCAGTGGACTGGGATGGACGAACAGAACTCGCATCATCTTCTCCGCCGGAATCGCGTCAGCCTCGTGAATCGATCATTCGTGTGCCTCGAAAATGAGCGCTGGCGCCGAACCGGTCGGTCAATCATAGACGTTCGACTCCCGGAGTGAAATAGTAGCGAGCCAAACCAATTCAACCCGCGAGGTGGAGATGCATTACGCGAAGCTGGGCAAGACCGGGCTGACTGTCTCGCGCATCTGTCTCGGATGCATGAGCTACGGCGCCAAGAAATGGCGCGACTGGGTGCTCACCGAGTCCGAAGCGCGCGAGCATTTTGCGCGATCGATCGAGGCCGGCATCAACTTCTTCGACACCGCAGACGTCTATTCGATCGGCGTCAGCGAGGAGATCACTGGCAAGTGGCTGGGCGAGATGGCCAAGCGCGACGACGTCGTGATCGCGACCAAGGTCTTCGGTCCGATGGGCAGCGCGCAGAACCGCGGCGGGCTGAGCCGCAAGCACATCATCGAGGCCTGCGATGCGTCGTTGCGCCGCCTCAAGACCGATTACATCGACCTCTACCAGATCCATCGATGGGATTTCACCACGCCGATCGAAGAGACGCTCGAAGCGCTCGATTCCGTGGTGCGTGCGGGCAAGGTGCGCTACCTCGGCGCGAGCAGCATGGCGGCATGGCAGTTCGCCAAGGCGCTGTTCGTCGCCAGGGAGCACGGATGGCATCGCTTCGTCTCGATGCAGAATCACTACAATCTCGTCTATCGCGAAGAGGAGCGCGAGATGAATCACCTGTGCATCGACCAGGGCGTCGGGCTCATCCCATGGAGTCCGCTGGCGCGCGGCTTCCTGTCAGGCAATCGCAAGCGCGGCGAGAAGCCGACCGCGACGGCGCGCGCGCAGAACGACGAGTTCGCCGACATGATGTACTTCCGCGACTACGACTTCGATGTGGTCGATGTGACCGTGCAAGTCGCCCGCGAGCGCAGCGTGACGCCCTCTCAGATCGCGCTCGCATGGATCCTGCAGGCGCGCGGCGTCACCGCGCCAATCGTTGGCAGCACCAAGCTCAGCCATCTCGACGAAGCAATCAAGGCAGTCGACATCAAGCTGACCGCGGATGAGATCGCGGCGCTCGAGAAGCCCTACCGGCCCCATCGCATCCTCGGCCATCAAATGGCTCCCGATATCGCGCAGCGCTGACGCGTCGCCAGAATTACTCGGAGGCAGCACTGAGATGGAGATCAACGGCGTCGCGCATGTGATGCTCACGGTTAGCAGCTTTGAGAAATGCGTGCCCTTCTACGAGAAGCTGCTCAACTATCTCGGGCTGCGCACGATGATCAAGAGCCATCAGACGCTGTACTGCGTGGGCGGGCGCACCGCGGTCGGCATCGTGCGATGCGATGAGCGCCATGCCCGCGAGCGCTTCGTGCAGGATCGCATCGGGCTCCATCACGTATGCCTGCGGGCGCGCGAGCATGGCGATATCGACGAGATTTACCGCTTCGTGCAATCGCTCGGCGCGAAGATCGTACATTCGCCGCAGGAAGGTAGCTGGGCCCCCGGATATTATTCGGTGCTGTTCGAGGATCCCGACGGCATCCGCATCGAGGTCAACCACGTCCCGGGCAAGGGATTGCTGGCCGACAAGGCTACTTGACGCCGCGCCGACCCTGCGCGCCTTCGGCAAAGCCCAGCGCAGCGAAATCCCCGACGCGCAGCGGCGCGTCCCAGTCGAGAAAGAACTCGTCGAGCTGCGGCGGCGCAACCGAAGTTCCCGCCAGCATCGCATGCGCCTGCCCGCGATGATGAATCTGATGCACGAACAGGTGACTGAGTACGGCGTGAACCTGCTCGCGATGCTGGATGCCGTCGCTGCGATCGAGCAACACGATCGACGACAGTCCGTTTTCGCTGAGCGCATCGCAGTACGCGATCAGCCGGCGATCGGCTTCGCTTTGCGCGGCGGTCAGGTCAGTCAGGCGTTCGAACGGCTCGACTTCATGCCAGATTCCCGGCGCTCGCCCGGCGGCCTCGAGCGTATCAAGATAGAAGCGATCGACGGCAAAGATGTGCGTCAGGGTGAGTTGGATCGAAGGGAAGAAACTGGTTCTTTCCGCGCGATATTCTGCCGGCGTCAGCTGCGCGCAGGCCCGATGCAGCCTGTAGTTCGACCACGCATTGTTGCGCGCCATCGCGCGGAAATGATCGGTGAGCGGCAGCTCCATCGAGCCGGTGCTACCTCCTTAGAGGCAGTGAATCGAGTTAGCCCTGTGCGCTCGACATTCCAATTGAACGTCGCCCATGATGGGGCGCCTACGGAACAGTGGCTGCGCCGAATGGACCGGACAGGCCGCTCTGGCTGGTCGCGCCGCCGCTGCTGGTAAAATCGGGCTGGCCGATCACAAAGCTGGCGGGCATGCCGGTGATGAAAGGCGGCTGAAACTCCAGCACGCGGCTACCGCCCAAGTCCACGACAAACAGCTCGCCTGCGGCATCCAATGCAACGCCAGTGGGATCGTTGAAGCCGCTCTGGCTGGTCGCTGAGCTGTTGCTGGTAAAATCGACCTGGCCGAACACCACGCTGGCGTTCATGCCATCGTTGAAAGGCGGCTTAAACTCCATCACTCGTACGTGGGCTCGGTCCGCCACAAACAGATTGCCGGCTCCGTGTATGCACAGTCCGGAACTGGATAAGTGGGGGGCCACCACCTGAAGGTTCCGGTCGTCGGGTCGTAGAGCTCGACCAGATCGATGATGAAGCTGCCAAAGGTTTGGCCGGCGATCACCATGACCTGCCCACTGGGCAACAGCGTTGCAGTGCCATTGTAATGAGGGTGACTCATGCTCCCGGTAACGGTGAACGTCTCAGTTGTCGGGTCGTAAAGGTCGGCGGTCGCGGTGAAGTTAGCGGTGCCGAAACCGCCCGCCACCAAGAACATTCCATTATTCAGCAGGGCCCCGACATAGTGATTGCGTTCGGTCGTCATACTTCCTGTCAGGGCAAAGGTGTTACTGGACGGATCAAACAGTTCCGCAGTTGCGGTAGAGCCGCCACCCGCCAGAATAACCTTGCCAGTTAAGGGGCCGCTGGTAAAAAGCGCCGCCACGAAGGAGTCACGGGCGACGTTCATATCGCTGACGTTGCCAAAGGTTCCAGCGACCGGATCGTAAACCTCGGCGCTGGCCGTCGCTATGCCGGCCGTATCACCGCCGGCGATGAGTACCTTGCCGCTCGATAGTAGCGTTGCGGAGTGATATAGGCGCGCAACATTGAGATTACCAGTGGAACTGAATGTGCCGGCGCTCGGGTCATAGAGCTCGGCTTTATTCGAGGGGGTTCCCGATGTTGTCTCCCCCCCGCCGGCTATCAAAACCTTACCGGTTAGCAGCAGAGTCGCCGTGTGGCCGAAACGCGCAGTCGCCATACTGCCGGTTAAGCTTGAGGCGGCGCCGGCCGCATCGTAGAGCTCTGCCGACGCTTCCACCACAAAGCCCCCGCTGCTGGCGCCACCCGCTATCAACACCTTCCCGCTCGGCAGCACTGTTGCCGTGTGCAGGTAGCGCCCAACGTTCAAGCTGCCGGTTGAGCCAAAAGTGCTTGCAGTCGCGGTTGCCGTTGGCGTGGGAGTGGCCGTTGCGGTTGGAGTCGCCGTTGGAGTTGGCGTCGCTGTGGCCGTGGCGGCCGAGGTTTGGAAGATAGTCGACGCGTCCTCTGGGCACGCGGCCAAGAGAGGGCACAAAGCGATCACAAGCCCGCCCCACAAAGCCGTCCTGCACGTCATGGTTCGCTTGGGCATTTTTTGCGATACGAAACCTCTTCCGGCATGGCGTAGCAGACTTGAAGCGAAAACATCAAACGAAAACGTCAGGCGCAGGGCGCGAGCCTCTGCGGCGCTGGGCGAGGATTCCGTAGGCCCGCTAGGCCTCGGTGGGTACGCCTCGGGCGAGATTTTAGCTATTCGGGTCTTCGGTCAGGACTGCGCAGAAAAGCGCACCGACGGATTCTAGCCGCGCAGCGACGTGGCCAAGCGCGCACCCTCGCGACTCCTAAACCCAACTGCGACGCGCAGCCGTTCGAGGTGCTGCTCGATGGTCTTGCCGGCCTGCTTGACCTTGTGAGTCGCGAAGAAGTCCACGACCTCATTCTCGAACTCGGCCAGCGCCACGATGCCCTCGCACATCCGCGGCAGCGCGTTCTCCGGGTACTGCTGCTCCATCCGATCCCAGTTGCGCTTCATGAACTGCCAGGCCTCGGCGCGGCACTTGGGATTGTAGAGCAGCGAATGCAGCAGGTACGGCGCGTTCTGCGTGCGCACCTCGCCGTTGATGGTCATCGCCATCGTCTCGCGCAGCAGTTCCGGTCTGCGGAAGCCGGCTAGCGAGTAGAGATAGCGCTGCTCGTCCTGCGGCGTGCGTGCGGACTTAAAATTTTCCTTGAACTCACGATATTCGCGCTCGCCGCCGCCATGCGCGACAATACTCACCAGCGCCGGGACCACATTGCGGTCCACAGACTCGGGCGCGCGCTTGTAGCTCGCATACAGCTCGCGCGCATGCACCTGCACTTCGCGATCGTCTCCCAGTACGCCCAGCGCACCGGCGATTGTGCCGCGCAACTGCGCGTCGAGTTCGGACTCGCCCGGGTGCGGCGTCCATCCCAGGCGCGCCGCGACGGGTCCAAGCAACATCCGCACCCGCGCGGCCAGCGCCGGCCGGTCAGGCTCTGCGGCGATCATATCGAGATAGCTGAATGCGCCCAGCAGCGCGCGCCATACGTTGAAATCGGTCTCGGCGCTGAACAGCGGAGTCATCTTGAGGAACTCCGCCAGCGGCGTCAGTCCCGCCACCACCGATGCCCAGGTATCGCTGACCAGCGAGAAGCGCTCGACCGCAGCAAGCTCCGGCAGCGCCGCCGTCAGCGACGAGAGCAAATTCGGCGAATAGCGCGAGCGGTAGAAGCCGTGCCCGCCTTCATTGACGACCGCCCACTGGATTGCGCCCGGCAATTCAAGCCGCGTCTCGCGCTCTTTGAGCAGGACCTTGTGCGAGCTGACGCCCGCATCCGTGCACACTCGCACCATCACCGGCGCATGCCATAGTTGCGGTTCCTTCTCCTCGCCCGGCAGGTAGAAGAATCGCCGCTGGCTGAGGATGAGTGCGCGGCCGTCATCGGATGCGGTCGCGGTTACGATCGGATAGCCGGGCTGGAGAATCCAGCTGTCCATCATCGCACGCACCGGCTGCCCCGATGACTCTTCCAGCGCATCCCACAGGTCGCCGGTCTCGGTGTTGGCATACTCATGGCGACGCAAATAGAGCGCGATACCTTTGCGGAACTCTTCACCGCCCAGATACTGCTCGAGCATCCTGAGCACCGACGCGCCCTTCTCGTAGGTCAGCACGTCGAACATCGCGCGCGCGTCGTTGGGCGCATGCACCGCGAATTCGACCGGGCGCGTGCTATGAAGGCCATCCACCGCCATCGCGGCCGCGCGCGATACCGAGAAGCTCACCCAGCGCTGCCATGCGGGCTTCCACGCATCGACCGCGAGCATCTCCATGAAGGTCGCAAACGCCTCGTTGAGCCAGATGCCGTTCCACCAGCGCATCGTGACCAGATCGCCGAACCACATATGCGCGTTCTCATGCGATACGACATCGGCCACCCGCTCGAGCTCGGCGCGCGACGCCGCCTGGTCGTCGATCAAGAGCGCGGTCTCGCGGAACGTGATCGCGCCGAGGTTCTCCATCGCGCCCGAGGCGAAGTCGGGAATCGCGATCAGGTCGAGCTTGTCGCCGGGATATGGAATCCCGTAGTAGTTCGCGAACCACTTGAGCGAGAAAGCGCCGATCTCAAGCCCCCACTTGGTCAGGTTGCGTTTGCCGGGCACGTGCACGATACGCAGCGGCGTGCCGCCCGCGTCCACCGCATCGGTGGCCTCGAACTCGCCGACCACGAACGCCACCAGATAGGTGGACATCCGGATGGTTTGCTTGAACACCAGTTCCTTCTTGCCGGCGCCGGCCGGCAGCTCGCGCTCCAGCGCCGTGTTCGAAATCGCGGTGAGGTTCTGATCGATCACCAACGCGAGCTGATAGGTGGACTTGATTGCTGGCTCGTCCCAGCATGGAAAGGCGCGGCGCGCATCGGTCGCCTCGAACTGCGTCGATGCGACCATATGCGTGCGGCCCTCGGCGTCCTTGTACTGGCTGCGATAGAAGCCGTGAAGCTTGTCGTTGAGGACGCCGCGGAAATCGATGCGCAGTACCCAGTCTCCCGCCTCGAGCTGCCGCTCGAAGAGCAGGTGCGCGCGTTCGAGGTTGGTGTCGAGCCGCGCGCGACCTTTGATCATGCGGCCCTCGCGCGTCGCGGTCACGGCGCCGATTTCCAGCTCGAGCGCGTTGAGCACGATCTCCTTGACCGGCTCGAGCACGCGGACGTGTACCTTCTCCTCGCCTTTGAAAGTGAACGCCTGCAGGTCGGGCTCGAGGCGAATCTCGTATCGTTCGGGGACGACGGTGGCTGGGAGCCGATAGTCTTCGGCCCTGACACTGCTTGGTGCGGACTCCTGATCGTGCATCACGCTTCCTCTTGCCTGGGTTCGCTATCTTCGCGCCGCCTGCGCATCGATAAAATACGCGATTCCCCTATTGGCGGACAGCGCACTCGCATGGCTATCACTGAGGCGCAGCCGCCGATCCGTCGGCGGCAAGTTCGCGGTAGGTCATCAGGCGCACGCCGCACCGAGCGAGCGTCTCCCGAATCTCGCCGCTGGTGAGAATCTCAACCTCGCCCTGGGCCGCCGCCGACGGAGGCGTGCCGCGGCCGATATCGGAAGCCGGATGAAAGTAGATCTCTGTGACGCCGTCGGGCAGGCGTTCGATCACGCCTCGCACGTAGCGTTCGCTCAAATGGCCGCTCTGATGAAGTCCGAAGAGCTGATCGGTCGACTTGAGCGACCGCTCGGCCATCATCCGCCGGGCACGTGCCGACAGCGCACGGAAAATAGTCGCCTCGATGAGCTTGCGCACAAGATGATCGCGCGCCAGCCCAAGCGTCGTGAAGACCGGTTCGCGCGGCAGCCTGATACATGGCACCCGATACTCCGCCGCAAGCTCGATCAGAATATCGGCCAGCACTGGATGGACGTGGAAGTTGAGATGGCCGTCGATGTGATTGAGATAGCCAACCAGTTCGAGATGCCGCTCGACCTGCGCGCGGCATTCAGCCCGCAACCGCTCGCGCGCGCCACGATCGAAGAAGTAACGCATGCCGAGAATGGTCGCGTTGTCGCCGAAGCGGCCGGCCTCGTCGACAATTCCTCGCAGCCGCAGGGACGGCAGCATGCTGCGTCCCTGGCATACGACGACGTGTAGGCCGACATCGAGCCCTGGATGCTGTTTCGCCGCCGTGACGGCCTCGCCGGCCGCGGCGCCCGTGACCATCAGGCTGGCGCTGGTAAGTATGCCTTCGCGATGGGCACGCAGGATGCCGGCGTTGACCTCGGGCGACATCCCGAAGTCGTCACCGTTGACGATCAGCGATTTCACGTTCGCGCAATTGTGCTTGCAACGCGCGTCGCGCTCAAGCGGCGCTCGTATCCGCAATTGCCGCTCGCCGCCCGATGAGGATAGAAATGATGCGGCTGGCATCATGATCCTGATCTTTTCCGCATTCGATCGCGAACTCACGCCCTTCAGGCGCAAACTGGTGGATCGCAAGCCAATCGCGATCGCGGGGCTGCACGGGATACGCGGACGGCTTGGCGATACATGGATCGCAACCGTCTCCACCGGCATCGGCAGAGAGCGGGCACGGGAGAGTGCGCGATGCGCGCTCGACGCATTTCCCGATGCGCGCATCGTGATCTCCAGCGGGGTCGCCGGCGGGCTATCGCACGGGCTCGCCCCCGGCGATTTGGTCGTCGCAGACCGGTTGATCCTGGACGGCGAGGGCGACCACGCCGCCGACCAGATCGTGGCAATCGACGCTGAGTTGGTCCGCCGCGCCGGGCAGATCCTGCATGGCGCGGGACTGCGCTTCGTTACCGGAGCCATCCTTACGGCGAGCCGGGTGCTGGCCGACAGCGCTGCGAAGCACGCTGCGAAGGATCAAAGCGGCGCGATCGCGGTTGACATGGAGAGCGCCGCTGTCGGCCTCGAGGTCGCACGGCGGGGTTTGCCGTTCCTGTGTGTGCGCGCCGTGCTGGATGCGCTCGATGATGAAGTAGTGGGCGCACATCTTGCCGATGCACACGGCCGGATAAAGCCACTGGCCGCTACCGCCTTTCTGATCCGCAATCCCGGCTCGGCGCTGAAACTCCCGCGCATGATGGGCAACCTCGGACGCGCAACCCGCGCGTTGGCCAGCGCGCTCGAAGCGCTGGCGGGCAACCTTCCGACCACAGATCACGGAGGTACAAATAAATGAGCACCGTCGATCTCGAAACAGACGGCGATGTCGCGATCGTCACGATCAATCGGCCCGCAGCGCGCAACGCGGTCGATCGCCCTACCGCTGACGCGCTCGTCGATGCCTTCCGCGCCTTCGACGCCGACCCGGCGCTCAGTGTCGCTGTGCTGAGCGGAGCAGGCGGATGCTTCTGCGCAGGCGCGGATCTCAAAGCTGTCGCCGGCGACCGCGGTAATCGCCTCGCGCCCGATGGTGATGGGCCGCTGGGCGTGACGCGCATGCTGTTGAGCAAGCCGGTCATCGCGGCGGTCGAGGGTTATGCCGTCGCGGGCGGCCTTGAACTCGCGCTGTGGTGCGACCTGCGCGTGGCGGCTTCCGATGCCGTCTTCGGCGTGTTCTGCCGGCGCTTCGGCGTACCATTGTGCGACATGGGCACCGTCCGGCTGCCGCGGCTGATCGGGCAGAGCCACGCGATGGATCTGATCCTCACCGGGCGCGGCGTGTCGGGCGAGGAGGCAGCGCGGATGGGTCTTGCCAACCGCATCGTTGCACCCGGGCAGGCGCTTGAGGCGGCGAAGGCGCTCGCACATGAGCTCGCGCGATTCCCGCAGCGCTGCATGCGCTCGGATCGGCTCTCGGCATACGAGCAATGGTCGCTAGGCCACGATGATGCGTGGCGCAACGAGACGCGGCGCGGGCTTGAAGTAATCGCATCTGGCGAGACGCGCGAGGGCGCGGCGCGCTTCGCACGCGGCGAAGGCCATCACGGCAGGTTCTGAGAGCCGGCCGGGTGATTGGGCGAGATGGCATGAACGATCGTGCGCCGCAATCCCGACACGATGGCACCCGGGATCAGGAAGCGAGCAATGGCCAGAGTCCGATCATCACTACCACCAGAGAGCCTCCCAGAGCCAGCGCCACCCGAGTTCCCATCGCGCGGCCGCCGATCGCGTATACGATGGCAGATTTGGATGCGGTGTTCATCGCTGACGCGATCATGATTCCGGCTGCGGCTGTTGTGCCGCTCGCGCTCCCGCCCGGCATCGAAGCGAGCGAAAGCGAAATCGCGTCGACGTCGACCACGCCGGAAAGCGCCGCAACCACGTAGAGGCCTGGCCGTCCGAGCCAGGCTTGTGCCGCCCGAGTGGCGATCATGACCGCGGTCAGGATCAGAACGAATTCTACCGCGGTGCGCAGGTCGAGCGGGTTGCGCGGGCCACGGCCCGCATGATCAGCCGGAACTTCACCCGTCTTGCGCAGCCTGATGGCGTACCATCCCGCGATCGCAAAGCCTGCGGCGCTCGCGGCCATCAGGGGCCATGCGAGTCTGCGCACCAGGACGGGCGCAATTGCCGCTACGATCACGAGGATGCGCGGGAACATTATCGAGCTGGCGGCGATGACTCCCATCGCGAGAGGCTGCTCAAGTTCGGGCCGTTGTCTGCCGATGCGCGAGAGGCTGACGGCGACCGCCGTTGAGGAAACCATCCCGCCCAGTACGCCCGTCAGCAACACGCCCCGCTGGCCACCCAGGATCCGGACCGCGAAGTAGCCGACGTACGATATGCTCGCGACGATCACCACCATCCACCACAACTGGTACGGGTTCAGCGCCTGCCATGGACCGTAGCCGCGGTCGGGCAGGATCGGCAGCAGCACGACGGAAAAGAGCAGCAGGCGAATCGTGGCAAGCAGCTCGGCGCGGTCGATGCGCTCGATCAGTCCATGCAGCTCGGGCTTGGCGCCGAGCACCAGCGTCACCACCACCGCCGCTGAAGCCGCGGGCACAAGCTGGCCCCGGCCGGCAAGCGCGCCCAATGTGAAGGCCAGCAGCGCCGCCGCCGCGCTGGTGATGCTCAGGTCGTCATGCCTCTCAGACATTCGCCAGTAGCCGACCGCGGCAAGAGTTCCCAGCGCGAGAATCATCGCCGCCAGCAAGGTGCCGGGGTTCTCACCGCCGAGCAAAGCCGCAACGCCGCCAAGCAGGCTGACCAGGCCGAAGGTGCGGATGCCCGCAACGCGCTGGCCCTCGGCGAGCTCGCGCTGCTCCCATCCCCGCTCCAAGCCCATCAACATCCCCAACGCGAGCGCCACGACGAGGCGTTCCAGCAGTTCTGGTTGATCGACTTGCATCAATTCAGCCGCGTGGCCCCGCCGATGTGACTAGCGCACAAGATCGGGCGGCATGAAGGATCCCGCGCTGAAACCTCCGTCGATCGGGATGGCCGCTCCCGTGATGAACGCCGCCTGGTCCGACGCGAGGAACGCCGCGAGCGCCGCGACCTCTTCAGGCTTGCCGTTGCGACCCATCGGATGGGCGTTGCGCGTCCGCTCCCAGACCCGTTGTGAGCTGCCCTCAGGCGCACCGGTGCAATGCTCGAAGATCGGCGTCTCGATGACGCCGGGACAGATCGACACGCAGCGGATGTTGTTGCGCGCAAAATCCAGCGCGATTCCTTTGGACATGATCACGACGCCGCCCTTGGCCGCATTGTAGGCCGACAAGCTCGGGATTCCCTCCAGGCCGGCGCCGCTGGCGGTATTGATGATCACGCCGCCGCCGCGTCTCAGCATGTGCGGGATCGCGAACTTGCAGCCGAGATAAACGCCCTTCATGCAAACGTCGACCACCCAGTCCCAATCCTCCTCGGTGGTCTCGACCACGTTCTTGGAGACATAGACGCCAGCGTTGTTGAAGAGCACGTCGAGCCGTCCGAAGGCGCGCACCGTCTCCTCGACCATCTTCTCGACTTGCGCTGCGACGCGCACGTCAACTGCGACCGACTTGGCCGTCCCGCCTGCCTTCTCGATCGTGTTGGCGGTGTCCTGCGCGGATTCGGCGCGCACATCGGCGACCATCACCTTGGCACCCTCCTGGGCAAAACGAAGTGCGCTTGCGCGCCCGATCCCCGAGCCCGCCCCGGTAATTAGAGCAACCTTGTCCTTAAGCAGCATAGTGTTTCCTCCGCAAAGCGGTCGTCGATCCAATTCGCACGAGCCATCGCACAAACCGGGATGATTTAGAAGCGCCGCCGCCCAGAGCCCAAGAGCTACAGCTCCAGCGCTTCAAGCGCGCGCGTGTAGCGTCCCGCCCAGTCGCGAAGCGATATGCCGGCGAACTTTTCGGGCGCGGTGCGCTGCAAGTACTCCCAGATGATGAGCCGTTCAATCAGCATGTAGGCGGGAAAGCGCTGCGCGAAGCCAGACCGCGGCGGGCACAGATCGAGGTAGGTCTTCACGAACTCGCGCGCCAACGCGGGATCTTCGTCGAGGTACGATGTGGTCGTGCGGGCAAGGTCCATCTCGCCGTCGCCGAAGTGACAGCCCGTCAGATCGAACACGCCACTAGGCGCGGCGCCGGCGCGGTTCGGCAACCGTCGCAGCGTCGCCGTCCCAGTAGCCCACAAGATTTTTCTCATACGGAAAGTCGGCGAAATGACGCTCCAACGCCGCACGATCGCCGTAAGAATCGACGCGCGTGAGTGTATTCGCGATGAGTGTCGCGAACGGAATGAAGACGAACACCGAGGCCCACGCGATATCGAGGGCGCCGATCCGGAACAGCATCGTGACGCCAAAGCATACGATGCCCACATACAGCGCGGGGCCGAGCAGCGCGCGTGACGGCAGGTTGAGCATCAAGCCAACCGGCTTGCGCCCGCCCGCGCCCAGGCGCGCGTCAAGAAACTGGAATAACGCGACCGTCACCACCGCGACGAAATACCAGCCCAGATAATTGCTGATCGGAACGCCGAAGTGTGGCCCCGGCGGGTCGTACCAGAAGATCTTGCCCAGGAACCAGCGGTCGCCGAGCACGCTGAGCGGATCCATTACAAAGTCGATCATGACCATGAACAGCGCCGCCATCAGCCATACCCGTGGCGAGCGCCGGATGCGCCGCGTGTCGAGGACGCGCAGATCCCATCCGCGGCGATACCGCGGCGAGGTCACCAGCAGCGCGACCGTGTAGCTGACGAACGATAGAAACGTAAAAGACAGCGAATCCATAAACGGCACGCCGAAAATCCAGATCTCGCGGCCACGCGTCGCCTCGAGGTAGTGATACAGCCCGAATGGCAAGCCGTTGTGCACCGAACTCCATTCGCATGCGAACGCTACCGCATAGGTGAGCAACGTGAAAAACGCGGTGGTGCGAATCCCGTAGTTCGCAATCGCGATGAACAGGTAGCTTGCCAGAAAGATGAAAACGTAGGGGCGAAGCGCGATGGTCGACAGAAGCAGTCGCATGTTCTGTCAGGTCCGCGGCGCCATTCCGATTTCGCGGTAGAAGTCGATCGCTCTGCGCAGCGCATCTTCGATCGGACGCGGCTCATAGCCGAGCTCGGCGCGCGCCTTTGAACAATCGAAAAACATTTTCTTGCGCGCCATCCGCACCTCGGTAAGGCTCGCGCGCGGCGCCCGATGGGTGATGCTACGAGAGACGAACTCGGCGCCGAGCGCAAATCCGTATGCGGCGGCATACGGGATGCGAATCCTGGGTGCGGGCAGACCCGACAAATCCGCCAGCCGCGCCAGCAAGCGCTGCAGCTTCAGGTTCTCGCCGCCCAGGATGTATTTCTCACCAACCTTTCCCCGCTCGGCAGCCAACAGATGGCCACGCGCAACGTCTTCGACGTCAGCGAGGTTGAGCCCGGTATCCAGATACGCCGGCATCCGGCGGTTGAGGAAATCGACGATGATCCTGCCAGTCGGCGTAGGCTTATAGTCCCGCGGTCCGATCGGCGTCGATGGGTTCACGACCACCACCGGAACCCCCTCGCCCGCGGCGGCGAGCACATCGCGTTCGGCCATGAACTTCGATCGCTTGTACGGCCCGACCATATCGTCGAGCGTCACTGCGGTGTCCTCGCACCCGGGGCTGTCATGCGGCACGCCGAGCGCGCCAACCGTGCTGGTATGAATCATGCGGCGGACGCCGGCGCGGCGGGCTGCTTCAAGCACGTTGCGCGTACCGAGCACGTTGCTTGCGTACATCGGCTCCTCGTCTTCGACCCAGAGCCGGTAGTCGGCGGCAACATGGTAGATCTCCTCGCAGCCCTTCGCAGCGCGGATGATCGAATCGCGATCGCGCAGGTCGCCGATCACGCGCTCGCATTCGACGCCTTTGAGCGCCGCAAGGTCTGCTGCCTCGCGCACCAGCACCCGCACGTGATCTCCTCGCGCGAGTAGCGCCCGGACCACATGGCATCCGACGAAGCCGTTGCCGCCGGTGACCAGTGCGATGCGATCAGCCATCGGCTGTACCGGTTTTGAGCATCGGCGCGCGCGCCTCGCGCTCGACCCGATCGATCACGGCCGAGGCTGCGGCGCGGCCTGAGATGACGGCGCTCTCGATCGTCGCGGGCAATCCGGTCTGCACCCAGTCGCCGGCGAGGAAGAAATTTTCCAGTGGCGTCGCAGTGCCCGGCCGCAGCTGATGCGATTCAAGACCGGGCGCCATCGTCGCCTGCTTCTCCTTGAGCACCAGCGCCTTGATCACCTTGGCCTCGCGGGCCGCGGGAATCATCGCGCGCAGATCATCCAGCACCTGCTCCAGCAACTCTTCGTTGGAGCGCTCGACCAGCGCACGCGCACCACTGAGCACGAAGCTCAGATAACCGGGATGTGCGCCGGCGCCGCCGCTGAAGATGCGCCGCTTGTTGAACATCCACTGAGTCGTCGTGCCGATAAACCCGGCGAAGGCGGCATCGGTGATCTCGCGATCCAGCCACACGTGCACGCAAATGATGGGCGAGGTCTTGAGCTGCGCCAGCCGCGCGAAAAACGGTCGCTCGGTGACACCATCAGGCAGCATTTCCAGCAGCGCGCCGAATGGCACCGCCGCGATGAAGTTGGCCGCCTCGAGCCGGCGCCCGTCGCGCAACCGCACGCGGGCGACGCGATCGGGTCCGTCGAGTTCGACCTGCTCCACCCCGGCGCGATCGGCGACTACTCCACCGTGCCGCTCGATCAACGCCGCGGCAGCCGTGCAGTAGAGCTCACTGAGTCCGACCTTGGAGTAAACGAATGCGGAATCGCGCCGCCGCGCAAAAAATGCGCGCTTGAGAACCTCCGCGAGCAGTGCCGACGACGCCAGCTCCGGATCTTCATTGAGCGTCGCGATTGCAAGCGGATACCAGAAGCATCGGCGCGCACGCTCAGACTGCCGCAGCACGTCCATCAGCGCAGAGACGGTGGTCCGCTCGAGCATTGGACGCTCGCGCGCGAGCATCCTGAGCAGCCGCAATCCCGCGTAGAGCAGGCTGATTCGCTCCGCAATGCTGAGATGGCGGTAGCGCATCACCGCTGTGCTCATGTGCAGCGGACCCGGCAGACGGCCGGTACGAAGGTGCGCGCTCACGCCGCCGGGCTGGAGCATCGCGATCTCGAGGTTGTCCAGGAATACCAGCTGGTCAAATGTGCCGATACGGCGAATGAAGTCGAGCGTCTCGCGATAGCAGCCCATCAGGACATGCTGGCCATTGTCGACCGAGTCTCCGGTATCGGGATCGGTGAATGAATAGGCGCGTCCGCCCAGCGCCGGTTTGCGTTCGAGCAATGCGACGCGAAAGCCCGCCTCAGCCAATGCGACGCCGGCGCTGAGCCCGGCGAAACCGCCGCCGATCACGACCACGTCGCGCTCGTCCGCCATCGAAGTCACGCGCGCGGCTGCGCCAGGCGTCCCAGCGCCCATGCGCGTCCGACCAGATAGATTTTTCGCGGCGCCGACAGGCCGTGTCGCCGATCGAGCACGCGATAGTTCGAACGCACGATGCGCCGCAGAATTGCCTGGTAGATCAGCCGCATCGCCTCGGCCGTCAGCAAGCTGCCGCGGTCTTCGCGTGGCAGCGCGGCGACCGCCTCGCGGTAGAAGCCGTCGGCGCGAGCCGCCTCAAACGCCATCAGGCGCTCGAAGCGATCTGAGTGCCGGACCTGCAGGATCTCCTCTTCGCTGACGTTGAAGCGCGCGAGATCCTCTTGAGGCAAATAGATGCGGCCGCGGGCGGCGTCCTCGCGCACATCGCGGATGATGTTGGTAAGCTGGCAGGCGATGCCCAGGTTCTCAGCGTAGATCTTGGCGCGCGAATTGCGGTAGCCGAAGATCTCGATGGAGATCAGCCCCACTACCGACGCGACCCGATGGCAGTAAAGACGCAGATCGTCGAAATTCTGATAGCGGTGGCGGGACAGATCCATCTCGACACCGGCAATAAAGTCCTCGAAGTATTCGCGCGGAATTGCGAAGCGGCGCGCGGTGTCGGCTATCGCGCGCGAGATCGCGCGCGTCGGCTCGCCGCGATAGACGCGATCCAGCTCTTCGCGCCATCGATGAAGCAACCGCGCCGGATCAGGCGATGCGTCGTCGTCCGCAACATCATCGAGATACCGGCAGAAGGCGTAGACCGCGTACAGCGAGTAGCGACGCTGCCGCGGCAGCAGCATGAAAGCGTAATAGAAGTTCGACGACGAGCGGCGCGTGATTTCCGCACATCGCGCGTAGTCAAGGTCGAGCGATTGGCGCTGGGGCCCAGTGCGCATCTCTGCCGCCTGCGCCGTCATGCGGCCAGCCTCCCGCTGAGCGCTCGCCAACCCACCCTCAAGTAGTCGAGCTTGCCGAGCTTGGGGCGGCGCCCGAAGACGTCGTAGCCGGCGCGTTCGATCGCGTTGAGAATCGCCAGCCCGCCGCCCGCGAACATGAGAACGTCGCGGCTAAGCCTTCGATCGACCAAGCGATGCAGTTCGGCGCCGCGCCGCAACATCGCGCGCGCGAGGCCGACTTCATGGCGCATCAGGCTGACGAAATGTTCGTCCACGAACGCACGGGAGAGGTCGCCTGCGCTGTAGCCGAACTCGCGCAGGTCGGCGCGCGGCAGATAGATGCGGCCCTTGGCGAAATCGATGGCGATATCCTGCCAGAAGTTCGCCAGCTGCAAGCCGCTGCAGACCTGATCAGAAAGACGTTGGCGCTCGGCGTCGCGATAGCCGAACAGGTAGAGCACCAGCCGCCCGACCGGCTCGGCCGAGCACTGCGAGTAGCCCAGCAGATCGTCCATCGTCTCGAAGCCGCGGAAATCGACGTCCGAGCGGAAGGCCCGCAGCAGATCGAGAAACGGTTGGCGCGGGATATCGAAGCGGCGCACCGTGTCGGCCAGCGCGACGAACACCGGATGGCGCGGCGCACCTGCATACGCCAGCTCGAGTTCGCGCTCCCATTGGTCAAGCTTGCCGAGATCGTGCTCTTCGTCCGCGAAGTCATCCGCGATGCGTGCGTAGGCGTAGATCGCGTGCATGTGCGGGCGCATCGCGCGCGGCATCAGCCACGACGCGATCGTGAAGTTCTCGTAGTGCGAGCGGGCCAGTTGCCCGCACCAGGCATAGGCCTCGGCCGCCAGCATCGGCTCGGCGCCGGCCGCATCGAGCACTAGCGCGCGGTCAACAGCCATCGCGGCGCGTCAGGCGGCGATCAGTTCGCGCGCCGCCGCCCGTGCCCAGCCATCAACCTCGATCAGATCCTCGAGGCTGCGCGCAGGCTGATTGTGATGACGATGCATGACAGATTCGATATGACGCGGGATGCCCACGAACGGCAGACGGCCGGCAAGAAAGGCCGCGACCAGTTCCTCGTTGGCGGCGTTGAGGCAGGCGGGCATTGTGCCGCCCTCCGCCAGCGCGTCGTACGCCAGCCGCAGGCACGGAAAACGATCGAGATCGGGCTGCTCGAAAGTCAGCTTGGCGCAATCGACCAACGATAGCGGCCGCAGATGCGTCATCGGCAAACGCTCCGGAAAGGCCAGTGCGTAGGCGACCGGAATCGCCATATCCGGAATCGCCATCTCGGCGATCACCGAGCCGTCGATCATCTCGACCATCGAATGGATGACGCTTTGCGGATGAATCACGACCGAGACTTGATCCGCTCCCATTCCGAACAGCCAGCGCGCTTCGATCACTTCGAGCCCCTTGTTCATCAGGGTCGCCGAGTCGATCGTGATCTTGTTGCCCATCTGCCAGGTGGGATGCTTGAGCGCATCGGCCACGGTGATCGTGCTGAAGCGATCGCGTGCAAGATCGCGAAATGGACCACCTGAAGCGGTCAGGATGATACGCCGCACCGCGGAGCGCTCGCGCCCTTCGAGGCATTGGAAAATCGCGTTGTGCTCGCTGTCGACCGGCAGCAGCCGGACGCCATGGCTGCGCGCGGCGGCCGTGACCAGCTCGCCGGCAATCACCAGCACTTCCTTGTTGGCGAATGCGATGTCTTTGCCGGCCGTGATGGCTGCGAGGGTCGGCCGCAACCCCATCGCGCCGACCATCGAGGACACGACCATCTGCGCGGCCGGATGGGTCCCGACTACGATCGCCCCTTCGATGCCGTGCATGATCTGAACCTCGCCGTCATCCAGATGCGCACGAAGTTCGCGGGCGCGGGCTGCGTCGGCGACGGAAACCAGCTCAGGGCGAAAGCGGCGAATCTGATCGGCGAGCAGTTCGACGTTGTGGCCCGCGGCGAGCGCGACGATGCGAAAGCGATCGCTGAAGCGGCCGACCACGTCGAGCGTGGTAACGCCGACGGATCCGGTCGAACCAAGAATCGAGAGCGTCTTCATCGAAGTGTCATCGTCATCATCGAGCCGCAAGTTCCGCGACGCGGCGGCGGAAACGGCCCAGCGCCATCAAGGGAAAGTAGTGCCGGTACATCTGGTAGCGCAGGTAGAAGTGGTTGGGAAAACCGGTGCCGGTGAACTCCGCCTCATCCCAGTCGCCAGCCTCGACCTGCCGCTCGCTCAGCCACCCGATCCCGCGCGTCACATTGTCGCCGATCTGATCTTCACCCGCCAGCAGCCCGATCAGCGCCCACGCGGTCTGCGATGCGGTGCTGGTGCCGCGCCCGCGCCATGAAGGATCCTTGTCGCTCAGGCAGCTCTCGCCCCATCCGCCGTCCGGATTCTGTTTCGCTTTGAGCCACTCGACGGAGCGCCGAATCCAAGGCTGATTCAGATCGATGCCGATCGCGCGCAAGCCGGCCAGCGCGGAGAACGTCCCGTAGATGTAATTGACCCCCCAACGTCCCCACCACGGGCCGTCCGCTTCCTGCTCGCGCTGAAGCCACGAGATCGCGCGGCGCGCCGCCGGATGCGACGCGTCATAGCCAACCGCGGCCATCATCTCGAGCACCCGTCCGGTCAAATCGGGACAGCTCGGATCGGTGACTGCTTCGACGTCGGCGAATGGTAGTTGATTGAGCCACTGCGCGTCGTTGTCAACGTCGAAGGCGGCGAACCCGCCATCGCGCGACTGCATACCCATCACCCAGTTGGCGCCGATACGAATCGCGCGCTCTTTGGCTTCACGATCATCGACTTCCGTTGCTGCAAGCACGCCGAGAATCACCGCCGAGTCGTCCACGTCGGGATAGCTATCGTTGTAGAACTGGAATGCCCAGCCGCCCGGCTCCAAGTCGGGCCGCTTGATCGACCAATCGCCGCGCTTGAAGATCTGATGATCGATCAGCCATTTCGCGGAGTTCTTGAGCGACGGATCGTCACCCGGCACGCCTGACTCCAGCAGCGCGCGCGCCGCCAGCGCCGTGTCCCAGTTTGGCGACATGCAGGGCATATAGAGCGCGGTGTCGCCATAGTCCCAGATCAGCGTGCGTGCGGCTGCGAGCGCTTTGGCCATCACCGGATGGTCCTTGCGGTAGCCCAACGCCTTGAGCGCCATCGTGCTCAGCAGGTAGCACGGCTCGATGCCGCCCCAGGAGCCGTCGGCGTCCTGATGCTCGACAATCCAGTTCTCGACATGGCGGATCGCGCGATCGCGCAGCGACGTCAGATGGTTGCGATTGTAGAACCTGAGCAGCTTGTCGAGCTGGATGAATGCGCTCTTGAGTGACAGCGGATGGCCCCCGCGGTTGAAACGGAAACGCGTGAAGTGAGGCGGCTCGATGTAGAGCTCCAGCGTGCCGCTCTGGTAATCGACCTTGGTCACCGGCCGGGTTGCCTGCAGCAACATCAGAGCGAAGACGGTGCCGCGCGCCCACGACGACAGCTCATACATGTTGAACGGGAACCAGTTCGGCAGCAGCGCCGCTTCGATCGGCAGCGCAGGCGTCGCGTTCCAGTCGACCTGGCCCATGGTGGCGAGGTAAAAGCGCGCCAGCGTCCCCGCCTTCGCGATTCCGCCGTGCGACAGAATCCAGCGCCGCGCGGCCATCAGCGGCTCGTCCCCCGCGCGCATCCCGGCGAGCTTGAGCGCGAAATACGCCTCGACGCTGCTGGAGAGGTAGCCTTCCCCGCCCGGGAAGAGGCTCCAGCTGCCATCCGGATTCTGCGAATCGATAAGCAATTTGACGAGCTTGGCCTGCAGCGCCGGATCGACCTCCTCCATGAAATGCGCGAAGATGATGTACTCGGCATTCATCTGCGCGTTGGCTTCCAGCGCGCCATGCCAGTAGCCCTCGGGATGCTGGAGGCCAATCAGCGCCTGCTGCGCGCGGCCGATCGTGTAATCGACCCGGGCGATAAATTCGTCGCGGGTGATATCGCCCGCGTCGGTCAGGGTCTCGGCTGTAGCAGTCTCACTCATGACGATTGTCGAAGATCAGCGAGCGCCGGGCGCCGTCGCCTGCGAACCGAATAGGTCGATTGGCATCGCCGAATCCTCTCTACCTCCACCATCCTCACTCAACTTGCGCGCGAGCGCAGAAGCGCACGAAGCGAACAGTGCGCCGGCTAGGGCGTGATCGCGCATTTCAGGAATGCGCCTTCTTCAAGCAGAGCGAGCACTTCGGTTAATTCACTGAGCCGCCTGCGCGCATTCACAATTCGCCCCGCGCCGAGATCGCCGGCCCGCAGCAACTCAAACGCGCGGCGCACATCGCGCGGCCTGAAATGGAACGGGGCGAGCAAGGTCAGATTGTCGTAATGCATCCGGCGCGTGTCGACATTGAGCACCGTATTCGCCGGGCATCCACCGAACAGCACCACCCGGCCCCCGCGCCGGACCCAACGGACAGAATCCTGCCATCCAGCGACCTGTCCGGTCGACTCGATCACGAGATCAGGACCGTGCCCGGCGTTGAGCTGCGCGAACACCTCGGCCAAATCAGTGCGCGCCACATCGAAGACGCGATCGGCGCCCATCTCGCCCGCCCAGCGCAGACGATTCTCATGCTTGCCAGCGACTACGACTTCGCGCACGCCCCGAGCCTTCAAGGCCATCAGATGCAGGATCGCGAAGGGGCCGGCGCCGACGATCAACGCGCTCTCGAACTTCTCCGGCCGCGCCAGTTCCTGCGCATGCACTACGCATGCGAGCGGTTCGAGCAGTGCGGCCTCCTCGAACGTCACGCTGTCAGGTTTGCGGAAGGCGTTGCGCGCCACGACGCGGGCCGGCAGCAGCAGGTAGTCTGCATACGCGCCCCACACCATCGTGGCCATCACCTGCTCGCAGAGGTTCTCCTGCCCGCGTGTGCAATAGAAGCATTCTTCGCAGGGCGCGGTCGGCGCCGACATGATCGCGTCGCCGGGCCGGAACTCGCTCGTGCCCACCCCAACTTCAGCGACCACGCCGGAGAACTCATGGCCGAACGGCGTGGGCATCTGGAACATCGGATGGCCGCGGCGGAAGAACTTGAGGTCGGTGCCGCAGGTCAGCGCGCACTTAATCGCAATCAGCACTTCGCCGGGCCCCGGATGGGGCGGCGTAAAATCGCGCATCTCGACCCGTCGCGGGGCAATGAGCACCGCCTGGCGCGAGGGAATCCTGCGCACTACCGTTGGCACGCGCGCCGCCGCTTCAATGCCGGTATGAACCGGGCCGCTGCTCACAGGTTGCGCTCCACCACGTAACTCGCAATCGCGCGCAGCGGCCGCGCACGATCATCGAACGACCCCATCGCATCCAGCGCGCGGCGCTCGAGTTCGCGCGCCAGCGCCCGTGACTCTTCGAGCCCGAGCAGCGCAGGATAGGTCGCCTTGCCGTGCGCGTCGTCCTTATGCGTGCGCTTGCCCATCTGCTCGGTCGATGCTTCGACATCGAGGATGTCGTCGATCACCTGGAAGGCGAGGCCCAGTGCGCGCGCGTATGCGGTCAGTTGGTCAAGCTGCACGGCGTTCGCGCCGCCCAGCATTGCACCGCCGCGCACCGCCGCCATGAAGAGCGCGCCGGTCTTGCGCGCATGCAGGTACTCAAGCTGCCCCAGCTCGATGGCCTGGCCTTCGCTCATGATGTCGATCGCCTGTCCGGCGACCATCCCGGGCGAACCGGCGGCCTCCGCAAGCTCCGCAACGACCCCCAGCACCGTGGCGGCGGGCACTTTGCGCGCGGTGGATCGCGCCAGCACACGGAAGGCGTCCGTCAGCAGCGCGTCGCCCGCCAGCGTTGCCATCGCCTCGCCATAAACCTTGTGATTGGTCGGCTTGCCCCGGCGCAGATCGTCGTCGTCCATGCAGGGGAGGTCGTCATGGATCATCGAGTAGGTGTGGATCATCTCAAGCGCGCAGGCCAGGCCGGTCGCCGCTTCGACGGTTCCGCCCACCGCGTCGCACGATGCGAGGGCGAGGATCGGGCGCAACCGTTTACCGCCCGCCATCAGGCTGTAGCGCATCGCCTCGAAGAGCCTGGACGCGGGGCCGTCGGGTTGGGCCACTGATTGCGCGAGAGCACGCTCGACCAGCTCGATACGCTGTTTCAAGTACGCATCGAGCGAGAATGCGACGCGCAGCGACCGGCGGTTGCGCTCGCTCCTCGCCTCGACCGTACGGACACGTCCGAGCCTGCTGCCTCTCATCGCACCGCTCCCTGCCCGCGGATTAAACGCCGGGCTAGGCGACGTAATGGCGGATCATCGACCAGGTGTCCTTGAGGTTCTTCCCGAAATCGAGCGCTACCGTTCCTTCGAAGCCCGAATGGAGCTTGCAATCGCGGCAGCGGAAATCCTGCTTGGTGCGATAGTACTCCCAATCGGTCGCTTCATGCAGTTGCTTGAAGCTCTGGTAGTGGCCGTTGGTGATCAGATAGCAAGGACCCTTCCATCCCTGCGGGTTGCGCGTAACGGTGGTCCAAGGGCTGCATTGCAGATCGCGCTCGCCCGCCAGGTACTCGAGATAAATCGGCGTATTGATGATCTTGTACTGGTCGGCGAGATCCTTCACGCGCCGGAACTTGTACGGCATCTCTTCTTTCTTCAGGTAGATGTCGTTCTCCAGCACTTGGTAGTGATAGCCGGGAGTCACAAGCATGCCGTCGACGCCCAGCGACGCGAGCATCTTGATCAGCTCTTCGATCTCTTCGGCGCTGGTCTCGCGGAAGACCGTGCTGTTGGTCTGCACGCGATAGCCGCCCGACTTGAGCAGCTTGATCATCGCGATGCACTTGTCGAACACGCCGTCGCGGTCGACCACACGGTCATGCGTCTCGCGCATACCGTCGATGTGAATGTTGAAGCTCAGGTACGGATTGGGCTCGACTTGCTTGACGAAGCGCTCGATCAGGAGCGCATTGGTGCAAATCATCACGTGGCGGCGCTGTTCGATGAGACCGTTGGTCAGCGCCACGATATGCTTGTACATCAGTGGCTCGCCGCCGCAGATCGAGACGATCGGCGCACCCGATTCGGTGGCCGCGCCCAGCGCCTCGTCCAGCGGCATCTGGTCGCGAATCGTGTCCTTGTATTCGACGATCCGGCCGCAGCCCAGACAGGCGAGATTGCACGCGTGCAGCGGCTCGAGCATCAGCACCAGCGGGAAGTATTTTTCGCCCGCCCGCTTCTTGCGGTTGATATAGAGCCCGAGGTCGATCATTTGGCGAACCGGAATGCGCATGTCAGACGTTCTCCTTGCCCACCACGGCGGCTGGTGCCGCCTCCGTCGTGCGTCCGCTCTCCAGACCTCCACCCTCGTTGTGCTGCGCATCACCAAACAGCATACCGCGGAGCGTCCCCAGCGCAGCCTTCAGATCGAAGTCCGCGCTTTGCATAAACAGCAATTCGACCAACATTCCGTTAAGCGCCGCGAGCAACATGCTCGAGGTCGCTTCGGGCTTCAAGGTGCCAACGCAGAGCCCCTTTTCTTGCGCGCGCCTGATGAGGTCCATCAACAACGCGCGATAACCGTCGTACAGACCGCGGATGCGCGAAGTGAACTCCTCCGATACCTCGTCCCCGTCGCGCAGCAGGCGCGCCAGGAAGAAGCGCACCGAGGACGCGTTGTCGCGCACGAACAGCAGGTAGGATTCGATCAGTCGCTCCAGTTGCGCGCGTTCGTCGAGTTCACGCGCCTCTTGCGCGAAGTCGATGTAATACGGCTCCAGCAACTTGCCCAAGACCGCGAGGAACAGCTCCTCCTTGGTCTTGAAATGCCAGAAGATGAGCGCCTTGCTCACCTTGGCTTCACGCGCCACTTCGGACATCGAGGTTTCGTGGAAGCCGCGGCTCTCGAACAGATGCCGCGCCGCGCGCAGGATCTCGTCGCGCGAATCGGCCGCATGGGCGCGTGGAACTGCTGAGCTCATCGTGGGCTATTCGATTAGCTGCCCGGCGCTTCCAGCAGCGCCAGTGGATCGCTAACCTTGCGGTCAATGAGACTCTACCGGCGCGTTGCCTAAAGTCAAGTATCCCGTCCGAGCGGTCAGTCGCCAGCGACCCTCTTTCAGGGACCGATTCTGACCGCGAGCCCGCCCGACGCGGCCGAGCGCCTGGCTGCGATCGTCAGCAACAGTGCTGTTCGGGCCTCGGCTGCATTCTCGATGGCCTCCGCCGAGTCGCAGCCTCCCGCCATGGCGCGGACGAAAGTCTCGGCCAGCCTGTGGAACCAAGCCGAGTGATACGAGTCGTCGGGCGCATCGCTCGCCTCGATGTTACGCGGCGCTCCAGAGCATGGAGTCAGTAGCGCGCGATCGCCTTCGATCTCGAGCGTCGCGCGATCGCCGTAGAGAATTGCGGACGTGCGCCGCGACGGCGCGCGCCAGGAAAGATGCGAATAGCCGAAGCGCCCGCGCGCGAAGCTCAGCGTGAGGTCCGCGACCTCCTCGACCGCCCCTGTCGGACCTTGGTTGGCGGGTATCTCGAAGCTGGCGCTGATGGTCTCGGGTGCGTGACCGCCCATCAGCCAATGCATCAGGTAGAAGATGTGCCAACCGTGATCGATCACGATTCCGCCCCCACCGACCTGCGCGTCCAAGCGCCATTGCGCACCCCCGGCCTGTTCGGTGCGTAGCCGATACATCCCGACGTAGCGCAGCGTGCCCAACTCTCCCGATGTGACGAGTTCATGCGCGACACGGTAGGCTGGCGCATGCTTCCAATTGTGGACGCAGAACAGCACCCGCTCTTTGGCGCGTGCGAGCGCCGCGAGCCGGTCGAGATCATCCACGCTCAGGCATAGCGGCTTCTCGGTCAGCACATGCGCGCCTGCTTCGAGAGCCATTTGCGCAGCGTGGGCGTGATAGGCGGGCGGACTGGCTATATCAACGAAGTCCAGCCGCTCGCCGCCGAGCATCAACCCGAGGTCGTCATACACGCGAGCGTTCGGCATCAGCCGCATCGCTTCCTGCCGACGCGCAGCGACCGGTTCGTGGATGGCAACAATCTCCACGCCGGAGATGGTGCGCCAGCCGCGAAGATGGCCCAGCGCCGCGACCTGGCCGAAACCCGATATCGCGCCGCGAAGCTTCATCGAGCTTCAGCCGCGGCGCGCGCATCGATCGGCGGATGGACGCACCGACGCGAAACCGAACCGTTGGTGGCGGGCGTCGTCGCCGCGGCCATCCTCAGCCGATGTAGGCGCGCGCCATCGCTTCGAGTTCGCGCTCCGCACGATCAGGCGCGAGGCTCGGCGCGCCGAGGATCAGCCGGTGCACGCCCGCATCGGCGTAGCGCTTGATCAGCTCGCGCGGGTCGCCGGGCGGGTTGGCGAGCATGTAGACCGAGATCTCCATAGCGCGAAAGTCGCGGCCGGCTTGCGCGCACATGTCCTTGAGCTTGGCGAGCTGCGGCGCCAAGTCAGCAGGCGCGATTCCGATCGGCGACCATCCGTCGCCGATTGCGACGACATTCTCGAGGGCGCGTTCGTTCGGTCCGAGACCGCTGCCGCCGGCTCCGATATGAATCGGTGGATGCGGCTTTTGGCGCGGCTTGGGGTTGTGATGTACCGGCGGGAACTTGATGAACTCGCCCTCGAAGCTCGGCTCGGGTTTGGTCCACAGCTCCTTCATCGCGCGCACGTACTCGCGCGTGATCTTCCAGCGCTTGGCGAAGTCGGCGCCCATGATCTCGGTCTCTTCGGCCAGCCATCCTGCGCCGATCTCGAAGATGAAGCGGCCATTGGAAAACACATCGAGTGTCGCAACTTCCTTGGCGAGCAGAATCGGATTGCGCTCCGGCACCAGACAGATGCCCGTGCCGAGCCGGATGCGGCTGGTCGCGCCGGCGGCGATCGCGAGGCTCACGAACGGATCGGGCATATGCGAGTAGATGCGCGGCAGCTCACGGCCGCCGGGGACCTTGGTGCGAAAGTTCACCGGGATGATCGGATGCTCGGGGATGAAGATCGACTCGAAGCCCAACGCCTCGCACTTGCGCGCGACGGCGGCCGGGTCGGCGGTGTAATCCGCGATAAATGCCAACAATCCGATTTTCATACAACCATCCTCCAGTTAGGGCGTCTGCGGCTGGCGCGCGATCGTTGCAGCCTTCAGCGCGAGTATCCCATTGCGTCGAGAAAATCATCGAGCGTGTCGAAGCGCATATACATGTTGCGCCGTTTCTGCTCGCCGATGGTTGAGTTGGGCTCCGGCGCGTACGCATGTCCTGGATAGACGACCGTCGCGTCATCGAGATTGCGCAACTTCTGATTGAGGCTGTAATACATCTGCTCCGGATCCGAGCCCGGCAGATCGACGCGTCCGCATGATCCGATGAATAGGGTGTCGCCAGAGATCAGCTTCCCGTCAACCAGGAAGCACTGCGAGCCCGGCGTATGGCCCGGCGTATGGATGAAGCGCAGCGTGAGATTGCCAACCGACGCCGTGTCGCCGCTATCTACCGCCACGATGTCGGAATCCGACAGTCCAGCGACGCGTTTGCTGAGCGCCGCTTCGTCCTTGTGCAGATAGACCTTGGCCTTGATGCGTTCGAGCATCTCGGCTGCGCCCTCGATGGTCTGGCCCATCATGTGCCCGCCGAGATGGTCGGGGTGGTAGTGCGTGATCAGGATCTTGTCGATTTCGTAGCCATCGCTCGCCGCGATATTGCAGATCGCTTCGACGTCCCACGCCGGATCGACCACCACCGCCTTGTGAGTTAGCGGATCGCCGATCAGATAGACGTAGTTCGCCATCGGACCGAGCTGTTCCTGGCGCAGATAGATTTGATCGGACTTGCTCATCTCCGCACCACTATGGCTTGGCCTTGCGCGTGCGCGCCGACTTGGTTTCCTCGATGCGCAACGCTCGATCCCACAGATACTCGGGCTCGTCCAGCCGCTTCGCGACCCATCGCGATTGTACGAACAGATGGTCGCTCAGCCGGTTGAGATACTTGAGCAGATCCTCGCCAACCGCTTCGGTACGCGCCAGCCGCCAGCATGCGCGCTCGGCGCGCCGGCATACCGTGCGCGCCAGATGCAGGTATGCGTTGAGCTTGCCGCCGCCGGGCAGCGTGAACGACTTGAGCTCCTCGAGACCTTCATTCATCCGGTCGATCTCTTTCTCCAGCGCCTCGACCTCGCCCGCGCCCATCCGATGCATCCCGGGATAGTCTGCGCCGGGTGGCGTCGCGAGTTCGCTGCCGACGTCGAACAGCTCATTCTGAATCCGGCGGAGCATCTCCGCATACGACTCGTAGTCGGCGGCGAAACCGACCCGGTATTCCGGAACATAAGTGCGCACGACTCCGATCACCGAGTTGAGCTCGTCGATGGTGCCGTACGCCTCCAGCCTCAAGATTTCCTTTGGAACACGCGCACCGCCGACCAGCGAGGTCTGCCCTTTGTCGCCGCCGCGCGTGTAGATTTTGGTCAGCCGGATCGCCACTGACTCACAGCCCGGCCTTGCGGCGCAGCGCCTGATACGACGCATCGCCGAGTTCGTTCGTGACTGGCAAACCCGCATCGCGCCAGCCCGCAACCACGATCGCGCCTGATGCATCGCGCGCCCCGCCGAAGCCGCCGCGGATATTGGTTAGATCGGTGTAGCCAATTTCCTCGAGCATCTCGCACGCGCGCTGCGAACGCCCGCCCGCCATGCATCCGACGACCAGCTTCTTGTCCTTCGGCAACACTTTCCCGGCGATGGCGCCGAACTCGGGATTCGGCTCCATCTGGCCCGGTGCTTTCATGAAGAAGGCCGGGATGTTGATCGCGCCGGTGGCGTGACCTTGCGCGAACTCACCCTCGGTGCGGACGTCGAGATAAATCGCGGCGGGGTTGCCCTTCAGGATTTCGTGGGCCTGCGGTGGTTCGGCCTGCTTGATCGCCATCTTGATTCTCCCGCTCGATCAGATTGCGCCACGATAACGTCGCCGTCGCGCAGGCGCAAATCGGGGACGACCGCCGCTGGTCGGCGACGGCGCAAGATCGATCCTCTCGCTGCGGCTGCCGATGCGCAAGCACGGCTAGCGGTCGGCGCTCGCGCCGAATCGTTCGAACGATACGGCTTCGCCGCGTGGCTTGAGGGGCCGGCTCTGGGGTGAGTTGGCCGCGTCGGGATAGCCGAACGGCAGGATCGTGAAGACGCCCCACTCTGGCGGTATCGCGAGCATCGCCGCGATCTTGTCCGCATCAAAGTTCCCCACCCAGCAAGTGCCGAGCCCCAGCGCCCATCCGGCGTTCGCCATGTTCTGAACGGCCTGCCCGCAATCGACGTCAGCCCATCGCGTGTTGGCGCGATCCTTGAGCACCACGACCGCCGCCGGCGCCTGTCCCACGAAGCGGCCGGTCGAGCACAGCTCACCGAGCTTGCGCAGCGCCTCGCGGTCGCGCACCAGGATGAACCGCCAAGGCTGCAGGTTGCGTGCGCTCATAGCATGACGGCCCGCATCGATGATCCGCATGAGCTTGTCGGGTTCAACCGAACGATCAGCAAAGGCGCGGGCCACGCGCCGGCTCATGATTGCCTCGATCGCATCCATTTCAGGTTACCTTCCTTCAGTGGCTGTGATCACGAAAACAGCTTTGCCATAGATTTGGCAACCTGCTTACTATTTGCCGGTCGCAGCGGGAATGACCGCAAGTTGTGAGCGTACTCAGGAGGCTTAGTGAAGAACTCTACCTGCCCGGGCTATTGGCACCTCGATGCGCGCTGAGCTCGGCGTGGGGACGCTAAAGCCTCTCGCTGCGCTGTTCGCCGCATCGGCGCTGTTGGCCGCACATGTCGCAATCGCGAATGCCGCGGGCGATTCCTTCCGCATCTTCTATCGCGGGCAGGACGATCTGGTACTTGAGCGCCTCAAGCTGGACCCGAGTACGGTCGCGGCCGACTCTCTCGCCGATGCCCAAGCCGCCGTAGTTCAGGATGCGCTACCCACGCCCGGGCCCGAGCTCGATGCTCTAAAGGCGCGCGTTGAATCCGGCATGGGCCTGCTGCTGATCCTGGGCAGCCACACCGATCCAGCCGCGATCCGCGCGCTCACCGATGGAGCCCTTGAGCAGATCGGGGCCGTGCGAACCGAAGAAGGCCCCGAGCGCGGCCAGGAGCTCGAGCGAATCGCGGCCGTGATCGCATACACCGGCCCGCCCGCCGATGCGCTCCGGCGCGGCGCGAGCTGGGGATCGGCGGTACGCATACATGAACGATCGATTTTGAAAGCCGATGGACGCGCACAGGTCCTGGTGGCGACCGTTGCGGCAGACAAAATCTCGCCGCACGACCCGATTCTGGTTCGGGTCCGCCAGGGCAAGGGCACGATCTATGTCCTCAGCACGTGGCTCAAGCAGGGCGATCAGCCGCTGCGCGAGCGCAGTTACCTCGCCTTGCTGGGGGGCATCAAGGATGCGCAGAACTATGACCTTCAGCGCTGGGGTTACTTCAACTGGCTGCTGTACTACCTGAGCCGCGACTCAGCCGGCGTAGCTACAGTCCCCTATGGCGTGTGGATCGCCGCGCCCGTTCCTAAAGCGCGCGACGTACGGATCCTGACGACAATCTTCCTAAGCGTATTCGGCGCCTTGCTCGGCGCTTTCATATTCACGCGGCGCTACAGCATGCGCCATCCGGAGAAGCTGGATCAATTCTACCGGCAGCAACCCGATCGTTCGGTAAGTGAATCGTGCGGCGCCGCCGCGCCGGCGCCTCGCGAGGCAATTGCGGGGGCCGCCGCTCCAACGCGTGCTGATCCGCGCTGGGAAGTAATCGGGTTCCATCGGCCACTGAGCGGCTTCCTCTACAATTACTCGCTCAGCCTTTTCATCATGATTCCGCTCGGCCTGATTGTGACGTTTTACGTCGAACGCACCTTCGTCAATCCCTTTGTTCAAGAACGCGGCGCGTGGGCGCTGGTCGTGCAGTTCATGTTGTTCTTCTTCGTACTGCTCGACGTCGGCACTGGCCAGGCGATGGTCAAGTACTTCGCCGAATTCCGCATCACCGAGCCGGGCCGCGCCATCATGTACACGCAATTCTTCATCTGGTTCCACGCGCTGGCTGGGATTTTTCAGATAACCGTTCTTGGACTGGGCGCAGCGATCTTCTTGCCTCATTCGAGCTTCGCGTACCTGACCTGGTTCCTGGTCCTGCACTCGCTCATCCAGTTTCCCGGTTTCATCTTGATCTACTTCAACCTGTTCCGTGCCCTGCAGCGTTTCGACTATGCGCAACTACTGATCGTGCTGGCCTATGTGCTCAATCCCTTGCTGCAAACGGTATGTGGGATCTACATGCGCCACTGGGGACTGCTCCATCCGGCCTATGGCGAAGGCATGGGCGTAGTCTTCGGCTTCGCGATCGGCGGCTTCATCAGCAACCTGCTACTGGGCGTGTTCTGCTCGATTTTCTACCACAAGGTAGGGCTCAAGCTCGCGACCATCTTCATGGCCCACTTCAACTACGACACCGTCAAGCGCTCGCTGATCTACGGCGCCAAGTTGACGGGCGGACAGGCGCTGGCCGCCCTGTCATGGGGCGTGGTGCCGCTGATTATGTTGATACGGCTGGAGAACTCACTCGAACTGCTCGAGATCTTCATCCTCACCTACGCCTTGACTTTCGCCTATATCGAGATCGGCTGCTACATTTTCACCACGCTGATGCCGACCATCTCTGAGAGTTTCTCGCATCAGAAGATGGCGCTTACGCGGCGCTATCTGGATCAGGGACTCCGCTGGGGCATCATGTTCAGCACGATGCTGGGCGGCGCTTACGTCGCCTTCAGCGATGCTCTGCTGCGGGGACTCCTGCCGCCGCAATTCGCACGCGCCGCCGCAGTGATTGCGCTGGCCCATATGATGCGCGTGCCCGAATTCTTTACCCGCCTGCCGGATCAGGTCTTTCAGGGGACGGGGCGCACCGGCCTGTTCACCTGGACCGCGTTGGTCGAGCAAGTCTCCCGGATGGTGCTGACCTGGTATTTGATCGGCATCTATGGCTTCCCGGGTGTGTTTTACGCTTTCGCGATCTCGTCGGCGCTCAAGGCGATCCTGGCATGGCCATTGATGATCGGCCTCGTGGTCGCTCCCGCGATCAGCGTCTGGCAAACGCTGGTCAATCCGATGCTTACCGGAATTGCGAGCTATCTGATCCTGCGCTCGATGGTAGTGGCGATCTGGCTGGGCCCGGGGCATGCGCTGACCGCGGCGATCGCGGTGGTCGCAGCGCTGCTGGGCTCCTTGCCCATCTACATGTTCATCAGCGGGCTTTTGGGATGGGACCGTCAATCACTCGATGACTTCAGGAACGCCGCCGAGCTGGTGCCGGCGCCGTTTGGCGGGCTCATCCGGCTGGCTCATCGCGTAGTCGAAGCCGCCGCAGCCTTGAGTCCGCTGCAGGATCGTTTCCCCGGCAAGCTGATCGAAAACGCTCTGGCCGAAGCCGCCGCACTCACCGCATCGAAGGTGGAACTCCGCTAGCGCGCGGATCGCGCCGGGTCCGCGAAGATTGTCTCTGCCGATGTCAGGAGAGGCGCGGGCAGGTCAGCGGCGGTAGATCGCGAACTCCGCCATCAGCTTCTCGACCCGCTGCTGTTCCGAGGACGAACGTTGCGTGCCGAGAAAGAACTGCACTACCTCTTCGTGGCTGGCTTGTCCGCCCGGTCCAAGCGCCTCGATCAACTCCTCGATGAGCGTCGGGAACTTCTCGCTGGGGATGTAATAGTGCGCCCAGCCGAAGTTGCAATGCCGATGGAGGATCTTCGCGATCGCTTTCTCCAGCAGCTCGCGCTTGTCTTCGGTTTCAGCCATCTGCACGCAAGTCGCGCGGCGTCGGTCGAGGCCGGCGGCTCAACTGCCCTAGACTAACCAACGGCTTGCCGCTCAATCAAGCCGACTTCCAGCGGCATCGCAGTTGTGCGCCGCCGGCAAGACACGAACGTTCGCAGCGCGATGTAATCCACCGCGAGGGCGCCGATGATCGCGATCGTTGGCGCGAGAAGCTGGTCGGGCGCCATGCCGACCAGCCTCGGGATCCAGCACACGGCCAGGTTCGCTCCCAGCAGCTTCAGTACCTGTGCGCGTTCGAGCGCGTAGTACTTCGACAATAGCCAGGGCGTGGCGATCCAAAACGCTGGCCACGCGTAGCCAAAGTCTCTTTCGAGCCAGAAGCTCACCGCCGGCGAGACAAGATAGATCAATACGCCGTAGGCCACCGCGACGAAGACCCACAGCGGCGCTTCGAGCGCGATCTTTCTCCAATGACTCAGCAAAACTTTGGCCAGAATCACCGGACCGATCCCGAATAAGGTCAGGGCCAGGCCGAAGGTATGCAAAGGCAAGGCGATGTCCGGACGGCACACGCCGCAATCCCTGAGTTCCCCGAACCTGAGCCACGCCGGCAATGACCAGATCATGACCGGCGCACAAGTGAAGCCTGGATTACCCCGCACCGTATTTGGCACCAGAATCACACCCAATACGGTGCGCGTCAGATCAAACGGAACCTTCATCGCGAGAAACACAAATTCGTTCACGTGATGAACGTTGGGCATGCCGAATGATGCGGCGTGCCGGCTGATCGCGTAGCCGACTATGCTGACCGCCGCAGTCCACAGGGCCATCCGCCGGTTCGAGCGGAGCGCCGCCCCGATCGCCAGCGCCGCTCCAAGCACAATCGTAGACTCCCGCGTAAGGTACAGCGCGAACAGCACGAGCAGGGCCAATCCAGTGCGACGGTACAGGAGCGCGCAAAAGAACACGGCGGCCAGCCCGGCATGAAAGAGATCTTGCGTGTAGTACAAGCCGAACAGGTGCGTAGCCAGCACCGGCGCGAAGACGATCGCCGGTGCGAGCCAGGGCGAGCTGAACGAGCCGATCATCATCGAGAGCGCCAGCGCAAGTGTCACCAGCGAAACGATCGCCACGCCGAAAAAGGCGCTGCCGATATTCGCGCCGGACATCAGCGAGACTCCGCGAACCATCATCGGATGGAGAAAGCGGCCGGCGATGGATGCCATCACAGTCGAGACATGGCCCAGCGCAAAGTCCCGGTAGGAAACACTGTCGGCGGTGATCTCGATGACCCGCGGCTTGGCGACCAGCACCAGCACGCAAGTCAGCGCCGCGGCCAATACGATCGAGAATGCCTTAGCGGATACGAAGCGCGACGCCGGTCGCTCGATCACAGCTCACCCCTCCTCCCCTCAGCTCAAGCAGACTTCTTCGGCGACGCGGCGGCGGACTCCTGCAGTTGCGCGACGGAGATCAGCGGCGGCTCATCGTCCGCCCATCGGATCTTGCGGTAGTCGAACTTGATATCTTCGATGATGTTGAACTTGATCACTTCGAAATACGGCGACAAGTCGAAGTCGCGCGGCGTGATCAGCGTCGGTGAGATCAAGCGGAACACGCCATAGCGCTTCATGTCGGGCTTGGTGACCAAGCGCATCAGGCCGCGGGGCGGCGGCGCGCCGCCCTGGGCGGGCAGCTCCTTGAAGCTGGGCACGATCGGAAAGCGCACGCGATGGAAGCACTCGGCAATCACGCTGGAACAGATCACGCGAGTTGGCTCGCCGCTGCCGAAGTGCAGCGCAGTGCGGCGGAAGCGGCGCGGTACGAGGCTGACCGGCAGAAAATAGCGCATCAGGTCGAAGATGTTCTTGACATCGTAGGTATAGCCCACGTTGCCTAGCGCGCAATCGAGCACTTGCTGCAGATCCTCCGGCGCCAGGTTATAGGGCCGGCAAACCCGAATGTTGAAGTCCCGATACTTGGTCAGCGGCGACAGCATTACCCCGGTATCGACCAGCGCTTCCAGCACCAGATAGTGAGCGTCGTCGCCGTACTTCTCGATCAGCTCTTTGCGCAGCGCCGGATTCCGGCGCAGCGGTTCATCGCCCACATACAGCGCCGAATGCGACCATGAGCTCTGCGTCAGATACTTGATGACCTCGCTAATCCGCTCGTTTCCTTCAACCAGGATTACGTCCCCCTTGCGGACATGGCGCTTGAGGTTTGCCATGTCGTTGGGGATCTTGAGCGCATATTGGTTGAGCGGGGTGGTCAGCAGTCTGACCGCGAATCCGATTATCTTGCGCCGGATGCTTGTGAGCGGATTCATCGAGGTTCTCGAGCTCTCGGGTGAGCGTGGCTGGGGTGCGATGAAAGGCCTGCCGCGCCGACCCCTGCTTCTCTGTCAGAATATAAGAGCGTGGTCTGTCGGGAGGCAAATGGACGAAAAATTAGAAACAAATGGCGCTGGTAGAGATTAGTAAGCAGGCTTAAACATCATTTATAGCAGCATAAGACAAAATAACATCTTAACTCTCAAATGACCCTATTATCCCATAGAATGGCACAGTTAGGGTCGCCTGACGCGGATCATTTGTCTTGATTGCGATTTCTCCCCGCAACTGGCCGTTTGGTGTCCCCTTCCGCAGCTCGACGGTGATCTTGTACTCCTTACCCGGCGCGATTGGCTCAACCTTCGCGGCCACGCTCTGATTGCTGCTGGTAACGCCGGTAACCTGCACCGGCGTCGCCCCCTGATTGGTGAGCTTCAGCATCCGCAACGAGCCCTGACCGCGGGGTACGATTCCGAACGAGATCTGTGCCGGATCAAGCGCCAAGTCACCCGTCACTTGGCCAAAGATATGCACCTGGATGGGTCGTCGCGAGGTCACGACTTCTATCGTGTCGTCGAATGAACCGATCGGCATCGTCTTGAGCAAGCGCACTTCGAGGTCGGCGCCCGGCTTGCCATCCTTGCGGGGCGCCTGCGTTACCTTGATGTTGGGGCTCGCGTTTTTGGCGGTGCTGACCTTGAAGTCCTTCGACTTGGCCAGCTCACCGACCACAACCTGCTGCGTCGCCTCACTACCGTAGCGCACCTTGCCGAAGCTGACCTCCGACGGCGTCGCCACAACCTCGACCTTGACCTCGCCCTGCAGCGTCAGCGTGAGGTTGGGAGTTTGCGGATCGTTGGTAAACACATTGATGGTGCGGACCTTGGTCCCCTTTTGGAAGCGCGTGTCGAAGGCGACCTTGAGATCGGCACTGTCTCCGGGCGCAAGGCGCTTCTTGCTCGGCGCCGCCGCGGTGCATCCGCAAGACGTATGCACGCCGCTGATGGTCAGATCGCTCTTGCCTATATTCTTGAGTTCGAAGACGTGTTCGACGAAATTTCCTTCCAGCGCGGTGCCGAAGTTGTAAACGGGATTGTCTACTTCGACTCGGGGCGCGTTGGACGGCGACGATTGCGCGCGCGCCGCCGGCACTCCCGCGAACATCGCAAACGCGGCCAGAGCGGCGATGAGCGTCACACGGATGGCTGATGTAGTCCTTTTCATCTTCCTTCGTGCGATTCGCGAGAATCCCAAGACGGCGCGTCCGCAAGCCGTCGCATCTTCTATGAGGCCCGCCGAGCCCGCGCAGCGTCAAGAGCGCGCTGCACCGGGGCCGGCTCGTTTTTGCGCGAGGCGGCGTCGAAGCGCCCCAAGAAATTGGTCGATACCACTCCGCGGCAGAAATCCGCGTCTTCGAGGATCTTCAGATGCAGCGGAATGTTGGTCCGGATGCCGTCGATCACATACTCGCGCAGCGCCGCTTTGGCCCGCGCGATGGCCAGCTCGCGCGTGTCCGCATGCACGATCAGTTTCGCGATCAGCGGATCGTAATGGACCGGCACGCGGTAGCCGTCGTACAGCGCAGTCTCGACGCGCACACCTAGTCCGCCCGGCGGATGATGATTCGACACGACGCCCGGCGAGGGTAGATGCGTATCGGGATCTTCCGCATACACGCGGCATTCGATCGCGGCGCCGTGAAACTTGATCTGGCGCTGCTTGAACGGCAGCGTCTCGCCCAAGGCCAGCCGGATGCTCTCCTTGACCAGGTCGATGCCGGTCACCATCTCGGTGACGCCGTGCTCGACCTGGATGCGCGTGTTCATCTCGATGAAATAGAATTCGCCGTCGGGCGTGAGCAGGAACTCGACCGTGCCGACGTTGGAATAAACCACGACCTCGGCGGCGCGCACTGCCGCCCGTCCCATCTTCTCGCGCAGCCGCTGGTTGAGCGTGGGGCAAGGCGCCTCTTCAAGCACCTTCTGATGGCGGCGCTGGATCGAGCAGTCCCGCTCGCCCAGATGAATCACGTTGCGCTGCGTGTCGGCCATCACTTGAAACTCGACGTGGCGCGCATTCTCGAGGAACTTTTCCAGATACATCTTGCGCGAGCCGAAGGCGGCCTCGCTCTCGGCACGCGCCAGCGGGAACAACCGCGACAGCTCGTCAGCGTCGCGCACGATGCGCATCCCTTTACCGCCGCCCCCCGCCGCCGCCTTGATCAGCACTGGAAAACCGATCTCTTTGGCCTGCGCCAGCGCGTCGCGCAGTTCGCCGACACCATTGCCTTCGCTGCCCGGCAGCACCGGCACTCCCGCCCGCTTCATGATCCGCAGCGCACGCGGCTTATCGCCCATCAGGCGGATATGGCGGGCGCGCGGCCCGACGAAATGCAGCCCCGATCGATTGCAGGCCTCCGCGAAGTCGCCATTCTCCGACAGAAACCCGTAGCCCGGATGGATCGCATCGGCGCCGTAAGCGATCGCGGCGCTGATGATTGACGGGATGCTCAGGTAGCTGTCCTCGGCGGCGGGCGGACCGATGCACACGGACTCGTCGGCCATCCGCACATGCAACGCCTGCTTGTCAGCGGTCGAATAGACCGCGACTGTGGGGATGCCGAGTTCGCGGCATGCGCGGATGATGCGAATCGCGATGGTCCCGCGATTAGCTACCAGCAGCTTCTTGAACATTGCGTGGCCCTGCGAAGCGCTCAGCCGATTTCGAGCACGATCAGCGGCTGCCCATACTCCACCGGCTGCCCATTATTGCACAGGATGCGCACCACGCGCCCATCTACCGGCGACTCGATTTCGTTCATCATCTTCATCGCTTCGATGATGCAGAGCGCCTGGGCCTTGCGCACCGACGATCCTTCCTCGACGAAGGGTGGCGCGTTGGGCGCCGCGGCGCGATAGAAAGTGCCAACCATCGGGCTTTCGACCAGGCGTTGATTAGCCGCGAGTTCCACCGCCGGCGCAGATGGCCCACCGCCGGTCGCAGACGCAGCGCCATCTGCCGATGCTGCCGCGTTCCCGCTACGCTTCCCTCCCGCTGGGACTCGCGCCACTGCGGCCGGCGCAGGATGCGAATTGAGCACGCCTTCGATCGCCCGCACCAGCCGCACCTTGCCCTTCTTGTCTTCGATTTCGAGTTCGACCAGCCCGAACTCGTTCATCAGGTTGACCAGCGCCTTGATGTCGCGGGTTTCCATCGCCGTCAGTCGCAAGCCGCCGGAGTAGGCGCGATCAGGTTCGCTGCGCCCCGCAGCGCGAGCATGTAGCTGTCAGCGCCCAACCCCATGATGATACCGTGCGCGACACCGGAGATCGTCGAATGATGGCGAAAGGCCTCGCGCCGATGGATGTTGGAGAGATGCACCTCGATCACGGGAGCATCGAGCGCGGCGAGCGCATCGCGAATCGCGTAACTGGTGTGGCTGTACGCCCCAGCATTGATCAATAACGCCTCTACGCGCCCCCGCGAGCGGTGGATGCGGTCGATGATTGCCCCTTCGCTGTTGGACTGGAATGTTTCGACGGCAAGCCCTAGCTCGCGGCCAAGTGTCTTGAGGCGGCGATCGATTTCCTTAAGCGTCACTCGCCCGTAGATCTCGGGCTCGCGGTCTCCGAGCAGGTTCAGGTTGGGCCCATGAATGACCATCACGCGCCGACTTTTGTCCTTACCCGCCGCAGCATCCACCCGCCCCGCCTTCGTCGCCATCCCGACTCGCCTCATCGCGGCATTGAATCCCACCCATCGGGCGGTTTCAAGCCGAGCTGTTACCGGTTTGCTACGATCCGTCCGACTCGAATCCGTCGCGGCCCCGCCCGCCGCGCCTCAACGCTGCCTGATAGATCTCGCGGCGGCTGCGGCCAGTCAGCCGTGCGATCAGATCGCTGGCCTGCTTCAGACCCAGGCCCGCGTCAGTCAACATCTCAACCGTCATTCGCTCGCCGACTACGTCACGCTTCGCCGCCGATACCGGCGCGCCCTGAACGATCGCCACGACTTCGCCCTTGAGCTCGCGCCTGCTTAGTTGATCGCGAAGCTCGCCGAGCGTACCGCGAATCGTCTCTTCGAATGTCTTGCTGATCTCACGTACGATTGCGGCCGGGCGATCCACGCCGAAGCCCGCGGCCATCGCTGCCAGTGTATCATCGAGCCGGCGCGCCGCTTCGAAGAAGACCATCGTGCGCGGCTCTGATACGAGTGCGGCAAATGCCGCATTGCGGGCGGCTGCCCGCGCCGGAACGAAACCCTCGAACGCGAAACGATCAGTGGGCAAGCCGGCGATCGAAAGCGCCGCGGTAACCGCGCTCGCGCCGGGAATCGCCACGACGCGGCATCCCGCTTCGATCGCGCCACGCACCAGCCGGTAGCCCGGGTCCGATATCGTCGGCGTGCCAGCATCGCTGACCAGCGCGATCTTGGCGCCCGCGCGCAATCGTTCAACCAGCTCGGCCGCGCGACGTTCCTCGTTGTGCTCGAAGTAGCTGATGGTCGGCTTGCGAATTCCATGCGCGGCGAGCAGATGCGCGGTGTGGCGCGTGTCCTCGCACGCGACCAGGTCGACCTCACCGAGTACCCGTATCGCTCGAAGCGTGATGTCTTCGAGATTGCCGATCGGCGTGGCAACGACAAACAGCTCGCCGCGCGCGCCCTCGCCTGACGGCTTCATCGGCCCCGCGCGCATCCGGCGCCTAACGGCCCCAATCGCGCGCGTAGCGGAAGTCGCGATCGATGGTGCGCTCAGAGAGCTTGGCAATCACCGGCAGGCGCCGCTTGAACTGCGAGTTGCGCACCATGTCGGTCACACGGCGCACGAAATGCTCGGCGAAGCCCAGCTCGATCAGCTCCTGGGCCGGGTAGCGCCGATCGACCATCAGGAACAGCAGCTCGTCGACCTGTTGGTAGGTGAAGCCCAGCTCGGCTTCGTCGGTCTGGCCGACCCAGAGATCGGCCGACGGCTTCTTCGTGACGATCTCGGCCGGCACGCCGACCTGCTCGGAAAGCGCCCAGACCTGCGTCTTGTACAAATCGCCGAGCGGGTTGACCGCCGAGGCCATGTCGCCATGCAAGGTGCCATAGCCGAGCAGCAGCTCAGTCTTGTTGGAGGTGCCGAGCACGAGCGCTTCAAAGGCCGCCGAGTGATCGTAGAGGATCGTCATGCGCTCGCGCGCCATCTTGTTGCCGCGACGGCGATCATCGGCGTCAGGAAAGCGCGCGAAGTAGGCGTCGATCTGCGGCGTGATCTCGACCGTAAGGGTGCGGATCTTGGCGCGCTCGGCGACCATGGTGGCATGCTCGATGCTCTCAGTACTCGACAGCTTGTAGGGCATGCGAATCCCGAGCACGTTGTCGGGGCCGAGCGCCTCAGCCGCCAGCATCGCACTGAGGCTCGAATCCACGCCCCCCGAGATGCCCAGCACGGCCCGCTGGACGCCGACCTTGTGAAACTCGTTGCGGATGAAGTCGACCAGCAGCCGATGCACCAGTTTGGTGTTGATCTCCGGACGAGGGAGAGCGGTTCGTGATGCTGGTGCGGCGCCCATTGCTCAGCCCCGTGTCGCCCGCCGCGCACGCCGGCGGGTAGCCGCCGCGCGCGGTTTCGGCTCGGCGACAATCCCGGCGCGCTCGCGGATCCGCGCCAGCTCGTTGATCGTGAGATCGAAGTCCTCATCGCGCAGCATCGTCGAGGACATGCGCTTGCGTTTGACCTGGTTCAGGCGCGCCTCGCCGAAACTCATCGCGGCCTCGTAGTAAGGCGCCTTGCAAACCTGCTCGCCGAACGGATCGATCAGCTCTGAGCCGCCCCAGAAGCCAACCCCATCCTCGAAGCCGACCCGATTGCAGTACGCCACGAACACCCCCCACGTGCTGGCGTGGAAGCGCGTCAGTTGCTCCCAATAGCGCGCATTCTCGGGCAGCTCTTCCTTGCCGATGCCAAAAATCGGGCTTGATGAGATGCAGATCACGCCGAGCGCCCGATCGGCCGCGCTGACATACACCGTCGACGGATGCCACATGTCTTCGCAGATCAGGAGCGCGAGCCGGCCGAAACGCGAATCGAAGGCGCGCAGCCGATGACCGGGGGCGAAGTAGCGCTGCTCATCGAACAGTCCGTAAGTCGGCAGATAGCACTTGCGATGCACATGGCGCAGCTCGCCGCCCTCGAAATACAACGCCGCGTTGTGGAACAGATACTCGGGACTCTCTTCGACCATCCCGACTACGATCGAGATGCGCCGGCTCAAGTCGCGCAGCCACTTCAGCTCCCGGGCGTCGGCGCGCATCGCGACCGTGGGTACCTGATCCTTGAGGAAATAGCCGGTCAGCGCCAGTTCCGGGAAGACTACGAGATCGGCCCCGCCGCTACGTGCCTGTGCGATTGACTTCTCGAAAATCGCGCGATTGGCGTCCAGATCGCCCAGCCGCGGATCGATCTGGGCGAGCGCCAGCGTGTATTTGTCCATCGACATAGTGTCAGCTTGACGCAAACTCCCGCGCGCGACAAGCCACGCGCGGCGCAGCCAATTCGAGAGATTGCGCATCTCGCCGATAGTCGAGGTCCTCCGCCTATTCGGAGTGCTCTGCTCGTAGAGAGCACGCTGGTCCGGGATTCTTCGCTCCGCAGACTCCGCTCAGAATGACGAGAAGAGCGTGACGGTGACAGGCGTCCGGAGTTCGCCTCTCCCGCGTCTGAGGCTCGGCCAAAGGCGCGAACCAGGAGAGGCCGGCGGGAATTTGCGAGGCAAATTCACGTCGAGTGAGGGTCACGATGGTTGTCTCGGCGTGCGGCGTCAATACAATTAGGCGGGTTCGACTGTAATTCCTGGGGGTTCGCATGACGGCTGCCAAAGCGATTCTGCTGATCTCGGCGCGCGATCGTGCAGGCATCATCGCGGGTGTCTCCAACCTGCTCTTTACCAACGGCTGCAACATCACCGATTCCGATCAGCATACCGATCCTGACGACGGCCACTTCTTCTGGCGCATCGCGTTCGAGAGCGAGCGCATGGCGGTTGATGAATTGCGGCCAGCCCTGGGCGAGGCAATCGCGCGGCTGTTTCCGGACATCGGCATGAACTGGGGGTTGTTCGACACCGCACGCCGCGAGCGGATTGTGATCATGGTGTCGAAGTTTCATCATTGCATGATCGATCTGCTCAGCCGCCATCATGCCGGCGAGCTCGACGCCGAGGTGGCTGCGGTGATCAGCAACCATCCCGACTTGGGGCCTCTGGTGAAGCCGTTTGGTGTGCCGTTCGAAGTGATCCCGGTTACGCGCGAGACCAAATCCGAAGCGGAGCGCAATTTGCTCGCGAGGGCGCATGCGCTCGACACCGACACCATCGTGCTGGCGCGCTACATGCAGGTCCTGTCGGCGGATTTCCTGCATGCGTGGGGCAAGCCGATCATCAATATCCATCACAGCTTCCTGCCCGCCTTCGTCGGCGCGCGCCCGCACAAACAGGCGCACGATCGCGGCGTCAAGCTGATTGGCGCCACCGGCCATTACGTGACGGAAGAGCTCGATGCCGGGCCGATCATCGCGCAGGCCACGACCGCCGTTACGCATCGCGACTCGGTGGCCGAGCTGGCGCGCAAAGGCAAGGATCTCGAGGTGATGGTGCTGGCCAAAGCGGTTCGCGCGCATCTGCAAAAGCGCATCCTGACGCACAATAACCGCACGATAGTCTTCGAGTAGGCCCACCGCCGCGAGCGATCGTTGGCGGCCGGGAGAGTCAGCGCTGCTAGGTCGCGGCGAGCAGGCCGTCGCTGACCCATCGATCCAACCATCCGCTGATCGTCCCAATCGGATCTTCCAGCACGCTCGCCGATGCCACCTGCTCGCACAGTTCGGCGAAGCTTACGCCGCCGGTGAGTATCTTCAGCGCCGAACGCTCCGCCGGTTCGACTTCGCGATAGTAAGTGCGCGCCTGGCGCCGCCACACCAGCACCGACGACTCGCGATGCGCTGGCGGCTCCCAGTTCCGCTCGTTTTCCACCGCGCGCACGACATCCGCGACACTCCATCCGAGATCCAGTATCCGATGAGCCGTAACCGCACGCAGGTTCAGCGATGCCCAATGCTCGGGATCGATCGCGCTCAGCGCATCCGCATCCAGTACTGGCGCGTCGGACGCATGGAATACTTCGATCAGCGTCCGCTCCAGACGCGCGAGGTCGGCAAGAAACGGCCATCGCTCGCTTAGCTGATGCGACTGAAGCAGGTCCGCCAGATAGCGCCCGGCGTGGAAGATCGACGGCTCGGTCGGCGGATAGTTGAGCAGATAGTCGGTGATCAGGTTGTGAAAGTGATCGTCACCCACGACCTTCAGCGTCGCGGGGAACTCCTCGCGCAGGCAATCGAGCAGCCTGAAAAAATACATGCCGGCGTAGATGTCGACGCGTTCCAGGGCAGTGAGCCGATCATCGCCGATCACGATGGCGCTCAGCCCGCCTGACGGCAGATCGGGCTCGTGCTCAAGCCCATCAGCCGCACCTTTAGGCGCGGTGATTAGCCGGTAGAGCAGGCCCTGAAGCTGATTGAGTTGGGACGCCATCAATTTTCTCGTTAGCCGTTTGCGGACCGAGCGCCGCATTCATCTGGAGGCGGGCTTGGTCGGCCGCTTCAGCGAGCACCGGAAACTCCGGGATGTTGTCGTCCCATTCGATCAGGGTCGGCACCATCCCAAACCGCCGCACCGCATTGCGATACAACTCCCACACGCCGTCGCATACCGGATGGTCGTGCGTGTCGAGCAGGTACTTGCCGTGATCGCTGTGGCCCGCCAAATGAAACTGCACCACACGCTGCGGATCGATCGTCTCGATGTAACGTTCCGCATCGAAGCGGTGGTTGAACGCGCTGACGTAGATATTGTTGATGTCGAGCAGGATGCCGCAGTCGGCCATCTCGGCGACCGCGCCCAGAAATTCCCACTCGCTGAGCCGCGATTCCCCAAAGCTCATGTAGCTGGAAACGTTCTCCATCAGAATGCGCCGGCCAAGGATATCCTGCACTTGGCGGATCCGATCCGCGACATGCTTTACGGTCTCCTCGGTGTATGGCAGCGGCAGGAGATCGTGCAGATTGCGCCCGCCCACGCCCGTCCAGCACAGATGATCGGAGAGCCAGGCCGGTTGGAAACGCCGCGCCAGTGCGGCGAGCTGGCGCAGATAGTCGCGATTGAGCGGGTCTGCTGAGCCAATCGACAGCGACACTCCGTGCATCACGATCGGGTAACGCTCGCGGATGCCTTCAAGGACTTCGAGCGGCCGCCCGCCGTGCACCATGAAGTTTTCCGAGATTACTTCGAACCAATCGATGCGTGGATGGTTTTCAAGAATCCAGCTGTAGTGAGGACGGCGAAGTCCGACACCATGGCCCAAGCGCGGGAATTCTGAACGCGTCATTTTGTCAGTGGGCAGCCGTCTTGTTAGCTCGCAAACGAGCTGGCCGCGAAGGCATACGTCAATGAGCAGGGCCGTGTGCCGGCCCATTGACCGGCGCACCGACCCCACGGCGAGCTTGCGAGCGGATTACTGCGAAACCTTGCCGCCCTTGTCAGTGCACTCCTTGGCGCTGGAGGTCTCGACCCAACCTTTGCCCTTGCATGAGTTCTGGCCCTTGCAATCATGGCCGCCACCCTTGCAGGCGCCTTGGCCCTTGCAATCGTTGGCGCCGACACACTGGACCTTGGCTGCGCTTCCGCTGGCCCCGGCATCCTGCGCCATCGCGGTCCGCGCGACGAATGCCAGCGCGACCGCCGATGCCAACAGCGCACCCTTAACACTTGCCTTCATATCATTCTCCTTCCTTCCGGGGCATCCCCCGAGTTCACTCGACGCTGACGGGCTGAAACTCTGTTAGGTTTGCGAGGCGAGAAGTTACACCGTTTCTCCCAGCTCCAACAACCGCGGCGCGAACGAGGTTCCACGATGACCTCTTGCCGCGGCAATTTCAGTCATGCTCTCAGTACGCTTCGCAAGCCCTTTCGGACGCTGGCGCGCGGCTATGCCGCGAACAGCGCAGAGATCTGCCGATTTCGCGGAACTTTCCACCTCATTCGGAGATTTTAATCCATAGAGCTGATATGGTCGTATTCTCTCAATATGGCGGAAAGCGGCGGAAGCGGGCCAAGCAAGCGCGAGTTGTTCGAGCAGCACGCCATGCCGCATCTGGACGCGCTGTACTCGGCCGGACTTCATCTTACCCGCAGCCCCGACGATGCCAAGGATCTGCTGCAGGATACGGTACTGCGCGCCTATCGGTTTTTTCATCAGTTCACGATCGGAACGAACTGTCGGGCATGGCTGCTCACGATTCTCTACAACACGTTTCGCAACGGCTATCGACGCGGGCTGCGCGAGCAGGTCTCGCCAACCAGCCAGGAATACGAGCGCGAGCTGGAAGCCGAGAGCCTGCGGGTGGACCCATCGCTGACCAACCCCGAGTCGCTGCTGTTTGGTCAGCTTCTGGACCAACAGGTGGAGCAAGCGTTGCGCGATCTGCGCGAGGACTTCCGCGCGGTGGTGCTCATGATCGATATCGAGGAACTGAGCTACCAGGAGGCCGCCAAGGTGCTTGGCATACCGATCGGTACGGTACGGTCGCGCCTGTCGCGCGGCCGTGCGATAATGCGGCTGGTGTTGAAAAAATACGCACGCTCGCAGGGCTATTTGCGATCTTGACTCTGGACCGCGCGCAGCTTAGTTGGGGCCTGAGATAGAGTGAACTGCCGCGAGTATACCGAGCATTTCCTGAGCGCCGACGCCGATGGCGAGCTCACGCCCGAGGAGAGCCGCAGCGTCGACGAGCATCTGCGGGAATGCGCGCCTTGCCGGGAGCGCTTGGCGTCTGAACGGTCGTTTAAGAAGATGATGCGTGAGCGGCTGACGCTCGCACAGACCCCCGTCGAACTGAAGGCGAAGATCCTCGATGCTCTGGATCGCGAGGAGCAGGTCAAGGTCAGCGAGTTCACCGGGATGCGCCAGGCGGGGGTGCTCATCCCCCTCGCAATCGCGGCGCTCGCGTTGATCGTGGTTGCGACGATCTTGCGTGGACGGCAAGTTCAGCGGGTGGCCGAAGAGCCGGCTCAGGAGCCGATGGCGGCGCAGCCATCGGGCGCACTACCTTCGGATTCGTTAACGGCGCTGAATGACACTATTCCTGCCTTCGACTGGGCAACCACCAAGTTCAGCCAGTTCGAGGTCAGCTTCGACTCTAACGTTCAAGCCGCAACCGCCGAGGACCTGCAGAGGCAATACCGCGAGCAGGTCCAGCTGTTCCCGTACGTCTGGGACTTCAGTCAAATGGGGTTCAGGCTGGTTGGCGGACGTATCGAGCCGATGAAAAACGGAACACCCGCGACCTTCACGCTCTATCGCGGCGCCAAAGGCGACATCATGTGCACACGCTACCGCGTTGATAGCATGATGATCCCGCGCGGCGGCCGTCACCTCAACGGGATACATCATCTCTACAACTACAAGGGCTACACGGTCTGCATGACGGTCGAGAATGGCGTGTGCTGCATGCTGGTAACGCGGATGCCGGTGGACGAGTTCTACCAAGGCCTTGATCGTCTCGAGAGCTGATCGCTCGCGAGAACCGCTCTCGAACACTCCACCCAGCCCCTGTCATCGCCCGGCTTCCCTTGCGGGCTAGTTGCCGAATTCGCCCTTGGTTTCGCGCCCGCCCTTGACCCGACAGTAGCCGACTCGGCGATTTCGCTAAGTTCACTTCTTTTCCCTCGTGACGATACCGCTCACGTTCCTCTCTGTGCGTTCTCTCATCTTACCTGGGCTCTGATTGATTCTTGCAGCGCGATCGCGCGCTGTCGTTCCTTGATCGATATTCCTGAGTGTGGGATAAGCATGCGTCTTTCACAGTCTATGAATGTATATGCATGCGTATGAAAATCTATACCAACTGTGTAGACACGAATTCAGCTGGATATAACGTATGCAGGTCACAACAACCCATAAAGACTTTCAAGTCCGCGTAGGACGGACTGATTCATGCCCGTGCAACCGTGCTTGGGCACGCATAAGCGCGCTCATCGCGATCGCGCTTGTGATGATCGTGAGTTGCTCGACGGGCGCGCTATGCGCCAGCGGAGACGCAATCGCGGACCATCTGCTCGGGCAGGTCAACTTCTCGTTGAGTGCGCCCAATATGGTGGAGGCTGGCAGCCTCTCCCATCCCGGCGGCGTCGCGGTAGACGCGGCCGGCCATCTTTACGTCTCTGACACGCCCAACCATCGAGTGCTTGGATGGACCAGCCTTGGATCGCTGGGCAATGGCGACCCGGCCGCGATCGTCATCGGCCAGCTGGATTTCTTCGCCAACGGCCGCAACGGCGGCGGGGCCAGCGCGAAGAATCTGAACAATCCGATTGGGTTGGCGGTAGATGGATCGGGCAATCTCTACGTCGCGGATCGCGACAACAGTCGCGTACTCGAATACAACACGCCATTCACCAAAGGCGTAACCAGCGGCATCGCCGCCGATCGCATCTTTGGCGGCGGCACGGGCGCCAACAAACTCTCGTCGCCGACCGGAGTTGCCGTAGATGGCCTGGGCAATTTGTGGGTAGCCGACAATGGCGGTAACCGCGCGCTGGAGTTCAACACTCCGCTGACGGTGACGGCCATAGCCGGAAGCGGCGATACGACTGCCGATCGCGTCTTCGGACAGAGCAACTTCACCAACAGCATCTGCAATATCAACGGCGCGACAATCAGCGCTGATTCGCTATGCGGCCCGACCGACGTGGCCGTCGATGGTTCCGGCAACCTGTACGTCGCAGATTTCGGCAACAACCGCGTGCTCGAGTACCGCGATCCGCTGGCCGCCGGCGGGGGCACGCCCGGGACGCCCGGATCCAATGGCGACGCGACCGCCGACTTGGCATTCGGACAGGATGGCAGCTTCGCGGCGGCAGATTGCAACGGGCCAAGTGGCAACAGCATCACCGCCAGCTCGCTGTGCGGCCCGCAAGGCGTGGCGGTGTACTCGCTGGGCGCGTTGTGGATTTCCGACTCGATCAACAATCGCGTGCTCGCGTTCGACGAATCCAATCCACCCACCAACACGACGGCGAACTTCGTACTGGGCCAGGGCGGCAGCTTTACGGGCGCTTCGTGCAACGCCGATCCCTCGGTGCAGGCGTCGAGCGGATCGAGTCTTTGCCAGCCCGTCGATGCGGCCTTCGATGGCGGCGGCAACACGCTCATCGCGGATGCCGGCAACAACCGGATGCTTGAATACATCACGCCGCGGACGGCGAGCGCCGCCGCAGGCAGCGGCGATGATGCCGCCGACCTGGTGCTGGGCGAAGCGGACTTCGTTCATGATGTTCCCAACCGCGTGGATGGCCGCGGGCTGTCCTTGCCGGTCCGCGTCGCAGTCGATCACAGCGTTCTGCCCAACCGGCTCTACGCCGCAGATGTCGCAAACAATCGAGTGCTCGCGTGGCATGACGCCCAAGGCTTCGTTAATGGCGACCCGGCGGATCTGGTGATCGGCCAGCCCGACTTCGTCTCATACCTTTGCAACAAGGGTGGCATCGGGCCCGCGGCCGATACGCTCTGCGCGCCGCAGGGACTTGGCGTCGACGCCAGCGGCAACCTTTATGTCGCCGATGCGACCAATAATCGCGTGCTCGAATTCCCGCATCCGTTCAGCTCATGCGGCTCTTTCCCATGCGTCGGCGGCGCGGCAACCGTGGTGTTTGGACAAGCTGGCAGTTTCACAACCGCACAATGCGGCACGCCCACGCAAAGCGCCGACACGCTGTGCAATCCGACCGATGTCGCAGTTGACGGTGCAGGCAATCTCTGGGTCAGCGACCACGACAATAGCCGCGCGCTCGAGTTCGACACGCCGATGCTCGTGACGATCGTGCCGGGCAGTGGCGACCAGACCGCCGATCATGTGCTCGGCCAGAGCGATTTAGCGGGCGCGCTGTGCAATCGCGGCGGCGTCAATCCAAGCGCCGACAGCCTGTGCGATCCCGATGGGATAGTCGCCGACGGTTCGGGCAATATCTTTGTCTCGGACAATAACGACAGCCGCATTCTCGCCTATCTTGCCCCGCTCGCCGCTGGCGGCGGCACGCCCGGCACGCCGGGGGCATCGGGCGATGGCACCGCGGACGCGGTCTTCGGCCAGGGCGGCAGCTTCACGACCGGGAATTGCAACAAGACCGGCGTCAACGCGAACACACTGTGTTTCCCCGATGGTGTCGGTTTGGACCCCTCGGGCAACTTGTACGTCTCGGATCAATTCAATTCCCGCGTGCTCGAATATGACAAGCCGCTGGCCACGACACCCGCCGACATTACTGCGGATTTCGCCTTCGGCACCGGCGGCGGCTTCGGCTCGGGCACCGCATGCAGCGCAGGGGCGAGCGCAAGCAATCTCTGCATTCCGACCGGGCTTGCACTCGACGACTTCGGCAATCTGTTCGTCACCGATGGCGGTGGCAATCGCGTCATTAAGTACGACACGCCGCGCTCGCAAAGCGGGCCGACTCCAACCGCCACCGCCACTGCGACTGCAACCGTGACGCCTACGCCAACTCCTACCGCGACGGCGACTGCCACCACCACGGCGACTGCCACGGCGACGACGACCGCTACGCCGACTGCGACTCCGACTCTGACACCAACACCAACGGTAACGGCTACCGCAACCGCAACTGCAACTGCGACGCCGACCCCGTCTGCGACTCCAACTGCCACCGTGACGGCCACCGCTACCGCCACGCCAACGCCGACCGCGACGGCAACAGTCACTCAGACCGCGACGGCGACGCCTACAATCACGACAACTCCGACTCAAACGCCGACCGCAACGCCAAGCCCGATCGACGTTGCCACCCCGACTTCGACACCGACCGCAACCTCGACGCCTCAGGCCTCACCGACGGTGGTCGTCTCGCCCAGCGAGATTGATTTCGGCCCGCATCCGGTCGGCCACCGGAGCCATCACCGTAGGGTGAGGCTCACCAATAAAGGACCTGGTCCGCTCAGCATCGGGGACATCGCGCTCGACAATGAAGATGACTTCTCGTACGGGGGCGGCTGCGGCCAGACCCTCGCGCGCAAGTCGAGCTGCACGATCAACGTCGTCTTCCGCCCGCATGCGCCCGGTGATCGAGTCGGCACGTTGCGCATCACCGACAATGCCGGTGATAGTCCACAAGAGGTGAAGCTAAAGGGTCACGGCGTTCTGATCGCGCGAGTGTCGCCGGATGGCCTGAATTTCGGCCGCCAAACGGTTAATGCGACGAGCGACTGGCAAGAGGTCACTCTCAGTGCGCGCCGCGGTGGTCCGTTGCGGATCGAGAGCATCGAAGCCGGCGGCGAGTTCATCCAGCGCAATCGATGCCCGCAGAGCCTCCGGGAGGGCCGTAGTTGCACCATCAAGGTGCGCTTCGCGCCCACCATCAAGGGTCGCCAGGTTGGCAACCTGACCATCACGGATAACGCGGAGAACAGCCCGCAGGTCATCCCGCTCAAAGGCCATGGCGTCAGATAACCCGCCACGGCCGCTCGACACGCCTTCCGAACCGTCCGCGCTTTCGGCATGATCGGAGCGGATGCCGAAGCCGCAGTTCGGCATCGGGGAGGTGCGGGGTGGCAGCAGATACGGCCCTGGCCGCCGAGGCCCGATGAGGCCCGGCGACGCCGGTATGTCTTCGGAGCGCGGCTTTGCGTTTCTCCGGCTCGCTGTTTTCATCGCCGCGACATCGGCGCTGATAGCGCCACGTCCCGCATCCGCCGCAACGCGCAAGCGCGCATCCGCCGTGCGCTCAGCCGCTGTCAGCGCGACGCCCACACCTGCCGATGCGAATTTGCTGCTCAATGGCGACATCGCGGATGGAACCGGCGATCGCCCTGATCATTGGGCGCCGGATGGATGGAAACAGGGACCTGAGTTCACCGCGTATCGCTGGACTCACAACGCCGGCGTTCCGGCCCAACTCGAGATCGACAATCTCAAGCCCAACGACGCGCGCTGGATGCAGCCGCTGAAGCTCGCACCCGGCTGGTACTACCTCAGCGCGGAGGTCCGCACCGAGAACGTCGGCGCCGAGCATGGCGGTGCGGCGGTCAGTATCGTCGAAGACGGCGTCGTCTCGCCGGAGCTTCGCGGTACTACCGACTGGAAGCGCATCGGCCTGTATCTGAAGATCGCCGAACCCGGCGCGGAGGTGACATTCGGATGCCGGTTGGGCAGCTTCGCCAATGAGAACAGCGGCAAGGCGTTCTTCCGCGGCGCGCGCGCGATCAAGGCGGCCGCGCCAGCGTCCGATGCTCCCGCCCAGTTCGACCTTGAACGAGTTCGCAATCCCCAGCCGGCCGCCGCGCCGCCTTCGGGCGGCGGCGGTGGCAGTGAGGGCGGATGGCTGATGATCGAGATCGTCGCCTCGCTGGTGCTGCTCGCGCTGATCGTCTGGCGCATCACGGGCGGTTGGGGATCGCCGCCCAGCCATGGCGATCGCACCGACTCGCGCGCCACGGGAGAACTTTCCGGCGGCGGGATCGCGGCGCTGCGTGGATGGCTACGCGCCATCCGCGACCGTCAGCAACAACTTGCGCGTGATGAACCAAGCCCGGCGCCAGACTCGGGACCGAAGGCCAATGATCGCCGGATCGAGATCGCGCTATTCCTCACTGCATTTCTGAGCTTCGCGTTCTTTTATCAAGCCTCCGATCACAGTACGGCTTGCCGCTTCGACCTGATGCGCTCGATCCTGGAGCGCGGCTCGATCTGGATCGATGGCTTCGCGGGCTACAACACCGCCGATATCGTCAACTTCAAGGGGCACATCTACTCGGTGAAGGCGCCCGGCGGCGCGCTCACGGGGATCCTGCAATGGTCGCTGGTCCGCGCGATGCTTGCGCCGTTTCACATCCGCGAGGAAGGGCTCTACTGGGCACTCGCGACTTGGATGACCACAGTGCTGTCGGTCAGTCTGCTGGTCGCCTGCCTGACGGTGATCATGTACCGCTTCGCGCGCTTCACCGGCGCAGGAGCGGGGCGCTCGGTGGCGACGGCGCTGACGATGGCGCTGGCCACGATCATGTTCCCATATGCGACCGAGATGACCGGCGAGCCGATCGCCGGCGTATGCGCTTTCAGCTCATTCTACATTCTCGCGACGTCGCGGTCCCGCGAGGGCATTGGATGGAGCGCCTTGGCCGGCGTGCTGGCCGGCTGGGCAGTATTGAATGACTATCCGGCGCTGCTCATCGCGGCAGCGATTGGAATCTACGCGCTATGGAAACTCGATCGATGGGGCGAGGTCGCGGCGTTCGCGGCGGGCGCGGGCCTGATAGCGCTGGCGATGTTCCTTCACAATCAACTGGCCTTCGGCGGCCCGCTGTTCTTTAGCTACCAGGCGCTCAGCCTCCCGGAGAACTCGCAATTCCGCGAGCAGACGGTCGGGTTCGTCGGGCTAACCTACCCACGCATCAGGATTTTGTGGAATATCCTGATCGATCCCCAGCGCGGACTTTTCTTCTGCAATCCGGTCCTGCTTCTGACCATCCCCGGGCTGCTGTACCTGTGGCGCCAGCGCCGATGGCGGGCGGAGTTCGCGACCGTCGCCTTCGTAGTCGTCGCGTTCATCCTTTTCAACGCATCGTACGGCGAATCGACGGTCTCGTGGGGCGGCGGAACGGCGACCGGCCCGCGGCAGATCGTGGCGGCGATACCGTTCATGGTCTTCACGCTGGCCTTCCTGCCGCACGCGGCTGACTACCTGTTCGGCGCGCTGGCGATGCTCTCGGCGCTGCTGATGCTGGTCGCGACCTCGGTCGAGCCGCACTTCCCATACGAGTACGCCAATCCCTTGCGCGATTTCGCGCTGCCGGCGTATCTGCGTGGCGATCTCGCCTACAACAAGAGCACCTATTTCGGCGGCGCTCCGGTGGCCGGAGACTCGGTGGCGTTCAATCTCGGCAAGCTGCTGGGATTGCCGCCTGCGATGCAGCTGTGGCCGCTCGCGCTGGTGTGGATCGCAGGCGCAACGGAATTGATTGACTTCATCGAAGTGTCGCCGCGCGTCCGCCAGCAGGACTTGGCCGCAGGGGCGGTTGTGCTCGCGATCATCGCACTGTTCGCGCCACCGACGATCGGTGCGATGGTGCCTTCGCCGACGCTGAGCGCGGCCTCGGGCCTGCTGGGACGATACTACGAGGGGCTGCGGCCAAATGGCTTCCCGCCACATATCGTGCGCGTCGACCGCAACGTCGACTTCCAGAACGTCACACAACTGGGCGCGCTGCCCTTTCCGTCGTTCGTGACGTGGACCGGCAAGCTTGATGCGCCGCGCAGCGGTCTCTACCGCTTCGCGATCATCGCCGATGACACCGGGTGGCTCAGGATCGACGGCCGCGACGTGATCGCCGATTCCGGAGCAACCGCCCATCCGCGCACATTCGGCAATATCGAGCTCACGGCCGGGCTTCATTCGATTGAACTCGGCGAGCGCAATATCGCAGGCGACGCCTCCGCGAGGTTTCTCTGGCAGCCGCCGGGCGCCACCGAGCAAGTCGTGCCATCGCGGGTGCTGATCCCCGATCGGTACGATCGCACGCGCGGCTGAACTCCACTTACACTCGCGACACGCAGCCGATCATTCGCCCTGCACGACCGGCGGAGACCGGCGCCGATAGAGTTTGAGGCGGCCGCTCGCGAAGATCTGCTCATAGCCGGGAATCGGAATCTTCAGCCAACGGTCGGGATCGATCTGCATCAGAATATATGGTGGGCGTTGGGCAACAGCTTCGGCGACCTTCGAAATATGGCGGACCCGGCCACCCGCCAGCAACATCGGAAATTCCGCCGGCTCGACTACCATCGGATCAGCATTGATTCCCGTGAAGACCGCGAAGCGCGCCCAATTCGTGAAGGGCGTGACGTCGTGAGTCAGATGCAGGATGTGAGTGGCGGGAGTAATCATCCCAGCAGCCCGCTCGGCCCGGAGCACGTCAAGCAGCGCGAGCTCGTCAGGTCCGGTCGTCCAGCGCCAATTGGGAGTGCCGGTCCAGTAGCCGTTGGAAGCGATGCTGAAGTCGACCAGCGCGTCCTCCGGGATCGAGTGCTGCGCGTAGTCGTAGTTGAGCTTGGAATCGTAGCGCCACGGATAGATCAATAGGGCCAGCATCGCGAGAACTCCGAGCATCCGCGACCATCGTTCCAGCGCCAGCGCGGCCAGCGCCGCGGCGGGTAAGACCATCAGAAACGGCGTCCAGTATTCGGCGAGCTTGTAGTGCAGATCGGAAATCGAAAAATCAAGCAGCTTGCTGGTTGCGGACGAGCGAAGGAAGGCGAGCAGATATTCAGCCGCGAACGGCAGCAGCAGCGCGATCACGATTGCCCACACCGCGGAGGGTTCGCAGCCCTCGGACTCGTTTGCGAGCAGCACGATCAGACCGCCGAAGGTGAACAGGCTCAGGAGCGGGAAATGTCCGAGCAGTTGCTCGTAGATCGAACCGCGCATCGAGGCATGCTGCCATGCGACCGCCACGATCAGCGCGACGACCGATGCGCGCATCAGCCACACCGCGATGCCCGCTACGTACCGCAGCGGGCGTGTCCCGAAGTTGGCGGCGGATCCGCAGATCACTCCAATCCCCGCGATCTGAAACAGCGGGAGCGACATTGCCGGCATGCGCGTGGAAGTTGCGATCGCCAGCTCGGGCGCGGCGATCAGCACTGCACCCCCCAGGCAGGCCGCGCCGGCGATGAAGCGCGGCAGGTCGCGCGCCGCCAGCCATAGGATAACCGCCGCACCCGCGGCGATTAGCCCGAGCCCTCCCTCGATCGCGTGCGAGGCGATCGCTGTGCCCAAGGCGATGGCTCCCAGAGCCATGAGTGTGCGGCTGCGGCGCCGGTCGAGAAAGAAAGCGAGTCCGACCGCGACCATCGCGACCGCCACCGCGGTACCGCGCATCGAGGGTATCTTGCGGAATATCGTCGTCATTGCGAGCAGCAGCGCGGCCGCGCCCCCGCCCGTATCGTCGAGTAATGAGGCGCCCAGGCGGTAGGTCGCAAAGATCATCAGCGCCGTCATCGGGAGGATCGTGGCGCTTTCTGCGAGTACCGCGAGCCTGGTGTGTGTCGCCATCGTCAGCAGCGCATAGAACAGTTCGAGCGCCGGCGTTTGGGTGTTCGGTCCCCAGCATCCGTACGGATCGTTGTTGAAGGGTAAATAGACGCCGAACGTCACGATGCGCTGCGCCGCCGCCGGCCATGACAGCGCGTCCATCGTCGGTACGATCGGCGAGGCGAGCTGGAGCGGGAGAAGTCCAATCGCGCTCAGCGCGAAGGCGAGCAGCGCAAGCTTCTGGCCGAAGCTCGGCGCACCAGCCCGAATCGCGGGAGGACGCCGCACTAGCGAAATCGCACCAGCCGCGAGCGCGATCCAGATCACAGGTGCGCGGAACAACCCGATCGGACCGAGCGCAGTACCGCCGACGTACGCTGTGACCCATACGCCCGCTGCGCCGGCCAGCGCGGCGTCGAAGACATCGAGCGCTGGATCGAACCTCAGTAGCAGCCCGGCGAGCACCGCGCCGGTCAGCCCCCAGAACTCTGCCACCTTGAGCGCGGTCCACCCCGTAACCGGGAGCAACTCCCAGATCGCATGCCCCATCACGGCAAAATCGCGCGAATAAGGCATTCCGCGCAGCCGGTAGAGCGCGAGCCCCCACAGGACTGCCACCGCGACGACGACGATCACCGCGCTCGTGCCCGATGCGACCCACGCGCCAGCGCGCGGCGCGCCGTCTGCCCCACTGCCGGAATTCCGGTGAGCCACCGCCCCAGTCACTTTCCAGCCACGGAACTCAAACTGCGGCGGCGATAGAGCCGCATGTAGTTGCGATGAAAGATCTCGTCATAGCCCTCGGGCGGTATTTTCATCGCCGGCGGCGGTTGCGTCTGCGTGAAAATGTACGGCGGCTTGGTGGCGAGCGCGTTCGTCAGCGACTCGATGCCGCGGACGCGGCCACCTGCCTCCCAGAGGTTGTCGGGATGATGCTCGTACTCGATCGGGTCGTCGTTCACGCCGGTGAAGACTGGCACCTGGACAAGGCTCCACCACGCACCAGTCGAGCGCGTGAGATGGAGGATATGGGTGGCAGCTGTGATGCGCCCGGCGGAGATCTCGGCGCGAATCGCGTCGAGCAGCGCGTGCTCCTCGGGACCATACGTCCAGCGCCGGTCGGGCGTCCCCGCCCAGTAGCCGTCGGCGGCGGTAGCGAGGTTGAAGCCCCATTGCTCGGCAATCGAATGCTCGTCCGAGTCATAGTCGACCGGCTGCCGCCAAGCGTACCACGGGTAGATCAGGATCATGAGGATCGCGAGCATCGTGAACGGCTTCGAACCGCGCTCGTAGAAGCGCGCGAACAGGAACCCGGCCGGGAAGATCAGAAAGTATGGCGACCAGTAGTCCCAGATCTTGATCCCGATGTCCGAGACCATCATCCGCGTCGATGGATTCGAGGCGATCGCGTCCAAATGCCGCGCGAGGTAGTCGCGAAGGACTCCGAGCAGCAGCGCGAAGACCGCCAGCCCCGCCGCCGGGTAGGCGCGCCGATCGTTGAACCACATGGCGGCGAGCGCCAGTAACCCACCCGTCGCGAACAGGAACAGCAGCGGCAGATGCGCCGAGACGCCCTCGTACAGAGAACCGCCGCCGTGCAGTTGCGAGTGGATTGCACCCGCGGCCAGCAATGCGAGCGCCGTCCAATTGAACCACGAGGAGCGATCGCCAGTGCCTTCCGGAGCCACCTCAGACAACGTCGAAACTGAGAACACGATCACCCCGGCGCCTGCCAGCGTCGCCAGCGGCAGGACCGGATATGGGATCGGACGCGCCAGCCCAATTGCGAACTCCGGCACCGTGATTAACGTCGCGCCCGCAAGACAACCGACGCCGGCGAAGAATCGCGAGTAGTCCTGTTCGAGTATCCAAACGAGCAGCGCAGCGCCCGCGATCAGCATCGCCAGCCCGCCATCGATCGCATGGGCGGCGACCGAAGTGCCGAGCAGCATCGCGCCCAGCGCCATCAGCATGCGGCCGCGGCGCGAATCGAGGAAGAAGGCCAGCCCCAGCCCGACCAGCGCGAAATCGACCGCCGTACCACGCATCCCCTGCGCCCGGCGAAAGATGCACGTGAAAAACAGGAACAGCGACGCCATGCCGCCCGCCGCATCGCCGAACAACGTCGCGCCCAAGCGATATGTCCCGAAGATTAGCAGCGCCGCCATCGGGAGCATCATCGCGCTCTCCGCCAGTACCGCCAGGCGCGAGTGGCTGGCGAGCGCGATCACCGCGTAGAACAGCTCGAGCGATGGCGTTTGCGCATACGGCCCCCACAGTCCGTACGGATCGTTGTCGAACGGCTGATAGACGCCGAAGGTCAGGATGCGCTGAACGCTGGCGGGGTATGAGAGCACGTCCATAAACGGTACGACCGGCGACGCGAGCTGCATCGGAAGCATCGACAGCGCCAGCAGCCCGACCGCGAGCATCGCCATCTTCTGACCGGGCGTGAACGGATGGCGCGGCACCGCCGGTGCGCCCGCCTCGTTCACCATCCGCATGCGACGATCGATCCACAGCCACATCCCGGCAGCGGCAAACAGGATCCAGAGCGTTATGGTGCGCAGCAGGCCGAGCGGGCCCAGCAGTTGGCCGAGGAGATACGAGAGGAACCAGAGGCCACCTGCACCCGCGAGGATCGCATCGATGCGGTCAAGTTGGGGAGCGATCCGGCGCACCGCGCCGGTAGCGATCGCGAGTGCTATCGCGAGGAACGTCCAGACCTTGACGGTCGCCCACAGCGTCTCGCGCCAGACCTGCGCGATGCCGCAGAACGCCGCGATCCAGCTCGGATGGTAAGGGAAGTCGCGCAGGCGATGCACCGCCAGCATCGCAACGAGCGCGACCAGCGCCGCGGTCAGCCACCATTGCCAGCGCTCGCCGCGCGCGCCCGCTGCTGCGGCCGACGCGGGGGAGGCGGCAGGCATAACCATCGCAGGCGGCGCGGGCTGAGCCGTCACTTGTTCAATCGAGATGTGGCAAGAAGGCCACCAAGGCAAGCATGACGGTGTCTAGGTGCTGCTGCCGTACCCCGAACCGAGATTCATGCCGAAATCCTCACCCCATTCATAGGGCAGATCAACCAGTTCGCCCCCGCTCCGCGCCGATTCCAGCATGTGCAGCGCATCAAGCAGAATCGTCCGCTGCCGCCCGCGGTCGAAGGGCCGTCCGAACGGATTGCCCATCGGGAAGTTGACGAACAGGGTTCGCGGCGGCCTGACTTGGGCGCTCAGGTCGCGGCCGGTGGAAACGACCACGGTGGGAATCCCCGACTCCTCGACTACGCGGGCGGCCAGACCGACGGTCTGGTGATCCAGCGGTCAAGCAGGGACCATCACGATCGCGTCCACGGCCTCCTCGCGCAGGCACCGGACCAGCGCCGGCGCGGCATCTTCGATCACGGCGGTGCGGGTATAGATCCGGCCCATGAAGCCGCTGTAATGATGCGGCGCGACCGCGCCGATCACGGCCTCGCGGGCCAGTTCACGCAGCCGCTCAAGTGGGAAGATGCAATTGATATCGCGATCGGCGTCGGCATGGTGGTAGTAGTCATCGTTGACGGCGAAGAAGCCGGCTGAAGTGTCGCTCGGAATCGCATCCACCCGCAGATCGTTGCGCGCCTTGGGATTGAAGGGCGGCGCGTCTTTGCGCGAGACGCCGCCCGAGGTCAGGATCGCGACCGTGCATTGCGCAAGCGGCTTGCGAAGCGGCGCGAGCGGCGCACTGTCATTCACCGACCATCGGTAGGGCGGAAAGCCGTTGCTGCGATAGAACTCGTTGAGGCGATCGGCGTACGCGATGGGTCGCATTTTGATACCTCCGACTCGAATGCCGCATCAGGCGGAATGCGGCTTCACGCGCGCAATTCGTACAGCGCGTAAAAGTTATCCTTGATTGGCAGCCGCTGAAATTGCGTAAAGCCGGCTTGCCCCGCCAGCTCGCGCGCCTTCGGTTCGCCCATCACGGCGCCTATACCCGCTCCGCCATGCGCAAGCGAGACGGTCATGCAATAGAGCGTGCTGACGGAGTAGAGCATCCGCCCGAACGTGGTGATGTTTTCCTCGAGCTTGGGCGAGACGTTGAGCTCGACCATCAGGTAGCTGCCGCCGGGCCTCAGCGCCTTGCGGATCGAGGTCATCAGCCCGAGCGGATCGACCGAGTCGTGCACCACCTCGAAAGTCGAGATGAAGTCGAAACGGCGCTCGGGCAGCCGCGTCGCATCGACGACGTTAAACGCCGCATGATCGGCGACGCCGGCCGCGGCCGCATTGGCGCGCGCGCGCTCGATCGACCCGGCGTGGACATCGAAGCCGGCGACCTGCGCCTTGGGGAACGCCTGCGCGATCGTGATCGCGGCGCGGCCGCTCCCACAGCCAACATCGGCGGCGCTGCCACCCTGCTCCAGCTTGGCGACCACGTGCGGCATCGCCGCCAGCCATTGCTTGACCAGCCGATGCTTATACAGCGGCGCGCTGCCGCGCTCGATCGACTCGAATACTTCGGGCGGATATTCGCTCTGCGGCACGCCCTTGCCGGTCTTGAACGCCTCGGCGACTTTCGGCGCCACCGAAATATTCCCCACGATGCCGCCGATGAAGCCACCAAAGAAAAACAGCGAGTCCTCGTCGGCCAGCGAGAGCGCATGCTCGGGCGGCAGATAGTAGGTCTGCGCGTCGGGCCGATACTCGACGTATTTCGACGCCGCCATCGAGCCCAGCCATTCGCGGATGTAGCGCTCATTGAGCCCGGTGCGCGATGCGAGCTGCTCGACGGTGACCGGCCCGCTCTCCGCCATCGCCTTGAAGATGCCGAGCCGATCGCCCAAGTAGCTCATCACCGCGTGCATCGTGGCTGCGACATCGCCGGCCACCTGTTCGGAGAACTTGCGCGCCTTGGCCCAGTCGATCTGTTTCTCGTCCGCCATTTCTTGGTCCTTTCGACGCGGCGCACGGCGCCGCCGTTATCCGTTTCGCACCGGCGGCTCGCGCCGATCAATTGCGCGGCAGGCCCAAGGTGCGATCGCCGATGATATTGCGCTGGATCTCGCTGGTGCCGCCGGCGATTGTGTACTGACGCGAGCTGAGCACCCGATTCAGCCATCGCGGCGCGTCCGGCACCAGGCCGGTAGGCTCGCCGAGCAGCGCGTGTTGCCCCAGCAGTTCGGTTGCGAACTGCGCGATGCGCACGCCCAGCTCGGAACCGAACAGCTTGAGCACCGAGCCCTCGGGTCCGGGCGGCTGTCCCTTGAGCCGGCGCGTTAGCGAGCGCAGCCGGGTGTACTTGATCGCTTCGCAATCGATCGCGAATTGCGCGAGGCGCTGGCGCACCCACGAATGTTCCCATGCGGGAACGCCGCCGAGCTCGACCCGCCGTGCAAGTTCCGCAAGCCGCTTCACCTGTGCGCTATGGCCGCCACCCCCACCGCCGCTGCGCTCGAACATCAGCGTGGTGGTCGAGACTTTCCAGCCTTCATTCTTCGGGCCGACGAGGTTCTCGCGCGGCACCTGTACGTCCTCGAAGAAGACCTGGTTGAAATGCTCGTGGCCGTTCATCAGCACCAGCGGCCGGACCTCGACGCCTTTGCTTCTCATGTCGAGCAGCAGGTAGCTGATGCCGCGATGTTTGGGGGCGGCGGGATCGGTTCGCGCGAGCATAAAGATCCAGTCGGCGTACTGCGCGCCCGAGGTCCAAATCTTCGAGCCGTTGAGCACGAAATAATCGCCGCGATCCTCCGCACGCGTTTGCAGCGACGCGAGATCCGATCCCGCATTGGGCTCCGAGTATCCCTGGCACCAGATGTCTTCACCGCTGAGAATTCGCGGGATAAAACGGTGCTTCTGCTCGTCGGTGCCCCATTGCATCAGCGTCGGCCCGCACATCCCGAGGCCCGAGTAACCCGGCAATACGGGCGCCCGCGCCCGCGCATATTCCTCGTCGTAGATCACCTGCTCGATCATCGATGCCCCGCGGCCGCCATATTCCTTCGGCCACGAGACGCCCGCCCATCCGGCGGCGTGCAACGCGCCTTGCCACGCGCGGCGCTTCTCGAAGATCTCGCGATTGGGTGCGACGCGCTCGTCGGCGGCGTCATCGACGCACAGCTCGCGCGGCAGGTTCTGGTCGAGCCAGCGGCGCACTTCGCGGCGAAACGCCTCCTGCTCGGCGGTATAGGAGAAATCCATCGTGGCGATTCCCGCCGGGAGTCTAGCGCGATCGCCATATCCGGCGTTAGCGGGCGCAGAGAGAAACGGCGGACGGGATGGAATCCCGCCCGCCGTCCGAGTCGCAATTTGGAGTGGACCGCTACTACATCGATGTGCGCGCTTCAGCCGGCGGGCTCTTGAGCTGCGGGTTGAGCATCTTGCACGCCGCCACCAGCCAGGTCGCGCTCGACATCTCGTCCTGCGCGAACAGCGCCACCATCTCCTTGGTGTGCTGGTCTTCCTTGATGCTCTCGGCGAAGTCGATGATCGGCTGAATCGCCGCCTTGACGTCGGGAACTATCGAGGTAACGCGCAGCAGCTTTTCGGCGTCCGAGATGTTGGGGTCGGCGACGAAGTCAATGTACTTGCGCGCCTCGTCGGTCATCGCTTCCTTCTTCTCGCCACCCAACTCGAGCAGACGCTGCTCGAACTGGCGCGCATGATAGCCCTCGCGCTCGCATACCATCCTGAGCCCCCCGATCAGGCAATCGGTCTTGCTCACCGCGATCCACTTGGGCAGCGCGACCGCCGCCGTGCCCTCGCCGACGCGGGCTCTGTCCAGGAAGTCGAGGATCGCTTCGCGCTCTGATCGGTAGCTGCGATTAAAGGCGCGGAACTCGGCGGTCGCCGAGCCGTTGCTCGACGGCGCCTTCTCGAGATTGCCCATCTCCTGCTCGAAGACCGCTTCGCTTATGACGCCCAGGCGATATGCGCGCAGAAGCTGCTTGAATTCAAAATCCCTGCTCATAGCGTGCCTCCGCAAATCATTGCTAAATAAAACCAATTGCCCGGAAAATACCGTACTGCGCGGTGCGCGCGCGAGTCAAACCGTGCTCGCACGGCACCGCGATTTTATGTCCCATTCATGGGACTATCCCGATGCTGTGGCTGGCGGCGCGGCTTACTGGTCGGCGAACATGTACTTGCCGTCGCGTAACTCGATCCATCGCCCGCGATCGGTGGTCTGACCGGCGACATCGATCTGCGTGCGAAGTACGATTAACTCCTCTTCGGTGGGCACGTGCAGGATATCGAGCTGTGCCGCCATCTTCGGCTTGAAGCTCATCTCGGAGAGCACCTGGTCGACCGAGACGAACGGCGAGATTCCTTGCAGCATCAGCTGGCAGTCGGTGTCATAGCCGAACATCGCCCACGGCGTGTAAACCCGCCATGGTCCGGTGTTGGGCGGTAATCCATGGCGCTCGCGCGCCCCCGGACCCTCAAGGAAGCCGGGCGACGAGATGAAGTCGACGCGATCGACGAACTTGCGCTTCTGCTGATCGGTCATCAGGATCGTGCGCCACGCCAGCGCCGCGATAGTGTCGGCGCCGCCGGGCCCGCCGAAGCGCCGTCCCTCGCCGCCTTCGTATTTGCCGGTCACCGTCGAGTTGATGTTGCCGTAGCGATCGACCTGTAATGTGTTTAGGATGCCGTAGTCGACGTAGCCCAGGTGCGCGATGTCGGCCGCGTAGTTCATCGTCGCCCACTGCAGCGCGCGATAGTTTGCGCGCGAACTGATCATGGTCATCAGTGGATCGAATGGCACCAGCGCTTCGGGTCCGACTACCCCATCTTCGGTCAGATATTGCAGGTTCGGCGCGTGAACGCGCTTGGCGAGCAGCGCCGTGCTGAGCGGCTCGCCGCCGCCGCCGACCCAGTAGATGTAACGGTCTTCGACCAGGCGTGCGACCTGGCAGATGACATGTTCGCGTTCGTTGAAGTTGGTGGCTGGGGTGCTCATGCGCTGTAACCCTCGCGGATGGTCTCGCGGCTGCGGATCTCGGCGAGCTTCTTCGCACCAACGACCTTGTCGAGATAGTCCTCGTGCGAGGCGACCGAATGCACGTGCTTGTTCAGGTACTCGCGGAAGTCTCCGCGGAACATGGCTCCCATAGCCTCGATGACGCCCGCCGGATCGGATGCGTAGTAACCCTGCACGATACCCGGATACGCGCCGAACGGCGCATGCACCACCGCATCGACCGTGAAGTGCGGGATCGAGGTGCGCGACGGATCGCGCCGGATCTCATCGGTGCTGACGATCTCCTCGGTCGAAAGGATGACGCGCTTGGAAGCGAGCGCGCATTCCTGATGCGCGATGCCGGTGCCGAAGACTCGCGCGTTGCCGAACTCGTCGGCCTGATGCACGTGAATCACGGCCACGTCGGGATTGATCGCGGGCACCAGGATAATCGGCTGGCCGGTGTAGGGATCTTCGATCAACTTGCAGCCCGAGCGGGCGAAGCCGTCGGTGCCGCCGAAACTGCGTACGGGCAGGAACGGCAGACCCATCGCGCCGGCTTTCAGGCGCAGCGTCATGATCGCGTTGGAGTACTCATAGATCTTGCATTTGCCCTCGCGCACCGCGCGCGAGATCCATGGACCGAAGCCGATGAAACCGATATCGATGCGGTCGGCGCATCCGGCTTCGACCAGCAGCGCGCATGCCACGTAAGTGAACTTGCCGCATATCCAGAGCCGGCGCCGGCGCTGGCGGATGATCTCGCGAATCAGCGACGAGGGCCCGCGCTGGAAGTAGTTGCAGTCGTAGGCAAGGTAGTCGCCGTCATGAACGAACTTTTCCACCGCCTCATGTTCATTCATCAGCTTGGAGACCATCTGATGCGGCTTATGCTCACGCACCCAGGCGCGATAGCCGTCGGGATCGACCTTGAGGTAATCGGCGTTGCCCGCCTCGAGAATTCGCATCTCAGCCATCTTCGCGACCCTGCCTTGGACTGAACTGGTGGATAAGGAAGTCTTCTATCTCACCGAGACCGGCGATCAAAGAGCGCGGCCGCGCGATGCCCGCTCGCTGGCTATCTCGCGTGAGCCGCCGGAGAGCGGCCGGGCGCGTCTCGGAGACCGTCAGCGGCGCTCGGCGGCCTCGAACAGATGCAATTGATGGATGCCCTGCGACTCGGGAATCTCGACCGGATAGTCGCCGGTGAAACAGGCATCGCAGAAGCCCTCGCGCCGTTCGCCGAGGAACGAGTAGAGCCCGTCCCAGCTCAGATAGCCAAGCGAGTGCGCTCTGAGTAAGATACCTTTTCTGGAAAATCGCAAACGTTGACGACGCCAACCGACAGGGGGTAACTGACATGGGACGCACCTTCTTCCACCGCGCAAACCTGATCGACGGTCGCAACGCACCGAGGAAAAATGTGACCGTTGTGGTCGAAGGCCAGCACATCACTGCGGTGGCCGCCAACGGCGACGCCCCTAAGTCTTCGGCCAACGACGTCGTTTACGACCTTGCGGGCCGCTCGCTGATGCCGGGGATGATCCAGTGCCACTACCACGTCGCGTACGACAACGTCGACAATCTCTCCGATATCGATATGAAGCATCCAGCGACGATGCTCACTTTGATCGCTGCGAAAAATGCCGAGTTGCTGTTACGCTGCGGCTTCACTGGCGCAGTCGGCGCGGGCACGGTGCACAATATCGACGTCACGCTCAAACGAGCGATCAACCAGGGAATGATTCCCGGACCGCGCTTGATGGCCTGCGGGCGCGATGTCGTTACCACTGGCGATTCAGTCGATATTCATCCCACCTGGTGGAAATTCCAGATGGAGGGGGTCGGCCTTATCTGCGACGGTCCCGAGGAGTTCCGCAAAGCGGTGCGTGACGAAATCAAGCAGGGCGTCGATATCATCAAGCTCTACCCGACCGGCGGACACGGTCTTGCGTGGCCCGGTAGCGTCATGACGATGACGATTGAGGAAATGAAGTCCGCCGCCGACACCGCACACGAACGCGGTAGGAAGATCCGCGGTCACATCGTTTCCAAGCGTGGCATCCTCGCCGGACTCGACGCCAAACTCGACCTTATCGACCATTGCGATCAGATGGACGACGAATGTATCGGGCGCCTCGTCGAGCAGGGAACCTTCGTGACACCGAGCCTCTACTTCCCATACCTGGTGGTCGAGGAGAAGCGGCGCACCGGCAAGGCCGCATTTCTCGATGACGAGATGGAGCGCGGACTCGAGCATTCGTACAAGATGATCCCCAAGGCCAATGCGGCCGGCGTCAAGTTGCTCGTTGGCGACGATTTCGGCGTCGGCCCGCTGCCCCATGGCGACTATGCGAAGGAGCTCGAGGCTTACGTCAAGGGGGCGGGGATTCCAGCGCTTGACGTAATCGGCTGGGCCACCCGCAACGGCGCCGAATTGCTCGGCATGGAAGACGAGCTTGGAACAATCGAAGCCGGCAAGCTCGCTGACCTGCTCGTGATTAACGGCGATCCGGTCAAAGACATTACCGTGCTGCAGAACCGCGACAATCTCGACGTAGTAATGAAGGACGGGAAGTTTGTCGAATGCAAACTTACCCCTGGCAAGACCGTCGCCAAGGCCGCGTAACTTAAATTCATTCGGCAAGCGGGCGACGATGCGCAGGCGCCGGCTAGCGATGATCGCTGTCGGCTAGACTTCCGCTCGCATCCAGTCAGCGACGCGTTCGCCGATCATGATGCAAGTAAGGTTGGTGTTCGCGCGCATTATGTTCGGCATCACCCGCCGATCGGGCGTCAGCGGCGCTCGGCGGCCTCAAACAGATGTAGTTGATGCACGCCCTGCGGCTCCGGGATCTCGACCGGATAGTCGCCGGTGAAGCAGGCATCGCAGAAGCCCTCGCGCCGCTCGCCGAGGAACGAGTAGAGCCCGTCCCAGCTCAGATAGCCAAGCGAGTCTGCGCCGATAAAGCGGCGAATCTCCTCGACCGACTGATGCGACGCGAGCAGCTCGTCGCGCGTCGGCGTGTCGATTCCGTAGAAGCACGAATTAGTGGTCGGCGGCGCCGCGATCCGCATATGGACCTCGCGCGCGCCCGCCTGCCGCAGCATCGGGATCACTTTGCTCAGCGTCGTGCCGCGCACCAGCGAATCCTCGACCAGCACGACGCGTTTGCCGTCGAGCACGGCTTGCACCGGGTTGTACTTGATCTTCACGCCGAAGTGGCGAATCGACTGGCGCGGCTCGATGAAAGTGCGGCCGACATAGTGGCTGCGAATCAGCCCCATCTCGAACGGCAGGCCGGCTTGTTCGGCATAGCCGATCGCGGCTGGCACGCCGGAATCGGGCACCGCGACAACCAAGTCGGCATGAGCCGGGCATTCGCGCGCCAGCGCCCGCCCCTGCTGCTTGCGGACCTCGTAAACACTGCGGCCGTAGAGCAGGCTGTCGGGCCGCGCGAAGTAGACGTACTCGAAGACGCACCGGCGGGCCGGCATCTTGGGAAACGGCCGCAGCGATTCCATCCCCGCCTCGTTGATGACCAGCACCTCGCCCGGCTCGATCTCGCGCACGTACTCGGCGCGCACCAGATCGAGCGCGCAGGTCTCCGAAGCGATCACCGGCGCATCCTTGAGCCGGCCCAGCACCAGCGGCCGGAAGCCATGCGGGTCGCGCGCCGCGATCATCTCGTGCTCGGTCAGGAAGGCCAGCGAGTATGCGCCGCGCACCTGCGCGAGCGCCTCGATCACGCGCTCGGCGACGGTGCGGCCCTGCGCAGCGGCGACCAGATGGATCATCACTTCGCTGTCCGATGACGACTGGAAGATCGAGCCGCGCGTCTCGAGCTTTTCGCGCAGCTCGCGGAAGTTGACCAGATTGCCGTTATGCGCAATCGCCAGCCCGCCGCCCGCATATTCGACCACCAGCGGCTGGCAGTTTTTCAGCGAGGTCGAACCGGTCGTCGAATAGCGGTTATGGCCGATCGCGCTGGTGCCTTCGAGCCGTTCGATCACGTCGGGGCCGAAGACGTCGGCAACCAGCCCCATCCCGCGATGAGCGATCAGTGACTTGCCGTTGGATGAGACGATTCCGGCGGATTCCTGTCCGCGATGCTGCAGCGCATACAGCCCGAGGTAGACGAGGTTAGCGGCCTCCGGATGGCCGAAGACGCCGAACACGCCGCATTCCTCGTGGAAGGCGTCGAGTTTGGCTTCCTCGACGAACAGCTCGCCAGCCGGATTGTTATTCATCGCCGCCGAGCCTCCGTGGCAACGCGGCTTCATAGATGGCTGAGAGCGCGATAGTGTCTTCGTCGATCACGCGCGCGATTCGCAACTTCGATTCGGCAGTCACGGTGCCGATAGCTCGCGGTGCCAGCCCTGCGGTCGTGAATAGCCCCGTCACGCGCTTGAGGTTGCGCGTGGAGACGGAAATGATCACGCCAGAAGGCCCCTCGCCGAACAACGCTTGCGCATCGCTGAGACTGCCACCTTCAGTCGGAATACCGGCGCCGAACACCTCGGCGCCCAGAGTCTGGTCAGGATTGAAGCACATCTCCGCCAGCGCGACGGCCAGCCCGCCGTCGGAGACATCATGAGCTGAGCTTATCAACCCATCTTCGGCTGCCGCAACCAAGGCATCGATCAAGGCCGCTTCGCGGGCGAAATCGATGGGGCGCAACGAATCCTGATCGCCCCCGAACATCGCCGCATACTCGCTCGCCGCCAACGATGGCGGCGCCGTCCGGACCAGCACAATCTCGTCGCCGGGATGCTTGAAATATTGCGTGAGACGCTTGCCCGCATCGCCGAGCAAGCCGAGCATCGCGATCGTCGGCGTGGGCGGAATGGCGTGGCCCTCGGTCTCGTTGTAGAAGCTGACGTTGCCGCTGACCACGGGTGTTTTGAGCGCCAGCGCGGCGTCACGGATTCCTTCTACGCCGCGGATGAATTGCCACATGATCTCGGGCCGCTCGGGACTGCCATAGTTCAGGCAATCGCTCACACCGACCGGGCGCGCGCCCGCGCAGGCGATATTGAGCGCGGCCTCGCATACCGTCGCCGCCGCGCCGAGATAGGGATCGAGCGCGCATGCGCGCGGCTTTGAATCGACGCGCAGCGCTAGTCCGCGGCGGCTGCCCTTGATTCGGAGCACGGCGGCATCGCTGCCCGGGCCGACCATCGTGTTGCTCTGCACCAGCGAGTCGTATTGCCGATAGACCCATCGCTTCGAGCCGACGTTGGGATTGTCCAGCAATGCGCGCAGCGCCTCGGCCGGACGCGGCGACATCGCCACCGAACGCCGAACCAGGATCGTCGAAGTAGCGCCATGGGCCGGCGGTGCGGCGGGCCGATCGTATACGGGCGCATCGCTGCTGATCGCGGCGACGGGGATGTCCGCAACGAGCTGACCACGATACCTCGCCCGCCACCGCCGATCGCCGGTGATTGCGCCAATCACGACCGCGTGCAGGTCCCACTTCTCGAACACCGCCATCAGCTCGTGCTCGCGGCCGCGCTCGGCGACTATCAGCATCCGCTCCTGCGACTCCGACAGCAGGATCTCGTATGGAGTCAAGCCGGGCTCGCGCAGCGGCACCTGGTCGAGATCGAGCTCGATGCCGAGATCCTCCGCGCGGCCTGCCATCTCGCTCGACGACGAGGTCAGACCGGCCGCACCCATGTCCTGTATCGCGACGATCGCGCCAGTGCGCGCCGCCTCAAGGCACGCCTCGATTAGCAGCTTCTCCGTGAACGGATCGCCAACCTGCACGGTCGGACGCTTCTGCTCGCTGCTTGCATCGAACTCCGCGGATGCGAGCAGGCTCGCGCCATGGATGCCGTCGCGGCCAGTGGCAGAGCCCACATAGAGCACCGGATTGCCGATGCCGCGGGCGCGCGCGCTGAGCATCTCACCATGGCGTACCAGCCCGAGGCAGAACGCGTTGACCAGGATGTTGCCATTGTAGGCCGCGTCGAACATCACTTCCCCGCCGACCGTCGGGATACCTACGCAGTTGCCGTAGCCGCCGATTCCGCCGACCACGCCGCCCAGCAGGTAGCGCGTTCGCGGATGATCGAACGAGCCGAACTTGAGCGAGTTGAGGCTGGCGATCGGCCGTGCGCCCATCGTGAAGATGTCGCGTACGATTCCGCCCACACCGGTCGCCGCGCCCTGGTATGGCTCGACGTAGGAGGGATGGTTGTGGCTTTCGATCTTGAACACCGCGAGCCATCCGTCGCCGACGTCGATCGCGCCGGCGTTCTCGCCCGGACCCTGCGCGACCAGCTCGCCGCGATTCGGCAGCATCCGCAGATGGCGCCGAGACGACTTGTACGAGCAGTGCTCCGACCACATCACCGAGAACACGCCCAGCTCCGTGAAGGTTGGCGTGCGCCCGAGGATACGCTCGATCGCGCGGTATTCGTCGCCGGTGATCCCGTGCGCGCGCGCCTGCTCGAGATCGACTCGCGGCTCGCCGGGCAAGGAGATGGGTGCGCTCATCCGACGCCTTGAACTATCGAATGGAAAAGCTTGAGGCCGTCTTCGCCGCCCAGCATCGCCTCGACCGCATGTTCCGGATGAGGCATCAGGCCGAAGACGTTGAAGCGCTGGTTGGCGACGCCGGCTATCGCGTGCGTCGAGCCATTGGGATTGGATGCGTCGGTCGGCTCGCCGCGCGCGTCGGTGTAGCGCAGCAGCACCTGCCCGCGCTCCTCCATCTGGCTGAGCTCGCCCGGCGGCGCGACGTAGAGTCCCTCACCATGCTTGATCGGCATGCGCAGCACCTCGCCGCGGCGCATCGCGCGGGTGAACGGCGTCCGGTCGTTCTCGACGCGCACGTGGACTCGCTCGCATATGAACGACAGCGAGCGATTGCGCGTCAGCGCGCCAGGCAGCAGATGCGCCTCGCAGAGAATCTGAAAGCCGTTGCAGGTGCCGAGCACCAGCCCGCCGTCATTGGCGAAGCGCACGACGCTCTTCATGATCGGCGAGAAGCGCGCGATAGCGCCGCATCGCAAGTAGTCGCCGTAGCTGAAGCCGCCGGGCAGCACGATGCATTGCGCGCCCTGCAGGCTCTCGTCCTTGTGCCACAGCGGCACCGCGTCCTGGCCCATCACATCGCGCAACGCCCACAGCGAATCGCTGTCATCCAGCGAACCCGGGAACGTGACGACGCCCCACTTCATCCGCCGGACAACTCGACGCGATAGTCTTCGATCACCGTGTTGGCGAGCAGCTGATCGCACATCTTCGTAACGATCTCGCGCGCCTCGGCGGCCGAGGCGGCTTCGATTTCAAGGACAATATATTTGCCGACGTTGACGTGGCCGACCTGATTGAAGCCGAGGCTCTTCAGCGAATGCTCGATCGCGCGGCCCTGCGGATCGAGAATCCCGCGCTTGGGAGTTACAAACACCTTTACCTGCAAGCCAGCTGTCTCCCTGTCAGATTGGCGGCCCGCGCCGATTCGTTTTCTATTGTACGCTGCCCGCGGCCTTGCGATGAGCGCCTAGTTCGATACGCGCCGCAGCATCTCGTGGTACGCTTCCTCGACTCCGCCCAAATCGCGGCGGAAGCGATCCTTGTCGAGCTTTTCGTGCGTCGTCTTGTCCCAGAAGCGGCAGGTGTCGGGACAGATCTCGTCGCCGAGCAGGATCTCGCCATGATGGCGCCCGAACTCGAGCTTGAGGTCCACCAGGATGATTCCACGCTCGTCGAGGAAACGGTGCAGTACGTCGTTGGTCTTGAGCGCCATCGCATCGATTTGGCGCAACTCGCCGGCGGTCGCCCAGCCAAAGACCAGCGCGTGATCGGCGTTAATCAGGGGATCGTCGAGCGGATCGGACTTAAAGTAATACTCGAGGATTGGCCGGGGCAGCGCCTCGCCTTCCTCGCGGCCCAGCCGCTTGGCCAGCGACCCGGCCACGATGTTGCGCACCACGACCTCGACCGGGATGATTTGCAGCCGCTTGCACAGCATCTCGCGATCGTTCAGCCGCCGCACGAAATGCGTACGGACTCCGGCGCGCTCCAGCAGCGTAAAGAACAGCTCCGACATCCGGTTGTTGACCGGCCCCTTGTCCTCGATGGTGCCGCGCTTCTTTGCGTTGAAGGCGGTCGCGTCGTCCTTGAAATATGCGATCACTAGGTCGGGGTCTGAAGTCGAGTAAAGCTTCTTGGCCTTACCCTCGTAGAACATGTCGAGCTTTTCAGGTGTCCCTTCCACCGAATTTTCTCCGAATGCTGGAGGCTGCCTTGTAACTACCGGTGCTCCGCGCCGCTGCAAACAGGGACACCCAAGATCTTATCAACAGTGCTTACCGGTTATGAACATCGCCGCCGCCTTTGCGCGGTGCGAAGCGCTCGACCAGCTCGGCCGCCAGCCCGACGTAGTTCTGTGGCGTGAGCCGCTCCAGCGCCGCCTTCGATTCGCGATCCAGCGGCAGCGCCGCGATGAACTCGCGAATCATCTCGCGGCTCACCGGCCGCCCGCGCGTCAATTCCTTGAGGGTCTCGTACGGCCGCGGCATCCCGCGCCGCCGCATCAGGGTCTGGATCGCCTCGGCGACCACCTCCCACGATTGCTCATCAGCCAGGTCGGCGGCGATGCGATTCTCATCCACCTCGATCTTGCCAAGCCCGCGGCTCAGCGCGTCCAGCGCGACCCAGAGATGGCCGAACGCGGCGCCGAGGCTGCGCAGCGCGGTCGAATCGCTCAGATCGCGTTGCCATCGCGAGACCGGCAGCTTGGCCGCCAGATGCTGAAACAGCGCGATCGCGAGGCCCGCATTGCCCTCGCAATTCTCGAAGTCGATCGGGTTGACCTTGTGCGGCATCGTCGATGAGCCGGTCTCGCCAGCGACCGCCCTCTGCCGGATATAGCCGAGCGAGATGTAGCCCCACAGATCGCGGCTCAGCGAGAGCAGGATGGTGGCGATGCGCGCCGAGAGATCGCATAGCTCGGCGATGAAATCATGGCTCTCGATCTGCGTGGTGAGCGGGTTCCAGACCAGCCCGAAGCTCTCGACAAAGCGGCGCGAATGTTCGATCCAATCGACTTCGGGCGCGGCAAATCGATGCGCGTTGAAGTTGCCGACCGCGCCGTTGAGCTTGCCGAGGAATTCCTGCCGGCCGAGCTGTGCTGCCTGACGTTCGAGGCGCGCAGCGAAAATCGCGAACTCCTTGCCCATCGTGGTCGGCGTCGCGGCTTGACCATGCGTGCGGCTGAGCATCGCGAGCGACTTGTAGCGATGCGCGCACTCGGCGAGCGCATCGATGGTCGCGCCGATACGCGGCCCGAGTTCAGTCGCGCAGAACTCCTTGAGGATCAGCGCATACGAGAGGTTGTTGATATCCTCCGAGGTGCAGGCGAAATGGACCATCTCAGCCGGCAGCTCCGGCCGCGCATCCTGGATGCGTTCCTTCAGATAATATTCGACCGCCTTGACGTCGTGATTGGTGGTCGCCTCCAGCACCTTCACCCGCTCGGCATCGGCGACCGAGAACTCCGCGTAGAGCGAGCGCATCCAGCGTTCCGCCGCGGCATCAAGTTTCGACGGTACTTCGAGCGCGGGACTGGCTGCCAGCGAGAGATACCACTGGACCTCGACGCGCACGCGGAAGCGGATCAGCGCGAATTCGCTGAAGTAGGGTTCGAGCGCGCGTGTGATGCGGCGATAGCGGCCGTCAAGCGGACCGACGGCGAGCAGCGCTGAGTGACCCTCGTTGCTGGCGCTCATCCGGATACAAGTCTAGCACGACTGCGCAAGCGCGCATCCTGCTCGGACCGCATCGCGATTGTTATCGCGGACAGTCAGGCGGGGGCATCATGAATTTTGTTCAGCTCCCAAAACGAGACCTCGTCGCGCAAGTGAAACCGGTAAAACTGCTTCAGCGTTATGATCATCGCCTGAAGCATCTCTTTAGCGAAGGGAAGGCTCCCCACATTTGAGTAGTGGAATCCTGCGACTCGATTCCAATCAAAATCCCTCGCGTAGACATCTATCGAGTCCATCAGGGCGGCATATGACATGTGACTGTACGTCGAGAGACCAGCGTAGATCCCGGCTTTGGTTTCCTTCACGGGCTGCATTTCGCTTCGCCCTTGATTGAGAAAACGATGCGCAGCCTCTCGAGCCTCTTCATTCGAAATGATCTCGCCATCAAACCATTTTTTGAGATTCGGGCGGTCTGGGCCTTCGACAAGAACGAGCACTATCAAATCGAGCGCCTCGCAAATTGCGCGGATCAGTTCACACGCTTGGATATTCAACCCTTCGGCAGTCAGAAGGAATATGGCTTCAAAATGCTGGGCCGCTTTGCAGAACAACAAGTAAGAGGCGGCTTCAACCGTTTCGTCTGATATCTTCGGAACAAGAGACTTGATTCGCGTGATGTACGGTCTGCAGGCGTCTAGCCGCCCTTGCAATTCCGCGACTTGCGTCGCTACCGCGCGCCGATTTTCCTCCCGTTCTTTCTGTGAACGTTTGGGATCGGACTCCAGAATCTTGCTCATTTCGTCTTCCTGCTGGACTAAGAGCCGTTTACGAGCCCTGATCCCTAAACGTAGTTTTTCCTTGATTTTGTTGATCTCGGCTGGCACATTTCTCCTTTTCATGTCGGCGGGTCGAATCCCGCAGTAGGCTCCCTCATGCGCGCTTGCGCGCTTTCCACACCTCTTCGCATGGCCACTGCCGCGCCCATTCCAGCGTGACGAACGGATAATTCGTCGTTGCTCCCTCTGCCGGGCGAATCTCGATCAGATCCTCGATCTCGAACCCCGAGCGCCTGAGCAGCCGAATCCAGTCGCCGTGCGAGAGGTGAAACTCGACGCCCGGGTCGCTCGGCCATTCGATGCGATACATGCCGAACGCCGGCCGCAGCAAGCGATCGGTCGCGGCGACATCGTCCTCGGGCGGCATGCACAGTTGCATCAAGTACGAATTGGTCAGGAAGAGCAGTTGGCCGCCCGGGCGGATGAGGCGCGCGGCCTCGGGCACCCAGCGATTCGGATCGGCCCACAGGCAGGCGCCGTATTCGGAGATGGCGAAATCGAAGCTCGCATCGGGGTAGGCAATCTCCTCGGCGTTGCCGTGGATAAGCGGGAAGTCGAGACCGTGCTGACGCTGCATACGCCGCGCCGTGGCGAGCTGCGCATCCGAGTTGTCGATTGCGACCACGCGCGCCCCGCGCCGTGCGAGCCAGGCCGAGACATATGCAGTGCCGCATCCGAGCTCGATCGCATCTTTTCCCGTCAGGTTGTCGGGAAACATGCGGACCTCCGACTCGCGGACATGCCATATCCCCCAGACCGGAGTTTCCCGTGCCCAGCCGCGCTCGCCCGCCGCGACGAACTTATCCGCGTCAGCGTCCCACTTCGCGCGGTTCTTGCGTACATGCTCCGGCAGATGATTCATCGCCGCATCAGCGTCCGTTGATTTCGAGCCGGTCAGCGCCCGGTGTGGCCGAAGCCGCCATCGCCGCGCGATGTGCCGTCCAGCTCATCGACTTCCACGATCTCGGCTTGCACGACCGGCGCGATCACGAGCTGGGCGATTCGATCACCGCGCTCGATTACTACCGGTGCGGCGCCGAGATTCACCAGCAACACCTTCACCTCGCCGCGATAGTCGGCATCGATGGTGCCGGGCGGGTTGATCAGCGTAAGGCCGTCGCTGAGCGCGCGTCCACTGCGCGGACGAACCTGGCCTTCGAAGCCGGGCGGAATCGCGATGGCGATTCCGGTTGGCACAGCCGCACGCGCCATCGGGGCCAGCGTCAGCGGCGCATCGATGTCGGCGATCAGGTCGAGACCGGCCGCGTGCTCGCTCTGGTAGCGCGGGATCGGCAGCGAGTCAGACCGCCTGAGCCGCTTTATCTTGACCGTCGGTCGCATCGCGGCATGCGGCGCACGGCCGCCCCTCGCATCGGTGCGCTGAAATCGAAAGGGCGCCGGATTGGCCGCGCGTGCCGATCCGGCAATCGTGCGGGATTCTACTCGGTCTGCTGCTGCTTCTTGAGCTGTTGGAGCTCTTGCTGCTGCTTCTCGATCTGCTGCTGCTGTTGCGAGATCTGGCTCTCGGTCTGCTTCTGCTCGGTCGCCTGATTCTGCATCGCATTGCCGATCAGCGCGCCACCCGCGGCCCCGACTCCGCCGCCGATCGCCGCGCCAATTCCGGGCGCGCCGACCGCGGCGCCGATAATCGCGCCGGTCGCTGCGCCGACACCGCCGCCGATCAGGGTGCCCTTTTCGCGCTCGCTCAGCGGCTGGCTGCCGGAACATCCGCCCATCGCCACCGCCACGAGCACCAGCAACAGCGCTGCGAGCATCGTTCTCGATGAATTGTTTTTCATACCTCCGCCTTCCTCAGCCGATTCCAATGACTCACGGCCCGTAAACAGGGATTTATCGGTTCATAGCGCAAATGTGAAGCTCACCGCCGACCACTAACCCACAAGTCCGGAGGAACGAACGATGGACAACACGAGGCCGGCGCGCGGAGGGCTACTGGAGCGGCGCGAAGATCGCTTCGGTGAGCTGGCGGCCCTTGAGATCGCCCAGCAGCACCAGACCCATCGCTTCGGGCCGGAAGCATCGCGCGGCCAGCTCGGTTACCTGATCGTTGGTGACGCCCTCGATCGAGGCGACGATCTCTTCCATCGGGATGTCGCGGCCGAAATAGATCTCGTTGCGCGCCAGCCGCTGCATGCGGCTGTCGGTCGATTCGAGTCCCAGCACCATGTTGCCCTTGAGCTGGCTCTTGGCGCGCGTCAACTCGGCCGTGCGCAGCCCCTCGCGCGCGACCTTGCGCAGCTCACCGAGCGTGACCTCGATTACTTCATCGACCCATTCGGGGTTGGTGCCGGCATATATTCCGAAGTAACCGCAGTCGATGTGCGAAGACATGAACGAGTAGATGCTATAGACGCGGCCGCGCTTCTCGCGCACTTCCTGGAACAGCCGCGACGACATCCCGCCGCCCAGCGCGGTGTTCAGGACATAGCTCGCATGCCGCATCGGATCGACAGCGCCGATGCCGGGTCCGCCGATACAGATATGCGCCTGTTCGAGCTTCTTCTCGTAATTCAGCAGCACGCGCCGATCGACCGGCGGGGTGGTGGCCTCCGGGCGGCTCTCGCCCGCGATCGCGCCGAACAGACGCTCGCATTGCGCGACCAGCTTGTCGTGATCGACCATCCCGGCGGCGGCGACGAAAATCCGCCCGGCCCGGTAGCGATCGGCCATGAAGCGCAGCAGCACATCGCGCGCGATCGCGTTGACCGTCTCGACGCTGCCGAACACCGGCAGCGCCAGCGGATGGCCCTGCCAGAAACGCAGGTTGAAGAGGTCGTGGATGTAATCGTCAGGGGTGTCTTCAGCCTGCGAAATCTCCTGCAGCACGACCTGGCGTTCGCGATCGATCTCGTCCTGCGCAAAGACCGAGTTGAGGAACAGGTCGGCCAGCAGATCGGTGGCCATCGTGAGGTCTTCGCCGAGGACCTTGGCGTAGTAGCAGGTATATTCCTTGCCGGTGAAGGCGTTGAGCACCCCGCCGACCGCATCCATTTCCTCCGCGATCTGCGCGGCCGTGCGATCGCGAGTGCCCTTGAACAGCAGATGCTCGATGAAGTGCGAGACCCCGCTTTGCTCCGGCGTCTCGTAGCGCGAGCCGTTCTCGACCCACACACCGATGGTCGCCGACAGCACCTGCGGCATCGATTCGGTCAGTACGCGCACGCCGTTGCTGAGGCGGCTTTTGCGGACCGTCGTTGGAGTGCTCGTGCTCATCACTGGCCGCGCTGCTGTTCGAGTTCCTCCTGCGCCTCGCGCAGGGAGAGCCTGATCTTGCCGGAACGATCGACTTCGAGCACCTTCACCATCACCTCGTCGCCTTCGCTGAGCACATCCTCGACGCGCCGCACGCGCTCGCGCGACATCTGCGAGATATGCACCAGCCCGTCGGTACCGGGCATGATTTCGACGAACGCGCCAAAGTCGACGATCTTGCGGACCGTGCCCTTGTAGATGCGCCCGATCTCGGGCTCGGCCGTAATCGACTGGATCGCGTTGATCGCGCGCTCCAGCGCCACGCCATCGGCGGACGCGATACGCACGCTGCCGTCGTCCTCGATATCGATCTTGCAGCCGGTGTCCTCGACGATGCCGCGAATCACCTTGCCGCCCGGTCCGATTACGTCGCGAATCTTGTCGGGCTTGATATGCAGGGTGACGATGCGCGGCGCATAGGTGGACATCTCGGCGCGATGCGCGGGTATCGCCTTGTTCATCACCTCGAGCACGAACAGCCGGGCATCGCGCGCCTGATGCAGCGCCTGGCGCATCACTTCGCGTGTCACGCCACCGACCTTGTTGTCCATCTGAATCGCGGTGATGCCGGCGGCGGTGCCTGCCACCTTGAAGTCCATGTCGCCCAGATGATCCTCGTCGCCGAGGATATCGGTCAGCACTCGGACCTTGTCGCCTTCCTTGATCAGGCCCATCGCGATTCCCGCCACCGGCGCGCTAATCGGCACACCCGCATCCATCAACGCGAGGCTTCCGCCGCACACCGTGGCCATCGAGGAGCTGCCGTTGGATTCGAGGACCTCCGAGACTACGCGGATCGTGTAGGGGAATTTCTCTTCGGATGGCAGCACCGGCGTCAGCGCCCGTTCAGCGAGCGCACCATGGCCGATTTCGCGGCGGCTGGGGCCGCGCAGGAATTTGGTTTCGCCGGTGGAGAACGGCGGAAAATTGTAATGCAGCAGAAACTTCTTGTAGTGCTCGCCGAGCAGCGCGTCGATCTTCTGCTCATCGGAGGAGGTGCCCAGCGTCACCGTCACCAGCGCCTGGGTCTCGCCGCGCGTGAACACCGCCGAGCCATGCGTGCGCGGCAACACCTGCACCTGCGCGCTGAGCTGGCGGATATCGGTCGACTTGCGATCGTCGATGCGCCGATCTTCGTCGAGCAGCGTGTGCCGCACGCGATCGCGCACCAAGTGGCTGGCCGCCTCGCGCAGCTCGCCCTCGCGATCGGGATATCGCTCGGCCAGCGTGTCGGCCGCCTTGTCCTCCAGCGCATAGAGCGCCGCGTTGCGATCGGCTTTGCCGGATTTGGCCAAAGCCGCTTCGAGGTCCGGCGCGATCAGCGCGCGAACCACGGCAAGCAACGACTCGTCGCGCTTCTTTAGCTGGAAGGGTCGCTTGGGCTTGCCCGCCAGCCGCCGCAGCTCGCTTTGCATCTCGAAGACCGGTTGCAGCGCTTCATGCGCAGTGAACAGCGCCTCGAGGACCGCTTCCTCGTCGATGATCCTCGCCCCACCCTCGAGCATCACAATCGAGTCGGGCTTGGCCGCGACCACCATCGAGAGATCGCTCTGTTCGAGCTGGCTGATTAGCGGATTGACGACCAGCTTGCCGTCGATGCGGCCCATCCGCACCGCTCCGACCGGTCCCTCGTGGGGTATGTCCGAGATCTCGATCGCCGCCGAGGCAGCGATCAGCGCAAGGGCGTCGGAGTCGTTCTCGCGGTCGGCGGAGAGCACCGACACCACGATCTGCGTCTCCTTGTCGTAGCCCTTGGGGAACAGCGGACGCACTGCGCGGTCGATGAAGCGCGAAGTGAGAATCTCCTTCTCCGAAGGGCGGCCTTCGCGCTTGAAGAAGCCGCCGGGAATCTTGCCGGCAGCGAAGGTCTTCTCCTGATAGTCGACGGTCAGCGGCAGGAAGTCGATCTTGTCGCGGCTTTGATAGGCGGAGACCACCGTCGCCAGCACGACGGTCTCGCCATATTGGGCGAGCACCGCGCCATGGGCCTGGCGGGCGAGGCGCCCGGTCTCCAGCGAGAGCGGGCGGCCATGGAAGTCGATTTCGAGTTTTCTATACATGCTTGTCTACCTGCGGGAGGAACGGCCGATCTGTGGTCGCGGGGGACCGCGCCGCTTCGCCACTACGCGCACAGCGTCGCGCCCTATCGAGGTGCGCCGCGGCTCTTGGCGAAGGATCGGAGCTATCTCCGGATGCCCAGTTTCTCGATCAGAGAGCGGTAGCGCTCGACACTCTGACTGCGCAGGTATTCGAGCAGGCGCCGACGCTTGCCGACCAGGCGCAGCAATCCGCGACGCGAGTGATGATCTTTCGCGTGCGTCTTGAAGTGTTGGGTCAGTTCGTCGATTCGCGCCGACATCAGCGCCACCTGAACTTCAGGTGAGCCGCTGTCATTGGGGGTACGCGCGTGCGACTGGACAAGCTCCCGCTTACGGGTGGCCGCGAGGGGCATCAGGATCTCTTCTTTTCCCTTTTTCCTTTCGTTATCGAGGCAAAGTATCAGAGGCCGCCAGCCGCGTAAAGATGCCCGTCTATCACCGGTCCGCGAACACCCGCACGATAGCGCCCGCGAGCAGCGACGTTGCCTGGCAGACCGCCAGCAGCCGACCCTCGCATACGACTTTGAAATAGCGGCATCCGGCCGGCACCAGCCCCAGCAGCGCACCCGAATCGCCATTGCGGATGCGTCCGGCTATCGCCTCATCGACGAACACTTCGGGCAGCGCAGCCAGCGCGCCACGCAGATCGATCATCCCCGTGGAATCGCCGCTTTCCAGAGCGCCAAGCACCTCATCGAGCAGCCGTGCTTGATCGATGGCGAACCCCGACGTCGCTGTTCGGCGGAGCTCAGTCAGGTGACCCGCGCTACCGAGCGCCACGCCGATGTCGCGGGCGAACGAACGAACGTACGTGCCGGGCGAGCATCGCAGGGTGAAATGCAGCGATGCGGGGCTGGCGATGGTGAGGTCGAGCCGCTGGATGGTTATCCGGCGCGGCGCTGGCGGCTCAACCTCTTCACCGCGGCGCGCGAGCTTGTAGAGCGGGACGCCGCCGCGCTTGATCGCGGAGAATACCGGCGGGACCTGCTCGATCGATCCCGTGAATCGCTCGACGAGACGATGCAACGATTCATCGTCAAGCACAGGAACGGCCGCAGTACGAATCGTTTCGCCGGTCGGATCGAGCGTGTCGGTCTCGGCACCGAGCGCGATCACGCCCTGGTATTCCTTGTCGCTCTCTTCAAGAAACGGCGCGAGCTTGGTGCCCTCGCCCACCAGAATCGGCAGCAGCCCGGTCGCGAACGGATCCAGCGTACCCAGATGGCCGACGCGGGCCGGTTTCACGCGCGCCTTGATGCGGCGCACAACTTCCGCCGAGCTAATCCCGGCGGGCTTGTCGACCAGAATGACTGCGTCCACTTAGGGCCGAACGATTGTCTTCAGTGCGTCGGCGATGTGCGTCCGCCAGTGGGGGATCTCGATCCCGAAGGTCGCGGCGAGCTTGCGATTGGACAACACCGAGTAGGCGGGGCGGCGTGCGCGAGTGGGATATTCGCTGCTCGCGATCGGCGTGATTTGCACTGCCCCGTCGTTCTCCGAGGGGGCTCCAGGAGCCTCCGGCTGCTCACCGGGAGTCCCGCACGCATCGAGGATGGCGCGCGCGAAACCGCACCAACTGGTCTCGCCGGTTGCGCTCAAATGAAAGATGCCGGAGGGTTCGTCATTGCGCGGCAGTTCCGCGATTCGCTCGATGATTCGCACGGTCGTCTTCGCGATGCTCCTGCTCCAGTTCGGCACTCCGATCTGATCATCGACAATTCGCAGCTCGTGGCTTTCCTGCGCCATCCGCAAGATGGTCAGCATGAAGTTGCGGCCGCGACCACCATAGACCCAGCTCGTGCGCAAAATCAGATGGCGTCCGCCGGCTGCCGCCACCGCGCGCTCGCCGGCCAGCTTGCTCCATCCGTACTGATTGATCGGCGATGGCGGATCAGCCTCGCTGTAAGGCTCGTGCCGGATGCCATCGAAAACGTAGTCGGTCGAATAGTGTATCAGCAACGCGCCGATGCGCTTGGTTTCCTCTGCGATGATTCCGGGTGCGACGCCGTTGATGTACAAGGCCGTGGGGGTCTCATCCTCCGCCCGATCGACGTGCGTATAGGCGGCCGCGTTGATCACGATCGACGGCCGCGCTTCGCCGATCACGCGGCGGATCGCATCGGGTTGGCCGAGGTCCAGCTCATCGCGCCCGGCCATGATAATCTCGGCGTCCGGTAGGGCTTGGAGCGCACGCGCCAACTCCCATCCGATCTGCCCGTCTTTGCCAGTCACCAGGATCCGCATCATCGATGGGCGCGACTCGAAGCCTCCGCTTTGCCGCGCCGACCCTAGACGATCCGCCCGCCGCATGCGAGAGGCAACCGATCTTCGGGGCACCCTACTCGACCCTCTTTGACCAGTCTGCTATCGCTGCTTGAGCTACAGGAGATAGCCGCCCGGCGATGAGTATCCCCAAGATGTCCGCAGGTTCAAGCTTTGCACCGGAATATGGCTTGGACGGCGTGGAGCTCGCGCTGCCCGATTGCCGAAGGGGAATCGGCCAGGCGATTCTTGCGCCGGATGCGCGCGATCTTATCGCAGGCGTGCGCGTCGAGCCGTGCGCGATCTGGCCCGACGACCGCGGCTATTTTCTGGAGGCGGTGCGCTCTGGCGTGGGCCTCGCGGCGAACTTCGCGAAGGATACGACGCAATTTTCGCTCGCGCTGAGCTATCCCGGGACGATCAAGGCGTTCCACTATCATCGTGAACAGACCGACTTATGGGTGCCGGCGATGGGGATGTTCCAAGTCGCGCTGGTCGACCTGCGGCGCAAATCGGCAACCTTCGGGATCCGCAACACTATGTATGTCGGCACGATGCGATGCTGGCGGATCCTGATTCCGCCCGGTGTCGGCCACGGGTACAAGATAATCGGGGATGCGCCCGCGATGCTCTCTTACGCAACCGACCGCTTCTACAACCCCGATGACGAAGGACGCATCCCGTACGACGATCCGCACATCGCCTACGGCTGGGAAACGCAGCACAAATGAAGATCCTCGTCACAGGCGGAGCGGGCTTCATCGGCTCGGCCTTCGTGCGCCATACGCTGCGCACCGACCCCACCGTCATGCTGATCAATCTGGACAAGCTGACCTACGCGGGCAATCTCGAGAACCTGCGCGAAGTCGAAAACGATGCGCGCCATCGTCTGATTCACGGCGACATCTGCGACGCGATGCTGGTGAACCGGATCTTCGCTGAGGAGCGCCCCGACGCAGTCGTGCATCTGGCGGCGGAATCGCACGTCGATCGCAGCATCCAGTCGGCGCAGCCGGTGTTCGAGACCAATCTGCGCGGCACCTTCGTGCTGCTCGAAGCGGCGCGCACACACGGAATCGGCCGCTTCCTGCATGTTTCCACTGACGAGGTCTACGGCAGCATCCCGGAGCCGCTGAGCGCCGATGAGTCTTCGCGGCTGCGCCCCAGCAGTCCGTACTCCGCCGCCAAGGCTGGCTCGGATCTGCTGGCGCTATGCTACTACGCCACTCACAAGCTGCCGGTGGTCGTGACCCGCTCGTCGAACAACTACGGGCCGTATCAATTCCCTGAAAAACTGATTCCGCTGATGATCGCCAACGCGATCTCCGATCAGCCGCTGCCGGTTTACGGCGACGGCCTGCACATCCGCGACTGGATCCATGTTGACGATCATTGCCGCGCGCTGAGCGCGGTGCTCGGCGCCGGACGTGAAGGCGAAATCTACAACATCGGCGGCGCCTCGCACATCGCCAACCTCGAAGTCGTCAAGCGCATCGTCGCGATCCTCGGCAAGCCGCAAACGCTCATCCAGCACGTCGAGGATCGTCCGGGGCACGATCGCCGCTATTCGCTCTCGTTTGAGAAACTGCGAAGCGAGACCGGCTGGCAGCCGGCCGTCAATTTCGACGATGGCCTCGCCGAGACCATCGGCTGGTACTGCCGTAATTCGGCATGGGTGCAACGCGTCCGCTCCGGCGCCTACCACGAGTACTACGCGGCGCAGTATGAAAATCGTGTCAAGGCGGGATGACGCGTCCGGCCGGCGGCGGCATAATCGAGTCGGCGTGAATCAAAGCGATGAAGGCTGAGACTCAAGGCGGGCGCGAGCTCGAGCAAGGCCTCCACGACGGCTCGCTCCCCGGCTCCATCGATGCGCCGACAGCCGCCGGTGCGCCGGATTCGATTGCACCCGGCGGGCGCGCGGGAGCATCGCAGAACCGATGGGCGAGCGCGGGCAGCGTCGCGTTCGTCATGGCAAACCTGATCGCGCGCGACTTCAAGATCCGCTACCGCAACATGTCGCTGGGCGTGCTGTGGTCGCTGGCCAACCCGCTGATCATGATGCTCGTGCTGGGATTCGTCTTCACGCGCATCTTTCCCAACCCGACCACCAAGTCCTATCCGGCCTTCATCCTGACCGGGCTCATCCCGTACAATTTTTTCGCGCTTTCATGGGCCGCCGGCACATGGTCGGTCTACAACAACGCGCAGTTGATTAAGCGAGTGCCGATGCCGCGCGAGATCATCCCGCTGGCGGCCGTGCTCGCCAATTGCCTCCATCTGGCGATCCAGCTCGTATTGCTAATGGTCTTCGTTGCGGTGCTCGGCTACCGGCCCACGCTGGCCTGGCTTTGGGTGCCTGGTGTGATCGCGGTCGAAGTGATGGCGCTGTGCGGGCTGTCGCTGATCACTTCGGCTTTCGATGTGTATCTGCGCGACACGCGCTACTTCGTCGAGTCGGTCAATCTCGTGCTGTTCTGGCTGACGCCGGTCTTCTATCCGATCGAGATGGTGCCGGCGGCCTACCGGCAGATCTATCTGCTCAACCCGGCCGCGATCGCCGTGATCAGTATGCGCTGCATGCTGCTTGATGGCACGATGCCGCCGGCGGACATTGTGGTACGAGGCATGATCGTGTCGGCGATTCTGCTCGCCGCCGGGCTGGCGATCTTCGGCAGGCTCAAGCGGCAGTTCGCCGACTATCTCTGACAGCCCGATGGCTTCGATCGAGTTTCGCAACGTCACCAAGACTTACTCGCGCCTGGGCAGGCAGGTGCTCTTCCGCTCATTCCTTAAGCATCAGATGGCGACCATGCTCGCGCATGAGCGGCTCAAGGCGATCGACAACCTGAGCTTCCATGTCGCCGATGGTGAGAGCCTGGCAATCGTCGGCCACAACGGCGCGGGCAAAAGCACGATCCTGAACCTGATCGCCGCGCTTACCTATCCCGATGCGGGTGCGGTCGAAGTCAATGGCAGCGTCGCCCCCCTGCTGGAGCTCGCCGCCGGATTCCATCCCGACCTCACCGGCGCGGAAAACCTGGTCGTCAATGCCGCGCTGCTGGGGCTCAGCCGCAAGCAGGTCAGGGAGAGCTACGATCAGATCGTCGATTTCTCGGAGCTGCGCGAGTTCCTCCATCAGCCGCTGCGTACCTACTCATCGGGGATGATCATGCGGCTGGCGTTCTCAGTCGCGATCAGCGTGAACCCCGATATTCTGCTGGTCGACGAAGTGCTTGCGGTCGGCGACGCGAATTTCCAGCGCAAGTGCTCCGAACGCATCCGCAGCCTCAAGCGCGCCGGCACGCTCTTCCTGTGCGTCTCGCACAGCCCCGCGATGCTGCGCGAGCTGTGCAGCCGAGCCTTATGGATCGAGCACGGGACGCTGCGCATGAGCGGCAGCCTTGACGAAGTGCTTGAGGCCTACGAGCGGGGACAGGCTCAGGCGAATACCGATCAGCCGCGCCCGGCGCTCCAGCCGCATCGCCGCAGCTGAGCGGCCCGATGGCCAGCCCCGATGCCAGCGCACCCGACCCGGCATCGATCGCGGCCGAGATCGCTGCGGGCGCGAAATCGAACCTGCGCATAGCGGCTCTGAGGGCGCATCGCCGCGAGTTCTCCCGCCGCCTGCGCAAAGCGTCGCCCGCCGTCCTGCTGAATGTCGCCATCCGCCTGCTCGATCCTCCCGCGATGCATCGCCGCTTCCTTGCTTATGAGTTGCTGACCAGCCATCGCGCGGCGCTGGCCAGCCTTGGCGCGCGCGACCTGCAACGCCTCGGCCGCGGTATCGATAGCTGGGAGGCAGTCGACACATTTGCCCTGTATCTCGCCGGGCCGGCATGGCGCGAGCTTCAGGTATCCGATGACCTTGTCCATCGATGGGCGCGATCGCGCGATCGATGGTGGCGGCGTGCGGCGCTAGTATGCACGGTGGCGCTCAACAGTGCGGCCCGCGGCTGCAGCGGCGATACTTCACGCACGGTCGGCGTCTGCCGTCTGCTGGCTGCCGATCACGACGACATGGTGGCGAAGGCGATGTCGTGGGCGATCCGCGTGCTGGCGCAGCGCGATCCGGGCGCGGCGCGCCGCTTCATCGCGGAGCATCGCATGGCGCTGGCGTCGCGCGTCATCCGCGAGGTCGGCAACAAACTGCGTACGGGGCTCAAGAATCCGCGCAAGGGACAGATGGCGAAACCTCGGCCGGGACAGCTTCGCAAGTCTCAGCGCCCCCGGCAGAAGCCGGCGCCGACTCGCTAGCGACAGCTACCCCGAAGGCTACGGTTTGGCGCGCGCTTCGCGCAGCAGCTCGGCGATTCGCGCCGCGCGCTCGAGTCCCGAATCGAACTGAAATTCGAACTCGGGCGCGTAGCGCAGGCCGAGCTCGCGGCCTAGCCGTCTGCGGATATAGCCGTATGCGCTCTGGAAGCCGCCTAAGGCCTCCTGCGCCCGCGCGCTGCCTTCGAGATGCGAGAAAAACACGCGCCCCAGGCGCAGATCGTCGGTCATCTCGACCGAGGTCAGCGTGATGCCGCGTAGACGCGGATCCTTGAGATCGCGTATCAGCATCGCGGACAGCTCGCGCAGCACCAGCTCGGCCACGCGATCCGCCCTTCTGCCCTCGATTGCCATTGACCTGCGCCCCCGATGCGCCACGCAGCGCGGCGCTCTTCGCTAGTAGTTGAGAAACTCCAGCTGCTCGCCGCCCAGCGGCGCCAGCCCCAGCCGTTCGATGAAGTTGACGACCTCGCGCAACGCCGAGTCGACGAAGGCGCGGTCGCTGCCGACCTGGCAGATACCGAGCTCGGCGCTCTGCCACACGTCATGATGATCGGATTCGGCGATCGAGACGTTGAACTTGTTGCGCACCCGCGACTTGATCGCCTGCAAAACGTGGCGTTTGCCCTTGAGCGAATTGTTCTCGGGCAGAAACAAGGTGAGCCGAAGAACTCCGACGACCATGTTCTTTCAACTCGCCATGGCGCGCCGATACCGGAGCGCCCGCGAGAGTGGGCTAAAGTTGCTTCTCGACCGCGGCCTGTCCGCGTGCGGCTTCGGGCCGCGAAGCCGGCGCCAGTTTGCGCAACACCGCTTCCATCTCGAAGGTCTCGATTCGGTCGTCGGGCTTGACGTCGTTGAAATTCTCCAATCCGATACCGCACTCATAACCGGACTGGACCTCGCGCGCGTCTTCCTTGAAGCGGCGCAGCGATCCGATCTTGCCTTCCCAAACGACACGGCCGTCGCGCACCAGCCGCGCCCGCGAGGCGCGCCCGATCTTGCCATCGACCACCATCGAACCGGCAATCGTGCCGCCGGGCACGGCGAAGGTCTTGCGCACTTCCGCGCGGCCCATCGCGCGCTCGCGATAGGTGGGCGCGAGCAGGCCCTCCATCGCTTCGCGAATATCGTTAATCGCCTCGTAGATGATGGTGTAGAGGCGAATCTCGACGCCTTCTTTTTCCGCCAGCGCGGCCGCCTTGGCCTCGGGGCGAATATTGAAGCCGATGACGATACCGCGCGAGGCTGACGCCAGCGTCACGTCGGTTTCGGAGACCGCACCCGCCGAGGCATGGATGATCTCGAGCTTGACCTCGTCGGTGGACAGCCGCCTGAGCGCCTCCGACACCGCTTCGACCGAGCCCTGCACGTCACCCTTGACGATCACCTTGAGTTCCTTGACGTCGCCGGCCTTCATCCGCGCGCTCAGATCTTCCAGCGAGACGCGGCTGGTCTTGGTCAGCTCGCCCTCGCGTTGTTTGCTGGCGCGGAACTCGGCCACCTGGCGCGCCTTGGCTTCTTCAGCCACTGCCGTGAACATCATGCCCGGCTCGGGTACCGAGGAAAGGCCGAAGATCTCGACCGGCGTGGCGGGCCCGGCCTGCTCCAGCTTCTGCCCCAGATGGTTGAGCATCGCGCGAACGCGCCCGTAAGTCGTGCCACATACGAAGGCTTCGCCGGCGTGCAGCGTGCCCTCCTGGATGAGCACGGTGGCGACGGGTCCGCGCCCGCGATCGAGCTGCGATTCGATCACGATTCCGCGCGCGGTGCGCTGCGCGTTGGCCTTGAGCTCGAGCACGTCGGCCTGCAGCAGGATCATCTCGAGCAGGCGGTCCAGCCCTTCACGGGTACGGGCGGAGACCGGCACGGCGATCACGTCGCCGCCGTAATCTTCAGGAATCAGTCCCTGCTCGGAAAGCTGCTGCTTGACGCGATCGACGTTGGCCTC
>JBGPUE010000003.1:0-102886 GCA_041491005.1 Binataceae bacterium (SeqCode) | reverse complement strand
GCCCTTCTTCTTCAGGTAGGCCACGCCCGGGCACTTCACCGCAACGTTGAACGTGCGAGCGATCGGCTTGTCCGACTGCGCAGCGGTGACCTTTATCGTCTGCCCGGTTTCAACCGCCGGCCCTGTTGCAGTGGTCGCGGTACCGCCACCGCCGGTGCTCGCGCACCCGGCCACAGCGATGAACAGTCCGGAAGCAAACGCCAACCCAACCCTTGTCTTCATGGCATCCTCCTTGGAGCTGGGCGCCTCCCACCATTTCGGAGGCCCCGTCGAGCACCCTCCCACCCAAGACCAAAACAGCGCCAAAATACACGCCGTACCCCAAATGATCAAACCCAATTTCGACGCTTATATCGCCTGGTACACGATCTGGCCGTCGCGCTCGAGACGGCGGGCGCGGCCCTCGATGCGCGAATACTCCAGATGCGCGAGCGTTTCGAACGTCGCCGCCATCACGTGAAATATCGGACGGTCAGCCTCGCCAAAGACCTGGGAGGCGACCTCGAAAGCCGTTTGCGGCTTGTGAACGATTAGGTCCAGCATCTCGCGCTCGCGATAGCGATGATGCTCAATTAGCTGTCCCGCTCGATGGCGATGGTCGTGGTAAATCGCGCCATGCGCCGGCAGCACCAGTTCGACGTCAAGCTTCTGCATCTTGCGCTGCGAGTTGATGAAGTCACCCAGCGGATTGCCGCTCGTGTCGGGATAGATTCCAACATGTGGCGTGATTTTCGGCAGCAGATGATCGCCGACAATTATCACCTTGCGGTCGCGCAAGTAGATCACGTTATGGCCGGGCGAATGACCCGGAGTCCACACCACTTCGAAGCGGCGACTACCCACCTTAATCACGTCGCCGTCGTCGATGAACTGATCGGGCGCGGTCACCGGATCGTAAATGTTGGTGCCCATCCAGGACGGGCGCATCCCTTCGGGCGCGAACCGATCGATCGGAAAACCATGCGAGAGAAAAAAGGCGCGTGACTCGGGGCGCTGACTCATCGTCGTCATGCTGCCGAAACCCAGCATCCGGTTGGCACGTTCCGCTTCGAGCCGATGGAGGTAAACCTTCGCGCCGCTGCGCCGCTGGATCTCGGCCGATGTGCCGAAATGATCTACGTGATGATGGGTGCCGATGAGCACCTTCAGATCTTCGAGGCGGGTGCCGCAGGCGGCAAACGCATCCTGCAGCGTGCTCACACTGTCGGGAGTGTTCATGCCGGTGTCGATCAGTGTCCAATCCCCGCCGCCGCAATCGATCAAGTAGACGTTGATGATGGTCGGCCGCATCGGCAGCGGCAGGAATATTTCGAAAATGCCCGGATGAACTTCGACGACTTTGGCCATTGCTGTTTCGCCCTTCGATCCGGACCGATTCGGCGGGGCTTGCGCCTTTCCCGATCGGATGCGGCAGAAGAGCCGAGTTCTCCTTGCTAACTGAGCAGCGCGTGCCGTTCCCTTCGAATCGCCGTAGGGCGGCGCGCGGTCTCCCGAATCGTTCGCCTACTCGTGAATATTGTCATGAATCGTGAAGGTGATCCTCACCCGCACCTTCCATCGCATGACCGCGTTGCCTTCGATTAGCGCGATGACGTCCTCGATGTGCGCGGTGTGGATGCTGCTAAGCGTCACGCCGGCGCGCGATACCGCGATCCGCACTGCGTCTTCGATCGAATTGGCCGAAATCCCGGTGATTTCGACCGTCTTTTCAACCATGGCTGTGAAGCTCCTCCCGAAGGCGATGCCCGCGGCTTAGATTCGCGCAGCGCCCCGCAACGTGCCGTTTGACGCCACGCCCTGCGCGGCGTTAGCCTTGCGCGCGTCAAAATCATTACCGCACGAAGCGGCCACTAACTCAAGGCGCAGGAGAGCCCGATGGCGAAGCAGGGACGACTCAGCTTGGAGAAGATGGGTTACTCGATGCCGGCGGATGCGCCAGCCTACCAGCGTCCACCCTTCTACTACCGCGGCGCACGCTCGATAGCGGTCGTCTTCGAGACCGATCCCGAGGCCGTCCTCGAGGCGCTGCCCGCGCCGCTGGCTTTGAGCGAGCCCGCCACCGCGGTGCTCTCTTTCTATGAATATCCGTGGACCACGTTCGGTCCCTACAACGAAGCGATTCTCTCGCTGCTGGTCGAGCACAAGGGGCGTCCGCTCACCTACATCCAGCAGATCATGGTTACGACTGAACCGCCGATGCTCGCCGGCCGCGAAATCTGGGGGTTTCCCAAGAAGCTCGCCGCGATCGATTTCAAATCGGAGCGCGACATGATCTTCGGCACTCTCGAACGTCCCGCGGGTATTCGGCTGGCGAGCGCGATAGTCCGCTCAGAACGTCCCGCCTCTCCCGCCCACGGCGCGCCGCGCAATGGCGTCAGCCTGCGCTTGATTCCCGGCGCCGAGCACGATTCGCCGCGGCCGGCATGTGCGGAGATCATCGAGACCGCCACGGAAGTTCGCGTGATCGAGGCTTGGGAGGGCACCGGCTCAGTCGCCTTCGCCGAGCATTCGGCGCTCGATCCATGGGGGCGCTTCCCGGTGCGCAAGGTGGTCGCGGCCAACTATCAGGTTTACGACATGACCCTCCCATGTGGTAGAATCATCGACAAAATGTAGGATCGCCCGGATCCAGCCAGCCGCATACCGGCTCGCGGAAAGGCGCAACAATTCGTGGCTCTCAGAGTTGAGGTCCCGGATGGGACCGAAGCGCTCAGCGACTTCATCCTGTTTCACGAACGGGTCTATGCCTACCGATCCGCGCGCTGGCCGGCGATCCCGCAGCTCCAGTTGCCGTTGCTGACCGGCGCCGGCCCCTATGCGCACGGCCGGCGACTGCGCCCATTCTTGGTCCGCGACGGCGGCGAAATTGTCGCGCGCGCAGTGGCCGTCATCGATCAGCATTACATCGATCATTGGCGCGAGCCCTTGGGCCACATCATCATGTTCGAGGCGATGCCCGGCGCCTATCGCGCCGTGCATGAGCTGATGGACGCGGCGTGCGAGTGGCTGCAGCAGGGCGGGACGCAAGCGGCGCGCGCGGGCTACGGCCTGTTCGAGTACCCCTTCGTGCTCGACGACTACGAATCGCTGCCGCCCAGCGTCGCGCGCCACAATCCTGCCTACTACCACGCCCTTTTGAAGGACGCGGGCTTCGAGACCGAGAAGGGCTGGGTCGATTACAAGATCGAGGTCCGCCCAGAGCTGCTCGATCGCTATCATGGCGCGCTGGAGGCGGCGCGCCGCGCGGGCTTCGCGATCATACCGCTCGCCCACGTCGCTGACGGGCGGCGCCTGAGCGAGTTCACCGCTACATGGAACGACGCCTTCAGCCGCCATTGGGGCGTCACCCCGTTCGCCGAAGACGAAATGGCGCAGATGTTCGGCTTCTTCGCTGCCGCCGGCGGCTTCGATACCTCAGTGCTCGCCTATCGCGGCGACGAGCCGATCGGCGCGCTCATGGTGATGGCGGAGAGCAGCGTCGATGCGGCCCTCAAGCCGGGTCGAATGCTGGCGGATTCCGAGAAGCTCAACTTCCTCGGCATCGGGGTGCGCCAGAGCGCGCGTGGACGCGGCGTCAGCCTCGCGATGGCGTCGTATGCGTACCTCGAACTGATCCGCCGCGGCGCGAAGTATCTCAGCTATACGCTGGTGCTCGACGACAACTGGTCCTCGCGGCGCACCGCCGAGAAGCTGGGCGGACGAGTGTGCGCGAATTACGTAGTGTACCGCCGCAACTTCACCCGCTAGCATTCTTTACCCTCTCCCTTTCAGGGAGAGGGCAGGGTGAGGGTGCAACCTTGCGCCTCATGTCATCCTGAGTGTAGCGAAGGATCGCCGCGAAGCGATTTGACCCGATCTGGCGTTGTCGAGCGCTCGCCGGTACTCTCATTTGCAATCGCGTACCGGCCGGAAGATTGAACCCGCTCGAAACCTATCTCAGCGAACTGGCTACTATCCGATCATCGGGTGCGGCGGTTCCTGAGACTTCCTACTATCCCTACTTGGAACGACTGCTGACTGAAGTCGGCGGCAAGCTCAAGCCCAAGGTTCGCTGCATCATCAACCTCGCCAATCGGGGTGCGGGGATTCCGGACGGGGGGTTGTATACGCGGGATCAGCTTCCGGAGCCGTCGGCGGAGGAGCCGCTCAAAGGGACGCTTCCGACGCGGGGCGCGATCGAGGTCAAACCCGCGAGCGAAGATGCGTGGAAGATTGCCGCGAGCGAGCAAGTCCGGAAGTACCTGAGCAAGTACAATCAGGTGCTGGTCACCAACCTTCGCGACTTTGTGCTTGCGGCGGAGATCGACGGCAAGCCCGTAACGCTCGAGAGCTTTCGCCTCGCCCAGAGCGAAGCCGACTTTTGGGGCAAGGCCGCGCATGCCCGCAAGACTGCGGAAGAAATCGGCGAACGCTTCACCGACTATCTCAAGCGCGTGATTCTGCGTCCGGCGTCGTTGGACGATCCAGCTGAAGTCGCGTGGTTTCTTGCCTCATACGCGCGCGAGGCCAAAGCGAGGATCGAAGGCAAGACCCTGGAACCGCTGGCTCTGATCCGTTCCGCGCTCGAAGAAGCGCTGGGAATGAAATTCGAAGGCGACGAAGGCGAGAATTTCTTTCGTGCGACGCTCGTCCAGACGCTCTTCTACGGCGTCTTCTCGGCTTGGGTGTTCTGGCACAAGGAGACTGCTTCCTCCGGGACCAAACTTTCGTTCGAATGGCAGCGGTCTGCCGAATATCTGCACGTTCCGATCCTGCGCACGTTGTTCCATCAGATGACCGACCCGGGGCAACTGAAGGCGCTCGGGCTCCCCGAGGTGCTCGACTGGACCGGGGAAATGCTCGGCCGTGTAGATCGCGCGGCCTTCTTTTCGCGTTTCGAGCAACATCATGCGGTCCAGTATTTCTACGAGCCCTTCCTCAAGGCCTACGATCCCGATCTGCGCAAGCGGCTCGGCGTGTGGTACACGCCGCCAGAGATCGTCAAGTACATGGTCGAGCGGGTGGACACGGTACTTCGCACCGAGCTCGATCTTCCCGACGGTCTGGCGGACCCGCAGGTCTATGTGCTCGATCCATGCTGCGGCACTGGCGCGTACCTGGTCGAGGTGCTCGAACGCATCGCAGCGACGTTGCAGGGCAAGGGCGGTGGCGCGCTGACGGCTCAGAAAGTGAAGCAAGCAGCGATGGAGCGGGTCTTCGGCTTTGAGCTCTTGCCGGCACCGTACGCCGTCTCGCACCTGCAGCTTGGGCTGACGCTTCAGGCTCTCGGCGGCCCGTTGGCGGGAGACGAGCGTGCGGCGATCTACCTCACCAATGCGCTCACCGGATGGGAGCCGCTCAAGGCGCCGAAGTTCGCGTTCGCCGAACTCGAAGCCGAGCGCGAAGCGGCGTCCGAAGTTAAGCGCGAGAAGCCCATCCTCGTCATTCTCGGCAATCCGCCCTACAACGCGTTCGCCGGCGTGAGTCCAGAGCAAGAGCAGGGACTGGTCGAACCCTACAAGGCGGGCCTCATCTCGAAGTGGAAGATCAAGAAGTTCAACCTCGATGATCTATATGTGCGGTTCTTCCGGTTGGCCGAGCGGCGGATTGCGGAAAAGACCGGCCGCGGAGTCATTTGCTACATCAGCAACTTTTCCTACCTAAGCGATCCGTCTTTCGTTGTAGCGCGCCAGCGCTTCTTGTCGGAGTTCGACCGCTGCTGGATCGATTGTCTCAACGGCGATAGCCGCGAAACCGGGAAGCTCACTCCTGAGGGTCTGCCGGACCCCAGCGTCTTTTCAACCGAGCTGAATCACGAAGGCATCAGGGTCGGGACAGCCGTCGGTTTGATGGTGCGGAAGTCGAACGGGGACAAGAATGCGGCGGTCCAATTCCGGCAGTTCTGGGGAGTGAACAAGCGGTCGGACCTACTCGATAGCCTGAAGGCGAAGGATTTCGATGCGCAGTACGAGCCTGCAACGCCGACCGAGGCGAACCGATTCTCTTTCCGTCCGGAGAAGGTCGCCGCAAGTTATCGCGAATGGCCGAAACTCATTGAGCTGTCAGCTGGTTACCCATTCAACGGACCTGTCGAGCGGCGAGCCAATTCGCTGATCGTTTTCTCGACCGACAAGGCCAAGCTGGCGAACCTACGCCCCTATCTCGATCCGGCAGTTTCCGACGAGAAGGTACGATCCTTGGAGCCTAGATTCATGAACTCGTCCGGGGAATTTGACGCGAAGAACGCTCGAAGGAAACTTGCAGGTAGCGTCTCTTATAGTGAGGAGAATATAGCTCGGTACCCGTTCAAGCCGTTCGACATACGCCTGGCCTATCTTGACGCTGATATCCAGCCTCTCTTCTCCAGACCTAGTCCCGAGCTCTTGCGGCAACGTACTGCGCCGAACAATTGGTACGTCCTGTCGCGAGATAGCGCGGACAAAGACCCCGAAGGCCCACCTTTTTTGTTTTCACGGCTCGTCTGTGACTACGATTGCATCTCGGGTCACACACGCCACTTTCCGTTGTTTATAGTTCCGCAGTCGCAACACGCGAAGAAGGCAGTCAAGGAGTTCGCCGCGACCGCGGCCAAACCGCGAACCAATCTCTCCGCCAGCGTCAGGAAATATCTGAGTGAGTTTGGTTCAGATCCAGATGAAGATTCCGCAGCGGCCGATCTTTGGATGCATGTCCTCGCCATCGGCTACTCGCCCGCATACCTCTCCGAGAACGCTGACGGCGTCCGCCAGGACTGGCCGCGCGTTCCGCTGGCGGAGTCCAAAGAAGTCCTGCTCAAGTCGGCCGAACTTGGGAAAGCGCTCGCCGCGTTGCTCAATACCGAGGCCGCTGTTCAGGGCGTTACATCAGGAACGATTCGTCCCGAGCTGAAGACTGTAGCCATTGTCTCGCGCGACGGCGGCGGCAATCTCGACCCGAATTCCGGCGATCTGGACGTGTCCGCCGGCTGGGGACACGCCGGCAAGGACAACGCCGTGATGCCCGGCACGGGCGACGTTCGCGAACGCGATTACACCCCCGACGAACTGAAGAGCATCGAGCAGGGAGCGGCCGCCTTGGGAATCGATCCGAAGCTCGCGCTGAGGCATCTTGGCGCGCGGACCTGCGATATCTACCTAAACAATGCGGCGTACTGGAGGAACATTCCGGCACGCGTCTGGGAGTACAGGATTGGCGGCCATCAGGTCATCAAGAAATGGCTCAGCTATCGAGAGCGCGAACTGCTCGGTCGCCCGCTCACTGTCGCCGAAGTCGAGGAAGTTCAGGCGATGGCGCGGCGCATCGCCGCCATCATCCTGATGGAGCCGGCCCTCGATGCGAACTATCAAGCCATCAAGGCCTCCGCGTATACTTGGCCAAGCTCAGGCAAGTGACCCGCGCCGACCGGAGAGCAAATCGCTTCGCGGCGATCCTTAGCGTGGCTCAGGATGACAGTGCTCGGGCGTTCAGTAGGCGCGCGCGGATTTGCCGATCAAATCGCGGGCGACCAGCAGCTTCATGATCTGCGCGGTGCCGTCGGGGGAAGCTATCTCAGAATGAGCGCTTGACTGTGCTCCAGCGCGTTCTGATCTTTTTGCCCACAGTCGACTCCCGGATCTGTAGGACGACGTCGCCATTTCTCCACCCGCTTGGAAGGAGGAGGTGTAGATGGAGGAGTGCTTCGGCGCGCGGGCAGATCGATAGATCGACCCGGAGTTCGGTCAAGGCTGGTCCGACTCGCCGATCTGCGTCTTCGTCATTCAGAGAGAAAATCGGCGTCGTTCCGGAGAGCAACCCACCCTTGGGCTTCACAATACGCACCGCCACAACATCGGCGCTCAAGTCTCCGGTATTCCGGAAACTGAACATCAGCTCAACAAAGCCTTTCTCGGCGTATGATGTCGCGCGGCACTCGAGGACCAATCTCGGTTGCGAAGCATGCACGCGCTTGAGCAGGCCTTCCGCAAGTTTGAGTACGACACCAATAATCTGTTCAAGCAAAATGCGGAACTCCATCCTGTCTCCGACGACCAGACCTCAGTACCCGCGCGCGGAGGCGCCGATCAGCTCGCGGGCGACCAGCAGCTTCATGATCTGCGCGGTCCCGTCGCCGATCTCCAGCCCGATCACATCGCGCATCCGCTGCTGATGCGGCGTCTCGAGGCTGTAACCGGGATGGCCGTGGAGCAGGACGCATTGATGAAGCGCGCGCGTCGCCAGTTCGGGCGCCAGCCACTTCGCACCAGCCGCCGCCGCCGAATGCGGCCGGCCGCGATCCTTCAGCCATAGCGATTCGTAGCAGAGCAGGCGCGCCGCCCGCAGCTCGATCGCCGCTTCGGCGAGTGGAAACGAGACGCCTTCGAAGCGCGCCAGCGGACCACCGAATGCCTCACGATCCGCCACATATGCGCACGTTTCCTCGACGCTCTGCTCGGCTGCGCCGATGCACATCAATCCGATCAGCGCGCGGCTGAAATCGAAACCCTGCATCACGGAGATGAAGCCCGCACCTTCCGCCCCGACCATTGCGGTGGCCGGCACGCGCACCGAGTCGAAGAAAAGCTGGCCGCGGCCGACCGCGCGCGAGCCGAGATCGCGAAAGCGCGCGCGCGATACACCTGCGGCGTTCAAATCGACGTGGAACGCGCTGATGCCGTGCGCGCCATCCTCGATGGCGCCTGTACGCGCCATCACCAGCGCCGTGTCGGCGCTTGCCGCAAACGAGATCGAGGTCTTTTCGCCGTCGAGGATGAACACGTCGCCCTCGCGACGCGCCTGCATCCGGATGTGCGCGGCGTCGGATCCCGCAGCGGGCTCGGTCACCGCCAGTGCAGGCAGCAGACTCCCATTGCAGATCGACGGCAGCAATGACGCGCGCTGCGATTCGCTACCGTGGCGATCGATGATCGCGCCGACCAGCGCCGTCAGCAGCAGCACGTAAGCTGCGTTGAAGTCGGCGCGCGCGATCTCTTCGTGGGCGAGCCCCAGCGAAACGTAGTCCAGCTGCTGACCGCCCAATCGATCCTCAACCATCGGCGCCAGCAGGCCCATCGCCCCAAGCTGCTTGATTAACTCGCGCGGCAGGTCTCGGTCGGCGTCGCGGCTGGCGTAATGAGGTGCGAGCTCGCGCCGCGCGAAATCGCGCAATGTCGATTGAAGCAATTCCTGCTCCGGCGTAAATCCAAAATCCATGGTGTCCGCTCTCCCCGGCTGAGTGGTCTGGAGCTTAATCCTTCGCGAGCGGATGCCCAAATTGCGTCCAAAATCCGGCCTCAAACGCGTGTTCCTTGAATCCGTCCGGCCTTACGGGCTAGAATTTTTTCTGTTGCATCGCGTCTAACTGATGAAAGCGAGCTTATAGGCCGGACTCCGGATTTCGGGAGGATTTGACATTTCATGGCAGCTGCTGTTCCAGCATCCGCAGCCAAGATTTCAGCCGGCCAAACGCCCAAACGCCCGGCCGTCGCGGCCAAGAATCAAGAAGCACCGTCGTCGCTTTGGAGCCGCCGCGACTTCATGGGACGCCTGGGGTGGGGCGGCTTTGCGGCGTTCTCAGTGCTCGGTCTGCTCGCCGCGATTCGCTCGGCATTCCCGCGCGTATTGTTTCTGCCACCCGCGAAATTCAAGGCCGGCTTGCCCACTGATTACGTGGTCGGCGAAGTCAGCGAGAAGTTCAAACAGGAGTTTCGCACCTGGATCGTGCGTACCAAGGCGGGCTTCTACGCGATCTTCGCCAAATGCACGCATCTGGGATGCACTCCGCGCTGGCTGGCTGCCGAGCAGAAGTTCAAGTGCCCGTGCCACGGTTCGGGCTACTACATCGATGGCGCCAACTTCGAGGGACCGGCGCCGCGGCCGATGGATCGCTTCAAGATGATCGTCGGCGAGGACGGCCAACTGGTGGTCGACAAGTCGGTGGTCTACCGGATGGAGCCCGGCGTCGAGCCCAACGAACAGCACCCCGAAAGCATTCTCAAGGTCGCCTAGCCTGAGTTAGGATGGAAGGCGCGGTCACAGGGCCGCGCTTTTTTCTTTTGCTGATGATCCTGTTGCATGGAGGCATGAGTGGCGAAGATTTTGGCCGGTTCGATCAACCTCAACTACGACGTCTATGGCGAAGGCGATCCGCTGCTGCTGATCATGGGCTTCGGCATGTCCGGCGCCGCATGGGTGCCGGTACTCGCGCTGATGCCCGGTTTCAAGTGCATCTATTTTGACAATCGCGGCACCGGCTACTCAGACCGGCCCGACGGCCCGTACACGATTCCCGACATGGCCGAGGATGCGAGCGAGCTGCTGGAGGCGCTGAGCATCTCTCGCGCGAAAGTCTATGGCGTCTCGATGGGCGGGATGATCGCGCAGGAGCTGGCGTTGCGCCATCCGGAGAAGGTTTCGAAGCTGGTGCTTGGATGCACGCTGGCTGGCGGGCCGTCAGCGAAAATGCCGGCCCCGGAAGTCGGCGAGCTGCTTGTCACCGGGAGCAAGCTGATGGCGACCGATCCCGATAAGGCGCTCGACATCATGCTGCCCGCGCTCTGCCCCGTCGATTTCATCGCGGCTCATCCGGAACTCAAGCAGATGGTGATGATGGGCGCCTCGATGGTGCCGCCGACGCCGCCGGAGACTATCGATCACGTGATGGCGGGCGTCATGCAGTTCAACGCATATGACCGCCTGGCGCAGATCAAGTGTCCGGTGCTGATCGTACATGGCGAGCAGGACGCGCTGGTGCCGCCCGAGAACGCGGCGATCATCAAGAGCCGCATCCCGCATGCCGAAGTTTATATGATACCCGGCGCCGGCCACGCGTTTCAGGCGGTTGACCCGGTCGGAATCCATCAGCGGATTGTGAACTGGCTCAAGAACTGAAACGGCCCGCCCGGGACCGCGCGAAGAGGCAGATCGATGAGCGACGTAGGCCTGACCCACATCGCGTTACCCGCCACCAACATCGAGGCCAGCATCGCCTTCTATGCAAAGTACGCCGCGATGCAGGTGGTGCATCGGCGAATCGATCCGCAGTTCCACAACGAGGTCGTCTGGATCAGCGATCGCACGCGGCCGTTCGTGATCGTGCTGATCGAATCGAAGGGCGTTGACAGCCCGCTCAAGCCGATTGCGCATCTGGGCGTGGGCTGTGCGACGCGTGAAAAGGTCGACGCTCTGTGCGCCGAAGCGAAGCGCGAGGGAGTCTTGTTGTATGGGCCAATGGATCTGGGCTATCCAGTCGGCTACTTCGCGATCCTCTCCGATCCGGACGGGCACACATTGGAGCTTTCACACGGGCAGGAAGTCGGGCTCGCCGTCGAATCGGCCGGCGAGCGCTAAGACCGTTCAGGACCGAACGCCGCGATGCGGCGCCCAGTCCCTGCAATGCGATTAGTGAAGGATCGGTTGGCCGCCGCTCTGCGACGGCGCAGGTGGAGTCGTGCGCTGCGCGCCTTCAGACGGCGCCATAGATGGTCCAGCAAGCGGGGTGGTATCCTCGCCACGCAGCATCGAGCCGCTGGGCGCGGCCGGCCCGGAGGTCGTCGCGCGCGAATGGATCGGCGGTAGTTCGGCGATGGGCGCGGGCGAGCTGCCGTAGGTGATGTCGGGGTCGCCGCTCATCACCGGTGCAAGTTTGGTGTCGGTCGCCAGATAGTGCAGCGGGCGCGCCACGGTCCATTCGAGAACGAATCCAATTGGCGCGAGGACGTAACTAATCAGCTTGAACGGGTTGGAATCTTCCTGCGAGTATTCTTTCGGATTGCGCGTGTCGTTGGGGAAGTCCGCGCGGGAAGAGGCCGACAAACCTAGCAACAAGGTGGCTGCGCTCAAGAGCGTCGCGACACGCTTCATGACTCAAGTCTGTGCCGCCCCCATTTGGCTGTCAATGCCCACGCCTTTTGTACGCGCTCACCCGCCGCCCGCCAAGTTCGATAGGGCGGCGGCCGGAAAAATGGAGACGGCTTGCAAAGACTGGGTCAAGGCGCAATCTTCGATCGCTGTGATTCACCATCTGATCGCAAAGATAGTCGCTGGGGGAGCATTAGCTGCATCCTTGTGGGCGGTCGCCGTTGGCGGCGCCTATGCGGCGCAAAACCAGCTCGCCGGGCGGATCGCGTATCTCGGGATCGACGAGAATATCTACGTCTGCCGCGGCGAATGCGCCAAGCCCGAGTGCATCACCTGTCCGAGCAATGGCATCGAGGTGCACAACCATGGCGGCGCTTTAATTCAGGCCGCGATACGCGTTGCCAACGGGCCAACCAGCTACAATTGGCCGACCTTCTCGCCCGACGGACAGCGCCTCGCCTACGTCGCGATCAACCGCGCGCCCGAGTCGGTGCTGTCCGGCATCGATGTCTATGAATTCGCCCGGCACGAGTCCGTGCGCATCTATGAAAGCGATCGCGGCGCGCCGATCTATCTTTTTTGGCTTCCGGACAACCAAACGATTTCGTTTCTCGTCAGCCAACGCCGGAGCTTGCACCTGATGGTCGCGAAGGCGCAGCAGAAGGCGCAGGCGCGATCGCTGACTAGCGGGACGCCGCTGTACTACGACTGGAATCAGCCATTGAACAAGCTCGTCGTGCATACCAGCAGCGCCAATCGCTCCGAGCAGGTCTTCCTGATGAGCGTGGCGGGCGGGATTGGCAAGGTCGAAACAGTGCTGACCCGTGGCCGCACGCCGTTCAGCTCGCCGGCGTGGTCGCCTGATCGCGCCCATCTCGCGTACATCGCGATGGTAGGCGAGGAGGCGAAGTTGTTCCTCGCTGACGCCGACGGAAAGCACGCACACGCGGTGGTCAAGCTGCTGCCGGGTGACAGCAGCTTCGAGTGGGCGCCCGATTCGCGGCACATCGCCTTCACGAGCGGCGAGTTCGCCGATCACTTCATTTTCCACGGGCTGCGCTGGCTCGACATCGCGGACCTGAGCGTGCGCGAGCTGACCAAGGATCCGATAAACGCCTACTTCATCGCGCCTGATTCGCATTCGATCGCTTATGTAAGCGTGCCGGCGCGGCGGCCTTTCTATACCTGGGAAGTTCTCGATCTCGCCTCGGGGAAGACGCGCCATCTGGGCAACTTCATCACCACCCGCGAGGAAGCGATCGCGTACCGCTATTTCGAGCAACTGAGCCTTTCGCACAACATCTGGGCGCCTGACTCCAGCGCGATCGTATTCGCCGGCGTGCTGATTAGAGGTGAGCCACGCAACACAACCGGCCCGGCGCCGGCGCCGCTGGTGTGGATCATGCCGATCGATCAGTCCAAGCCGCGCCAGGTGGGCGAAGGCACGCTGGCGTTCTGGTCGCCGGCCCCTGCACGCTAGCAGGTGTTGAAAAGGCCGGGTGTCACGATTAGCGTTGCGCCAGGCGCTCGATGGCCCGCCCGCTGAACGACCATGCGCCGCTACGCGGTGAAACCCGCATCACGCGCACTGACGCCCACCGGCGGCTTTCTGGGTGCCTTCGACTTCTCGCTCAACCCATACGTCGGATGCGCGTTCGGCGATTCGGGCGGGTGCCCATTCTGCTACGTGCGTGCGCTGCCGGTCGCGCGTGCCGAATCCGGCCCGTGGGGCAGCTGGGTCGTGGCCAAGTCGAATCTGGCGGCGCTGCTGAGCGATGAACTCGCGGCGCTGGCTCGGCCCAACGCCGCGGGCGCGCGCAAGCTGGATGGCGTGTCCATCTTCATGTCCAGCGCAACCGATCCATACCAGGGCTATGAACGCCGGATGAAGCTGACACGCGCGGCGCTCGAGGCGATGGTGCGGACGCCGCCGCGGCGTCTGCTTTTGCAGACGCGCAGCCCGCTCATCGAACGCGACATCGATCTCCTCCGCGCGCTGGGAGAGCATGTCATCGTGTCGCTCACCTTGGAGACCGACGACGACGAGGTGCGGCGGGCGCTGACGCCGACCTCGCCATCCATTTCGCGCCGGCTACGTACCGCTGCGAAGCTTCGTGAAGCCGGGATATTCGTTCAGCTCGCGATCGCGCCGATGATGCCGAATCACGCCGAGCGCTTCGCGATGCTGGCGGACGCAACCGCCGACCGGGTCGTGATCGATACATACTTCGCCGGTGATGGTTCAAATGGGCGCCGATCGCGCGCGCTTGGGATGGCCGCGATCTACGAGCGGCTGGGCTATCGAAGATGGTTCGAACCCGGCGCCGAGTGCGAGTTGATCGCCGCGATGAAATCGCGGTTGGGCGAGAAGCGGGTGCTGTTCAGCCGCGATGGCTTCAGCGCGGTATGAAGACTGAGCCGTTCAGAGCCGGGGTCGGGCGCCTTCCGGGGCTTGAGACTCCCGTGAAGAAGCTGAGAAATCCGCGGCCGCCTAGAGCGCTGCGATTAGACGCGACGCGACTACCACCAGCGCTGCGCCCAAGACCGACATTGCCATCGGCCCGACCGTGCCGTTGGGAGCGATGCCCGCCGCATGGAACAGCCAGACCCCAGTTACGGCTCCGATGAGGCCCTCGATCAGGTCCATCACGAGCCCGTAGGTCCGGCCGCGCATCACGAGACTCGCCACCCCTCCGACGATCAGTCCGATCAGAATGGTTTGCGAGACCACCGTCCTCACCTCCTACGGCAAAGATTGGTACTTACAATGCCGCCGGTCTTACACCGGTCACCGCCGCAATTATACCCCGAAGCAAGGCACGTTTTTAAGCAGCCGCCGTTGTGAGAAGAACGTGAAAGAGCGCTGCTAGAGCAAGCATGCGCTAAGCGTCGAAAAAATCGCCGGCTCAGGAAGCCGCGATCAGGTGCGCGACGATCACCAACGCCGCGGCTCCGACCGTTGACATGATGATCGCGCCGATCGCGTTGTGCGGCGCGACGCCGAGCACTCCAAAGATCCAACTGCCGATGATCGCGCCGAGCAGACCGAGCACGATATCCATCACCGCGCCAAAGCCGCGCCCGCGCGTGAGCTTCCCCGCCAGCCACCCCGCGACCAGGCCAATCAGGATCACCCTTATCATCTGACTAGTATCCGGCGCCGGGCCCAACGCGCATATTCAGGCGTCTGGCACCGCAACTGAAATCTCCGCCGCGAACGATGGGACTATTTCTTCTGCTCCATCGGCGCGCCGCAACATTTGAGCGCACCGGTGCCGCCCTTGGTGACGATGACCTGCGAACCGCACTTGCCGCAGATGTAAACCTTGCCGAGCTGATTAGCCATCCTGTCTTGCCAAGCCTCCTCGATTATCAATCTGGGGCAGCTTCAGACGCCCTTGAACAGCGGCCGGCGTTTCTCGAGGAACGCCTTGACGCCCTCGGCTCGATCGGCCGTGGTCTGCAGCAGCGCGTATAGATCTTCTTCAAGCCTTATACCTTGGTCGAGCGTCATATCGTAGCCTTTGAGCACCGCTTCCTTGGCCAGCCGCGCTGCGATTGGGCCGCGGCTCGCGATCGTCGCAGCGATTTCGGCGGCGGTCTTCGCCAGCGCGCGCTTCCCCGATGCGAGATACGTGACGAGGCCCAACCGCTGCGCCTCGCGCGCGTCGATCGGCGCACCGGTCAGCATCATGCTCAGCGCCTGCCCGCCACCGATCAAGCGCGGCAGCCGCTGGCTCCCGCCGAAGCGCGGCATCGCGCCCCGCCGCAGCGACGTAATTGCGAATCGCGCGCCTGCCAGCGCCGCACGAAGATCGAAAGCCATCGCCAGTTCCAGGCCCTCGTCGAAGGCGTCGCCATTGATAAGCGCGACCGTCGGCTTGCCGATCGCGGCGATCGATTCGACCAGATTCGCATCCACGCCTTGCTCGAAGCCGAGGCAGAAGCGGCTGCCGGCGCCGGTCAGCGTGGCAACGCGGATCGAATCTTCGTCCTCGATCTCTTCCGCAAGTTCGATCAGCCGCCGCGCCATCGCGACCGTGATCCGCGGCCGCGATAGGGTTAGCGCCAGCCATGGACCATCGCGGCGGACGAGGATCTCGCCGCTACTTGAAGGGCGGGCCGGCCGGTCTTTGCGAGTGCGAGAGTGGCGAGACTTCGGCATCAGGTTGCGTCGGGCGGGCCAGGCGAGTTCCTGGATGTCGCGGAGTCTCCGCTATGGCAGCGGCACCGCGCGCAGGTCTTTACGTAGGATCTTGCCCAGTGGATTCTTCGGCAGCTCCGCGATGAACTCGTACTCCTCGGGGCATTTGAAGCTCGCCAGGCGCGCCCGGCAATAGTCCGAAAGTTCCTGCACGCTGGCCTGCTTGCCAGTGCGTAGCGCGATGAATGCCTTGACTGTCTGGCCCCATTTGACCGACGGGACACCGATCACCGCGGCTTCGTTGACCGCTTCGTGGCTCATCAGGATCGTCTCGATCTCGGCCGGCGCGATGTTCTCGCCGCCGCGGATGATCATGTCGTCCTTGCGGCCGGCGAAGAACAGGTAGCCGCCTTCGTCGATCCAGCCGAGGTCTCCGGTCGCGCGCCATCCCTCGCCCAGCGCGGCATCGTCGGCGCGTCCGGCATAACCCTTCATCAAGCGCGGCGTGCGGATGCAAATCTCGCCGACTTCCCCGGCGGCCAGCGGCTGCCCCTCTTCGCCGCGAATTTTGATCTCGACATCGGGCAGCGGCTTGCCGATTGAGTTGAGGCGGCGCAGCTTGAGTTCGACTTCAGCCCGGTCGCCGGCCAGCCTGTGATCGTCGGGGCCAAGCACCGTCAGAGACGAAGTAGTCTCGGTCTGCCCATATGCGTTGACGAAGCCGACCGTGGCGGGGAAAGCCTCGATGGCCTGACGAATCACCGCCAGCGGCATCGCCGCGCCCCCGTATGCGAGGTTCTGCAGGCTGGACAGATCGGTCTTCGCGAAGGCGGGTTCTTCCAGCAGCTGCTTCATCATGGTTGGGACGACGAACGCGTGCGTGACGCGTTCCTGCTCGACCAATCGCAGCCAATTCTTCGCGTCGAATTGTGGCATCACGACCAACCGCCGTCCGGTCCACAGCGTCGTCATGATCGCCGTCATGCCCGCAATGTGGTAAAAGGGCACGCATACCAGCGCCGTCCCGCGATCGCTGCCGTCGGCCATCTCGACGTTGGCCGTGACGTACGCGGTAAAGCCCTCAAAACTCAGCATCACGCCCTTGGGCAGCGAAGTCGTGCCGCTGGTATACATCAGCACCGAGGTATCTTCCTCGCCGACTTCGGCCTCGTCAGCGTCGGGATCGGCCTGTGACACAAGGGCGGCAAGCGGGCGGAAACCGTCGCTGCCTTGACCGATCGCCAGCATTTCAGCGGTCTTGAGCTTGGGCTTGATCCGCCGCGCGAGCTCCAAGTAACGGTCGCCAGCGAGCAGCACTTTCGCGCCAGCGGTATTGATCATGTACTCGAGTTCCGGATCCTTGGCGCGATAGTTCAGCGGCAGAAATGTGAGACCCGCCTTGGCCGCCGCGTAGTAACTCGCAATGTAGAAGTCGGAATTGGTGTCGATCGCAGCGATCACGTCGCGTTGCCTGAGCCCAAGCTGCTTGAAGACGGTCGTCAGACGCCCGACGAGATCATAGAGCTGTGCGTAATTGTGCCGGCGGTCGCCAAAGACCAGGATTTCCTGGTCGGGAAGCATCGAGGCCGGGATCGAGATGAAATTAACGGTGTTCACCGGACGCGTTTACCTCTTGCAACGCAGATCTGCAGGATTTGCAAGCCGCTTCAGTCGCCTTGCATCGTGCGCAGCCTGGCCGCCAGCCGCCTTTCCAGCCTGAGTCCCTGCTCCAGCGATAGATCCAGCCCGTGCCAGACCGCAAGTTTCGCCATCGCGACCGCCTCGCGCGGCGCACGGCATAGCGCGCGCGCAAAGGCTTGGGCCTTGCGGTCAAGCGAATCGCGCGGAACGACTTCGGCGACCAAACCTATCTCCAGCGCCTCGTAAGCGTCAATCCAGCGGCCGGTAAGGTTAAGGTCGAGTGCCCGGCCCAGTCCGAGCCGGCGCGATGCGGTCTGGGTGCCAGCGACCCCCGGGATCATCCCGAGACCGCTTTCCGGCAAGCAAATGCGCGTGTCATCGGCAGCGATTGCGGCATCGCACAGCAGCGCCATCTCGAAACCGCCGCCGACCGTGAAGCCGTGTATCGCTGCGACGGTTGGTATCGGCAATCGCCGAAGCAGCCCCCAGACGTCGCGCCGGAACCGCACCCAGCGCGCGATCGTAGGCGAGGGCGCTTGGCCGAACTCGCGGACGTCACCACCGGTTGAGAAGCTCGGACCAGCCCCGGCGAGAACCATCGCACGGACATCCGGATCGCCAGCCTCGACGCAATCGTAGACGGCACGCAGGACCTGATAGAGGTCGTCACGCATCTCGACGTTGTAGGCATTGAGCCGATCAGGCCGATTAAGTGTCACCCATGCGACACTTTGGCGTTTTTCGAAGCGGACGGTCGCAAATCCGCTGCTTTCAGACGTTGCCGTCGCAAATTCAATCGTTGCCATCTCGTTGCTTCGGGATTGGGCCCGAACCCGCACCAGCTAACGCCATTATGCCACCTTATCGCGCCTCTTACGTCAATCTCACCAACCTCGCGCTCAAAGTCAGGAAAGCCGCTTGCCACACGCTGTGATGTGCTTAACAGTATTACTTGGCGATAGACCGATCGCATCTATAATGAAAACTCGCGGCCTATTACATATCAATCTGCATGTCAGCGACCTCGAAAGGTCGATGCGCTTCTATCGCGAGGCGTTTGGCCTCGAAGTCCTGACGGATTACGAAGGACCGGTTGGTTCGGACGGGATGGGCCGACAGGCGGTGCTCAGTACCCCCGGCCAAGAAGATCTGATTGCGCTCTCGCAGATCGAGTCAGCCCCGGTGGGCCCGGGCGGGCTCAACCATTTCGGTTTCATTTTGGACCAAGGCGCGGTGATCGAGGACATGGTGCGTGACGTCGAGCGCGCGGGCGGACGTCTGATCAGCCGGGGCGTGCGCGAGGAGCATGGTATCAGCGAGGCGTTCGCCTACGTCAGCGATCCCGACGACTACATCATCGAGCTTTCGACGCAAAGCCTGCTGCTGGGCCGCAAACGCGCCTGAGTAAGCCTGCCTGATTGGCCCTAGGAGGGCTTTGAGAAGAGCGTGCATCGGGGGATGACGTTGACTTCTCACTCAACAACCTGCGTGAAAACTGGCCGCCCTCCTCAATCTTCTCCCCCTCTGGGGGAGATAAGAGAGAGGGGCAGGCTGTTGAAACGCCTTCTTCAACAGCCCGCTAGAGTGCGGGAATACTGGTCGCGACTTCGGGCCGGCCGCGCTCGTATACGACTCGCCCACCGACCATGGTGAGATCGACCTGCAGGTTGGTGATCTCGGCGGGACTGAGAGTCAAAGGATCGTGTTGCAGGACGATCAGGTCGGCCAGCAAGTCTGGAACGATCTCGCCGGACTGGATGCCCCACAATTCGGCCGCCGACTTGGCGAACAGCGCATATGCATCCGCGATGTCGAGTTTCTCGTCGCGAGCCAATTCGTAGCCCTCCAGCGTGACTCGCGCCGCCGCGGCTGCGATAGCGGCCAGCGGCTTGGGCGGTGTAACCGGCGCGTCGGTGCCGCCTGCGACCGGCACGCCGGCGTCGGTCAGGCTGCGGGCGCGATAGAGATGCGGAATCAGGCCGGGTTCGCTCAAATACTTGACGCCGCGGAAGTAGACGAAGCCCGGATTGGTTACCACCCAGGCGCCGGATTCGACCAAGCGATCGAGGTAGTTAGGCGGAATCATCCCGCCATGCTCGATGCGCATCGGTGCGGGCACTGGCGTGTCGCCGCCGAAGTGGCGCCGTACCGCCTCAATGGCCACCAGTGCTGCTTCCAGCTCCTCTACTTCGGTCGCGTGAAACGCACATGCGAGACCATGGGTCACCGCTCCCAGCGCGGCGCGTCCCAGCGCTCGCGGTTCGATCTGCGCGACATCCATGAATTTGGCGGCCAGGATCGAAACGCCCGAGGTCGCCAATCCTTGCCGTGCTTCGCCCAGATGCGACAGATGCTGCCCGCCGATCATCAGGCCGACCCGCTGGCCGATCGCGCGCTGAGTCACCAGCCGTGCGAACAGCCGGGCCTCGTCAGGACCGTTGCGGACCGTTGCATCGGTGAAGGCGGTCACTCCCGATGCAGCGAGCTCGCGGCTGAAGATTCTCGCGCGAGCTTCAAGATCGGCGCTGGTGACCGGCGGTAGCCGCTGCGTCAGCCATTCCTCCATTCCAACCGCCAGCCCGGTCAGCCGGCGGGTCGCATCAAGCTCGAGAGTCGCGCCCGCTGGCGGTTTGAAGTCGGGCTTCTCCAGGCCGAGCGCCACGATCGCGCGTGAGTTGAGCCATGACGCGTGCAGGGTCTGATGACGCAGGCGGAGCGGGTTCTTGGTGACTGCCTCATCGAGTTCCGCGCGAGTTGGGCCGCGCCGCTCCAGCAACAGCGCCTCATCGCATCCGAAAGCCTTGAGCCAGTTGCCGGGCGCTGTGCGCAATGACGCCGCGCGCAGCTCCAGGAGCAGCTCGCCGAGATTGCGCGCCTTGGACACTTGCACCCCGCCATTGACCGAAGCGGCCTCCATGAAGTGCAGATGCGAGTCGATTAGCCCCGGGGCGACTGTGCGCCCGCCGAGCTTCATCAGATGCGTGCGCGGACCGACCAGCGCCTTGAGTTCGCTGAACGGCCCATGCGCGGCGATGCGCCCGCCGGCGATCGCGATGGAGTCGCTGCCGGGATGGCCATAGATAGTGCCGCCGTGCAGAACGAGGTCGCACTTGCCGGCCGTGAAGCCGGAGGAACGCACTGCGCCGCCGCGCTTGCTGGCAGCTATACTGTCAGATTGAGCCGTGACGATTGTCCCCGAACGATGACCTCTCCGCGATGCGCTGGGCCAGCCTCAGGCGGGCGCGCGCAGCGAAGCCTGCTAGTCGGAAGAGGGAAGCGGCTTGGCTTCCTTAATCTTCATCGCCGCTTCGCAGCATTCGATTGCGCCGCTGCCCGGCTTGTTGCAAAGCACTTCGGTTCCGCATTTCTCGCATTGATAGCGCTTACCCAACGCATTCGGCATGTCTCTTACTCCTTCGTCCCCGGATGAACCTGAAATCCTAGCTGGTGCTAAACGGCAGATCGCTGACCGTGGCCACTCGCTCATGCGATGGCCCGGCGATTTTCACTATCGTGCCTGCTGGCCACGCGCTGTGATGAAGCGTTGCCAGCGCGATTGCCCCCAGGCGCGGCGATAGAGCGGCGCTCGACACCCGGCCGACTTCCGTGCCATCCAGCATCACGCAAGCATTTAGCGCCGGTAACTGTCCGTCTTCAAGCCGCAATCCAAACAGCCGTTTCTTGAGTCCGCCCCGCGCGGTCGCGCGCTCGATCGTTTCCTGCCCGACGTAGCATCCCTTGGCGAACGAGATCGCAGGCTGCAGGCGGGCCTCAAGTGCGATGGTTTTGTCGTTGGTATCGACTCCGATGCGAGCTATCCCGTGTTCGATGCGAACGGTGTCGATGGCGTCTTCACTGACCTCGATCGCTCCGGATGCCGGCGATCCCAGCCGGACGAGAATCGTCGCGGCACGCGCGCGATCTGCGAAGATTGCGAAGCCCGGCGAGCCGAAGCGCGGCAGGTTTGCGACAGTGACGGCGCCAATCGTCACGTGGCGCCAAGGTTCCATCGTCAGCACGGATTCGTCCGCGGCGTATGATGTGGCCTGCGCCGATTTGGGTCCGAGGATCGCGATCACCGCGGTTGTGTCCAATTCCTCGATTTCGACGTCATCGGCGACGATCAGCTTTTCCAAGTGCGCGCGCGCTTGGGGCCACCGCTGACGGCTGGTTTCGAGTAGCAAGTCATCGGGCCGGGCGAGCGCGTAGAAGGATGTGATCACGTGTGCGTGTTCAGTGAGAATAAGCGCCTCGACCGCCGCACCGGCTTTGAGGCCGATGATGTCGTTGCTGCACATCCCGTGAATGAAGGCGCTCCGGTCCTCGCCGCTGACGCGCACAACCAGCCGGTCCTCATGCAGGCGGAATCCTGCGGTGCCGATGAGAGCTTCGTATTCGCGCAAGAGGTTGGATTCGCTCGTCACGTCTGGAACCCGGCGGGGATGCCCCACAGCCCTCATCTGCCGCCTGCGCGCCTCCTGACCGGAACCCCGATGCTACGTGGTGTTAGCAAAACCTAACAGACCGAAGAAGGACCAAACAACATCATTCCAAGCTGCTGCCGCCGTTCGTTTGCAGATCGTACTTTAGCATATACTCGTCGCAGTTCACTGGACCGTCCGGAGGAAGTGCATCATGGGTGCGTTCATTCTGGGCCTGATCGTTGGCGCCGGCGGGATGCTGTTTCTCTTCATCTACGATGAGGGAGATGTGTTCCTCAAGCTGTCGCGGCAGATCAAGACCGTAACCGACCGTTACAAGCAGCAACAGCGGACGAGCTAGGAGTCCGCGGGCGCTTGTTGCTTCAGCGCGTGCGCCTTCGCCGCTCATTTCCCTTGGCCGCCGCGATGGCGGCAGCCGCGCTGATAGCCTTGTTCGCGAGATGCCCCACCAGGGCGTTCGCGAGTGATGCAAAGAGCGCGCATCCTGCCACGAGCGGCGGCGAACTCGCCGACTTCAAAGGTGTCGCAACGCGCATCAGTGATCGCGCCTTCGCGATGCTGGGTTCGCTCAACTCCAGTTCGGGCCGCGATGCGGTAAGTCCTCTCGCTGGCAGCGTCGCCAGTTTTGCTGCCGATGCGCAAAGCCTGAGCCGCGCGCTCGAGGGCGGCGATCGCGCCGCCTCGGGCCAGGCGTTGGCGCAACTGATTGCCGATCGCAAGGCGATCGACACTGGTCTCGCAGCTCATCCGGGCGCAATCCCGATTGGTGAGTGGGATTCGGTGAAGAGCGATCTCGACGCGCTCAGCCGTTCGATGCCGCATCCTGATGCGCCGGCTACCGCCGCCGCGGCTGCCGAAGCCGCGCGGATCGCGGCCTCGCCAGTTCGCGAGTCCCCGGTCACCAACAACCCCGGGCACACTCAGTTGCGCGTAAAGATCGAGTCGACCGCCGCCGACGATAGTGGCGCAGCGCATGTGAAGGGATACATCGAGGGCGACGGGCTGGCCTCCGCCGGCATCTACGCCGACGATCAGCGGTTGCAGACATTCGATGTGGGCACCGTCCCTGGCGCGCAACGTCTGCGCTTCGACATAGCGATTGAGCGTATCGTGTCCGGGATGCAAGTGCGCGCCAGCGATGCCGCGGGCAACCGCGCCAGCGCCAATATCATCGCCAGCCGCGGCGGCCGCGTCATCGAACCCGACGACCGGGCGGCTGCCGCACATTCTATGGTTGAGCTTGGAGGCGGGGTTGCAATGCGCGACGTGACGCGCTCGCTTGTGACCCCGTTCGGAACGGGGGCGGAGTTGTCTTCGCCGCCGCCGCTCGGAATGACTGATGAAGCTCGACCAAGCTCGGCGAACACCACCGAGATTCCAACGAAGATGCCCTCGGCGAAGCATCGCGGAAAGGGCCGCCCGCGCGCCCGGCTGGGGGACATCGCTGTTCTGATCAGCAACGTCGATTTGGTTGATCCGACTCAGCGTGAGTACGAGGTGCGCGGCACCATCTCGGGTAGCGGCGTCAAGGCGGCGGGCATCTACGTGAACGGCGTCATGGCGCAGGAGATCCACCTCGATGGTGGCACCGGCTACAGCTCGACCGAATTCGAGGAATCGTTCGAGCTCAATGGCAGTCTCGCCACGATTCGCGCCTACGGCGCCGACGATCAGTTCGTCGAAAACCAGATCCCGATCGGCAACACCGGCGCGCCCGGGATTCCCGGGATGCTGGCGATGCCGGGAATGATGGCCAATCAGAATCCCAACCAGATCACCGTGCAGATCGCCTCGGTGCAGTCGGTCTCGGCGGCGCTCTATGTCGTCAGCGGCGTGATTTCGGGGTCGAACATGGCATCGGCCGGTCTGTACCAGAACGGCATGCTCGTCCAGCAACTACAGCTCGGCGGCGGTCTGCTCTCGAGCGTGATGCCGCAGGTTATGCGGCAGGTGAACTTCAACGCCCAATTCAATCCGGCCGGCGGGCCCGCCAGCGTCAGGGTGTTCGACAATCGCGGTGCGATGTTCGAACAGCCGGTCATGGTCGGGATGGCGGCTCCGTTCGCGAACCCGTACGGGAATCCCAATCCGTACGGCTACAGCAATCCAAATCCGTTTGCGCCGCGTCCGCCCGGGTCTTCCGTCAACCCGTACGCCAACCCTTACGGCAGCGCGAATCCCTACAGCGCGAACCCCTATTCGAATCCGTATGCGCGCCCGCCCGGCGCGGCGAATCCGTACAATCCGAACGCGCCGAACCCATACAATCAGCCGCCGCCGAACAACACCAAATGGTGGCAGCGCCTGCTACAATGAGACACGCCATGGCCTTGCCCGTCATCGCCCCAGTCGCTAGCCTTCTGAAGTTAATGTCCGGCGCGACTCGCGCCCGGATATAATCGGACCGATTTCGACAATCGCTGCATCACGCGCCATCGCGACGCGGGATGCGCGGAGGATTCGCGCAAAAAGAACAGATGCTGCTGCAATCGACGCAACTTCGGCCCGGGATGATCATCGAGTACAACAAGGAACTCTGGCGGGTGATGACCATCCTGCACATCACGCCCGGCAACTGGCGCGGGATGGTGCAGACCAAGCTGCGCAACATCCGCACTGGAACGCAAACCGAAAACCGCTTCCGTTCCGAAGACAAGGTCGAGCGCGTCATCCTGAGCCAGGAGCAGATGCAGTTCCTCTATCGGGAAGGCGACGACTTCCATTTCATGAATACCGAGAACTACGAGCAGATCACCATCCCGCGCGACTTGATCGAAGACGTGGTGCCGTTTCTGATACCCAACCTGGAGGTGCAGGTCGAGTTCCACGAGGGCAGGCCGCTCAATGTCACGCTGCCCAAGACGGTTAATCTCAAAGTGGTAACCACCGATCCCGGGATGCGGTCGGCCGCGGTCACCAACACGCTCAAACCGGCCACGATGGAAACGGGCTTGGTCGTGCAGGTTCCGCACTTCGTCGTCGAAGGCGAAGTCATCACGATTAACACCGAGACTCGCGACTACGTCGCCCGCGCCAAGTAGCGCGCGGCATCACAACGCGCATCGGCCGGAAGCCCCAAGTAGCCGCGCGGACGATGCCACCGTATAAATCGAGCGCTGGACACCGCCCCCGCGGCACATCCGATCGCAAGAGTCGTCCGTATCGGGCTGGTGATTCGGCCCGCGCCGACCAGCGTGGCCTTAAGCCCGCTCAGCGCGCCGAAGCCCACGCATCTCCGCGGCTCAATGTCGGTCCGCGGCTCTTCATCGCACACAGTCAGCCCGGACTGGAAGGCGTAGTGGCAAGTGAAGTCGCCGCGCGCATCGCGGGCGGCCGCGAGATCGCGCGCCGATTCGTGCCCGAGAGGGCCGGCTGGCTGATCTTCGAGGCGCCCAGAGCCGATGATCTGGCCGGGCTGCGCACCGCCGAGGATATTTTTGCGCTGGTGGGTTACGCCGCCAGCATCAAAGGCGAACGCGCGGGTCTCGAGCAGATTCGGGCGATGGTGCGCGGCGCGCAATATCTCGAGGACGGGTTGAGGGCGTTGGTAATCGCCAACCGCGGCAACCGCGCCGGCCGGCGACTGCGCTTCCGCGTAGTGGCGCGCGTGGTCGGCCTCCATGAGTTCCGCCGCGTCGATTTCCAGCGCGCGGTCGAGACCGCGATGGCCGAGCGCGGCGATCACAGCTGGCGGCTGGTGCCCGAGGAGGCCGACGTCGAGATATGGGCCACGCTGATCGGCGCGGAGGCTTTCCTCGCGATTCGGCTCACCGATGAGAGCATGCGCCATCGGGAGTACAAGGCCGCGCATCGGCCCGCCTCGCTGCGCCCGAGCGTCGCAGCCGCGATGGCATGGCTGTCCGAGCCGCGCGATGACGATATCGTGCTCGATCCGCTGTGCGGCGCCGGCACCATCCTGATCGAGCGCGCGCAACTCGGCCGCTATGCGCAACTGCTCGGCGGTGACAATGATCGCGAGGCGCTCGCGGCGGCGCGGACCAATGTCGGCCCGCGCTACAAGCCGATCGAGATCCGGGCGTGGGATGCGGTGGCGATGCCGCTGGATGCGGCGAGCGTGAGCGCGATCATCACGAATCTGCCGTGGGGAAGACGCGTCGGCTCTCATACCGGCAATCGTTCGCTCTATCCCCGCCTGATTGCCGAGTTCAAACGGGTGCTGCGCCCGGATGGACGCATGGTCATGCTTACAGGCGAGACCGGCCTGATGCGCACGCTGATCGCGCGCGGTCTGCTACGCGCACGCACAATCCTGAATGTGAGCATTCTTGGCGCGCCCGCCGCGATCTATGTTTGCGGGGCGTGACGGGCGCACGCACTGTTTCTGCGGCGCGCGGAAGATTAGCCTAGCAGGGCGTTGAGAAAGCCCATGGAATGTGAATCGAACGCGCGCTGTACCTCAACCCCTTGCGTGAAAACTGGCTGCCTTCCTCAATCTTCTCCCCCTCTGGGGGAGATAAGAGAGAGGGAGCAGGCTGGTGAAACGCCTTTTTCAACAGCCTGCTAGGCCCATCGATGTCGAGCAAGGGCAGGCCATACCGCAAGGTCGTCATCGACGGCTTCGAGATTCTGATCGGCAAGGGCGATCAGGAAAACGACCGCCTGACCTTCGAGCTCGCCGAGCCCGACGACCTATGGCTGCATGTTGCGGAGTACTCGGGCAGCCACGTTCTGATCCGCAGCCGGGCCGAGGGTGGGGCGATTCCCGAGCCTGTCGTCGAGCGCGCCGCCGAACTGGCTGCATGGTTCTCGAAGGGGCGCGGCGCGCGCGGCAAGGTGGAAGTCCATCTGTGCCGTGCGGGCGATGTCTACAAGCCGCGCGGCTTCGAGCCCGGCAAGGTGATGCTTCAGAACTGGAGCGCGGTTCGCGTCTATCCGAAGGGTCTCGAGACCGAAGGCGAGGAGCGATAAGGCTAGCCGATCGCGCGCAGGCTCAGGCCGCGCGCTTGCGTCTGGTACGGCTCGGGCAACTCGATGGTCTCCGCGTCGCTCCAGTTGCGCTCGAGGCGATAAAACTCGCGCGCAGCCTCGATGAAGATGTGGATCACGACGTCGTCGTAATCCATCACGACCCAATGGGCGTGAGTGATGCCTTCGATCGAGAGCGCGCGCTCGCCTTCGCGACCCATCCGTTCCTCGATGCTGCGCGCCACTGCCTGCACCTGCACATCCGAACGGCCGGTCACCATCAGGAAGTAATCGGCGATCGAGGCGAGATGGTCCGAGCGGACGACGATCAGATCGTAAGCCTTGCGATCCAGCGCGGCTTCAACCGCCGCCATCGTCTTCTCCAGCGAGGTCATGCCCGGGTACGGCGATTCAGGGCCCTTTGCGATGCCTGAGGGGCGGACATGAACCGGCCACTGTGCGCAACGCCGTCACTGATACAGGGAGTGGCGCGCGATGTAGTCATTGACGTCGCCGGGGACGAGATAGCGGGCGGAACGTCCGTGGCGGATCTTTTGCCGGATATCACTGGCTGAAATCGGAAACAGCGTGGTGGCGAGGAACGAAAGCGTTTGACCGCTTGAATGCACGTAGTGATCGCCGGACTTACTGTAACCAAGCCGGTTCAGCGCGGCAACCGAAATCCGCTGCGGCCCCGCCGCCGCGGCCATCTGGCGCGAATGTACGACGATGCTACACAGCGAGATCAGCTCATGCGGCTCCTTCCAGGTTTCGATCTCGGCGAAGGCGTCGCCGCCCATCATCAGGATAAGCACCGCCGGCGGACGCAGCGTCGAAAGAAAGAAGCGTACCGTGTCGACCGTATACGAGCGCCCGATGCGCTTGACTTCGACGTCGGAAACCATGAAGTGGCGATTGCCCTTGGTCGCCTGCCGCGCCATCTGCAGCCGATGGTCGGCGGGCGCCAGCTCGCCTTCGACCTTGTGCGGCGGCGAAGCGGCGGGAATGAAATAGACCAGGTCCAGCTCGAGCGCCTCGCGCACTTCTTCGGCGGCGCGCAGATGGCCGTGATGAATCGGATTGAAACTTCCGCCGAAAAGCCCTACGCGCATCGTGACCGCCGTCCGCGAACTCTACGCGCGATCGAAATCGAGGTGGTCGCGAAGGCCTGCCGCTTCGCCATGCCCGCCCCGCCAGCGATCGAAGCGAATCGCAACACCTGAGCCGCGCGCTCCGCTACGCGCACACCTGCCCGGTTCCGCGGATTACATACTTGTAGGTGGTCAGCTCTTTAAGCCCCATTGGCCCCCGCGCATGCAGCCGGTTGGTCGAAATCCCGGTCTCCGCACCGAAACCGAACTCGAAGCCGTCGGTGAAGCGGGTCGACGCATTCACGTAGACGGTAGCTGAATCGACTTCGCGTTCAAAGCGCGCGGCGGCCTGCGAATCATCTGTGATGATCGCGTCGGCCAGTCCCGAACCGTGACGCGCGATGAACGCGATCGCCTCGTCGATCGAATCAACTACTTTGATCGCGAGAATCAGGTCGAGGTACTCGCTGTCCCAATCCGCGTCCGAGGCGGGCCGCGCATCCGGGATCAAGGCGCATGTCCGCGCACATCCGCGAAGCTCGACACCCAGCGACGACAGCCGCGCGGCGAGCGGGGGGAGGAACCTGGACGCGACGGCCTCATGCACGAGCAGATTCTCCATTGAATTGCACACCGACGGCCTGCTGCATTTGGCGTTGACGCAGATCTCCTCGGCCATCTTCAGGTTAGCGGCGCGATCGACATAGGTGTGGCAGATGCCGTCGAAATGCGGCAGCAGCGGCACCGCCGACCCTTCCAGCGCACGCTTCAGCGCTGCGCCGCCGCGCGGGATGATCAAATCGATCACGCCCGCCTGCTGCTTCAGGATCTGCACGGCTTCGCGGTCGGGATTGGCCACGAACAGCACGCACTCCGGCGGCAGTCCCTCGCCCCCGATCGCATCCACCACGATGCGTGCGAGGGCTGCGTTCGTCTCGAGCGCCTCGCGGCCGCCGCGCAGCACGACTGCGTTGCCCGACTTGAGACACAGTGCGGCCGCATCGACCGTGACGTTGGGCCGTGACTCGTAGATGATCGCGACAAGGCCCAGCGGCACACGGACCTGAGCGATGCGCAGGCCGTTGGGGCGAGTCCAGCTCGCCATCGTCTCGCCCACCGGGTCGGGCAGCGCCGCGACTTCCTCGACGCTGCGCGCCATCGCCTCGATGCGCACATCGTTGAGCGTCAGCCGCTCGACGAATGCGGCGGTAGATTCACTTTGGTGGCGCGCGCGTTCGACATCCGCGCGATTGGCCGCGAGAATCTGCTCGCGGGCGCCGCGCAATTCAACCGCGAGCTGCCGGAGCGCCCGGTTCTTATCCTCGGTGGAAGCGAGCGCCAGCTTGTGCGATGCGGCCCGCGCGGCGTGCAGCGACTCGACGATCTCGCTCTCCAGGCTCATCCGGCGTCATCCAGCAGCACGAAGTTGTCGCGATGGATAATTTCGTCGGCGACCTTGTAGCCAAGCACGCGCGCAATCTCCTCCGAGCGGCGCCCCTTGAGCTTTAGCACATCGGCCGCCGGGTAATTGACCAGCCCGCGGCCGAACTCGGCGCCATCCTGATCGAGCAGGCTGACGCAATCGCCGCCCGCGAATTCGCCGCTGACTTCGCGAATGCCCGAGGCGAGCAGGCTTCGCCCTTTGACGCGCAGCGCGTCGGCCGCGCCGCGATCGACCTGCAGCGCACCAGCCGGGCGCAGCGCGAACGCGATCCAATGCTTGCGCCCGCGCAGTTTCGCACTCGCGGGCAGGATGAGCGTGCCGCTCTCTGCCGCTGGATCGAGCGTTCGCGCGATCGCGTCCGGTTCAAGGCCCGACGTGACGATCACGGCGATGCCGGCCTGTGCGGCCTGGCGCGCCGCCCTGAGCTTCGAGGCCATCCCGCCAGTGCCCAGCGGTCCTGCCGCGTCCGCCACCAGCCCCTTCATCTCGGCTTGCGCATCCGCGATCAGCGGAATCAGCCGCACGTCCGCGCGTTTGCGGGGATCGCCGGTCAGCACGCCGGCGACGTCGCTGAGAATCACGAGCAGTTGCGCGGCGACCAGGCTCGCGACCAGCGCCGAAAGATTGTCGTTGTCGCCGAAGCGGATCTCTTCGACCGCCACCGTATCGTTCTCATTGACGACCGGGATAACGCCGGCCGCGAGCAGCGTCTCGATAGTATGGCGCGCGTTGTTGCGCCGTCCGCGCTCGGCAAGGTCCTGATGGGTCAGCAGAATCTGCGCGATCGAGCGCCCGCGCGCACCGAAGCATCGCGCGTACTGCGTCATCAGCTCGATCTGCCCGATTGCAGCCGCGGCCTGGCGACTTGCGATCGTCGTCGCGCCGCGCCCGCTATTCTTGAGGCGGCCGCGTCCCGCTGCGATCGCGCCCGAGCTCACCAGCACCATCTGGCGTCCCGCGCTCATCGCGCCATCGAGTTCCGCCGCCAGCGCGTCGATGACGTCGCCGCGCAGCCCGGCATCGTCGGAGAGCACGGCGCTCCCGACCTTGACCACGACGCGCCGCACACGCGGCATCAGCTCGGTCTTGTGAATCAGCTGGGACATACTTGCGACGCGGGCTGGTCGGCATTGCGCAATCGCGCCGCGATCGCTTCGACCAGCGCTTTGAGACCTACCTTGTGTTCCGCCGAGATGATGAACGTCTCAAGCCCCGTACGAGCGCAAACCGATCGCGCGGCGCTCGCAGCATCCGCCGCTTCGACGAGGTCCAGCTTGTTGAGCGCGATCAGCGCCGGGCGTTCAAGCAGCGCCGGATCGAACGCTTCGATCTCGCCGCGAATAGTCTGCAGGTCGGCGGCCGCATCCGAAGTCAGATCGACGACGAACACCAGCAATCGCGTGCGCGACAGATGGCGCAGGAAACGGATGCCCAGCCCGTGCCCCAGATGCGCGCCTTCGATCAGCCCGGGAATATCCGCCACCGCGAAGCTCTCCTCATCCGAAACGAAGACGCGCCCGAGATTCGGCGTGAGTGTCGTGAACGGATAGGATGCAACTTTCGGCCGCGCGGCGCTGAGCGCGCGCAGCAGCGTCGATTTGCCGGCATTGGGTAATCCGACCAGCCCCGCTTCGGCGACCAGCCGCAACTCCAGCCGCACCCATCGCTCTTCGCCCGCGCCGCCCGGGGTCGCGATGCGCGGTGCGCGCACGGTGGACGTGACGAAATGCATGTTGCCCTGGCCGCCCTTGCCGCCATGCGCGATCGTTCCGCGATCGCTGGGTATCACGAGGTCGGCGAGCACGTCGCCGCTCTCCTCGTCGATCGCGACGGTGCCCGGTGGCACCTTGAGGATCAGATCGTCGGCGGAGCGGCCATACTGATGCTTGCCGCGGCCGGGTTCGCCGTTGCGTGCTTCGAGCCGCGGCCGATACTTGAAGTCGAGCAGCGTCGACATGCCTTCATCGACTTCGAAGATCACGTCGCCGCCATTGCCGCCGTCGCCGCCCGCCGGTCCGCCGAAGGGGCGATACTTCTCGCGCAGGAAGGCGACCGCGCCGTCACCGCCCTTGCCGGCACGCACGAAGACTCTGGCCTCGTCGATAAAGCGCATCGCTTGGTCTCGCGATTATACTCCGCCGCGTCTGCTTCCGATGCGGTCGCGCATCAACACAAAACAAAAGCCCCGCCGGTATTTCGCGGCGGGGCTTGAAAGCGCAATTCTGAAAAACGCGCTAATGCGCCGCTGCGGTATCGTCTCCGGACGGCTGCGGGAGCGGCTCGACGCTGACGCGGCGCTTGTCGTTGCGGAAAGTTTCGTACTTCGTCAGCCCGTCGATCTTGGCGAACAGCGTGAAATCACGCCCCATCCCGACGTTGCGCCCGGGATGCACCCGCGTGCCGCATTGGCGCACCAGGATATTGCCTGCCCGCACCGTCTGGCCCGCGTAAATCTTGATGCCGCGGTGCTGGCCCGGACTGTCGCGGCCGTTGCGCGTCGAGCCTTGTCCCTTCTTATGCGCCACGGCGAATCTCCTCGATCTTGAGCACGGTCAGTTCCTGCCGATGGCCGCGCTTGCGCCGGTAGTTCTTGCGACGCTTCTTCTTGAACACGATGACCTTGGTGCCACGCGGCTGCTGGACGATCTTCGCGCGCACGGCTGCGCCCGGCACGGTCGGCTTGCCGATCGCCGCCGGCTCCGCGCCGCCGATCGCGAGCACGTCGGCCAGTTCGACTTCCGCCCCGACCTCGCCGGTTAGCCGTTCGACCGTGAGCTGGTCGCCGACCGCGACACGATACTGTTTTCCGCCTGTGCGTACGATAGCGAACATGATGAAACCTGAATCGTCTTAATTATCGGAGCGATCCCGCGCTGTCAACGCGGTCGCCTCCCGGGTGCTGTCCTAAGTCGCCCGCGAGTGTTCTACTTCAGGGTGAGGGTCCCTACTTTGATTTGAGGCGTGGATCGGTAAACGGGTTGCACGTCGCGTTCACTTTCTGCCAAGTCTGCGAAGCCTTGTCCGTGCCGTTGGGGTCCCGCGGATCATACTGATCGACAGCGGATGAGCCATACCCATCAGCGCGCAATTTGGCCGCCGCAGCTTCGCACTCACCTTGGTTCTCGAAGGTCGCCCTGATTGTCCAGCCCCCAAAGTAGGGACCCTTACCCGCAAAGGGCACCATCAGGTACCAACCCACAAGCGCGAGCGCGGCGGCATGGCGGAGCGTCATGGCTGGTTATCCCCCTTTACCAACCATTGGCGCGTCGGGGCGCACAACTCCAGATCGTGGCCGTCGGGATCTGCGAAGTAGATCGACCTCGCCGGTATCCAGTCCAGATTCACCGGACCCTGCACATCGACGCCGCGCCCCCGAAGCTCGTGAGCCGCGCTATCGAGATCGGCTTCGTCGACCGCGAACGCGAAATGCTGCAGCGGCCATTCGCCGCGATCCTCCTGCAGTACGATCATCCCTGAATGGCCGCCGGCGCGCATGAAAATCCAGGGCCTGCGCGCATCGCGCAGCCCGATCTCCAGTCCAAGCACGCCGCGATAGAAACTCTCGGCGCGCGCGAGATCCTTCACCTTGATGGCGACTTCGTACAGTCCACGAATCGGGAGCATCGGTCTTCCCTCCGAGGCAACGCTATCACCGCGTCGAGCAACCCGGCAGAGCCGAGCACATGATGGACTGAAGAAAATCGCTTCGCGTAGATCCTTCGCTCCGCTCAGGATGACAGACGGGGAGTTGGTCATTCCTCGCTTCGGCGGCCTACGCTCGGAATGACAAGCGGGGTGCGCGGCCGCTGTGTCATCCTGAGCGAAGCGAAGGATCTCATGCCACCGAGTTACTTCGTAGCCCCCGGTTGGGCGACCGATTACCGATGCGAGTTCTTCCGCTCGCGCGATGACATTCGTAAAGGGGGTGGCTTGAGATTTCCTTCGGCACTCGCCTCAGGACAGGCTCTCGCTCCGGCAGCCTTCGCTCGGAATGACAAACGCGGCGGGCGGTCCGCCGTGTCGTTCGGAAAGGCGATTATAACCCTGTTGACAACCATGCTAGTCATGGTCATGCTGGTCGCGACAGGCTGGCGTCTAAGGAACGGGCTGGCTTGCAGCTTCGGCTTGAGCCAGCTTGCGCCGCTTGAGCGCGCGGCGCTTCATCGCCCGATGGTGGGGATGGGACTTGAGATGGTAGTCGGCGCAAGGGCGACAGAAGAAGAACAGAATCTTTTGAGCGTATGGAGCCACTTGCTTTATGGAGCCTCGTGTTTTTCGAGCATTCTAAGAGATTCAAGATCAGGCGTCGGTTTCGTTCCGATCAGAACCACGACACTTTCAACGGGATACCGCACTTCTAGCGGAGTTCGCCATTCTCCATTTGGCGAAGTAATTGGTCGATGCTGGCTCTCAATGCCAAACCGATCCATGTATCGCTTGAGCGCATCGCCCGCTGCCCAAACCCGATTCTCGGCAGCGGATTCATTTAACGGACCTCTTCCCGCAGTCAAAATCAGAACTCCGTCCGGTAAATTATTCGCTTCAGTACGAGACAGATCGTCATACTGCGGTTTCCATTTGAAATGGCCGAGAACAACAGCCAGGGCGGAAGCGAGTCTTTGGGCCTCAAATTCGGGAATGCTCTGGATACGCACCGATGCACCGGCAAACTGGTCAAGACCTTCGGTGACTTCCTTTCTATCGAAGGACATTAGGCCCAATCGACGAGGAATAATTGCTTTTTCCAGGGTAAGATTCTCGTGTATCAGGTTTGCCGTTTCATTTCTTAGTCCTTCTATTTCGCGTGCCTGGATTCGTTGGAGTTTCCAATTATTCCAGAGAAGCCTGATACCGAAGTACGATTCACCGGCGACTCCGACTACCACGACCACTCCGAAAATCGCGGACCCAATTTCGAGCCATCTGATCAGGGCTTCTAGCGATGACTTATCCATTTCCAGTGACGCCACTCTCTATGTATGTCTTGCACTGTTCGTGGTGCTACTCGGCCTTGTTAGCTTGGTCATTCCGGTACTGGCCGTTATGAGTCTTTTGGCACGCCGTGCGAATAGAAATTCCAACTGAATCGGCTCGCTGGCGTCTGTGGGCTTGCTCTGAAGCGCCCGCCAGTTGCCGCGCTTCAGCATCCTCGTATCGCTTCCCCAAAGATGTCGGGGTTCTTGCGGTTGTTGTAGCGGAATTGGAACTCGGCCAAGTAGAGCGGCAGATACTTCTTCGAGACGTTGTGATACGTACCGATGATTCCACGCTTCAAAAGCGACCAGAAGCCCTCGATACTCTGCGTGTGAACCTCACCCCGCACGTACTCATGACCGCTGTGCAAGACCGTCTCATGCGGCAGAAACTTCCCAAAGTGCCGATAGCTCGGACTCTCATCGGTCGCGACCAAGGTCACCTTGTCGCTAATCGCTTCGCGCACGAACCTGTCATAGGTATCGAAGCCTGCATCATCGATCATCTGGCAGACTACGTTGTCCTTGCGAGCGATAGCTCCGATGACTGGAATCTTGCCGCTTCCCATGCCGCGTTTGCCGACCTTCTTATCCCAATGTCGATTCCTGTCGCTCCCGCCGATGTACGTTTCGTCAAGCTCCACGATGCCCATCAACTTTTGGAAATCCGGATCGTGCATTGCGGCACGCAGGCGATGGCACATATACCAAGCCGTCTTGTAGGCCCCGGAGCCGATCTGCCGCTGAATCTGGAGCGCGCTGACCCCTTTCTTGGAATTGAGCATCTGCCACAGAACCTCGAACCACGTCTTAACCGGATACTTGGTGTTCTCCAAGATCGTTCCCGCCGTGATCGAAAAGCGATACGGCTGGCGTTTGTTCGGCCCGCATTCTTTGCAGGCCCAATGCCACGGACGCGACGGCAGCGCATAAACCTTCTCGTTGCCGCAACGAGGGCAGCTAACCACGCCGGTCGGCCAGCGGCGCTCCATCAGGAAGCGTTTGCAGGCGTCCTCGTTCGGAAAGGTCGCCATCAAGTCTTTGAGCGTCATCATGGAAAGAAATCTAGCACCTAAGACGACGGTTGTCAACAGGGTTATAATCGCCTTCGGAAACGAGCGAAGGTGTGACAGAGAAGGGCACTGTTCTTCACTTTCCTGTCATTCTGAGCGGAGGTTGCCGCAGCGAAGAATCTACGCGGAGCGATTCGCTGCTGTTCTTCGACGGAGAATGCCGGGATTCCTCACTGCGCTCGGAATGACAGTAGTGCTCGACGTGCCCCCGTTGTCATTCCGAGCGGAGGCTGCGGAGCGAGGAATCCCGGAGACTCTGTCATTTCCAACTGAGGCAGCCCGCGCGCAGAACGAATGCGAGTGACGCGCCGGATTGCCGCCGCTCGCTCGGTTTGCTAGAAGCGAAGATCCGTCGAAAGTCGGACTACGCGGGGTGGAGCGGTGGATATCGGACGGCGCGTGACGGCGCGCGAAAAACTCTTCAACTTCCTAGAAGCCCGCCCGGGCGGCGCATCCAGCGACGAGCTCATCGGCCAGCTCTTCAGCGGGCGCGGCTCGGACCCCGAGATCGGCTCGCGCCTGATTCATCATCTGCTCGCCGACGATCCAAACTTCATCCGCGATGGCGTCGGCGACCGATGGGCGCTGGCGCGCGATCAGGCGCTGCGCATCCCGGCCGACCAGGCGCATTACGTCGTCGTGGACCTGGAAACCACCGGAGGCCGCGCCGGGCCGGGCACGATCATCGAGATCGGCGCGTACCGGATGCGCGGGCTTCGCATCGAGGAATCGTTCGCCAGCCTCATCCGTCCGCGCATGCGGATTCCGTGGTTCGTTTCGCGGCTCACATCGATTACCAACGAGATGGTTGCCGATGCGCCGCCGATCGAGGATGTGCTGCCGCGCTTTCGGATGTTCCTCGGCGACGCGGTGATGGTCGCGCATAATGCGCAGTTCGATTTCGGCTTTCTCGATTGCGAGTTCCGCCGCCTGTTCGGAATCGGGCTGCTTAATCCGGTGCTCTGCACTCTGCGGCTTGCGCGCCGGCTCTTGCCGTCGGTGCGGCGCAAGCGCTTGGACGCGCTCGCCGAGCATTTCGGGCTTTCCACCGAGGGACGCCATCGCGGACTGGGCGATGCGCGGATGGCGGCGGAGCTGCTCGCGATCTTCATCGAGAGTGCGGTGCACCTCGGGATGAGCCGTCTCGATCGCCTGCTCGAATATCAGCATCAGGGCTCCTCACAGCGGCGGATCGAGCGGCACGTTCCGCCGGAGGTGATCGCGGCGATTCCAAGGGAGCCCGGTGTCTACCTGATGCGCAACGAACGCGGCGATCTGCTCTACGTCGGCAAGGCCAAGTGGCTTCGGGATCGCGTCGCATCGTACTTCAACGGCGGGATGGGGCTGCGTCCCAAAGTCATCGAGTTGATCAACCATGTCCATGCGATCGAGACCCGCATCGCGCGATCGTCGCTGGAGGCGGCGCTGCTCGAAGCGCGGCTGATTCGCGAGCTCAAGCCGCCGTACAACCGGATGCTGAAGAGCGCGCCAACCGCGCATTTCGTGCGCATCGACCTGCGCGACGAGTTTCCGCGCTTGAGCCTCAGCCCGCGGCTGAGCAACCGGCCGGGCCTGATCCAGCTTGGCCCGTTCATCGGCCGCCGCAATCCCGATTACGCGGTGCGCGCGCTGTCGCGGTTGCTGGGCCTGAGGACGTGTACGGGCAAACTCGAACCGTCCGCCGATGTATCGCCATGCATCTACGGCCAGATGGGCCACTGCACGGCGCCCTGCAACCTGAGCATCGACGAGGATCGATACGGTGCGCAGGCTCGGCGCGCGATCGAGTTCATGCGCGGGCGGAGCTGGCCGATTCTGTCGGCACTCGCCCAGGCGCGCGATCGAGCTGCGGCGACGATGCGCTTTGAAGAGGCCGCGCGCCACAAGCGCGATCTCGAAGCGGTACGGCTCCTCGCGATTCGCAACGCGCGGCTAAGCCAGGCAGTCTCTGAAAACAATCTCGTGATCGTCACGGGCGCAGAAGGGAATCGCGCCGCGTACGTCGTGCTTGGCGGACGGCTCGCATGCACGCGCGAGCTCGATTCGCCCGCCGCACGATCCGAGGTCGCAGCATTCGTGGCGGCCAACTACCAGCGCTATCGATCCAGTCCGATCGCGAGGGACGAACTCGATGCGATGGCGATCGTCTCGCGATGGCTTCGGGAGCGCGACCCTGACGAAAGCCGCCTCATCTGGCTCGACGGGCCGCGGCTTGAGCCCGCATCGCTTTCAGACGGCGTCGTCGTCCTGTAACGGCGGCAACTCGGCGGCGACGGGCCCCTCCAGACCGTTGGCATCGGGCTCCTCGCCGGTGATGCCGGTGACGCGCGAGCTGTACCGGCTAAGATGGCGCGCGGCGGTGTCGTAAGCGCCGCGCGCATCGTCGAGCGACTTGCCGATCGATTCGAACTTCTTCTGGAAGTAGGTGAAGTGCTGGGTCGCCTTGGCCAGCTCCTCGCGCGTCTTCTTGAAGCTCTGTGCGACCTGGTACCAGCTATGAACCATCGAGATCGCGCGCAGCGTGACGATCAGCGTGTTGGGCGAGATCGGAAAGACGTGCTGGCGGTTGAGCGATTCGCTGAGATCAGCGTCGCGGATGGTTTCGAAATAAAGCGTCTCGCTGGGCAGGTACATCAGCGCCATTTCGGTGGTGCCGTTGTGCGGCTGGATGTAGGCGCTGATGCGCCGCGCCTGCTCTTTGATCACGCGCGCGAACTCGGCACGCGCTTCGCGTAGGGCGGCCTCGTCGCAACTGTCGAACAGGCCGCGCATGCTATCGCGCGGGAACTTCGCGTCGATCGGGAGGCGCGCCTCGGGGAAGATAATCACCGCGTCGGCGCGCTCCAATCCGCCATTGCCCGAAGGCGACGCCTGCAGCTCATACATCGTGGAGGGCAGGAAATCCGCCAGCAGTCGCTCGAGACTCTGCTCGCCAAAGCGCCCGCGCATATGGGGCAGCTGGAGCAAGTTATTGAGGTTGTTGATCGAGGCGCTGACCGCGCCGACATTGCGCAACTGCTCCTCGGCGGCCTTGAGATGTTGCTGAACCTTGTCGAACTGTGCGATGCCCTCGCGGATATTCTCGCTCAGCTTGTCCTGCACCTGATTGGTGATGCTGAGCAGCTTGTCGTTGACCTCGCGGCGGATGCCGTCAATGCTTTCGCGGGTCTGGCTGCCCAGCGATTGAAACTCCTGCTTGAGCCCTTCGGTCATCAGCGCCAGCGTATTGGTCAACTCAGTGCGCGCCCCGGCGAGGCTTTCGCCTTGGCCGCGCGCCAAGTCACCCAGACGCCGCGCCTGCTCCTCGCGCCCCTGAATCAACTGGCGATCGATCGCGCCGCGGAGGGTCTCGAAGCTTTGCCCGAGCCGATCGCTCATCTCCTGGCGAATGTCGCCCTTGGTCTTCTCGACCCGCTCCGCCATGTCGGCGGTGGAGACCGCGATGCGCTGCGAGATGCTCTGTTCGAGCGACGAGATTCGCCCGCCGACGCCTTGATCGATTATCAGAGGCAATGCGCGCTGCATGGCGGCAGCGTTGCGCCACGCCATCCAGGCGACGATCAGCACGCCGACGAGCAGGCTCAGAAATACAGCCAGCAACCCCAGTATCATCCCATCCACCCTCGCCGGAAGCAGTGCTTCCCAACTTGCTCGAAATCCACGCAGCCGCCATCAGCGGTTCGACCGGGCGCGGCAACCCTTGCCGCGCGTGCTATTCCCCCACCGCCTTCATCGGTATGAAGCCGACCGTGCCGTTCTTCAGCTTGATCTGCAGCCAATCTCCAGTAACGCCGATCACGTTGACGTACTTGTGATTGTGTACCTGTGCGACCACGGTGCTCGCGCTGTTGGGATTCTGGTAGACGGGCGAATCCGCGAAGAGGTGGAACTTCTTGTTAACCGCCTTGATCTTCAGTCCGGGCGCGGCCGCTGGCGGTGATGCCGGCATCGCTTTGCTAGCAGTGGTCATCGGCGGCATCGAGGGTGGGGCGGCTGGCGTGGCCGCCGCGATCGGGCTCGCCAGGGTCGGATCGATAGCGCTGGCCTTGCCGTATTCTTGCTGTGCGTCGGCTTGGCGCGCCGGGTCCTGTTCGAGCAACCGTGCCAGCGCCAGATGGGCTTGAGCGTTTTGCGGATCGAGTCCAACCACGGTTCGCAATTCGGTTATCGCATCGGCGCGTCTGCCCATGTTGGTCAACACCGTGGCCAGACCGGTATGCGCGTCAATGCTGGTCGGATCGAGCGCGGTGGCCGCGCGATATTGTTCGTCGGCGGGCCCCCACTGGCTGCGATTCACATAGAGCCGTGCCAGCGCGATATGCGCGGCGAGATTGCGCGGTTCGAGCTTGAGCGCCTCAACGTAGTCTTGCACCGCCGCATCGAGCTTGTTCTGCTGCTGTGCACTCTCAGCGGCGGCCAGATAATCGGCGGCGCTTTTGCGATGGCATCCGGCCGCTGTGATCGCCAGGGTTAAGGCAATCACTGCCAGCGTCGCATACGGACGCGCCGGACTGACGGGCGCGCGATAGCTAATTGCGCTAGATCGGATCGGGCGAACCATCGAAGCCATCAACCCCAACCTCCAGCCTCCCCCAAACGAGTAGAATCCGCGCATAGCGCGATGTTACCCCCCAATGCTTGGCGTGGCGGAAGGGGATGTCAAGGTGGTGCGTGCCGATGCCGCGCACAATTGGCCAGCGACGCCTGATCGGTTATAACCATCGCCGTGCGAGTCATCCTGATCGCTGCCAAGGAGCTTGCTTTCGCCAAGACACGGCTTGGTGCGGCGCTTGGCGCTGGCGAGAGGATCGAGCTGGCGCGTGCGATGTTTCGCGACGTACTGAACGCGGCCGCCTGTGCTCGCGCGGCCGATCATGTAGCGGTGATCAGCTCGGACCGTAGCCTGTTGGAGCTCGCAAATCAGGCCGGTGCGATCATCATCGACGAGGAGTTTCCGCGCGGGCTCAACGCCGCGGTCGGGCTCGCGACCGGCGCGCTGGTGGCCGAGGGCGCCCGCACCGTCTGCACGCTGCTTTCGGATATCCCACTGATAACAGCTGACGACATCGATGAGGTCTTCGGGGCTCATCAGCGATTGGCTGTCGGCGCTGGCGGCCTCGGCGCCGAATCCGGAGCGGTGATCCTGGTGCCCTCGCGCGACCTTACCGGCACGAATATGATGGTCCGCGCGCCGGGCGATGTGATTCCGACGCGGTTCGGCTCGCATAGCCTGGCGCGCCATCTCCACGAGTGCAGGACACGCAACCTGGCTTGCGAGGTGATCCGAATGCCGCGGCCGTCCGTAGATCTGGATGTCCTGGAGGATCTGATCGAATTCGTGCGGGTACCCACCAACACGCATACCTTCGGCCAGCTCGCCCGTCTCGGCCTGGTTCAGGGCTGAGGCGGGAGCGAAGCTCCCAATACAGGTAGTGGCAGCGTCTTCCACGCAATCGCGATTTTCTGATCAGGATTCGGCGCTTCGTCCCGAGCGGCCGTTTACGGCGGCCTTCGTCGAGCCGACGGAGAAGATCGGTGAGCGCGTGCTTGGCGCGATCGCGTGGCTCGGCGCTTTTGTGTTGTTTTTCGTCAACGCCGTCACCTACACATTCAGGCCCCCCTACAAGCTGCGGTTGATCGTCCGCCAAATTCGGCTGATCGGCGCCGATTCGCTGTTTCTGATCGCGCTGACAGGTTTTTCCACCGGCATGGTGCTGGGACTTCAGGGCTACAACACGCTGCGCCGCTTTGGTTCGCAAGGCGCGCTGGGTACGGTTGTGGCGCTCGTGCTGGTCAGGGAAATGGGGCCGGTACTGACAGCCTTGATGATCGCCGCGCGCGCGGGCTCCGCAATGGCGGCCGAACTGGGTTCGATGCAGGTCACCGAGCAGATCGACGCGCTCACCGTGATGGCGATCAACCCGATCCAATACCTGATCTCGCCCCGCATCGTGGCGGGCGTGATCAGTTTCCCGCTGCTGACCGCGATCTTCGATACGATCGGAATCATGGGCGGGTACATGATCGGCGTCGGCCTGATGGGCGCGCCGGGCTCGAGCTACTTTCACGGCATCGCGCAGAACCTCACCGCGCACGACATCATGACCGGCATCTATAAGTCGTTGCTGTTCGGCGTCTTGGTGACCTGGGTTTGCTGCTACAAGGGCTACAACGCGGCGCGGATGGCCACCGGTATCAGCCAGGCCACAACCGAGGCGGTGGTCCTTTCCAGCGTGATGGTTTTGGTGTGGGACTACTTCCTGACCTCGATTCTGCTCTAGCAGGGTGTTGAGTGAGTGCGGAGAGCAATAGCGCATCGGCGGCCAGCGCGATCGAAGTGCGCGGATTGCGCCGGCGCTTCGGCCGCCAGCAGGTGCTCGACGGTGTCGACCTGGATTGTCCGCGCGGCCAGATCACGACCATCGTGGGCCCCAGCGGATGCGGCAAGACGGTGCTGCTCAAGCATCTCAATCTGTTGCTGCGCCCGGATGCGGGAAGTATCAAGATCGATGGTGTCGAGGTGTCGCGTCTGCGCGGGCGCGAGGCTGATTTGGCCCGCGAAAAGTTCGGCATGCTCTTCCAGGCCGGGGCACTGTTTGACTCGATGAGCGTATTCGATAACGTCGCGTTCCCGCTGGTGGAGAAGACTCGGTTGCGCCAGGACGAGATCGCCAATCGTGTCCGTGAAACGCTCGCCGCAGTCGGACTGGAGGGGATGGAGCAGAAGTTCCCCTCCGAGATGAGTGGCGGCATGCAGAAGCGGGCGGCGCTCGCGCGCGCCCTGATCCGCCGGCCGAGCATCCTGATGCTCGATGAGCCGACTACGGGACTCGATCCGAGCCGTACCGGCTCGATTCACGCATTGGTGCGGCGGACGCAGCAGCAATTCGAGCTGAGCGCGGTGCTGGTCAGCCATGATGTGCCGCAGGTCTTCGAGATTTCCGACCGGGTTGCCTTCATGCATCATGGTAAAATCAGACTTTATGGCAGAGTTGATGAGGTAATGGCGGCCGACGACGAGGTCTTCAAGCACTTTCTGGCCGGCAAGGCGGCCGACAAGGAGGAGGGCTCGGCAGCGGCCGGCTCGTAAGGATTCAGGATGTACGCAAGTCGCGCTACTCAGTTCCTGGTCGGGCTGTTCGCGCTGCTCGGAATGGCGGCGCTGGCTTTCCTGTCCTTCAGGCTGGGCAGGATTGAGTTGTTCGCCACCCCGAGCTACGTGATCTTCGCCAACTTCGACAATATCTCGGGCCTCAAGGTGGGCGATTCCGTTCAAATCGCGGGTGTGCAGGTTGGTAAAGTCGCCGCCGAGCAGCTCGACGACTCGCGCGCGCGGGTGGCGATGCGCATCAACGATGGCGTCAAGATCGACAACGACGCGATTGCCTCAATTAAGACCAGCGGTATCATCGGTGACAAGTACATCGCCGTCTCGCCGGGACCCGGCGAGAAGTATCTCGCCAATGGTTCCACGCTGCGCCAGACCGAGTCGGCCTTCGTGCTTGAAGACGCGATCGGACAGCTTATCAACAATGCGGGGACCGGTTCGGGCGGCAAGGGCAAGGATGAGGATTCGGGCAATGGCGGTGATTCAAAATCAAAAGAGAAGTAGCCACGCCGGCGGCGCCGCTATCGCGCTCGCGGCGATGGCGCTGAGCATGCTGTTCGTCATTTCCCGTTCCGCGTCGGCGCTGGCCGATGCGCCCGACGCGATTGTCGAGGTCAAGGCCACCACCGATCAAGTGCTCAGTATTTTGCAGAACCCGGAGTACAAGCGAGCCACCGAGAGTCGCCGCCAGAGGTTGCGTGACGCGGTCGCCGACCATTTCGACTTCCGCGCCATGGCGCGCTCGGCGCTTGGTGTTCATTGGAAGGGTCTTCAGCCCGATGAGCGTGAGCATTTCGTCGCGCTCTTTACTCGTTTTGTCGAGGCCTCCTACATCGGCAAGATCGAAAGCTACTCAGGCCAGAGAATCGAGTACGTCAAGGAAACCTCCGATGATCCGGGGTACGCGCAGGTCAACACCATCATCGCTCAAGATGGCAAGGAACCGATTCCGATCAACTACCGTTTGACGCTGGACGGGACTCGTTGGCGGGTTTACGACGTTACCATCGATCAGATCAGCCTGGTCGCAAACTATCGCAATCAATTCAATAGGGTGATCAATAATCAGGGTTATAGGGCGCTCATAGACGACCTCGATCGCAAGCAGCGGCAGATCGAGGCTGGGACGTGATTCGAGGCTATCGGCCGACCCCCGGCAACGGCCGCTTCCGGACTGGGCGGCACGTGCCCGGCGCCAGAAGGCACGCTTCTAACAGATTCGTTTTGCTGCTAAAAGAACCCTAGGGTCACTGAGGTTTCTGGGAGGAATCGTGGGAGCCAAGAAAATCATCTGTTCGGCAATCGCGGCCGTCTGCGTATTCGCCCTGCCGGTCCTCGCGATGGGCGCTGATACGCCGCCGCCTCAAGCCGACACGCCGCCCCATACCGACGCGCCGCCGCATGCCGACACGCCGCCTCACGCCGACGTCACCAGCCAGCCCGAGACGGATCCGCTCGCCCCGATAAACGAGCCGATTTTCCGATTCAACATCAAGCTGGACGAATGGGTCCTGCGCCCCGTGGCGAGCGGCTGGGCAACCGTGATGCCCCAGCCGGCCCGTGTCAGCGTCGGGCGTTTCTTCGACAATGTGGCGGTTATCCCGCGTTTCGCCAACAACGCGTTCCAGTTGAAGATGCCGGAGGCCGGTGGCGAGGTGGGTCGCTTTCTCATCAACAGCACGGCGGGGGTGGCCGGCTTCTTCGATCCGGCCGACGAATGGTTCGGAATGAAGGAGCATGACACCGACTTCGGCCTGACGATGCGCCACTACGGCGTCGGCGAGGGCGCGTACCTGATGCTGCCGTTCTTCGGACCGTCGACGATTCGTGACACAGTCGGCCGCGTGGCAGACGGGGCGATGAACCCGATGAGTTACCTGCTGCCATGGTACATCTCGTTCCCGGCGCAGTCGGGTGCGACAGCGGCGTCGGCCGTCAACTACCGATCGCTCAACCTTACGTTGTTCGAGGATGTCGATCGCTACGCGGTTGATCTCTATGGCGCGGTGCAGGACGGCTATCTGCAGCGCCGCCGCAAGAGCGACGCGACCACGACGTTCTGATCGCCAACAGCTGTAAGCGATGAAACGCGCGGGCGGCGGACCGTTAGGTCTGCCGCCCGCTTGCTTTGCCGGTATTGCGATGGGGCCGCCGCGGATTCTCTAGGATGCCGGCACATGCTCCCACGCATGATACGAGCTCCGCACCAGCGGCGCCGACTCGACATGCCGGAAGCCCAACTCCAGCGCGCGTACCTTCAGCGAGGCGAACTCGGCTGGCGTAACGTAGCGGGCAACTGGCAGATGCTCCTTGCTGGGCCGCAGATACTGGCCCAGCGTCAAAATGTCGCACTCGACCGCGCGCAGGTCGCGCAATACTTCGAATAGCTCGCGCTCGTCTTCGCCCAGCCCGAGCATGATGCCTGACTTCGTCAGCGTCGACTTGCCGAGCGCGCGCGCGGCCTCTTTCGCGTAGCGCAGTACGTCGAGGCATCGGTCGTAATGCCCGCCGGGCCGCGCGATCTTGTAGAGACTCGGCACCGTCTCGGTATTGTGATTGTAAACGTCAACCGGCGCGCGGATGACTTCGTCGATGCTTTCATGGCGGCCCTGGAAGTCCGGCACCAGCGCTTCCACGCGCGCATCGGGGCACATCGCTTTGATTGCACGCGCAGTCGCGGAGAAATGCGCCGCGCCGCCGTCGCGCAGATCGTCGCGATCCACCGAAGTGACCACCACATGCTGCAAGCCCAGCCGCGCTACGGCCTCGGCGACGCGGCCCGGCTCTTCGGGATCCAGCGCGCGAGTCCTGCCGTGCGCGACGGCGCAGTACGGGCAATTGCGCGTGCACACATCGCCCATCAGCATGAAGGTGGCCGTGCGATGCGAGTAGCATTCGCCAATATTCGGGCAACAAGCTTCCTGGCAGACCGTATGCAATCCCAACTCGCCCAGGATTGCCTTGGTGCGGAAGTATTCCTTCGAAACCGGCGCGCGGACCTTGATCCAGTCCGGGTGTTTTCTGGCGATGGCTTCCATAGCTCAGCTGAAGGCTTTGCAGTCCTCCGCGCGGTCATTGTCGCGACCTGCGTCGATCAATACATCGAGGTCGGCGCGATCTAGCAACTTGATCGCCGCGTAGCCGAAAACTGCCGCGAAGTTGCGTTCGACGAGATGGGCGAACACGCCGACCGTTACGTCAGCACGTCCTTGCGCCGCGATCGATGTCATCTCGCATCCGTGGATCCCGCATGGCACGATGCGCTCGAAGTAGCCGAGGTCGGTCGTTACATTGAGCGCGAAGCCGTGCATCGTCACCCAACGCCGGAGGCCGACGCCGATTGATGCGATTTTGCGTTGGCCGATCCACACGCCAGTCAGGCGCTCGCGGCGGCCGGCCTCGATTCCTAGTTCGCCCAGCGCAGCGATCATCGCGTCCTCGAGGCGGCGCAGGTATGCGTGTACATCGCGCGCGGCGCCTTCGAGCTTGACTATCGGATAGCCGACGAGCTGGCCCGGGCCGTGATAGGTCACTTCGCAGCCGCGCGACACGCGATACAGCGGCACCTCAGCGGGCCGATTGAGCAGGAATGCTTCGCTCGCGCCACGGCCAAGCGTGTAGACATGCGGATGTTCGAGCAGTAGCAGCACATCTGCGATGCGGTCCTGCTGGCGCGCAGCAAGCATCCGCTCCTGGAGGGCGAGCGCCGCCGCATAGTCGATGGTCCCCAGCCGGGCGACGCCAAGTGTGTTCTGCGCGCTCATCGCGTCAGATGTTGATCGCCTCGCCTTCGGCGGCGAGCGCGGCCTCCATGATTCCCTCCGACATCGTCGGATGCGGATGCACGGTCTTGCCAATCTCGGCAGTCGTCGCTTCCAGCGTCTTGCCCAATCCGATCTCGGAAATCAGGTCAGTCGCGCCATGCCCGATGATCTGGCATCCGATCACCTCGCCGTAATCCTGGCTCGCTACCAGCTTGATGAACCCCTCAGCATGGCCGATCGCGACCGCCTTGCCGATCGCGCGGAAGGGGACCTTGCCGACTTTCACCGCGATCCCGCGCTCGCGCGCCTGCGCCTCACTAAGCCCGATCGTGGCGACTTCCGGCTGGCAATATATGCAGGCCGGAATCGTCGAGAGATCGAAACCGGGCTGGCGCACCCCCGCCATGATCTCGACCGCCGCGATGCCTTCCGCCGACGCCTTGTGCGCGAGCAGCGGAGGGCGCACTACGTCGCCGATCGCATAGATGCTTTCGCAGGTGGTGCGGAACGAATCGTCGATGCGGATGAAGCCGCCCTTCTCGATCTCAATTCCCACCTTGGCCAGACCGAGCGAGTCGCCGAGCGGAGTACGTCCGACCGCGACCAGCACCACGTCGGCTTCCAGAGCCTGTACGGCACCGCCGTTCTCAACCGCTACCGCCCACTTGCCGTCGCGCTGCTCGATCGATTTGTAGCCGTGCCCGAGCAGCACGCCAACCTTGCGTTTCACGAATGCGCGCCGCAGTTCCTCGGCGACCTCGGCATCCATCCCGGGCAGCATCTGCTTTTCCAACTCGATGATCGTCACCTTCGAGCCGAAGGCTTGGTAGAAGTAGCCGAATTCCGCGCCGATCGCGCCCGCGCCGATGATTAGGACGCTAGGCGGAAAGTGATCGTACTCGAGCGCCTCGCGGCTGGTGAGCAGCCCGTCGCCGACTTTCATCCCGGGGAATAACTTCTCGCAGGAACCGGTTGCAATCAGAAGCCGCTCCGCCTCGATCGCTTCGGCGGGCGGTGTCTTGCCTTCGAGATTCGCACTCAGCCCTAGAGTATGCGGCCCCGCGACTGTGGCGGTCGCTTCGAGGAAGTCGACATTGTTCTTCTTGAGCAGGAAGCGCACGCCCTTCGCCAGCTTGTCGGCGGCTTCCCGCGAGCGCGCGATCACGCGCTTGAAGTCAAAGCGGACCTCGCCCAGCTCGATCCCGTGTTCCTTGCTGGCGCCGCGGATCGTCTCCATTGTTTCGGCCGAGTTCAGCAGCGCCTTGGACGGGATGCATCCCCAATTGAGGCAGACGCCGCCGGGGCGATCGCGCTCGACCACCGCGACCTTCATCTTAAGCTGGCTGGCGCGGATCGCGGCGACATAGCCGCCGGGGCCCGAGCCGACTACCGCGAGATCGTAGCGTGGATTGAGCAAGTTCCGTTCCTCAGCGCTTATGTTCGGGTGCGCCGCGCCGCGCGTCAACCGGCGGCACTAGACCAGCAGGCTCGCCGGGTTCTCGAGGAAGCGCTTGAGCTCCTGCAGGAAGCGTCCAGCGACGACGCCGTCGATAATCCGATGGTCGCATGAGACGGTGATCATCATGGTCTTGCCGACCACGATGTGGCCCTCGCGCACTACCGGGCGATCCCTGATCGCACTGACCGCCAGGATCGCCGCCTGCCTGGGCACGATCACAGCGGAAAAATGTTCCACGCCGAGCATCCCCATGTTGGAGATCGTGAAAGTTGCGCCCGACAATTCTTCGGTCGTGAAGCCGCTCTGCGCCACGGCCTTGGTGATCAGCCGATGCGCGGCGCGTGTGATCTCCGGCAACGCCAGCGTCTGGCAATGCTTGAGGACCGGCACGATCAGCCCGTCTTCGACCGCGACCGCCATGCCGATGTTGACGTCGGGGTAGATGTTGATCGCGTCGTTCTCGTAGTGCGCATTCATGCGCGGATAGCGCGCGAGCGCCAGCGCGCAGGCCTTGAGAATGATGTCGTTGTAGGTGATGTCTTCGTCGAAGAGTTCGGTCGCCTCCAGCGATTTCTTGAAGCGGACCGCCTCCTCCATATCGACTTCGGCGGTGACGTAGAAATGCGGAATCTCGCGCTTGGATGCCGCCATCCGCTGCGCGATCGTCCGGCGCATCTTCGAGAGTTCCTCGCGCGTCCCGGGCAGGCCCTCGCGCGGCGCGACGATCCGCCGCTGCCGCTGCATCTGCTGCTCGCGCACGAAAGTGTCAACGTCGCGCTTGGTGATGCGCCCATCGGGACCGGTACCGCGCACATGATCCAGGTCGATTGCCGCTTCCTCGGCGGCGCGCCGCGCCAGCGGCGAGGCGCGATGCTTACCCTCGCCGGGCGCATGTACGGCTGACAGTTCCGCTTTCGCGACGACGGCGGGCGCATGCGCGGCGCGCCGGCTGATCGCAACCACCAGATCCTCGCCCAACGGACGCACCGGTCTCAGGCCGTGCGTGCCGACTTCCGCATGCGCGCCGTTGCTTTCGCCCATCTCATGCGGCTCCACATCGAGGTCTTCGGGTTCTTCGGAGGCGGCGTGCGCGGAAGGAGCGCCGGTGTGAACGACCTCGGCCTCGACGGGCGCTCGCGGCGCGCGGTTCGCGCCCGATTCAGGCATGGGCTCGGCGGACGCCGCCGGCCGTGCGGCATCGCGGGCCGCACGCGCTTCACCCGGCTTCGCGAGCATCGCGATGACGACGCCAACCGCCGCGCTCTCGCCTTCATTGAGGCGGATCTCGTCGAGCACACCCTCGTCGAAGGCTTCCAGCACCATGTCGGCCTTGTCGGTCTCGACTTCCGCCAGCGCGTCGCCATGATGCACGGTGTCGCCGGGCCGTTTGAGCCAGCGCAGGATCTTGCCCTCCTCCATCGTGTCGGAGAGCTTGGGCATTGTGATTTCAGTGCTCATCGTGCAAGCCCTCGATCTGATCGGGCACCCGCCCGCGCCCGCCTAGACCAGTTTCTCCGCCGCCTTCACCACGTCGCCCGCAGTCGGTAGCGCCGCCGCTTCGAGATGGCGATTGTAGGGAATCGGAACGTCGCGAGTCGCCACGCGCTCGATCGGCGCATCGAGGTAGTCGAAGGCCAGCTCGTAGAGCTGCGATGCGATTTCCGCGCCCGCACCGCCAGTGCGCCATCCCTCGTACACGATCATCGCCTTGGCGGTCTTCTTGATCGATTCGACCAGCGTCGTGGTGTCGAGCGGATTGAGCGTGCGCAGGTCGATCACTTCCGCATCGATGCCCTCATTCTCCAGCGCCTCGGCGGCCGAGAGCGCGTCGAAAACGCACTTCGAATAGCTGATGATCGTGACGTCCTTGCCCTCGCGCATCACATTGGCGCGGCCGAACGGCACCAGGTGTTCGCCTTCGGGCACCTGGCCCTTCATCGAATAGAGGCTTTCGTGTTCGAGGAAGATCACCGGGTCGTCCTGGCGCATCGCGGTCTTGAGCAGTCCCTTGGCGTCAGCAGGAGTGGCGGGAATCACGACGCGCAGGCCGGGGCAGTGCAGGAAGTATGCCTCGAGGCTCTGGCTGTGTTGCGCGCCGAGCTGATGGCCGGCGCCTTGCGGTGCGCGGATCACGATCGGAACCTTGGCGTGGCCGCCGAACATGTAGTGGATCTTGGCCGCGTTGTTGACGATCTGATCGATCGCGAGCAGGCCGAAGTTGACCGTCATCAGCTCGACGATCGGGCGCAGCCCGCCCATCGCGGCGCCGATTCCCGCCCCGACGATGGTCAGCTCCGAGATCGGCGTGTCGCGGATGCGCTTCTCGCCGTAAACCGCGAGCAGGCCGTCGGTGACCTTGAAGGCGCCGCCGAAATAGCCGACCTCCTCACCCATGATGAAGACGCGCTCGTCGCGATCGAGTTCTTCGCGCAAAGCCTGGTTGAGCGCTTCGCGATATGTGATCTCAGCCATGCTTGGGGCTCCGCCTACTCGACGTAAACGTTGCGCGTGAGCTCATCAAGCGGCGGTTCGGCGCTCTCGTCGGCAAACTTCACCGCATCATCGACGATTTCCGCGACTTCGGCGTCGATCTCCTTGAAACGCGCCTCGGTCGCGCGCCCGTCGCTCAGCATGCGCTTGCGCAGCCGCTTGATCGGATCGCGCTCCTGCCAGATGCGCTCTTCGCGTTTGGAACGATATTCGCCGGGATCAGACATCGAATGGCCGCGATAACGATAGGTGACCGCTTCGATCAGCGACGGCCCGTCACCCTCGCGGGCGCGTGCGACCGCCTCGACCACCGCGCTATAGACTTCGAGCACGTCCATCCCGTCCACGCGCACGCCGGGCATCTTGTAAGGCTCGGCGAAGCGGTAGAGCTCTTCCTGGCAGATGGCGTTCTGCACCATCGTGCCCATCCCGTAGAAGTTGTTCTCGCAGATGAAGACGACCGGCAGCTTCCACAGCGAGGCGAGGTTGAGCGATTCGTGGAATGCGCCCTGCGGCAAAGCGCCATCGCCGAAGAAACACAGCACGACGTCGGCCTCTTCCTTGTAGACGATCGAAAGCCCCAGCCCGGTGGCGAGCGGCAGCCCGCCGCCTACGATCGCATAGCCGCCCATGAAGCGCAGGCTCGCGTCGAACAGATGCATCGAGCCGCCGCGCCCGCGCGACACGCCGGTGGCCTTGCCGAACAACTCCGCCATCACTGCCCGCGGCGAGACGCCCTTGGCCAGGCAGTGGCCATGCTCGCGGTAGGTCGAGATCACGTAGTCCTTTTCGTGGATGGCGTATATCGCGCCCACTGCAATCGCCTCTTCGCCGGCGTACAGATGGCAGAAGCCGGTGATCTTGCCGCGCGTGTACATCTCGGCGACCTTGTCTTCGAAGCGCCGGATGAGCGCCATCCGATGATAGAGTTCGAGCAGCTCGACCTCGCCCAGCGAGAGCAAGCTGCGCTCGGCGGTATGTTTGTCACGTTCCAGCGCCATCAGCCGCTACCTCTATGAGGATGCTACTCCCCACGGCATGGCGGGTAAATCACGCATCAATTCGTATAAAGATAAATGATGTTGACGATAAGACGTGTCATAACGCCAGGCGAACGCAGTTGCAGGTCGCCGCGATGATTGTGACGATCAGGTGAACAGCTTCAATTGCGATGCCTCGCGGACCGGCGCGAACGACGTGCGATGAATCGGCGACGGTCCCAGCCGTTCCACCGCCGCGAGATGGTCGGCCGTGCAGTAGCCCTTGTGTTGCGCGAGGCCATAGCCCGGATAGAGCGCATCGTATTCAAACATCATGCGATCGCGCTCGACCTTGGCGATAATCGACGCGGCCGCGATGCAAAAGCTCTTGCGATCGCCACCGACGATCGCCGTGTGAGCGATCTCGAGCCGCAGGTTGCGACGGCCATCGATCAGCACATGAGCCGGTCTCACCCCCAGCGCCTCGACCGCGCGCGCGCAGGCCAGTTGCGCGGCATGGTAGATGTTGATGCGATCAATTTCAGCGACACTGGCGATTCCAACTCCGACCGCGAGCGCGCGCTCGCGAATCAGCGGCGACAGTTCCTCGCGCTGCTCGGGCGTCAGTTGCTTGGAATCGTGGACGCCGCGGATGAAAGTCTCGGGTGCGAAGATCACGGCCGCAGCGATGACCGGCCCCGCCATCGGACCCACGCCGACTTCGTCCACTCCCGCCACCACTTCGAAGCCCTGCCGCCACAGCCTGCGCTCGTAACGCAGGTCCGGAGGTTTACTCATCGAACGCGACGCCTCTGTGCGATCATAGCCGTTGATTATGCAGGCATCACAGGCAGCGGATCAAAACGCCGGCCGCTTCGATCTCCACAGGCCGTCCAGCTCACCACTGGCATGGTGGCTCGCGCGATGGCCTTCGAAGTTCCAATGCCCTATTGTCGGGCCGCCGTGACCCGCTCCCGCATTCGTTCAAACAGCTCCCGTCGCATCCGGCGAACGTAAACCTGTGATCGAGCTCAATCGCCGATCGCTGGCCGGCCTTGGCGATGGGATCGCGCGCTGGTCATGGGTGCTGATCTCAGCATTCCTGATCACCTATGTCGCGCGAGCCCTTGGCGAATTCGATCACAACGATCATGAGTACGGCGTCGCGCCATTCCTGCTGACGCAGGGCAGGCTCTATCGCGATGTCGCTTACGACCAGACGCCGCTCGCCGCACATCTCTACAGCGCGATCGGGACGCTAACCGGCTGGCGCGCGCACTATGCAGTGATTTCGGTGTTGTCGGTCGCGGCCGTCATCACTGCGTGCTTCGTGTCTGCTGCGACTGCGCAACGCCTGGCCGCGAGACCCGGCGTGTGGTTCGTTGCAGCCGCGCTGGCGCTGATCAATCCCCAGATCTACAGCGCCGCGTTCGAAGCCGGCAACAGCGGCATCTCGCTGGTGCTCTTTGCGGTCGCGCTCAACCTGCTCGTTCGGGGAGCTGATCGTTCAAGGCCCACGGCCGCGGCGCTGACGGGCCTGCTGATGGGTCTGGCGACATCGTCGAAGCTCACTTACGCAGTCCCCGGCGCTGCGGTCGGGCTGGTCTATCTGGCGCGGCCGGGGCGGGCGCGCTGTTCAGCTGCCTTTGCGGCGGGAGCGATCATCGGGGGTGCGCCGATGATCTGGCATTTGGCGCGCTCGCCGGCCGAGTTCATGTTCTTCAACTTCGAGTTCCACTTCTTGCAGAACCGGTTCCGCGACACCTTTGACGCGCGCCACAACTGGTGGGTCAAGGCCATTTGGCGTTTTGGCACGGCGTCGATTCCCGCCGCGGTGCTGGTCCTGTCCGCGATACAGGCGCGCATTCGGAAGCCCGAAGGACGAATCCCGGCGCCAGGGCGGGAGCTTGCCGCGCTCGGGTTCGTTGGAGTTTTCGCGATCGCGGCGGGCGCCGCGCCCGCCGCCTATACTTCGCAGTACTGGAGCGCCGCCGGTCTTATCGTTGTGATTGTCGCGGTGGTCGCGGCGGCGCGCATCGCTTGGGATCTTCCACAATTCAGAGCTCTGGCACTCGCTGGCGTTTGCCTGCTCCTGCTCATCAATGGTGCGGTAAACGCGGCGATGGCGGGCAGGTCGCTGGCCCGCGGGCAATATGATCTGGTAGCGATGCTCCGCACCCGCTCGATCCTGGAGCAAGCTCTTGCAAAGCGCCGCGATTCGCACCCTGCGTGCTTCAAATCGATTCTGTCGGCCTCGGCGACTCCACTGGTGGGGCTGGGTGTTCCGTTGTCTCCAGGTTCAGCGGATGGCGGGTTTGCGTTTCGCATTCATGAAGTGGCCAGCCCCGACGATCCGGTCGCGCAGCGATTCACCGATGTAGGCCGCTATCTAGCCCCGGACACCGGGTTGCTGATCGGTTACTATGCCGACTCGCCATTTGAGTCCCGCATGCTGGCCTATGCGCGCGAGCAGCACTTTATTATCGCGGCGACGGCCCCGTACTTCGGCACGACGCTGACACTGTACCTGCCTCAAGCCTGCTCCACTCGGTAGTCGAAGCCGGCCCTGCTAGGAGAGCCGGCGTAGCCGCGCCTTGCGCAACGCTTCGGCCACCGCATCGGGATCCGAGATATCTTCGAGCCTGATCAGGAACTCCGCGCTGGCCGCGGATGCGACCGTGACGTTGCCCAAGTCCAGCATCTTCTGAAACAGCCGGCGATCGACTTCCACCGAGCGGATATCGGCCAGCTCGAGCTCGCGCCGCCGCGTGCTGAGCAATCCGCGATGCTCGATCAGGCGCTCCGAAGTGAGATTCCAGCTGAGACCACGGCGCGAGAGTGCCGTCATCCCGACGATCAGCAGGCCTATAGCGAGCAGCGCGCCGCCGAGTTCCAGCCGCCCCTGTCCGACGAACCATCCCGCTGTGCAGAGCGCGATCGTCGCCAACGTCAAGGCACCGGTGAAGCGCCACCACGATGGATGGATCTTGGTAAGCGCATACTCGCGAACCGCAGCCGGACGCGGCGCGACGACACGCGATCCGCATCGCGAACAGAACGCCGCGCCGGGTAGCGCATCGAAGCCGCACTGTGGGCATCTCATCCGCCGCCCCTCTCCAGCGCGCATTCTATGGGCGCGCGGCGCGAGAGATCAAAGCTGCGCGGGCCATAGCCTGCGGGTTGGCGTGCATGATAGTTCAGCGCGAAGCATCGCACGTGTGTGAAAGTGCGACGCGCGCGGTCGCACGGTTGCCGCATTCAGCACAGTCAATGGCTCTCGCTCTTCCTCAAAAGTGGAACGTCGCACAATGGGTCACGGCGGCGGTCGTTTTCGGATGCGTCTGCCGGCTGAGCCAGTATGCGGCAGGAACTTCGTTGTGGTACGACGAGTCGTTCGTCGCGCTCAATGTCCTCGACAAGGGCGCGAGCGCCCTGCGGGGCGCGCTCGACTGGGGCGAGAGCGCCCCGCCAGGGTTTCTGATCGTCGAGCGGTTAACGACCGCGGCTGCAGGCCGGTCGGAGTATGCCTTCCGGCTAATCCCGCTGCTCGCTGGCCTGGCGACGGTCATCTGCTTCGCGTTCACCGCCCGCCGAATCTGCGGTAACGGCCCAGCTTGGCTGTGGTCGGTGCTGATGCTGGCCGCTTCGACCAAGCTGATCGTTCATGCGGCCACGCTGAAGCATTTCACGCTGGACACTCTGGCTACCGTGCTGATCGTTTGGAGCGCACTGAAGGTTCGCACCAATGCCAACAGCCTCGAATGGATGCTGGCTTGGGGAATTCTCGGCGCGGCCGGTATCTGGCTGTCGTTCGCGAGCCTGTTTAGTTTCGCCGGGACCAGCGTCGTCCTGCTCGTGGCCGCCGTATGCGCGCGCCGTCCGCGCGAGATCGCCCCATTGGCCGCGGCCAACCTGCTGGTGCTGATCTCTTTGCTGACGCTGGCTGATCCGATCCGCGCACAGCTCGGCACTCAGGGGCTGCTTGGTTACTGGAGTCGCGCCGGCGCCAACGCGCCATCAGCTCGGCCCAGTATTCGACTTTGTCCGGCGCAACGCCCGCCCGGCCGATCAGTTCATGGTGATAGATTCGGCGACCTGCGAGTTCTACTTGGAGGGCGACCGGCGATGCCGGCCCCAGGCGGTGCAACCTGGCGAACGAGTCTGGTTCGTATCGATCCAAAGCGGCTCGAACCGCGCCAGCCTCACAGGCCACGATTCACTCGAACGATTGGAGCGCCATCGATCAGTGTTATTGGTCTATGAACAGTTTGGTGCTGCCTGCTACCTGTTTGCGCGCGAGCAAGGGTGAGGGACCGAAACCGGAACCGCAACGGGATTTTGATAGTAAGCGACATCAATCCATGTTACTTTCGCGCCGATGAAAATCGCACTATTCAGCATCAACAACGGCCCCTGCGCCTTTCCGCAGACTGCGGCGAAGGTCGCGCGCGCCGCCGAGGCGGCCGGCTTCGAGAGTTTGTGGACCGGCGAGCATGTCGTCCTCCCCGATCCGCAAGCGCCGCCGTCGCCCGCGCCCCCCGAACTGCCGATGCTCGATCCGACGACCTCGCTCGCCTTCGTCGCGGCGCATACGAGCAAGATTCGCCTCGGCACCGGCATCATCATTCTGCCCCAGCGCAATCCGCTGGTATTGGCGAAGGAACTCGCGTCGCTCGACGTGCTCTCGAACGGCCGGCTGATCTTCGGGATCGGCGTCGGCTATCTCAAGCCCGAGTTCGACGCGATCGGCGTGCCCTTCGATCACAAAGGCGCGCGTTCGGAGGAGTTCCTGGCGGCGATGCTCGCATTGTGGACGATGCCCAAGCCCGAGTATCACGGCAAATACGTTTCGTTCGCGGGTATTAACGCGATGCCGCGTCCGGTGCAGAAGCCGCATCCCGAGATCGTCTTCGGCGGCCATTCAAAGGAGGCCTTCAGCCGCGCCGCGCGCCTGGCCAAGGGGTGGTACGGGTTTGCACTCGACCACAAGGCGACCGAGAACTGCATCGCCGGTGTGCGCGAGGCCTGTAAGCAGGCGAACCGGCGCTTCGACGAAATCGAGATCAGCGTCACGCCCGGGATCAAGGTCGATCGCGACGCCGCCAAGCGCTACGCCGAGCTCGGCGTGCATCGCTTGATACTGCTGCCGCGCGCGACTGATGAGGCAGGCGTGCTGAAGACCGTCGCCGACGCGGAGCGCGATCTGATCGGCAAGGTTTAGCCAGCGCGTCTCGCTCGCTCGATGGCGGACGGGCGAATCGTCCGCGATCGTCTTTGTTGAGCCAAGCTGCGCACCCGTGCTGCGCTGCGCATCGATAGGCTAGTCACAGGTTGAGTCATCAGATGGCTCATGATGCGACCTGTGAGTGTCACAATTTGGCCGCGAGCGACAAAATTTTGTCGCTCCTTCCAAATGCAGCCAGCATTTCCCTTTGACTGGCGTGAATTCTCGGCAGACCCATCACGGCACGCGCGTTGCGTAGTCAGCCACAGGCGGCCGCGCCAAATCACTAGTCGAGGCAACAGGAGGGGGAAATGGCAATGATGATCGAAGACAGCAAAGTTATGACGGTCAAGGAACTGTCGGGCTACCTCAAGGTTCACCCGTCGACCATCTATCGGCAGCTCAAACGGGGTCGCCTGCCAGCCTTCAAAGTGGGTAGCGATTGGCGCTTCAACATTGAATCGATCGACAGCTGGCGTCTGCAGCAGGACACAGGCAAGAGCGTCGCCCACTAAGCGCGAAGCGTAAGTGGGCCGGCCGCTGGCGGATCAGTTCGAGCGCCGGCGGCCGCTCATATCGCTTCGCGTGAATCACTGCGCAACGGAGGCATCGGCGATGCAAGGGCAGAGAATTCGGCAGACTCAGCACATTGGTGCCGGCGCTGCCCCGATACCACTTCGCACCCGGCTGGTTATGCCACGGCGGGCCGAGATGCGGTATCTGCAGGTCGTCGAGCGCGAGAATAGCGACCGACGGACGGATCGTGCGCGTCGGGCGGGCTTGTTTCGCCGCGAGCTGAAGTCGCTGCTCGCGTTCGTGTTTGCGGCGGGTGTGGGGTTCGGCGCGGCGGCGGCGGTCCTGATGTCTGCCCTGCTCGACTAGCCACATCTCTGGAGCGGCCAAGCGCCTCAGCCGGCCTAGCTACAAGCCAAGCCATCACGAATCGTCGCGGATGTGCGGGGCGCTCGTTCGTACGAGGCGTGATCAGGCGGCGGTGCCTGATGCGGCGTTGATCGCGCGATTGCCGACGTAGTCGAGCGACAACCATCCGCGCAGCGGATCGATCCGCGCGATGCGGACCGTGATGGGCAGATCCTGCGCGGCGCTCAGCATGCCGCGCAGCGTTCCGCGTATACCATACGCAACTAGTTCGGCGCTCGCGCCGTCGCGCAAGGCGATCGCTTCGAGCGGACGGTCGATCACATGCGCCTGCAGGTAGCGCAGAATCCAGTAACGCTTGGCGCGGCGTTCGAGTTCTTTCGCCTCGCTCTCCGCGTTCTCGGCCGCCGCCAGCACGGCCATCAGCTCCTCGGTGCGATAGGCCGACGCACCCGGTCCGGCGATTAGCTGTCGTTGCAACACCAGGTCCGCATAGCGCCGAATCGGCGAGCTGAGCTGCGCATAGAAGGCAAGCCCGATTCCGGCGTGGAACTCCGGATAGAGCGACAGCCTTGGACGCTGCATCATGGCATCGCCGCCGCCAGCGTTGGGCTGTACACGATAGATGATCGGCACACCGCTGGTGGCGGCGAAGCGCGCGGCGACGAAGTTGTTCAGCACCATGAATTCGGCAACCAGCAGCCGCGCGGGCGAGTGTGCTTCAAGGACCTCGATTTCGATCGAATCGCCGCTGACGCGAACTTTTGTCTCGCGCCGCTGAAAGAGCGAGGCGCCCGCGCGCCGCCGCCGTTCGCGCAGCTTCGTCGCCATCGCGTAGAGCAGCTCGATTGCGCGGCGGATCTCATCGGGCGCGCGATATTCTTCACCTTCGAGGATGCGATTGGTCTGATCGTAGTCGAGGCGAGCGGCGATGCGCACGCTGGCCGGCGCGATCGAGGACTGAAGGATTTCGCCTGCCGCGTCGAGCCGCACCTCGGTCATCAGCACCGGGCGCTCGGTGCCGGCGATGAGGCTGGCGCGATCGCACGAGATCGCGTCGGGTAGCATCCGCACCGTCGTCTCGGGCAGGTAGACCGTCGCGGCACGATCGGCGGCCTCCTGGTCCAGCGCGCCGCCCTTGGCGATGAAGTCGGCGACCAGCGAGATGCAGATTCGCACGCGCAATCCGCCGTCGGGCAGCGCTTCGCAGCTCAACGCATCGTCGATTTCCAGTGTTTCAGGGTCGTCGATCGTGATCGCCAGCGGTTCGTCGCTCAGTTCCCGGGGCGGCGAGGTGGCCCGCGCGGCCTCGCTGCGCGCCGCCGGGCCAAAAACGGCGGGCAACCCGCCGATTACGGCAAAGCGGGGAGCGCCGGGCGCCGCGCCAATGCGATCGAGGATCTCGAAGGCGATCTCGGCCGGCGGCAAATCTGCCGCCGCCTGCTCGAGCATCGTGGTCAGTTCGCGGCTGCGGCTGTGCGGATTGTCAAGGTAGCGGCGCAGATCGGCGGCCAGCGCGTCCAGCTCGGCATCATGCGCGACCGCCTGGCCGCTGAGGATGCTGCGGATGGCCGCCACCGTATTGCGATAGCTCTCGCTGCGCTGGCGGATGCGCGCCTGCTGCACTTGCATCCGCTCGACCTGCGCGGGGCTTTGCGCGATGAACTCCATGTGACGGCGCGCGAAGTAGAGGCGGTCGCTCAGCAGCGCTTCAAGCACGACCGCGGTTTCGATCGTCGTGCGGGCGCCGAAGAACAGTTCGGCCAGATCGGCAGCGGCAAAGCTGCGGCCTTGATCGCGTACGACTTCCCACAGCAGATTCAAGTCGAGCTCGGCAGCCAGCCGTTTGCGCTCCGGCTCGATTTCGGCCAGCGCGGCATCAAGCGAGTTGCGATCGACCCGCCGCTGCGGATGGCGCAGCAGGACGAGGTCGCGATCGATCGTGCGCTCGCGCCCGCCCGCTTCGAGCACGCCGAGCTTGCCGCCCTGATCGCGGACCACCAGCGCGGGTTTGAGCCGGCCTTCATCGAGATATTCGACCAGTGCGCCGAGATAATTGTTGGGAGTTGCGGCCACGCGATTCCATTTTGACGGGATGCGCCGCCAAAGACTATATGGAAGGGCGGCGTGTAGGTGGCAGCGATGCGACTCGAACTCGATCTTCCCGAAGAGCTGTGGAATCAGCTTGGAGAGGTGGCCGCCGCGATGCAGCTTGGACCGCCGCGCGAAGCCGCGCTGATTGGACTTGCGCAGTGGCTCACGCAGCGCAAAGCAGAGCTCGATGATCGTGATCCGGCGCGGAAATATTTCATCAACGAGGCACTCGATGAGCTTGCAAAGAAGACCTAGCGGTATCGTAATGGCGGCGGCGGTCGCGCTGACGCTGGCATGCGGGGCGCGCGTCGCGGCGGCCGCGGGCAAGGGCTACGACACCGAGTATGCCTACAGCATGAAGGGCGCCGGCAAAGCGCCGCTGGCCGCGCCCGGTTACGTTCAGGATGGTGGCGGCAAGCTGATCGTCTCCGATCACGATGCTGACGGCGGGACCATCTTCACAACCGCGCCCGGCGGCGGCAAGCCGACTGCGCTGGGCAAGGTCAAGGGCGCCGCGGGCATCGCGGTCGCGCCGGCCGGTTTCGGGACGCATGGCGGCGAAACCTTCGTGCTTGCAACCGCTGATGACGGCAACTGCGTGATCGATCGCCTCGACAAGTCGGGCGCGGTCAGCCTTTTCGCCAAGCTGCCCGATACGGGCGGCGCCAAGCCCACCGGCGGACGCGCTCTCGAGTTCGGTGCTGCGGGCGGCCCGTTCGCGGGCAAGCTCTACGCGTCGATCAATGGCAACGCGACGGTGTACGAAATTACACCGGCGGGCCAGGCTCGCGCGTTCATCACCTTCGACAAGCCTCCGCTGGAAGTCGCCGGGCTTGGCTTTACGGCCAGCAATGATCCGAAGGCGGCCAACGCGATGCTGGTGGCGAACCGCCCGCTGATGCCCGGTGGCGCCAGGCTCGGCAAGATTAGCGTCGTCGATGCGAGCGGCAAGCTCGCGCTCGATCCGTATCTGGTCGGCTTCGTGCGGCCCACGGCCTTCGCCTATTCGCCCGCCAACTTCGGTGTATATCCCGGCGTGTTCTTCATCGTGGACGCAGGCAAGCTGGCCGGCGAGAACGACGGCGCGAAAGACGGCACGATCTATCGCGTCGATAAGGGCGTCGCGCACTCATTCGCGACCGGGATGGTCGATCCGACCAGTCTTCGGTTCGTCGGCAAGTCGATGGTGTTGGCTGATCCGGCCGCGGGTGGCAAGCCCGGCACCGGCACCATCATCACCATCGTGCCGGCCTACTGACCAGCGCCGCCAGCCTTAAGTCCGCGCATCGGGCGCATCACCTCGTCCGCGAAGCGGCGGAAGTTTTCGAGTGTCCGCCCGTTGCCCAGCGGCCACAGCACGATCTCATCTGCGCCCGCGCCGAACAGTTCCCTGACCTTCGCCGCGACGATCGCCGGCGGTCCGCTGGTCGCCATCGTGGCGATCATCTCGGACGTGACGAACTTACCGAAGCGCTCGGGCACGCCAATGAAGTATCGCTCGTAGAGTGCCAGATGGCGCGGCGGGTCCAGTCGCTCGACCTCGGCGGCGAACGCAGCCAGATGCGGCGGCATCGACGCGCGCGGGCCGCGATAGGTATCGAGCGCGTAGCGCAGGAACGAGAGAATCTGCGGGCCGAGCGCATCACGGGCCGCTAATGAATCGGACGGCTCGCCTGGCGCCGTCACGTATACCCCGAGCATCGCGACTACTTTGAGCGGCCTCGTTACGCCCGCCGCTTTGCGCGCGGCCGTCGCACGCGCGATCGATTCGCGCAGCGGCGGGCCGGCGGCGCCCGCGACGATCAGCCCGTCGCCGAGCTGTCCCGCGAGCTCGAGCGCCTTGGGCGCGCCTGCCGCGATATACAGCGGTACCGGCGGATCGACGCATACGAAGCCGTCGCGCTGGTGAATCAGCCGCACTTGGCTGATGCGCCCATCTTCACGATAGGTCGCGGTTTCGCCACGGAGCATCGCGCCGACGGTCTCGCATTCACGGCGGAATTCAGCCAGCGGCACCGGCGGCATCCCCATCACGCGCCGCGCGGTGTTGCCGGTGGCGAAGCCGAGGATCACGCGCCCGGGCGCGAGCTGATTGATCGTCGCGATCGAATGTGCGGTGACCGGCGCGATCCGATTGCGGGCGACCGCGACCGCAGTGCCGAGCGTGATTCTGGTCGTGTGCTCGGCCGCCAGCGCCATCGCGGCGTAGACGTCGGAGTAGACCATCGGCGAATCGAACAGCCAGCAACTGTCGAAGCCCAGCGCCTCGAGCTCGCGGGCTTCCTTCCAGATGTCGATGTAGGCAGGAAAGGCGACTCCGATTCTCATTGCGATGCGCCTCCGATCACGCAGGATAGCCGAAGTTGGCCGCGAACTAGGCGCGCGCGATCAATGCCAGGGCCGCTTGACGACTTCGGTATTGCCGGTTTCGGAATTGACCATCAGCATTTCGAGGTCGCTGTAGTCGCCCTTGGGGAAGAATACATACCCGCTGACCGTGAAGTCCTTGCGTACTTCGCCGCCGGGAAGCGACAACGCATCGATCTGCGTGGCCTGAACGCGCGATTCGCCCTGTCCTGCCCCGACGCCCGAGATGATGCCGGAGCCGGCGCCAAACGCGGCACCGACCGCCGCGCCGCTGGCCGGCGCGCCGACCACGGCCCCCGCAATCGCGCCGAGCGCCGCGCCCATCGCGCCCGCCATCGCGCCGCTGGCCGCGCCACTGACCAGCGCGGCCTTGAGCTTGCCTTCGCCGCCCACCTGACGCGCGGCTTCACCCGGGGGCAGCGGTGCGATGCGATTACCGGCCGAATCAAGCGCAAAGATTTGATTGGGCACCAGCGAGCGCGGCGTATCCGTGCCATTGGCTACCGAGACATAGACCGGCTGCACGTCGCCGATGGCTTCGCCGGACTGGGCGGCGACCGTCAGTTCGCCGCTGCGCGGTGTGGCGACAATCTTGGGGCGGTCCTTGATGGGCGCGGAGGCGATACCGCATCCGGCGGCGATCAGGGCCGCCATCGCGATCAGGCAAACCGCGCAAGGTGTGCGCAGAGTCATCGCGATCAGCTTACCACCGGCGCATCGATGCGTGCGATGCTCGATCCACTCAGGTCCGGCGCGGGGAAAAGGTAGTATCGTCGCAAGTGGGCGGGCCGAGATCTGATCCTCTCTCTCCCTTTGGAAACGCTCGCCCTTTGGAAGAGGGTAGGGTGAGGGTGCCGGTGAGGTGATGGTTAGCGGGCCGGGGTGGTGGAACTGGTAGACACAGAGGACTTAAAATCCTCTGGGGGTAACTCCCCGTGCGGGTTCGAGTCCCGCCCCCGGCATCGGATTACACGCAAGCTGAGCGCCGCGGCTCATAGCTTCGTGAAGCCGTCCACGCTCCACTGTTCCGAGCCAACTCCATTATGGACGAAGAACAGCCCGTCCGGATCGTATTTCCTCTTGATTTCAGCGAGGCGAGGGTAGTTGCTCCCCCAGTACGAGTGCTGCCATTCCTTCTCGAAGTAATTGCTCTCGCTCACATATGATCCAGGGTCCGGCACGAGTGCACGAAGTTGACTCATGCATCGATCAACACGCTCCGCAGCTTTCCGGCCTTTCACAACCGATGGCTCATGCCCGGGAATTCCCGGATACGCGGGTCCCTGGGCGTCGGCTGCGATCGCCAGAGCGAAGGCGGTCAGCACGGCTGGATTCATTGCGGTATCCCTCGCTCCGGCCAAGGCATCGGGCGGTGCTCCGGCGAGTCCCTTATTGAAGTGTAGTCCGACACCTGAATACCGAGAGCTTGCAAACAACGCGTCGGCGAGACGCTGCTGCGCGTCATTCTCGAGCAGCGACGCGGGCAACCACAGCGACTCGTAGCCCCAAATGAACCAGGCGACCTGCCCACCGTCCCCCTTCCACCACGCGTTATTGGGTCCTGCGCCAGGCCGATGGTCGAAGTCTAAAGCAGGCTGCGGAATCAGGTGTACGAGGCCATAGTCAAGCAACCCGATTAGGAGATTGCCATTTGGATTAGGGAAAGCGATTTCAGGCCAATGTTCTTTCCACCATTGCACGTCCCACCAGCGCCGCGCTGGTATGCTTCCGATAACCACCCGCCCCTCAAGCGAATATTCGTGCGGCGAACGCGCCACCCAGTCCAGAAACGGCTGCCAAACTTTTTTTGCCTGTCCAGCGTCCAATCCGTGGGAGACCATGCTGATGACGAGTGAGTTGTCGGGGTTCACGTGGGCCTGCTCTCCCCAATGGTCGTTGAAGAGATGCTTCTGGTAGAAGCTCACGAATTCACGGATCAGGCGCCGATAGGCATCATCCGACGCCGCTTTGATCGTGAAGTTGGTGGTGCCGAAGAACTCGGGCAGATCGTGAGTACGCACTGTCACCTTACTCACCACGCCGTAGCTGCCGCCTCCTCCGCCTTTCAGCGCCCAGAACAGATCGGCGTTAGTGCACGCATTCGCGACGCGAATCTTGCCGTCGGCAGTGATTACTTCGGCTTCCAGCAAACCTCCTGCGGCAAGGCCGTAGTGCTTCGAGAAACTTCCAAAGCCACCACTTTGAATCAGACCCGCCACGCCTACTGTCGTGCATCCGCCACCCTGAACGTATTTCCCACCCTTGGTCGTAACCGCGTCGTATGCCTGCATCCCGATCGTTCCAGCGCCGAGCGTCACAGCCGGTTGCGGTTGTACAGTATGCTCGCATCCCTGCGGAACAAATTCGGTATGCATCGCGATATCGTTCATGTGCCGGGTCCAAATCAGAAGCGAATCAGGCGCATTGGACGTGCCCTGGTAGCTGTGGCCGCCGCCCTTGACAACCAGGCGCAAGTCATTTTCGCGGGCAAAATTCACGGCCTCAGCGATGTCATGCGAATTTCTTGCCGCGACCGCGTAGACGCTTGGTTTGGTAGCCCATGCGTCGACCCATCCCAGGGTCTGCGTGAGCCCCGGCTGATCGCCGATGTAATATGGATTTCTTATGTTCTTCGAAAGAAGCTTGGCTGCGGCGCCTGCCGGATCAGTTTTGAGTAGCGAAAGGGGAAAGTCGACAGGAATCAAATTTCCGCTGACGGCCTCATCGAGTTGTTTCCACGCCGACTGCGATGGCCACGTGGCATCGGAAGGACGGCGCCGGCGGAAATTGCTACTCGCTGACAGGCCGCGCGGCAAAATCGGCAGGAGCGCCGCCGCCGATCCGATTGCTTTCAAGAATGCTCTTCTGTTCATTAACCCAAAGTAAACCGGGGTTTCCATTTTACTCTCCGATTCCAAGTCGTCGTATAGCCCGAACGGCGTTCCTTGAGAAAGGTTTTAGCCTGGGTTTGGTCCACGGCCTTTCCAGCGGCGCCGGTAGTGGGCCGGTTTCGCATTTGGCTGGCACGCAATGCTCTTAAACCGGCGGCTAGCGCTGCCGGCACGGGGAGACAGTTGGTCGCTGACCAGCTTGCCGCAGCGGTTGGTGAAAACCGGCGGGCGGTTGATCAAGCATGCGCGCTACTACTGGCTGCTGCTGGCCGAGGGCACCTGACGCGGCGGCTGTTTGCCGGCAAGCTGCGGAAGATCGAAGCGCTGCCGTCCCCCGCGGGATAGGGCGAGTGCAGAGTGCGGCAGATTTTGATGATGACGCTGTGGCGGAGTCGGATGCCCTTCAAAACTTACACAGAAACTTACACATTTTCACATAAGCGAAGAAATAAAACCAATAATTTCGCGTGATTAGAGCCAAACCTAAGGGACTTAGAATCCTCTGGCGCGAAAGCGCCGTGCGGGTTCGACTCCCGCCCCCGGCAAAGGCTCCACTCTTCGTGGGGGACGACGAAGAGAATGCACGACACCGCGGCGACCTCAAGCAAATGGGCCGAGGGCCTCGCGCCGTCTCGAACCGCAGTAGTCGGCGATGGGCGGTTTGGCCGCAGAGTTCGGGGCCGGGATCCGAGAATCGATCCCAGCCCGCATTTTACGACGCAGCCGAAACGGTTAGAACGCTGCGGCTACAGTATTGAGCTGCGCCCCGATGGTGACGCCCAAGTTCGTCAAGGCTAACATGCCCACCACGGCGACCAACGCAAGGATCAGCGCGTATTCGGCCATCCCTTGGCCTTTGCTCTCGCAAACGTGAACGTAAGCCTTCATGAGTGATTTCATCTTTAGTTCCTCCTAAGAGGCTTCAAATGATTTGAAGTGACTGTAAGGTACTTTATAGCACTATTTGTGATGCTGTCAAGTGCCACAATATCCTTATCAGCTCTTAGTTAGGCTTTGATTCGGGATCAAAGGTCGGCTCAACAGATGTCGAAAGCCATGTCTTTCGGGTTTCTCGGCACGGACGGAACCCGCTGGCGAACCTCAGCCCGCCACGCTTCGGATCGAAAAGCCTGCGATCCTGGCGGTGTTGCTTAGGCTAAGAGCGTGCTGAAGAAGGGGGTCGCTAGCCCTAGGAAGGTTACGAGCTGGGAATCGCGCAGTCGGATCAGGGAAGGTTGATTACCGCGATTCAGATTCGCAACTGACCGTGGTGGTGAAACTGTCAGACGTCAGCGCTTAGGCTTGAACTCTCGGCGCGGGTTCGAGTCCCGCCCTAGGTAAGATCGATTTGTCAGAAAACTAGGCGATGCGGAGACAGCGAAGCGCGATATCTATTGCGGCAGAGGCTCGCGCAGGCGCTTGCGGTCTTGATCGTCATCGGTACTGAAAAGACGAGGGCAGTTCTCTGCCAGCCATCGAACGCTGACCGCGCTCTCGAGTGCGCGTCCATCGCCGTCCACTGCCCATGCGCCCTGATTGAGAACCGTGAAATGGCAGAACTTGCGGCCGCAAACGCGGCATGCATATCTCAACCGCGAGCCACGCGACGCGGACCAGTCCAGCATCTTGACCTTGAAGTCATGCGTTCTCCAAGGCTGCTTCCCTGTGCTTTGCATCTAGAGTTCCTTTTCCGCGGTCGACGAAAAGATGCGCTCGGCCAAGACGCCGGCGCTAGCGCGCCATCGCCTTGTGGCGCCCCTTGCCATTCTTCAGTGCGGGCTCGGGCTCGATTGTGATTCGCTGTCCGTTAAGTTCCGTATTGCTTAGCAGGCTGCATGCGACTGCGGCGTCGGATAGCTCCGCCATTTCGACGAAGCCGAAGCCGCGGCAGCGTCCCGAAGCCTTCTCGCTGACGGCCAGCGCGCTTAGCACCCCCCCGGCGCGCGAGAAATGCGCCAGCAGGTCGCGGCTGGTAACCGAACTGGCAAGGTTGCCAACGTACACCTTAGGCATCGAGTGCCCTCCTGTCTGTTTTTCCAGCGGTTCGGACTATCCCGGCGATCGACCATCAGCGGGTCGTGGGAGGATTCGTCCGAAAGGCGAGTAGCCTCATCTTATGCCTTGCAGCTGTAGAAGTATAGCCGAGGGAAAAACGCGCCGAGATCGGGCCTATCCGCGCCGATTCGATGCCTCTGTTCTCTCCCAAGGCTCAGCGTCGCGCGGTTTAGCGCGCGAGCGATCAACGCGGGGCAATCGGTGAGTCCGGATAGCCTAGCTGGCCGAGCGTCTCTCTGAGTTCCGAGACAGGGTAGGGCATGCGGGGTTTGTCCGCGCCGTTGCAACTGGGATCACGCGGCTCGACCCTCTCGACCGGCACCGCCGTCGATATGCCGTGCGGCAGCGAAATCGGCACGCGCCGCTGGTCGCGATCGATGATCAACCCGCCGCGCACGACTGTGATCGCCATAGCCCGGTGCCCAGCCAGACCCACACGGGCGAGCGCGATGCCAGCCTGACTGCCTGAGGCCGGTCGCCGCCCGTTATCGCTGGACAACCGTTTGGGCGATGCCACCCAGCCCAAGGACGAAGGATACCGCGAGTAACACTGCGGTCAGGACTATCTCCCTCGCTGTATCGAGCATCGAATGAGCTGACTTTGAGGATTGTGGCATTTGCTCGGTGTCAATCACGTCCATCTTAAGTCCTCCGTAGCACTGTATAAACTTTCTACGTATGTTTTAGATAGCATAGAGGTGCGAAGACTGTCAAGCTTACGCACGATTTGATATGGTCAAAATATATACACCTCCTTTAGAGCCGCTATGGAGCCTCTAGGACTGCCAAGCGGACACTCCTGCTACCGAGCTTCGGTCGTCGTTGTCGCCCTGTGGTCGGTTCAGCATAATAGCGGCCGGATGCCTCCCTTCACGCCCGCTCTCAAGCGCCATCGCCGATTGTCGTTCACTGCTGTAGCGGTCTTCGCGATGCTCGCTGTGGGATGCGCCCCCATACGGCACGCGCGTCAGGTCCAGCAAGACTTCTATCGCGCGACCTACAGCATCAGCGGCAGCGAACTACTGGTTCAAAACAATGATCGCGACACGTGGATCGACGTCGGCGTGTTGCTCAAGACCGACGCCGGCGAGTATCAGCAGCGGACCGACGACCTTCGGGCGGGCAAGGTGCGTGCGCTGGGATTCAGCGGCTTCAGGAATGCCGTGGGCGCACCGCCCGGCCTCAACTTCCAACTGAATTCGGTGACGATTAGCGCGAAATATCCAAACCAGGAAAGTTTTAGCGTTCTCGCCTATCCGCGGTGATCGCTCCTCTCGATCGCAGCTGATAGCGGCGATCACCCCTATGCGCCGATGGTTGAGGCAGCGTGGCTGGCGTTGCACAATGATGGCGGCATGAAGAACTCCGAAGAGACCAGCCGCTTCCGGCTGCTGTACAACTTGGCGTGCGCCTTCGCCTCGCGAATCGAGCTCGACGAGCTGATCCCGCATGTGATGGAGAAGTGCCGTGAGGTGATGGACGCCGAGGGCGCCTCGGTCTTGCTGCTCGATCCCGAAAGCGACGAACTCTATTTTCCCTACGTTTCGGACGAAGATCCGGAAGTCGCAACGCGACTCGCTCATCTGCGTTTTCCCGCGGGCCGCGGAATCGCAGGCGAGGCCATTCGCAGCGGCCACGCGGTCAAGGTTGACGATGCTGCCAAGGATTCGCGGTTTTATGGCGGCATCGACGAGAAGACCGGCCTGACCACCCGCAGCTTGGTTGCCGCTCCTCTGATCTCGCATAAGGGGCCGATCGGTGTGGTCGAAGTCATCAACCGGCGCACCGGCGATCCTTTCACAGATGACGATCAGGCATTCATCGAAGCGCTGGCCGGCAGCGTCGCCGTGGCGATCGAGAATGCGCGCCTCTACGGCCGCGTCAAGAACTCTGAGCAGTTGCTGCGAACGCAGGTGGGTGTGCTTCGCCGCGACCTCGCCCGTCAGGATGTATTCAGCGAGATCATCGGTGCGAGCAAGCCGATGATGGAGGTTTTCGCACTGATGGAAAGCGCGGCCGCCTCCTGGATTCAGGTACTCATCCAGGGCGAGACCGGCACCGGCAAGGAGCTCGTGGCGCGCGGTATTCATCGCGCGAGCGGGCGCAGCGAAGCGCCATTCATCGCGGTCAACTGCGCGGCGGTGCCTGAGACCTTGCTGGAGAGCGAGCTGTTCGGCCATCGGCAGGGCGCGTTCACTGGCGCGGTGCGCGATCAGCCGGGGCTGTTCCGTGCCGCATCGGGCGGCGTGATCTTCCTTGACGAAGTCGGCGACATGCCGCTGGTGATGCAAGCCAAGCTGCTGCGCGTGCTCGAGCAGGGCGAGGTGGTACCGGTCGGCGAGACGATGCCGCGCAAGGTTGACGTGCGGGTAATATCCGCGACCAACCGTGACCTCAAGGGCGAGGTCACCCGGCGTACTTTTCGCGAGGACCTCTACTACCGGATGTCAGCATTCCCCATCAAGCTGCCACCGCTGCGCGAGCGGCCCGACGACATCCCGCTGCTGGCCGCGCGGTTTCTGACCGCCGCCGCCGAACGCCACCATCGGCGCATCGACGGCTTTCAGCCGGGAACGGTCGAGCTGTTGATGCGCTACGAATGGCCGGGAAACGTCCGCGAGCTGCAAAATGAAATCGAACGCTCGGTCGCGCTGGCGCGTGAGAACGACTCGATCGGGACCGAGCATTTCTCGACGTCGATTAGATCGCGATCCGCAAGCGCATCAGCCGCCTTCGCCACTGATTCAGCAGGCGGCATCGCGAAAGGCATAGGCGGCGGAGGCGAGCCAGTTGAGGTGACTGGACCCTTGCGAGACGCGCGTGGTGCGTTCGAGGCGCGCTACATCGCCCAGGTTCTGCGTCAGCACGACGGCAATGTTTCGCATTCGGCGCGGTCCTTGGGCATTTCGCGGGTCGCCCTTCAGAAAAAGATGAAGGAATACCTCCTTCGCTAAGCCCGCTTTGCACTGACAACCGATCCCGCGCCAAGTGCTAATCCCGGTTACTACGCGCACCTGACTCTCAAATAAGCCGATTTGCCGCCTACTCGGGCATCTGATGCTTAGAGGTGCCTATTCTTTCGGCCTTCGCGATGGCATCGCCCTTGCTCTATGTGCCTAGCAGGAAACCTCCCCAATCGGCGGGCGGTTTCCGGTAAGGAGGCATGAGGACATGGGGGCGCGTACATCGTTCGGCGATTCTATTTTTGGCTCACCCGGGGCCAAGGACACTTGGGCCTTGCTGCGAGTATCGGAACATCGATTCCGGATGTTCAACGAGCGCTTCGGCCGCGATCCCGAGCCGGATGAGCCGCTCTTCTTCGACCCGTCGAAGGATCGTCCAGTTGCGGCCGATCCAAGCGAGACAATGGAGCAAGTAATCGCGGCGGCATCGGCAGCCAAAGTCGATGCACGGCCGGTTCTGAAGTTCCTGGGCTTCGAACAACTGAAAGTCTGACCCGGAGCTGCCCATACGGGCAGCTCCTCCCCTTCCTCCCATGTCCTTCCATCGGTCCGAGCTTCGCCATTTTCAGGACAAGTTCGGAGTTTCAAGCCCCGCAGCGTGCTGCGGAATCAGCGCTGGGACAATCGTCTCAGAACTGGATCGCGTTTCGTACCATCGTTGACGTTATTGCACGCCGCATCGAAGTGCCTTCGGGTCAGCTTCGGCGATGACGCAAGAGGCTCGATTGCGCCCGCAATCATGGTTCGCTCAGGCGCGATGCGCGGTAAGCGGCGGCCGTCCCTGGCGTGCGCCGAACTCGCCTTCACGCCGGATCGCGATTCAGCGCGAATCTGGTTCAGTCGTGACACTCGGTCCGGCGGAAGGGTCGGCGACCGGTGTCGCCGCGCGCATCCGGGCGAGTCCTGCCATCGTGGACACGACCACGAGCGCGAGCAATAACACGAACAGAAAGACGGCGACCGTATGCGGTGTCTTGCCGAGCTTCATCGGGGCTCTGCACCGGATCGCGTCGTGACGCGGACCTGTTCGGGCGCACCGCCTAGCGCGGAATTATCGGGAGTACGAGATGCGACGCGTAGCGGCTGTCGTGAAAAACGGCCTGCTGCGCGACCGCGAGCTCGCCATCTACGCCAAAATCGTGGCCGGTGTTCGGATTGCGATCCCAGCGCGGAAAGTTGCTCGACGATACTTCGAGCCGGATCCGATGGCCGGCCTTCAGCAGGTGGCTCGTTGCCCACATATCGATTGTATATTCGTACACCTGGTCGGGCTTGATCGGCGCGGGCGCGGCGAGTGATTCGCGAAATCGCGCGCGCACCACGCCCTCGGCCAGATTGTGCGCGTAGCCGTCGGGGCGTACGTCGATGAGCTTGGCGGTGAAATCGGTATCTGTCGCCGAAGATGCCGCGAAGAGCCTCAGCAAGATCGGTCCGGTGATTTCGGTGTCCGTGGTCAGTACGTCACTGGTATAGACCAGCACATCGTCTCGTCGCTCGACTTCGCGCTGATCGAATACGCCCATCGGAATGCCGAGCGCATTGCCGCCGCGGGTTGGCACGGGATCGCGCGGGTCGTACGTGTAGCGATCGGGGGGCGAGTCACTGGGCGCGTCGAAGCGCAGCGCGCCGTCGCCGCCCAGCGTATTGGCCCTGCCGCCGCTGTGCAGGTGCATGCGTGTGTAGCGCGTGCGCTTCAGCGGCCATTCGTTCTCGTCGCGCCATCGATTCTCGCCCATCACGAAGAGCCGCACGGGCGCTTCCTCGTCGATACCGTTGCGGACGCCTTTGAGGTAGCGGTCAAACCATCTGAGCTGGATTGCATGCAGCTCGATCTTCGCTTGCGCGCCGAAATCGATATCGCCAGCGCCTTTCGAGGTAGGAACCGCGTACGGCATCAGATGGCCCCACGGACCCATCACCAGCTTCTGCGCCTGCCGTGCATCCGGTGTCGCGGCGCGTTCGCGCGCGCCGCTGAAGAGCGCGAGCGTGTCGTACTGGAATGCGTCGTACCACGAACCCACGTGCAGCATCGGCGTATCGAGGTTCTCAAGGCGCCTGCGCACGTCCATCGATTGCCAATAGGGCGAGTAGGTCGAGTTCTTGAGGTAGTCGGCGAAGTACGGCGCCCCGTCGCGCATCCGCTCCGCCCAGTCGAGGATCGGGATATGCGCGCATGCTTCGCGACTCACGGACGACAGCGGAATCTCCGGATGAGAGAGCCAGCTATCGTAGGTCGTGCGCTGCGCTTCGAGCAGCCCTTTGCGATCGAGCGTGTTGCGCGCCATGAAGTTGAAGTAGGTGAGCATCCAGGCCAGTTCGAACACGCCATGGCGCCAGATGCAGTTTTCGAAGAAACTGACCGGACCCGATACAGGACTCAGCGCCTTTAGATGAGGCGGGCGTTCGACCGCCGCAAGGTACTGCACCAGCGCGAGATACGACTGACCGACCATCCCGACGGCGCTGTTCGACCAGGGGAGCGATGCGGCCCATTCGATCGTGTCGTAGCCATCGTGTCCTTCCGGAGCGAACGGCACGAAGTCTCCCTCCGAGCCGAATCGCCCGCGCGTGTCCTGTACGACGACGACGTAGCCGCGCGACGGGAAATAGTCCTTCTCGGTGAGCGCCAGTTCCATGCTCCTGTCGTAAGGCGTCCGGACGACGAGCACCGGCAGTTTCTCGTGAGTGTCAGGCCGATAGACATCGGCGTGCAGTGTGACCCCGTCGCGTGTCCGCATCGCGAGGTTGCGCTCAACGACGACCTTATAACGGGGTTCGCTTGATTGCGTGGATGCCATGGCGGCCTCCCTTGGTGGACGGGCAGCGAATTCATCGCGAACCTACCACATGCCGCGGCGAAAGCGCATGCGCGGAGCGCTGAGGCAATCGCGGCGCGGCACTCGATTGCGTTTTCGCCGCAGCTCTTGGTAAACGCAGCCAATGCTCTCGCCGTATCGCGTACTGGATCTGACCAACGAGCGCGGCTTGTTATGCGGGCAGATCTTGGGCGATCTCGGCGCGGATGTCATTCAGATTGAACCGCCGGGCGGATCGAGCGCCCGCGCGCTCGGCCCATTCCTCGACGACCGGCCTGATCCCAATCGCTCGCTCTGTTGGTGGGCATATACGCGCAATAAGCGGTCGATCACGCTCGATCTGAGGCGCGATCAAGGGCGCGATGTTCTGATGCGACTGGCTGCGCGCGCCCATTTTCTGATCGAATCATCGCCGCCGGGCGAGATGGCGCGGCTCGGGCTGGGCTACGCGGAGCTTGCGAAGCTCAATCCGGCATTGATCTACATTTCGATCTCGCCATTCGGCCAGGACGGCCCGAAAGCGAGTTACGCGGACTCCGACCTGATCATGATGGCGGCTGGCGGTCCGCTGATGCTCTCGGGTGATGACGACCGGCCGCCGGTGCGGCTCAGCGTTCCGCAAGCGTACCTGCACGCGAGCGCCGAAGGCGCGATGGCCGCGATGATCGCGCATCACGAACGTGCGCACTCGGGGCTCGGCCAGCACATCGACGTTTCCGCGCAACAAGCGGTGGCGCAAGCGACGCAGTCGAACATCCTCGCCGTTCAGCTCAACGGACCGGAGCTGCAACGCGCCTCGGGGGGTGTCCGGCTGGGACCGCTGCATGTGCAGCTGCTGTGGCCATGCAAGGATGGCCACGTCGCGATTACCTATCTGTTCGGCTCCGCGATTGGCCCCTTCACGCGGCGCTTGATGGAGTACATTCACGAAGAAGGCGGCTGCGACGCGGCGACCCGCGACAAGGACTGGCTCCGCTACAGTGAACTGCTCAGCACCAGCGCCGAGCCAATTTCTGAATACGAGCGGCTCAAGAAGGTGGTCGAGGCGTTCACGATGCGCAAGACCAAGGCCGAGCTGCTGGACGCGGCGCTCAAGCGCGGACTCCTGATCGCACCGGTTACGACTCTCGATGAAGTCGTGAACAGCCCGCAGCTCGCCGCGCGCGGCTACTGGACGAGTATCGAGCATCCGGAGCTGCGCCGGAGCTTCCGCTATGCTGGCCCGTTCGCGAAGTTCAGCCGCATGCCGATCAAGTATCGACGCAGGCCACCGCTGATCGGCGAGCACAACCGCGAGATCTACACGCAGCTCGGCATCTCCGAAGGCCAGCTGGCTGAGTTCGCCCGGGCTGGAGTGATCTGATGGCCGAGCTGCCGCTGCATGACGTCAAGATCCTCGACCTGATGTGGGTGATGGCGGGGCCGGCTGCAACGCGCGTACTCGCCGACTACGGCGCGCAGGTCATTCGTATCGAATCGAGCAGCCGCTTCGACACCGCTCGCACTATATCTCCGTTCAAGAATGGCGTGTCGCATCTCGAAGGCAGCGGCCTCTTCCTCAACATGAACACCGGCAAGCTGGGGATGACGCTGAATCCGGGCAACGCCAAGGGCCGCGAGGTGATTCTCGACCTCGTGCGATGGGCCGACGTCGTCACCGAGTCATTCTCGCCCAAGGCGATGCGCGCGTGGGGGCTCGATTACGAATCGCTGCGCAAGGTCAAGCCAGACCTCGTCATGCTGAGCAGTTGCCTGATGGGACAGACCGGTCCGCTTTCCCAATACGCGGGCTACGGGAACCTCGCGGCCGCGATCGCAGGGTTCGTCAATCTGGGCGGATGGCCCGATCGCGCACCCGCGGGACCGTTCGGTGCATACACCGACTATATCTCGCCGCGTTTCACCGCGACCGCGATCCTGGCCGCGCTCGAGTATCGCCGCCGCACCGGAGAAGGACAGTACATCGATCAATCGCAAGCCGAGGCGGCGTTGCAATTTCTCGGCCCCGCCATCCTCGACTATACGGCCAACGGCCGCGTGCAGAACCGCGGCGGCAACCGCGATTCGGTGATGGCGCCGCATGGCGTCTATCCTGCCACCGGCGACGATCGCTGGATAGCGATCGCGTGCCGCGATGATCGCGATTGGGCGGTTCTCGCTGGCGCGATGGGCAATCCTGGGCTGGCGCGCGATTCCCGATTCGCGACCGGCGCCGTGCGGCGCAGCAATCAGGACGAACTCGATCGCATCGTCAGCGGATGGACCGCGGGTTTCGAGGCGCGCGCTCTCGAAGAGAAGCTCCAAGCCGTGAGCGTTCCGGCGCATGCGGTGCAGAATAGCGCCGATGCAGCGACGGACCGGCAGCTGCTGCACCGCAGGCACTTCGTCGAGCTTGAACATTCGACGCTGGGCAGCATCACCGTCGAAGGAACGCGCTTTCGGCTCTCGCGCACGCCGGCGCGAATCGCCCGCGCGGCGCCCGCGCTCGGGCAGGATACGCATTACGTGCTCGAGAAAATTCTGGGCTACAGCGAGGATCGCATCACGGAGCTGGTCGCATCTGGCGCGCTGGAATAAGGTCCGAATCCGAAGACGTGCGGTCGGTGCACTTCGGCCGAACGGACACGGGGACCTAGAATGATTGCCAGACCATTCGCGTACGGAAAGGGCACGATGGCCATGTCATTGACAGCGAAGCAGCGGATCCTGGCTTCTATTCAAGGCAGTAGTGTGGCGGTCTGCGACGATTGCTTGCAGCCTCTGGCGCAACTCACTCACCGACAAGTTGCCTACGCTGAGGGCAGCAAGCTCGCGCAAGAGGGCCTGATTACCCGCCAACGCGACATGTGCGGCGTCTGCCACAAGGTCAAGACCGTCAGCGTGGCGGCACCGAATACAGGTCTAGCCGCGGTCACCCCAAGTTCGAGGAGCGAAAGCAGTAGGCCGAGTCCTGCATGGTATTGGGAAGGCCATGTGCAAGACCTGCTTGTGTCGTGGTTGGCCCGAAGGGGGTACCTGATTCAAAAGGTCGCCGACACTGCCGCTCGGTCACCCGGAAAAGACATTGACGCGATCGGACCGGACGGGCGAGTGCTATGGGTCAGTGTCAAGGGCTATCCGGAAAAGAGCAAACACACGCAGGCACGACATTGGTTTGCTGGAGGGATACTCGACTTGGTGCGATATCGTCATGAGCGCGAAGATGTCAGCCTCGCCTTATGTCTGCCGGACGGGTTCACGACGTATCAGAACCTTGCTCGTCAGACTCCTTGGCTTCGAAACGCTATGCCCTTCGTCATCTATTGGGTGTTGGAATCCGGGGAGGTTCGCGTTGAGAATTGATTCCGGAACTATTCTTCAGCGATGTGCGAAAGCAGGGAGGTGGTCGCGATGCTGTGGTCAGGTTCATGGTCCAGCGAGGATCGCACCACCGAGCTGGTCGCATCCGGCGCGCTGGAATAAGGTCCGAATCCGAAGACGCGTGAGCCAGGAGGAGACGACATGGCTGAGTTCAAGAAGATTAGCGGGGCATGCTTTTGCGGAGCCAACCAGTTCGAGATCACGCAGCCGGCGGTGGACACGCATCATTGCCACTGTTCGAACTGCCGCCGCCTGCAGGGGGCCGCGTTCGTCACACTGTCGATCTTTCCGCGCGCGGGCTTTCGATGGACCAAGGGCGGCGCGCTCCAGACCTTCAATAGCTCAGAGAAGGTGCATCGCAACCGCTGCAAGAATTGCGGCTCGCCGCTCACGATTGATCTCGACGCGATGCCCAATGTCGTCGCCGTTTCGCGGGCCTGCATCGAAACAGGCGCCGATCCGGGGCATCCTGCGGATACACTCCGCCATGCCTTCTGGCCGGATCGCGTGCCGTGGCTCGAGATCGCCGACAAGCTGCCCAAGGCGCAAGGCTTCGACAAGTAGCAGAGCAAAGCGGCCGGGATCCGCTAGAAGGGTCTCCAGCCCATCGCGGGGATGAGCTTCTCCATCGGTACGTCGAGCAATGCGAACACTCCCGCATGATTAGCGGCAACGCTGGCTTGGTTGAGCGCGAACGAACTGGCGAGGCTGAACTGATAGTCGTCGGTCACGTACGCCAGCCCCGGCAGCAGCCGCAGGTCGGGTTGTGTACCGCCACGCCGCGCGACCACGACTTGGTCGTATGAAAACTCGGCGAACGGCGCCAGATTGCGAATGATTCGCGGCAGGCCGAAGTCGCGGACGTGATCGCTGAGATAGGGAATCGAATACTCGACGATCGCATCGACCGCGGCATCGTCGGCGGTGTCGCCGCCGGTCTTGAACAGGTATTCGAAGTCGCCCTCGAAGGCGAGAGGCCGCAAGTATCTAGCCCAGCCGTCGTCGGGGATGTCGCCCATGCCTTTGGCCCACATCAGAATCGGTCCGACGTAGGTATGCGTCGAGTTGCCGGTACCCGGAGTACCGGTGGGCAGGAAAGTGTCCAGACCCACAGCGAGGCGGGCTTCGTGCTCGGCCGATGCGAAGAACGCATACTTGCCGAGCACTTCGAGATCGCCGAAGCCATTGGCGCTCTGAAACTGGAAGGCATGCTTGCCGCTGCGATGGCGATGGCGTGCGCGGCCGCGCCGCGCGCGGCCTTCGCTGGCGCAAGCCTGACGGGTGTCGTCGCATGACAGGTCATCCCACGAGCCCGAGACCTCGACGCTGGCGTTTTCGCTGAGCTCCTTCTCGATGGAGAAGGCGAAGGAGAAGGTGTCGCCGCGCGAGTTCGTGTACCACAACGGCTCGAGATCGAGATCGTTGCTGGGGTTGGCGTCTTCGGTGATCAGCGGAGAGATGAACTCTCGATCGCCGACCTGCGCGCATGCCAACGATGCGCTAAGCGCGAGCATGGCTATTGTCACTGACGCCGCGCGGATCAACTGCCTCAGGAATCGCCGTGACGGCGGCAAGGTTGCGTCAGATCCCGAAATTTGAGCGCGCTCAGACCGTCCACGTCGCCTGTCGCCAGGCCATCTCCCAGAACAGATACTCGTGGCGGCTGCTCGTGATGAAGTGATGCTCCAGCGGTAGCAGCTCCGCCGCCGGCCATCCGGCTGTCAGATCGTCGAGCAGCTTGCGCAGCGCATTGGCGACCGCCGCGAACTCCGCCGACGAATACATCGCGACCCACTCCGCATAGAGCGAGCCCTCGCGCATCGCGCCGCGACGTGCGAGCTCGGCGCCGATTTCGGCGTAACCCCACGCGCATGGCAGCAAGGCGGCCAGAATCGAAGGCAGCGGCTCCGCATAGGCAACCGCCAACAGATGGCCGGTGTAAGCGCAGGTCTGCGGCGCGGCCTCGGTGCGTTCCAGCTCGTCGGCCGCGATGCCTAGCCGCGCACAGTAGTCGCGGTGCAATCCCATCTCCTTGTGAAGCGTGTCATGCAGCAGCGAGGCGAAGAGGCCCATCGTCGGCAAGTCGCGCGCCTTGGCGGCGGCAAGCGCGAATACCCGGCTGTAGTCGATGAGGAAGAGATAATCCTGCCGCATGTAGAAGCGGAACGCGTCGATTGGCAGCGTCCCGTCGCCCAGTCCGCGGACGAACGGATGTTCCAGTTCGGCGCGCCAGATCGGCGCGGCTTTCTCACGCAGTGTCGCGCTGAACGATCGATCGCTCATCGCGGCTTGGGCGCGCTCATCGGGCTGCGGTGCAGATACGAGATGATTGAGCGGGCCAGCGCCGTGGCCGATCCCGGGTGCGGCTTCAATTGCGCGCGTCACGTAATGCTTCGCGTCGGCCACTGCGGTCTTGAGATCGCGGCCGCATGCCAGCCCCGCGGTGATCGCCGCCGACAAGGTGCATCCGGTGCCGTGCGTGCTGCGCGTGACTATGCGCGGCGCGGCAAACTCATGAAAATCGCCGTTCTCGTACAGGATGTCGACCGCATCACCGGCCAGATGGCCGCCCTTGATCAGCGCCGCTCGCGCGCCGAGATCGACCAGCGCGCGCGCCGCATCGCGCATCTCCGCGATAGTGGCGACCTTGCGCCCGGTAAGCTCCTCGGCTTCGCGTAAATTGGGCGTGACCAGCGAGGCGAGCGGCAGCAACCTGGTCCGCATAGCGTCAACCGCGTGTGGCTCCAGCAGCACATCGCCGCTGGTCGCGACCATCACCGGATCGACCACTAGGTGTCGCAGCGAGCGAGCGCTGAGGCGCTCGGCCACCGCTTCAATCACAGCAGCGCGGGCGAGCATCCCGGTCTTGGCCGCGCCGACCTCGAAATCATCCAGCACGGCATCGATTTGAGCGGCGACGAAATCCGCCGCAACTTCAGCGATCGCGCTCACGCCGGACGTGTTCTGCGCAGTGAGCGCCGTCAACACACTCGCGCCGTACACGCCGAATGCGGCGAAGGTCTTGAGGTCAGCCTGGATGCCTGCGCCACCGCTGGAATCTGAGCCCGCGATCGTGAGCGCTATCGGAACCATCGCTGCGGTCAGTATAGCTCAGCATCGGGAGGCGATCCTGATGGGCCGAATTTGGCTTTTCGCACCGATCAGTGGCGCGCGGCCGGAGGGAGGATCATTCGTCGAGCGTCGCGATCTTCTCGCATCGAAAAGCATAGAAAATCAACGTAATTCTCACGATTCGGTCCAGCAGGGCCTCAACAACTCGCCTTCAAGCGATGAATGGCACCGTAACCTTTGTTCGCGCCGCCGGTTTATACGATGGGGAAGATGACGGCTAAGGGACAGGCCTTGAACAGTCGCTCGAAGGAACCCGACGAGCGGCTGCTTATCGAGGCAGCGCAGAAGGAACCGAGCCGGTTCGCGGAGCTTTACGAGCACAACTTCGAGCGTGTGTATGCCTACATTGCGCGGCGGGTCAGCGAGCGTTCAGACGCGCAGGACCTGACTTCCCATGTGTTCCATCAGGCACTCAAGAATCTCGGCCGCTTCCAATGGCGCGGCACGCCGTTCGCCGCCTGGCTCTTGCGCATCGCGGCCAACGCAATCGCAGACCACTCTCATCGGGTTGCCAAAGAGCACAAGGCGCCACTGGCCGGCGATCGCGACGATTTCAGAGCCGAGGACGATGTCAGCGCCGAGGATATCGAGGATCGTGCCCGCCTGTTTCGCTTCGTCAACCGACTGCCGGCAAACCAGCGCCGCACGATCGTCATGCGTTTCGCCGAGCAAAAGAGCATCCGCGAGATTGCGCACGAGCTACGGCGGACGGAAGGAGCCGTCAAGCAACTACAGTTCCGCGCCCTGCAAAATCTGCGGACGCGGTTGAGTGATTCAAATGGCTAAGCGCTCTCTCATCGAACGTCTCGACGAGGCCGTGGAGGCGAGGATGGTCAATCGCGATGCGCCGCTTGGGCGCGCCGATCGGAGCCTCGCTGCGCTGCTGCGAATTGCGGCCGACCTGCGCGACCTCCCAAGCGAGAGTTTCAAGGCACGGCTTAAGGCCGAACTCATGAGCCCGCCGCCGAAACGCGATATGAGAGCCGGGCGAAAGCCCGCCGTGAGACGAATCGTCAGCCCGATCCCGGCGGGCCATTACTCGGCAACACCGTGTCTGGTCGTGAGAGATGCGGCCGGCGCCATCGAGTTCTACAAAAAGGCCTTCGGCGCAACCGAGTTGATGCGGCTGGCCGATCCCGGTGGGCATATCGCGCACGCCGAGATCAAGATCGGCGACTCGCCGATCGCGATTGCCGACGAGGCCCCGCAGTACAATATGAGTCCGGATTCGCTGGGCGGCTCGCCGGTGATTGTCCAGCTTTACGTCGACGACGTGGACAGCCTTGCCGCCCGGGCCGTCGATGCCGGCGCGAAGATGATCTTTCCGGTGGCCGATCAGTTCTACGGCGACCGCGCTGGCAGATTCGCCGATCCCTACGGCCACATCTGGATCGTCGCGACGCATAAGGAGGATCTGTCGGCCGAGGAAATGAGCGAGCGGGCGGCGGCCTACATGGCACAACAGGCCGTGGAGCCCGCACCCGAGGAGAAGTCGCCGGCGCCCGAGCCAATCCCCGGGAGCGCCTATCGAGCCGAGCCTCATCTGCGCGTTCAAGGCGCTGCCAAACTGATCGATTTCCTGAAGCAGGCGTTCGGAGCGACGGAGCGCGCGCGCCATTCTGCGCCGGACGGCACGATCTCGCATGCCGAAGTCACCATCGGTAACTCAGTGATTGGGACCGGCGATGCGACTGATGAGTTCGAGCCGACGCCCACGGCGCTTCATCTATACGTGAACGATGCGGACGCGGTGTACCGGCGCGCGCTGCGAGCAGGCGCCACCTCGACTCAGAAGCCGACCGACCAGGACTACGGCGACCGCGAAGCGGGGGTGAAGGACCCCTTCGGCAACAATTGGTACATCGCAACGCATAAGGGAGCGAATCCGATCCCCGAGGGGCTTGGCAGCGTAACGCCATATTTGCATCCGCGCGGCGCCGACAAGTTGATCGATTTTCTCAAGCGCGCGTTCGAGGCCAGCGAGATGATCCGCGTACAGCCGCCGGGCGACGTGGTCCATCATGCGAAAATCAGGATCGGTGAATCGGTGGTCGAGATGGGCGAAGCCCATGGCGCGTATGGGCCAATGCCCGCGATCTTCCATCTGTACGTCGATGACACCGACACGGTTTATCGCCGCGCGGTCGGGGCCGGCGGTATCGCGCTGAGCGAACCAGCCAACCAATCCTGGGGATTCCGCAACGCGGGCGTCCAGGATCCGGGCGGCAACCAGTGGTGGATCAACGCGCCCACCAAGAAAGACGAAACCATAGCGGCCTCGCCAGTCCCGCAAGGCTTCCATACCCTCACCCCGTTCGTGACGGTTCCGGACGTGCGCGGATTGATCGACTTCCTGAAGGGAGCGTTTGCGGCTGAAGAGATCATGTACGGGAGAGGAGGCGATCCTCCCCACGATCACGGCCAGGTCAGGATCGGTGATTCGATGGTGATGATGGGCGAGCCGGTCGGCCAGTATGAGCAATCGAAGTCGTCGCTGTACATGTACGTCGACGATGCCGCCGCCGCCTATAAGCGCGCCCTTGCGGCTGGTGCGACCTCAGTAGCGGCGCCAACCGACAAGCCGTACGGAGTCCACGAGGCGAGTGTCAAAGACCCGTTCGGCAACATCTGGTTCGTCGCAACGCGCAAGTAAGGTGTGGCTATGCCGCAAAGAAAGCCTTCGTGAAGAAGAAGAGCGCAAGGGCGACGAGCGATGCTCCGTTGGACCGGCTGCGCAAGATCTGCCTCGCCCTTCCGGAGACTACTGAGAAGGAATCGCACGGACGACCCTCGTTCTGGGCCTATGGCAAGATATTCGCGATGTTCATGGACAACCACCATAACGACGGCCGCGTTGCGATCTGGTGTAAGGCTCCACCGGGCGCACGCGATATCGTTCTGGCCGCCGCGCCGCATCGGTTCTTCGTACCGCCTTACGTGGGTCACAAAGGATGGGTTGGCATGCGCCTCGACATCGACGTCGACTGGAGCGAAGTCGCCGGCATCATCGAAGACGGCTATAGGATGACGACCGCGAAACAGACCCGTTCGGCAATGGGTGGTGCATCGCTACGCAGAAAAAGAACGTAATGCGCTAGTGCGCCAGGACCAGCGCTCGTGGGTTAGAGCGAAGTAGCACCGAAAGCGATAATCGCAACAAAGAAGGAGAAAACAGCAATGGCAGTTAAACCCATCCCGGAACGCAATTCCGTGACACCGTACCTGACCATCAAGGACGCGGCCAAGGCTATCGAGTTTTACAAGCGCGTGTTCGGTGCGACGGAGACAATCCGCCTGGCGGAACCCAGCGGCAGAATCGGGCACGCCGAGATCACTATCGGCGGCTCTCCAATCATGATCTCCGACGAGTATCCAGAGATGGGGTTCCTTGGCCCGCAGCCCGGCGGCCCGCGTCCGCCGGTGATGATCCACGTCTACGTGAATGACGTGGACACCGTTTACAAGCGGTCACTGGAAGCTGGCGCCATCTCATTGCGGGAGCCGGAGGATCAGTTCTACGGCGACCGCGACGCGCAGATAAAGGATCCTTTTGGACACGCCTGGGACCTTTCCACGCATAAAGAGGATGTATCGCCCGAGGAGATGAAGCGGCGTTTCGAAGCTATGATGAAACAGTAGCGCGGCCTGAACGCGCTTCACTCCGCAACGAGGCTGCTGATACATGGATCGCGAACCGGGGATAGCATCCGAGTTCACCGCCGCCCCCGAGATCGCCGCGGCACGGGCGCCGGGTCGCGCCGCGCTGGCGTTTATCTTCGTCACCGTCGTGCTCGACATGCTGGCGCTTGGAATGATCGTGCCAGTGTTGCCGAAACTCGTCGAAGATTTCATGGGCGGCAACGCGGCGCGCGCGGCCGAGATCTTCGGCTTGTTCGGTACGGTATGGGCGCTGATGCAGTTCCTGTGCTCGCCGGTGATCGGTGCGCTCTCGGATCGCTATGGCCGGCGGCCGGTGATCCTGCTGTCGAACTTCGGGCTGGGACTGGACTACATCGTGATGGCGCTGGCGCCGACCTTGAGCTGGCTGTTCGTCGGCCGGGTGATTTCCGGAATCACGTCAGCGACCTTCTCGACCGCGTATGCGTACATCACCGACGTTGCGCCGCCCGAGAAGCGCGCCGGCGGCTTCGGGATGCTTAGCGCCGCGTTTGGATTGGGCTTCGTACTCGGCCCGGCGCTGGGCGGCGTGTTCGGCAATATCGATCCGCGCCTGCCGTTCTGGGTCGCGGCGGGCTTGAGTCTGCTCAATGCGATGTATGGCCTGTTCGTACTGCCCGAGTCGCTGCCGCGCGAGCGCCGCGAAGCGTTCGCCTGGCGGCGCGCCAACCCGATGGGGTCACTCACGTTTCTGCGCTCTCATGCCGAGCTGCTGGGCCTCTCGACGGTGAACTTCATCGGCAACATCGCCCATGAGGCGCTGCCCACCACCTTCGTGCTGTATGCGATGTATCGCTACGGATGGAACCAGCGAGCCGTGGGACTCGCGATCGCCTCGGTAGGTGTGTGCTCTGCGGTGGTCGGGGCCGGCTTGGTACAGCCGATCGTCGCGCGCTTCGGCGAGCGCCGCGTGATGCTCGCCGGGCTCGTGTTCGGCGTCGCGGGATTCGCGATGTACGGATTTGCCGCGAGCGCGCCAATCTTCTGGATGGCCCTGCCGGTCAATTCACTGTGGGGACTCTCGGGTCCGCCGATGCAGGGCCTGATGACGCGCCGCGTCAGTTCATCGGAGCAGGGTCAGCTGCAGGGCGCGCTCGGCAGCCTGCGCGGAATCGCATTCATGATCGGACCTGTGCTGTTCACCGGCACGTTTGCGTTCTTCATCGGCGCGCATCGCGACCTGCATCTGCCCGGAGCGCCATTCATTCTGGCTGCGCTGCTGCTGTTGGGTTCGATGGTGGTGGCTTGGCGAGTGTCGCGCCCGCATCGCGGGCCAGTTTGAGATTCGGGCACGTTGATAGCGGGATCTAACCGAGCGTGTACTCCCGCATAAGAGGGTAAAATGTTGAAAGCCCACGACATTCAAGCCACGGCTTCCAAGCTGCGCAAAAACAGCAGGGGACAGAAGCTCGCTTCGTTTAATGGTTGCTCAGTAGGCGTGGCGCGCTTTTCGGCGCATCCGCTGTGGGAACGTCATCCGGCTGGCGATGAGTTTTTGCAGGTCTTCGAGGGAGAACTTGATATCACCCTTTTGACCGACGACGGGCCCATCGAAGCAACTCTGCGCCCAGGCTCCGTCTTGGTCGTCCCTCGAGGACTGTGGCATTCGCCCCGCCCGCGCCGCTCCGTGACGATGTTGTTCGTCAGCAACACAGAAGGAACTCAGGTCTCGAACGAAAGAGACCCGCGAATTTCAAACTGACTCACTACCCGCAGCCGAGATGGGCAACGCCAACATCATTGGACTGAGGATCGGCTTGGGCTCGAAGAGCGCCAAGCTGTTGATCGTTGAGGGCGTCTACCCTCCGCGCATCGATGGATCCGACATCAGCCGTGGAGCCGCAGCGAACGACGTCAATATGCTAGTCAATACCGGCGGCCGCCAGCGATCCGAAGCCGAATTCCGCGCACTCTACGACGCGGCCGGCTTCGAGCTTACGAAGATCTTTCCAACCATGGCCCGGATCAGCGTGATCGAAAGAGCGCGCGTGTAACTGAACACGTCAGGTCGAATGCGCTCCGTGATGCTGAGTTCGCAGGCGGCTCAGCGGACAATACCAAACCGCGCCGGCGGATCTCGCCGGCGCGGTTTGGTAATCGCATCGCAACTTCGCTACCGTGGGCGCGATCGCGCCCACGGTCTGATCGGGCGCGCGCGGAGTATCACAACCATGATGGACGCAAAGCTCAAGCTCGATGTCTACCGCAACATCATTCTGAGCCGGCGGCTCGAAGAGCGCATCGCGGAGTTGATCAAATCCGGCCAGGCCGGCGGCTTCATGCATCCGGGCGTGGGACAGGAGTCGCTGCAATGCGCCGCGATCGCGACCCTGCGCCCCGATGACTACCTGCTGTATGCGCATCGCGGCGTCGCCTATTGGGTCGCCCGCGGCGTCCCGCTGGCGAAGATCCTCTGCGACTTGTCCGGCAAAGAGGGCGGCACCAACAAGGGGCGCGGCGGTGTGATGCACGTCGTTGATCCGGCGCGCGGCGTACTCGGCGAGAGCGGCACGCTCGGGGGATGTTTCCCGATCGCGACCGGCGCGGGTCTCTCGATCAAAGTCCTGAAACAGGATCGCGTCGTGCTCTGCTTCTTCGGCGACGGCACCTCGAATCGCGGCACCTTCCACGAGAGTCTCAACCTATGCGCGGTGCGCAAGCTGCCGGTGATTTTTCTATGCGAGAACAACGGCTGGGCCGTGTCGGTGCCGACCGAGACCTCGACCGCGAACCCTGATATCAGCGACCGCGCCAAGGGTTACAACATCCCAGGCAAGATGGTTGACGGCAATGAAGTCGAGCAGGTGTACGACGCCGTCGCCGAAGCGGTCGCGCGTGCGCGGCGCGGCGAAGGTCCGTCGCTGATCGAGGCGAAGACTTATCGACTGTGGGGCCACTGGATCGGCGACCCGGATGACTACCGCTCGCGCGAGGAAGTCGAGAAGCATTGGCGGCGCGATCCGATTCCCATCTATGAGCGCAAACTGGTCGAAGCGAAGATCCTCGACGATGCGACGCGCAAGAAAATCGACGCCGAGGCGCGCGCGCAAATCGACAAGGCGGTGGCTTTCATGATGGCGCAGCCTTTCCCGCGTCCCGAAAGCGCGCTCGAAGACGTCTTCGCCTAAGGCGGGCGGTCTTCAAGTCCACGGCGATCCTATTTCAGCGGAACAGGCGGGAACGAAGATGCGAACGATTACTTACGCGCAAGCGATCCGCGAGGCGCTGGTCGAGGAGATGAAGCGCGACCCGACGGTCGTGCTCTACGGCGAGGACGTCGCCAACTTCGGCGGCATTTTCAAAATCACCTCGGGCCTCAAAGAGCAGTTCGGCGGCGAGCGCGTGTTCGACACGCCGATCTCGGAGAACGCCTTCGTAGGCGCAGCGGTCGGCGCGGCGATCACCGGACTGCGCCCGATCGTCGAGCTGCAGTTCGCCGACTTCCTCTTCACGGTCGGCGATGAGATCGTGCTGAAGGCCGGAATGTGGCGCTGGGTGCATGGCGGCGCGTTCAAGGTGCCGATGGTCGTGCGATGTCCGTCGGGCGCAGCCGGCGTGGGCCCCGAGCACGGACAGTGTCCCGAGGCGTTCTTCATGCATACCCCCGGGCTCAAGATCGCCTCGCCATCGACGCCCGCCGACGCTAAGGGCCTGCTCAAGACCGCGATCCGCGACGACAACCCCGTGCTCTACTTCGAACACAAGCTACTCTATGCGTCCAAGGGCGAAGTGCCCGATGACGACGACTTCATGGTGCCGTTCGGCAAGGCCGCGATCCGGCGCGAGGGCGACGCGCTCACGCTGGTCGCGCTTTCCGCGATGGTGCCCAAGGCGATGAAGGTCGCCGAGCGGCTGGCCAAGGAAGGCCACAACATCGAGGTGATCGATCCGCGCACCCTGGTGCCGTTCGATCGCGCGGCAATCATTGAGTCGGTCAAGAAGACCGGTAAGATCGTCGTCGCCGAAGAGGCCTACAAAACGCTCGGCGTCGGAGCGGAAATCGGTGCGATGTTGATGGAAGAGGCGCTGGAGTATCTCGACAAGCCGCTGCGGCGCGTTGCAATCCCCGATGTCCCGATACCGACCAGCGCGTTGCTCGAGAAATTCGTCATCCCGAACGAGGAGAAGATCTACCAGGCCTGCCGCGAACTGCTCGCGTAAAGAACACCGCGCGGCGCAGAAACGATGGCGATCGTAATCCAGATGCCCAAGCTCGGCCATACGATGAGCGAGGGCAAGGTCGTTCAGTGGCATAAGCGCGAAGGCGACGCGGTGCGCGAAGGTGAGTCAATCCTCACCATCGAGACCGACAAGACCGAAGTCGAAGTCGAATCACCCGGCGCGGGCGTGCTCAGCAGGCACATCGCGGGCGAGGGCGAAGTCGTCGCGGTCGGCGGCGCCCTGGCGGTGATCGCGCAGGCCGGCGAGAGCGTCGAGGCGGCGCTGACTGGCATTTCGGCTGGTGCTTCGCAAGGAACGATGGCCGCCGGCGGCGGTACAGATGGAGCGGCGGGCGTCTCATCGCCGGCCGCTCGATCCGCATCGCGTCGCGTGCTCGCCTCACCGCGCGCGCGGCGCCTGGCGGCTGAGCAAGGAATCGAGTTGAGCGCGATCCTCGGTCACGGCGCCGATGGCGCTGTGACCGAGGACGACGTACGTGCCACGATGGTGGCGGGCACTTCGTCTGGCGCGGCAGCGGGTGCGGCGCCGCGAGGCGCCGCACCCGCTCCCGCGCAGACACCATCGCATCGCGAGAAGCTCACCCGCATCCAGAGCGTCGGCGCACGCAACCTGGTTGCAAGCTGGCAGAATGTCCCGCATTTCACCCAGATGGTGCGCGTCGATATGAGCCGCACGCTCGACACGCGTCGGCGTGCCAACGAGAATGGCGCGCATTTCTCGGTGACCGATTTTATCCTCGCAGCGACGGTCGCCGCGCTGATGGACAACCCGCGCGTCAATTCAAGCTTCGCCGACGGCGAGCTGATCATCTACGAGAGCGTCAATCTCGGGCTGGCCGTCGATACCCCCGATGGCCTCGTCGTGCCGGTGATTCATGGTGCGGATTCGATGGACATCTCACAGGTGAGCGTTCGAGTCGGCGAGCTGGCCGAGAAGGCCCGCGCGAAGAAGCTCGCCGTGGGCGAGCTCGAAGGCGCGACCTTCACGGTATCCAACCTCGGCGCATATGGAATCGAAAACGGCACGCCGGTGATCTTCGCGCCCCAGGCGGGGCTGATGTTCGTCGGCGCGATTCATGATGAAGTGCTCGCGATCGACGGGCACGCCGAGGTGCGGCCCGCGATGCAGATCGCGATCGCGTATGACCATCGCGCGCTGGACGGCGCGATGGCGGCGCGCTTCACAACCAAAGTTAAACAAATACTTGAAGCTGGTGATTTCGCCACGATCGTGCGGCGCGGAACCAACATCCCGGCTGCCGAGCCGGATACAGTTCGCCCACGCGAAGTCGAAGTCGAAAGCCTCGGCGATTCGCTGCGCACCCGCGCACGCCATGGCGCGCTTAGTTGGGAGTTCTCCGCCGAGCATCCGCAAACCGCGCCCGATCCCATAACGGGCTTCCTCGCCTCGCTCGCCTCATGCCTGCTGATGTCGCTTCGGGTCGCGGCGCGCGGGCGCAAGCTCAACGTCGGCCGGGCGTCCGCGATCGCACGATGCAACGAGAAGGGCCACGTCACCGCCATCGATGTTGAGCTCAAGATCGAGACCGCAGAGAGTGATGATAAGCTGGACCGCCTGATCGAAGTCGCAGAACGCGGATGCCATATCCGTGCGCTGGTGCGCGACGATGTTCCAGTGCGGCTCAGCGTGAGCAGAATCTAGTCGCGCCGGCGGATACCGACCGATTCAGGAGTGTCGATGGGCCAAATCAATCTCTATCAATACGCGATCTCGCCGTTCACCGAGAAGGTGCGGCGAGTGCTCTCCATCAAACATCTAAAGTGGAACCCGATCGATTGCCACTACAGCGACAAGACCAACCTGCTGCAGGTGACGCGCGGCGCATGGACGCGCGTGCCGGTGCTCGAATGGGACGGCGAGGTCGTTTACAACTCGGTCGATATCATCAAGTGGCTCGATCGCAAGTCGCCCGAGCCGCGCGTGATCCCCGACGATGCGCGCGGACTGTGCGAGATCATCGATCAGTGGGCGGACAACACGCTGTTCACGCCCGTGCTGTTCCTGACGATTCCTGATCTGCTCGACGCCGCTGGTGACGCCGCGCTCAAGCGCAATCGGGAAACGCTGATCGGAATGACCACGGCGCAGATGCGCGAGCGGATGCCGGCCAGTCGCGAACAACTTGCTTCATTTGCGCGGATGATCGACGCGCAACTCGCTGGCAAGGACTTCTTTCTCGGGCCGCGGTTCACACTCGCCGATGCCGCGCTCTACCATCCGTTCTTCTTCCTCGCGCTCAATCCGGCGAACTTCGCGATGGTCGCGGAGTATCCGCATCTCAAGCGCTGGTATGAGCGTGTGAAGGATTTGGCGTAAGAGTCAGCAACAAGACAGACCGCAGAAAAACGCATTCCGCGAGAGGTGATGCAGATGGCGCGCAAAATAGCGATTGGAGTCAATTGGCAGGGCAAGCTCGATTTCAAGGCACTGATCGATCGCGCCAAAATGGCGGACGGAGCCGGAGTGCATTCGATCTGGATCGCCGAGGCCTGGGGCCGCGACGCCTTCACGCTGCTGACGCTGCTCGCCGAGCATACCAGCAAGGCGCAGCTCGCGACCTCGATCGTGAACAGCTACTCGCGCACACCGGCCGCGATGGCGCAGCATTTCGGCACGCTGGACGAGCTCAGCGGCGGGCGCATGATCATCGGATTGGGCACCAGCGGCCCGCAGGTGATCGAGCATTTCCACGGCGTCAAGTTCAATCCGCCGCTTACCCGTCTGCGCGAGTACGTCGACATCATCAACATGCTGATGGCCGGGACACCGTTGAATTATGACGGCAAGGTTTTCAAGCTCGCACGCGGTTTCACAATGCGCTTCGAGCCTCCGCGCAAGCACATCCCGATCTATATCGCCGCCCTGAACCACAAGAGCGTCGAGTTCACGGCGCAAAAGGCCGACGGATGGCTGCCGGTGATGATTCCGCTGGGGGCGCTGCGCAAGACAATCGGCGAATTCCGCACGGTCGCGGAGAAGGCTGGGCGCGATCCACGCTCGGTGATGGTCAAGTCGCCCGGAATGACTCAAGTCACGCAGAATGTCGAACGGGCGTATGCTGGCCATGCTGGCACGACCGCGTTCTACGCCGCGCGCATGGGCACCTTCTATGCCGAACAACTGACGCGCTTCGGCTTCGGCGATGCGGTCAAGACGATCCGCGATGCGTGGTCAGCCGGCGGCGCCAAGGCCGGCACCGAGGCAGTGCCACGCAAGCTCTGCGAAGAGCTGGGCTACGTTGGCGGCGTCGAAGGCGCCGTCGAGCGGCTCAAGGCACAGGATGAGGCCGGCGTGGACATCCACAACGTCGAGGTGGACGCGACCGATCGCGCGACGTTCGAGCGCACCGTCCAGGCGCTGGTCGGGTAAAGGTCACTATCGCCTGCGCCGCCGCCGCGATTTGCCGCGCGGCGTCAGCGGCGCTATACGAAGCGTCGGGGACTGACGGCTCCGCACACGTCACGATGTTCGATACGTCGCGCCTGAAGGCGCTAATCACTCGGAGGTTCCAACCATGAAGGCTGCCGTACTGCAGGAATTGCGCAAGCCGCTGGTCGTAAAAGATGTGCCCGATCCCAAGTGCGCACCCAACGGCGCGATCATTCGCGTCAAGGCCAACGGGATCTGCCGCAGCGACTGGCACGGATGGATGGGCGATTGGGCGTGGTTCGGATTGGTGCTGCCGCTGCCGCATGTGCTGGGCCATGAGTTCTGCGGCGTGGTCGAGGAAGTCGGTAAGGAGACCAAGAACTTCAAACGCGGCGATCGCGTGGTGGTGCCTTTCAGCCAGGGCGACGGCAGTTGCGAATACTGCCGCAACGGCCACTCGAACATCTGCATGACGCCGATGACGCCGGGCTTCTCTTACTGGGGCGGCTACGGCAGCTATGTGGCCGTGCCGTTCGCCGATCTCAACCTCGTCTCGCTCGCAGAGAAGATCGGGTTCGTCGAGGCGGCCTCGATGGGCTGCCGCTTCATGACCTCATTCCATGGCGTGGTCGATCAGGCCGAGGTCAAGCCGGGCGAGTGGGTCGCGGTTCACGGCTGCGGTGGTATCGGACTGTCGGCGCTTCACATCGCCGCCGCAATGGGCGCCAACACGATCGGCATCGATCTCGACGACGCCAAGCTCGAGCTAGCCAAAAAGATTGGCGCGACGCATGTGATCAACGGCAAGAAGACCGACGCGATCAAAGCGATCATGGATCTGACCGGCGGCGGCGCGCATGTTGCGGTCGATGCGTTGGGCATCGCGGCCACCTGCCGAAACGCGATCATGAGCCTGCGCAAGCGCGGGCGCCATCTTCAGATTGGGCTGACGACGCAGGCCGAGAAGGGCGAGGTCTCGATGCCCATCGATCGCATCGTGCAGATGGAACTGCGACTGATCGGTTCGCTGGGGATGCAGTCCTCGCACTATCCGGCGATGCTGCAGATGGTCGAGGCAGGCAAGCTCTCGCCCAAGACCATGGTCACGCAGACCGTGCCGCTCGAGAAAGCCTCGCCGATTCTCGAGCAGATGACCAACTTCCAGAATGTCGGTGTAACAGTGATCGATCAGTACTAGGAACGCCGGTTTCAAACGCGACCGTGGAGAGGGCCGCTGGCGGCCCTCTCGTCTTTTGACGCTTCTCTGATGAAAGCAATCCTGATCGACAAGCCTGGCGATGAGAACGTCTTGCGGATCGGCGATGCGCCGGATCCGGTCCCCGGCCCAGCCGATCTGCTGATTCGCGTGAAGTACGCGGCGCTCAATCGCGCCGACATCATGCAGCGGCAGGGATTCTATCCGCCGCCACCGGGCGCATCGGAGATCCTTGGTCTGGAATGCGCGGGCGAAGTGATCGCCGTCGGCACGGACGCGAAGGGCTGGAAGATCGGCGATCGAGCGATGGCTCTGATCCCCGGTGGCGGTTATGCCGAGCAGGCTGCGGTCCATTTCGGCTCCGCGATGCATGTGCCGGCGGTGCTCAGCGATCAGGAAGCGGCTGCGCTTCCCGAAGTCTTCCTGACGGCGTTTCTCAACCTGTTCATGCTTGCGCAGATTGCTAAGGGCGAGACCGCCTTGATTCATGGCGGAGGTAGCGGCGTTGGTACCGCCGCGATCCAGTTGCTGCGTGAAGCCGGCGCGCGATCGATCGTCACGGCGGGCAGCGACGCCAAATGCCAGCAATGCCTCAAACTTGGCGCAGACATCGCGATCAACTACAAATCCGGTCCGTTTCCGGCGCAGGTCAAGGCAGCAACCAACGGCCGCGGCGCCGACGTGATTCTCGATAGCATCGGCGGCGGCTATCTCGGGCTGAATATCGAGGCGCTGGCGCAAAACGGGCGGCTGGTGCTGATCGGCCTGATGAATGGCACACGCGGTGAACTCGACCTCGCAGCCGTGTTACGGCGCCATCTGAGAATCCTCGGCTCGACTCTTCGCAGCCGCCCGGTTGACGAAAAGGCGCAGATTGTCTCCGCCTTCCTGGCGCGCTTCGGCCCGGCTCTGGAGGCGGGCCGGCTGCGGCCGCCGGTGCACACGGTCGTGCCTCTGGCGGCGGCTGCCGAGGCTCATCGAATGATGCAGGCGAGCGAGCATTTTGGAAAGATCGTCTTGAAGGTGAGTTAGCCGCTACAAACCACCGCGCGGCCGACTCAAACTGAATCACTGCTGCGTATCTGTCTCATCGATGCGACACCGGCGAACCGCCGCTGAGCGCCGCATCGCCTGCGCGCGCTTGATTCTCTTGGCTTCACGGGCGCGCGGAACTTGCCGAAGATGTCGCCGCGGCGGGCGCGCTTGTTGCTATTCAAGCGGGACCTCAACGTGTCATTCAGCTGTCGGCTTTGCGGCGCGCCATACGATTCGCGCCTCGAGGCTTGCCCTGAATGCGGTCGGCCCCGCAATTTGTGCGGCTATCTGTCGGTTCCGTCTGAGCTCGGCCGTGTCCGCAACCGCGGTTCCAAGGCTGCGGCCGCGACCAGTTGGAGCCTCTCGCTGATGGCGCTCTCGATGGTGGCCCTGGCGGTGGTGAAGCTGGCTCAAGCTTCCAGCGCGCGCCCGCTGTCCAGCGCCCGGCCGAGTATCTCCGCGAACGTCAGTGTCGTCGCGGCCAGCACGATCGCAGCGCCTGAACCGATTCATCGGGTCGCCGACCGTCACCACAAAAGCCGGGGCTGGCCGCGATTTTCGCAACATGCGCGTTTGAGGGCCGCATCGTCGATGGCTGCCCGGCAGCTGCGCGAATCCGGCGCCATAGTCGGCGCCGGCGGCGGATTGTAGCCCGAGCCCCCGCTCCGACCTCCCGCTCCGCATTCGAATCCGCCCGCGCCAGGCGCGTCCGCGCATATCGCCGCAACGGACGTGAATGGTATTGTCATCGCTCGGGGTCCCGCCGTTCCCACTCATATGCGTTTGACCGAACTGGATTACGAGCTGCCTGCCGAATCGATCGCGCAGGAGCCGCTGGAGCGACGCGCTGATGCGCGCTTGCAGGTGCTATCCCGCCGCGACGGCTCGGTCGAATACTCGCGCTTCTACAAGCTCGCAAACCATCTGCGCGACGGCGACCTGCTCGTAGTCAACGACACGCGCGTCTTCCCCGCGCGCCTCATCGTACGCAAGGAGACCGGCGCCGAGGTGGAGCTGCTTATGGTTCGCCCGGTGGCCGAGCCCGCAGGCGCGTGGCTCGCGCTGATTCGTTCTCATCGGCCGCTGCGTGAGGGCGCGCGCCTGAGCCTCGACGATGGCAGCGCGCTGCGGCTGCTCGGGTATCAGCGACCGGGGCGCGCGTTCATCGCCAGCGACAACGGCGTGGCCGTCGAGGAGATCGTCAGCCGCCGGGGCAAGCTGGCGCTGCCTCACTATATTAGGCGCGAGCCGACCGGTGCCGATGCGCTTGCATATCAGACCGTCTATGCCGGGCCGACGGGCGCGATCGCCGCGCCGACTGCAGGCCTGCATTTCACGCCCGAGCTCATCGACGAGCTTGCAGATCGTGGCGTGCGCCTGGCGCGCCTTACGCTTCATATCGGGCCCGGCACTTTCGCGCCGTTGCGCGCGGCCGAGGTCGAAGCGCATTCGATGGAAGCGGAATGGTTCAAGATTCCCGCCGAGACCATCGATGCGATCGGCCTGGCGGATCGCACCGCGGGGCGGGTCATCGCGGTCGGCACCAGCTCGGCGCGCGCGCTCGAATCGTATGCGATCACGGGCGATCGCGAGGGCTTCACCGGCTTGTTCATCCATCCCGGGTTTCGCTTCAAACTGATCGAGGGGATGATCACGAACTTCCACATGCCGCGCAGCACCGTGCTCGCGTTAGTGATGGCATTTGCTGGCCGCGAGACGATCCTGAACGCCTACCGCGACGCGATCCGCCATCGGTTGCTCTTCCTCAGCTACGGCGACGCGATGCTGATCCTGTGAGCCACAGCCTACGCTTCGACATCCTTGACCGCGACGGTGATGCACGCATCGGGCGGCTGCATACCGCGCACGGCGAGGTCACCACGCCCGCCTTTATGCCCGTGGGCACCCATGCCGCGATCAAGGCGATGGCGCCGCACGAGCTGTGGGAGCTGGGGTACCGGATGGTGCTCGCCAACGCGTACCACCTGGCGATCCGGCCCGGCGCGGAACTGATCCGCGATCTGGGCGGCGTCCAGCGCTTCATGGGTTGGAACGGGGCGCTGCTCACCGACTCCGGCGGCTTTCAGGCGATGAGTCTGGCGGCGATCAACTCGATCACCGAAGAGGGCATCCGTTTCCGCTCGCATCTGGATGGCCGCGCGCTGATGCTCACACCGGAAAGCGCGATCGAGATCCAGCGGCAACTCGGTTCAGACATCATGATGGCGCTGGACGAATGCACACCCTATCCGGCCGAGCCGGCGCGCGCGCAAAGCTCGCTCGAGCTGACATCGCGTTGGGCCGAGCGATCATTGCGGGCGCGCGACGCGAATTTGGACGACGGCGGCGCTACGCGGGCGCTGTTCGGGATCGTCCAGGGCGGCATCTATTCAGAGCTGCGCCGGATGAGCGGGGCTCAAATCACCGCGCTTCCTTTTGATGGCTACGCCGCAGGCGGGCTGTCAGTCGGCGAGCCCAAAGATGCGATGCGCGAGATGGCGGCGCTGACCGCCTCGCTGCTGCCCCAGGATCGCCCACGCTACCTGATGGGCGTCGGGACGCCGGCCGATCTAATCGCAGCCATCGCGATGGGCTACGATCTCTTCGATTGCGTATTACCGACGCGTAATGCGCGCAACGGCAGCGCATTCACCAGCGAGGGACGAGTGTCGATCAAGCTTGCGCGTCATGCGCGCGACCAGCGGCCGCTCGATCCGCGATGCTCATGCCGGTGCTGCTCGACCTACAGCCGCGCCTATTTGCGCCATCTGCATATGTCAGGCGAGATCCTCGCGGCGCGCGCCCTCACCGAGCACAACCTGACGTTCTATGCTCGCTTGATGCGTCAGGGCCAAGCTGCTATCGCATCTCGGACCTATCGCTCGTTCGCGCGCGAGATGCTTGCGCAGGCCGAAGATGGCGAAGATGCAGATGAGGGGAGCACCGGCAATGTGGTTTGAGGGTGTCGCATGGGCGCAGAACGCCGCCGCTGCTAGTTCGGGGCCGCCCGCCTGGGTCCAGATGCTCCCGCTCTTCGGCGTGATGGCGATCCTCTACTTCGTTCTGGTCAGACCGCAGATGCAACGCGGCAGAGATCAGGAGAAGATGCGCCAGGGCCTCAAGCGCAATGACGAGGTCGTGACCAGCGGCGGCTTGCTCGGGCGCATCGTGGATTTGGGCGACAAGGTTGTCGGCCTCGAGATAGCGCAAGGCGTCAAGGTCCGGATCGAACGCGCACAGATCGCATCGATCTCGACCTATGGCAAGACGCCCAAGGGACAGTCGGGCAAGGAAGAATAGGGCGGTGGCAGGGCGGGCCATATAGTGGAAAGTCAAAGTTTTGCGCCGATACTGATTCTGATCGCGATCGCGAGCGCGATCCTTTATCTCCATTTCACCGGCGGCCGCGGCCTGACCCGCCTCTATCTTACGGCGGGGCTCGTTGCGGCGGCCATTCTGCTATTGCTGCCCAGCCTCAATGTCCCATTGCCCGATTGGTGGAAATCGTGGCTGCCGACGCCGAAAATCCAGCTCGGCCTCGATTTGCAGGGCGGCACGCATCTGCTGCTCGACGTGAGGCTTGACGATGCCGTGAAGAGCGCGCTGGCGCGGCGCGGCGATGACTTGAAGCGCGAACTCAAGGACAACAAGGTCGACGTCGATTCGATCGCGGTATCGCCTGCGGGCGCGCTGATTGTGAAGCTCAAGAGCGCCCGCGATCGCACCGCGTTGCAGGATCTGCTCGGCAAGTCGTTCGCTGACCTTTCGGTCTCCAGTGGCGACAGCGGTGGAGGCGCGCCTGCTTTCCAACTGACCTTCAAGAACCGCGACGCTCTCCAGATCCGCACCAACGCGATGGATCAGGCGCTCGAGACGATTCGCAACCGCATCGATCAGCTCGGCGTGCGCGAAACCACCGTCGCGCGCGAGGGCGACAATGGCATCCTCGTGCAGTTGCCGGGGATTCAGGACCCCGAGCGCGCCAAGGAGCTGATCGGCAAAACCGCGGTGCTCGAGTTCAAGATCGTCGATGACAATCATCCGCTCGATGAAGCGTTGCGCGACGGTCCTCCGCCGGGCGATCAAATCCTCTATGGATCTGCCGATCGCGGTGGCCGGCAGCCCTACCTTGTCGAGACGCCGCTGCTGATGACCGGCGAGGTGGTCACCGATGCGCGCGTCCGCCCGGGCGGCAGGCTCGAAGGCCCCTACGTCTCGGTCGATCTCGACAGTCGCGGCGCGCGGGTTTTCGATGCGCTGACCTCGGAAAACGTCGGCCGGCGGCTCGCGATCATCCTCGATGGCACGGTCTATTCCGCGCCCGTGATCAGGGAGCGGATCGGCGGCGGCAAGGTGTCGATTACCGGCCGCTTCTCGATCGATGAGGCGCACGATCTTGCGATCGTTCTGCGCTCCGGCGCGTTGCCCGCTCCGGTCGATATCGCTGAAGAGCGCACGGTCGGACCCTCGCTCGGGCGCGATTCGATCCGGCAGGGCCAGCTCTCTTTCTTGGTCGGCGCCGGAGCCGTGCTGATTTTCATGGCGGTCTACTACAACGGTGCGGGATTACTGGCCGACTTCGGCCTGTCACTCAACATCCTGCTGCTGATCTGCGTGATGGCTGCGATGGGTGCGACGCTGACGCTGCCCGGAATCGCGGGAATCGTGCTGACGCTGGGGATGTCGGTGGATGCCAACGTGCTGGTGAACGAGCGGATGCGTGAGGAGTTGCGGGCAGGGCGCTCACCCCGCGAGGCCGTCAAATCTGGCTACGAACACGCATGGTCGGCGATCCGCGATTCGAACATCTCGACCTTTGTCGCCGGCCTGATCCTCTTCCAGTTCGGAACCGGTCCGGTGAAGGGATTCGCGGTAACGCTCTGCGTTGGAGTGCTGACCGGCTTGTTTTCGTGCGTCGTGGTAACCCGAACGTGGTATGACTACCTGATCGGCGCCCGCAAGCTGACGACGATCAGCGTATAGCGAAGGCGAAGGTTAGACGAACCTTGAGCAAACGACTGATGAGACTGCCTCGCGGCTTGTGAACAAACCCGCTCCGATTAGCAGCTTCATCAACAGGTCCGAGGTGTCCGGCCAAACTTCGCTTGACTTGGCGAGCAAGCGCATACTAATTACACGCGGTTCCCGCCGACCTTGGCGCGAGAGGAGTTTTCCCTTGATCCTGACGGCCGACAAGGAGGATATCCTCCTGACTTCGCGGGACGTGGCGCTCTTGCTGGACTTGAGTCCCGACACCGTCAATGAGTTCGCGCGTAGAACTATCCTGCCGGCGTTCAAGAAGGGGCGTCAGTGGCGATTTCGCAAGCGCGATATCGCGCTATTCAAACGACAGTTCAGGGGTTTTAACGCGGCAGCCTGAGCGCGCGCGAATTGCCGGCTTGGCGAATCGCGACGCGATCAGCGCGGAAAGGATCCAGCCGAATGCCCGAGCCGCATGAGAGCCGCGTCTATTCCGACCTCGCCCCATTTTATGACCGTGTCTTTGGAAGGGTCTTCGTCGATCGCGAACATGAGGTGATCGAATCGCTTGCCCTGCGCCCCGCCAATCGAGTCCTCGAAGTTGGGGTCGGCACCGGCATCTCGCTCGACGCCTACCCGCCTTACATCCACTTGGTCGGGGTTGATCCGTCGGCCGACATGCTCAAGCTGGCGCTGGCCAAGGCCAAAGAGAGCGATTGGCGCCATATCGAACTGCGTCAGGGCGATGCGCTCAATCTCGACTTCGCCGACAACTGTTTCGATGTCGTCACTTCGTTCCACGTGATGACGGTGGTGCCGGATCCGGTGCGGATGATGAGCGAGATGGTGCGGGTTTGTAAGCCCGGCGGTCGTGTCATAATCGTCACGCATTTCATCAGCGAGAACCCGGTGCTCCGCTTCTTCACTTGGATCGTCAACCCGCTGACCAAGTTAATCGGATGGACTACACGGCTGCGCCTGCGCGACGTTCTGGCCGGACAAGACATCAGGGTCGAGCGCCTGGAGCGCTTCTCGCCCCTCTCGGTTCATACCGTTCTCGCCGCGCGCAAGCTCGAAGCGTAGTTCACGCCGGCATCCCCAGGCGTTCGTCTTCTGGCGACCACGTGGCAGATCCGATCAAGCCCGACAGCGAGGCGGCGCGCGATGAAGAGCGGGTCGAGCAGTTGACACACGAACTCGCCGACCGCCTGCGCTCAATGGGCAATCGGCAGGAGATGACCGACTACGCCGTTAGCATCCTGCGCGAAAGCGCTGAGGATGCTGGCCAAGCCGAGCAGGCGCGGGCCAGCGTCGCCAAGGCGAAAGGCGATCCGTTCAACCCGATCGCGTTCGGGATTCCTTTGCTCGTGATCGGTGCGGTGCTGTGCGCAACCGGAATTCTGGTCGGGCCGGGGCTGGGGATCCTCGCGATTGCGGGCCTGATGGTGCTCTACGGGTTGGTCGCCGCGATGTTCGGGCGCTCACGGCGCGACGACGCGTAACCCGGGACACGCCCCAGCCTTGATGAAGCCGCGCTTCTTGCACAGCACCGATTTCATTAGCTACCCTGCTGGCAGGCTGGAGAGATTCCGATTGGCGAACCGTCGGCGTAGATAACATCCATCGGCAGATTCGGCATCGCCCACGATGCCGGCAGCCGGTTGCGGGGCATAGCGTTTTTTCAATGGCAAAGCTGGACTGGCAGGAAATCAAGCGGCAGATCACCGAGTCGCAGGCCTGGCAATCGATCTTCCGTCACGGCTACGAGGACAACCCGCGCAACCGCATCCTGATGGTGTCGGGCAACGTCTGGCTCCATCTGCATCCCGCCAAGGTGCAGCGTCACGCGGTGCGCCTGCGCTTCACTTGGTGCATGGGCGGCATCACGTTCCTGCTCTTCCTCGTGACGATCGTCACAGGCGTCTACCTGATGTTCTATTACCGGCCCACCGCCGAGTACGCGTACGCTGACATGAAGTATCTCGAATTCGACATGCCGTTCGGGATGCTGATGCGCAACATGCATCGATGGTCCGCGCATGGGATGGTGATCGCGGTCTGGCTGCACATGTTCCGCGTCTTCATGACCGGATCGTACAAGCCGCCGCGCGAGTTCAACTGGGTCGTCGGCGTGATCCTGCTGGTGCTGACCCTGCTGCTATCGTTCACGGGCTACCTGCTGCCGTGGGATCAGCTTTCGATCTGGGCGGTCACCGTCGGCTCGAACATGGGCCGTGCCGCGCCGTTGCTGGGTCACGAGGGACCGTTCCACGAAGTGCTGGGCGTCAATCCGATCTACGACGCGCGCGCCTTGCTGTTCGGCGGCGGCGAGATCGGCCCGCATACGCTGCTGCGCTTCTACATCCTGCACTGCATCTTCTTCCCGCTGCTGGCCGGCATCTTCATCGCGGTGCATTTCTGGCGCATCCGGCGCGACGGGATTTCGGGGCCGCTGTAATCATGAAGAAGATCGGTGGGCAGTGATCAGCTATTTCGCGCATCTGGGAATCGTTCGCGTGTTGTCGGTGCCGATCATGATGGCGCTGCTTATCTACGCTATGTACGTCCTGGCGGCGCCGCCCGAAGAGTTCGAAGAAGACAACGAGCATGAGCAAAGCCCCAAGAGGAACTGACAGCTTGAGCGGCTGAGGCGATGGCCACAATGGGATCATCAAACGGTAGTACGGCCGGACCGCCGATGATGGCGGCGGCGGCTGGCGCCGGCGCGGCTGCTTCGCGCGCACCCGCGGGGGGAGCACGCAAGCCGGAGCTCAAGGCCAAGGGGCCCAGCGACGAGAAGCTTCATACCTGGCCGTTCCTGGTCCGCAGCGAGTTTCTGTGCGCCATCGCGATTCTGATTCTGCTCACAATCTGGTCGCTGACGATCGATGCGCCGCTGGAGGAACCAGCCAATCCCACTCGTACGCCCAACCCGTCGAAAGCGCCGTGGTACTTCCTGGGGCTGCAGGAGATGCTGGTGTTCTTCGATCCGTGGTACGCGGGTGTGATGTTGCCGACGCTGATCATCGTCGGCCTGATGCTGATCCCTTACCTGGACATCAATCCGCGCGGTAATGGCTACTTCACCTTCCGCGAGCGCAAATTCGAGATCCTGACCTTCTTCCTGGGCTTCCACATCCTGTGGGTGTCCTTCATCCTCATCGGGACCTTCTTCCGCGGTCCGGGATGGAACTGGTTCTGGCCGGGCGAGGTCTGGGATCCGCATCTGGTCGAGGCGCTGACCAACGTCGATCTGCCGTATCTGCTCGGTATCCGCGATTACATGACGGCGGCCATCTTCGGGTTGTCGACAATCGTCGCCTATTTCGTGGTCGGCTATGCGGTCTTCTACTGGTGGCTGCGGCGGCGCCCGGCGGGCGATCCATGGTCGTCGTTTGCGGGCGGCGGCAAGGAATTGCTCGCGGCATGGGGCCCAGTGCGTTTCGGCATCGTCGGCTTTCTGTTCCTCGCGATGATCGGGGTGTTCGTGAAGATGGCGATGCGACACGCCTGGCACATCAAGTACATCCTCGTGACTCCCTGGATTAACGTCTAGCCGCGCATCGCGGATCGAATCCAAGTGTTCATCCTGGGAAAGATCCTCGAGGCGCTGGGCTGCGCCGACATGGGCTTTGCATTGTGGTACGGCGTCACTCACGAGCATGGTATGGGCAAGGAACTTGAGCTGGCGATGATCGGCGTGGTGGTGTTCGCGATCGGCTACATGGCCGAACGCTGGTCGGTCGAGTAGGCGCGGCTGCGCGGCGGAGCAGGGGAACCGATGGCTAGCTGGTTCGGGCTCGATCCCACCGAAGAGGGCAAATCCTACGGCGCGTTGTTCGTGCTGATGGTTGCCTTGCTGCTGGTGGCGGCGGTGTGGTCGGTGTGGGACGACAACATCTCGCGCCGGCCGTGGAAGGAATACCAGGTCCAGTTCGACCGCATGGCCTACAAGCATTTGACGCAGCAGGCCGCCGAGGTCGACAAGCAGCTCGCGCAAAACCCCGACTATGTTCGCTTGTCAAAGGCGCTGGCAGCGGCGCGGGCCGAAGTCGCCTCGGGCGCCACGACCCCAAGGCTCAATCAACTGCGCAAGGATCTGGCCGCAGCCAAGACCATCGCCGACGACAAGGATCAGCCGGTCCGCTTCACCAAGTCGGAGCTGACCGAGCTCTGGTACGACTACAACCACACGATCCAGGCCGGGCAGGATCCGGCGCCGATCAAGGCCCAGATTGATCAGCACGACGCCCAGCTCAAGGGCGAGCAAGCCGCCAGCGACCAGGCCAAGCAGCACGTTCAGGACATCCAGGGGCAGATCGAAGCGATCAACTCGAAGGTCGAAGACTTCAGCGAGCAGCTCAAGAAGTTCAACAAGGATCGCGACGACCTGCTGGAGAAAGCCAACACCTACATGATCCCGGTCACCTTGATGGGCCGGGTGCTGCTGCGCTATCCGAAGATTCCGAAAATCGAGCAAGTGTCGATCGACGATTTCGATCGCAACGCGTTCGACGAGGCGATCGCGCGTGTCGATCGCTGCCAGAGCTGCCATATCGGCGAGGATCGGCGCGGCTTCGAGAACGCCGCAGAGCCTTTCCGGACACATTCGAATTACGACGCGATCATGCTCAAGCATCCGCCTGACAAGACTGGCTGCACGCCCTGCCATGACGGGCAGGGCGCGGCGGTCAACTCGGTGCGCGCAGGACATGGGCTCGACGAGTTCTGGGAGCATCCGCTGCTGCAGGGCGACAAGATGGAGTCGCGATGCATTAAGTGCCATGTCGACGTCGGTTCGCTGCGCAACAAGGATGGCGAGCAGATTCCGCTTCACTGGGTGCGCGGCGAGCGCTTGTTCGAACAGCTCGGATGCGCCGGCTGCCATTTGGTGAAAGGCTACGAAGACTTGGGCAAGATCGGCCCGTACTTGAAGCTTGCCTCCGTCAAGCTCGATCCGTCATGGACGGTGCGCTGGATCAACCATCCGCACCAGTTCCGGCCGCACACGCGGATGCCCGACTTCATGCTCGATCGCGATCAGGCCACCGCGATTGCCGCATACTTGTTCGACAGCTCAAAAGAGGACGCGCAAAAGTGGACTGGCACGCACGCCGAGCCCGCCACGCTGGCGCAGGACCTCCGCAATCCCGGCATGATCGAGGAGGGCAAGGGTCTGTTCGAATCGGTGGGATGCAAGGCCTGTCATTCGGCGGATCCGGGACAGCTCGGTACACCGGTTGGGGTGGATGAGGGTTTCAAGCCTAACGAAGTC
>JBGPUE010000002.1:0-108053 GCA_041491005.1 Binataceae bacterium (SeqCode) | reverse complement strand
GCCGCTCCTTGCTGATTGCGCCCAAAAAGACGTCTTCAAGCGAAACGCCCGCCGGCAGTTGCTTGATGTTCTCTTCGAGCACGACGTGGCCTTCGCTGATGATCACGACGCGATCGCAGATTTGCGAGACCTCCGGCAGGATGTGCGTCGAAAGCACGATCGTGCGCTGGGCGGCGAGGCCCCGAATCAGCGAGCGGATCTCGCGAATCTGGCGCGGATCGAGCCCGATGGTCGGCTCGTCGAGCACCAGTACCGGCGGATCGTGAATCAAGGCCTGCGCCAATCCAACCCGCTGGCGATAGCCCTTGGAGAGTTGGCCGCAGATGCGATGCGCGACATCCTCGAGTCCGCAAAACTTGAGCACACGCTCGAGCGCCTCGGGCAACTGGTCGCGCGCCACGCCGCGCAGCCGTCCGACGAATCGCAGGTAGTCCTCGACGCGCATGTCCCCGTATAGCGGCGGGCTCTCGGGCAGATAACCGATGCGCCGGCGCGCCTCGAGCGATTGCGTGAAGATGTCGAGCCCATCGATCAGCACCGTACCGGAAGTCGCCGGCATGAAGCCGGTGATGATCCGCATCGTGGTGGTCTTGCCGGCGCCATTGGGCCCCAGGAAGCCGAGGATCTGGCCGGGTTCAGCCTTGAACGAGACGTCCTCGACCGCGACGAAGTCGCCGTAGGTCTTGGTGAGATTCTTGACCTCGATCATTCGATGACGCCCTGTTCCAGTCCCGAACCTCTCGACTCCGCCCCACGAGCCAACGATTGGACGAGATCGATACCGCGCAAATTCGGCACGGCGGGAAAGTGATCGTCTAGTTAACCACGGCAGGCCATGGAGTCAATATAAGATTGGACCCGCACGGCGATGATTCAGTTCGAAGCCGCCCTTCGCCACCGGCGCAATGCCACGACTGACCAGATCGCCTCGACCAGTCCAAATGGCCACGCGCCTTGAAGGAAGCCGTAGGCTGAACCCAGGGCGCATGCCCCAGCGAACGCCAGGACGAACCATGGACTGCGGTCCTCCAGCGCGTAGCACACCAGCATCGCCGTCACCGCGAACAGTCCGAACAGCGTGAGCGCGTCCATATGGCCCCGTCATCTGCGTCGGACGGTCGCGGAAGTCAACCCGGCCACTCGCGATCAGAGGACCGCGTTTGCGGCCGGAGTCGCTTTTGTTAGCCTTGACCGGATGGCGGAGGAGCGGCCCAGCCTCTATCTGGTCGATGGTTCGGGATACATCTTCCGCGCCTTCTTCGCGCTCCCGCAACTGAACAACTCCCGCGGTCAACCGACCAACGCCATCTATGGCTTCACGCGGATGCTGGTGAAGCTGCTCAAGGACGCTCATCCGACGCACATCGCAATCGTCTTCGACTCGCCGAAAAAAACCTTCCGCGACGATCTGTTCACCGACTACAAGGCCAACCGGCCCTCCGCGCCCAGCGATCTGCAGGTGCAAATTCCCTACATCCATCGCGTGGTCGAAGCCTTCCGCATCAAGAGCCTGATGCTCGACGGCTACGAGGCCGATGACGTGATCGGCACGCTGGCGATGCGCGCCGCGCGCCAGAAGTTCAACGTCGTGATCGTCACCGCCGACAAGGACTTCATGCAACTGGTCGCGCCAAACCTGACTCTGTGGGATACGATGCGCGACAAACGCACCGGCGCGCGCGAGGTCCGCGAGCGCTTCGGCGTCGAACCCAAAGCGCTGATCGATGTGATGGCTCTGATGGGCGACGCGATCGACAACGTCAAGGGCATACCTGGGGTCGGAGAGAAGACCGCCAGCGCGCTGATCCGGGAGTTCGGCTCGCTGGACCGGCTGCTGGCGAACCCCGGCCAGCTCGAGCAGACCGCTTCGATTCGCGGGGCAAAGAAACTGGCCGGCGTGATCGCGGAGCATCGCGATGCCGCGATCCTCGCGCGCAAGCTGGTCAGCATCGACACCGAAGTACCGGTCGAAGTCGATATCGCGAACCTTACCTATGACGGCATCGATCAGAAAGCGGCCTCGGAGCTGATGCGCGAGTTGGAATTCGACTCGTTGCGCGCCGAACTCGCGCCCTCGGAGCTTGCACCAAGTGAGATGCCTGCGACGGAGCGCATCGTCGAGGCGAACGGCCTTCAGCCGCTGCTTGGCGCGCTTGGTAAGGCGGCGCGTGTCAATCTGCATCTGGGCGAGGATGCGGGCGGCGCGCCGATATTGAAGCTCGCCGCGGAGGGCGCTGACGAAGTGTTCGTGATCGCGGCGCAGCTGATCCCGGATGCTCGTGCGCTGATCGAAACGGCCATTCCGCCGAAGTCGTGCCATGACTTGAAAGAGCACCTGAGGCGCTTCGCCGCGATGCATGTTGCGCTCGCAGGCGTGGACTTTGACACGATGCTGGCCGGATTTCTGGTCAACCCCGGTCGTCCGGAGCCGTCGCTCGACAATCTCTACCATGAGCATCTGGCCCCGCTGGGCGGCGGCGCCACATCGAGCCGTTCCGAGCCTGCGCTGATCTCGGCTTTGCGACGCGTTCTCGAGCAGCGCCTTGAGCGCGACGGCCTCGGCAAACTATTTCGCGAAATCGAGCTGCCGCTCGCGACGGTGCTCGCCGACATGGAAGCGACCGGCATCCGCATCGATGCCGAAGTGTTGCGCGCGATGTCGGCCGAATTCGGCGAGCAGCTCGCGGTTCTGGAGCGGGCGTGCTTCGAGCTGGCGGGGCGCGAGTTCAATCTCAACTCGCCGCTTCAACTGCGCGACGTGTTGTTCATCGGACTCGGACTGCCGACCAAGGGGCTCAAGCGCACCAAGAGCGGATATTCGACCGATGTTGACGCGCTGACCAAGCTCGCTGAGATCCATCCGCTGCCGCGCAAGCTGCTGGACTACCGCGCAATCTCCAAACTGAAATCAACTTATGTAGATGCGTTGCCCAACCTGATCGATTCCGCGACCGGGCGCATCCATACTTCGTTTCATCAGGCGCTGACGGCGACCGGACGCCTCAGCTCGACCGATCCGAACTTGCAAAATATCCCGGCGCGCAGCGAAGAGGGTCGCCGGATTCGGCGCGCTTTTGTCGCCGAGCGCGGTTATCTACTGCTATCGGCCGACTATTCGCAAATCGAGTTGCGCGTGCTCGCGGATTTGTCAGGCGATCCGACGCTGATCGAGGCCTTCAGCTCCGGCGAGGACATCCATACGCGCACGGCGGCCGAGGTACTTGGACCTCAAGCCGCGAACGATCCTGACGCGCGGCGCCTTGCCAAAGTGATCAACTTCGGAATCATCTACGGGATGGGGCCGCAGCGCCTGGCTGGCGAATTGGGAATCAAGCTCGCTGAGGCATCGGACTACATCAAGCGCTATTTCGAACGGCTACCGGGCGTGAACGAATACCTGACGCGATGCCTCAGGGAAGCGCGTGAACGCGGCTGGGTCGCGACGATGTTCGGCCGCCGGCGCTATCTGCCAGAGCTGAACTCGCCCGAGGGCGGCGCCCGGGCGCAGGCGGAGCGAATCGCGATCAATACGCCGATTCAGGGCAGCGCCGCCGATCTGATAAAGATCGCAATGGTCCGCTTACACGCGCTCATCAAGGAGCGCGGGCTGGGTTCCCGAATGCTGCTGCAGGTGCATGACGAACTGCTGTTCGAGGCTGAAGAAGCCGGCTTGGCGGAGTTTTCCCGAGAGGTTAGGCAGCAGATGGAGGGGGTAGCGATGCTCAAGGTCCCGCTCACAGTGGAGCTGAAATCCGGCCCGAATTGGGCCGAATTGAGCGCCAACCGAACGCTGGCTTCGGTCTGAATTTTGCCGACTTGGTGCACGTCTAAGCCTTGAGACCAGCCAGCCGCGTTGATGGGGACGAGGTCGGTCTACTTGCACGGGCGAGAAAGGGCGACCGGGCGGCGTTCGAAGTCTTGGTCGAGCGCTACCAGCGCCGGGTGGTCGGAGTCACGCTCGCCGTGGTGCACAACCCCGACGACGCAGTCGAGTTGGCGCAGGATGCGTTCATCAAGGCATTTCGGAATCTTGACCAATTTGAATCCCGCTCAAGTTTTTCCACCTGGCTCTACCGGATCGCCGCGAACCTTGCGATCGATTTCCGCCGCCGCGAGGGACGCCATGTCGTGCTGCGCGGCGAAGATGCCGAGCATGAGTTGGAACGAATACCATCGGCGCATGGCGACTCGTTCGGCGACGTCGCGCGCGGCGAACTCAACCAGCGCATCCGCGCGGCGCTCGATGAGTTGACGCCGGAACATCGCACCGTGATACTGCTACGCGAGGTGGAGGGTTTTTCCTACGACGAGATCGCCGAGATCGTCGAGTGCCCGCGCGGCACAGTTATGAGCCGGTTGCATTACGCACGCACCCGCCTGCGCAGCCTGCTCAAAGACGTCAACAGGGACTGATCCGTCGTGACCCAATGTAGCGAGATCGAAGTTCTGCTCGGCCCCTTCGCCGACGGCGAGCTGGAGCCGCATCAGATGCGGGAGGTCGCGCGGCATCTGGCTCAATGTGGCGATTGTGAAGGCGCGCTGTCGGACTATGAGGCGGCCGGCCGTGCGCTGCGCGAGTCCGGCCCACAACTCTCGCTGGATAATTTCGCCGCTGCGGTGATGGAGCGGCTCCCGCTTCGCAGCCCGATACGGGCGCGTGTGCGTGAGTACCTGGGTTCATTCAACGAGCGGCTCGTGGCCGCGATGGCGCTGGCCTCGGCTTCGCTCGCGGTCGGCGCGTTCACCGCGCTGCTGTTCGAACCCTACGCACGCGACATCGTTCAGCGCTCGCGCTGGGCAACGCCTGCGGCGGCCATCGCGCAGGCCAAGGCCGAAACGCCCAAGGCGGAGCCGGCCTCGCTCGCGCGCAACTCCCACGCAGTCATTTCGCGGCTCGAATCCGAAGTTCCATCGGTTGCAGTGTGGAGCGAACCGCGCGACGACACCACCGTCATCTGGGTGCCGGATGAACCCTAAGGCAATGGTAATCCCGCCGGCGCTCGGACTGGGCGCGGTGATGCTGCTGATTCTTCCCGCTCTCGCGGCTGCGCAAATCCCGCCGAACGCGGTTGAAGTGCGGATCGACTCGGTGCTGGCCGCTGATACCAACGAGGGCACCGACGAGCGGTTGCAAGCGATCAGCCGCCAGCTTTCCGACCTGTTCCGTTACACGACCTACCGGCTGCTGAGCCACCAGGAAAGCAGGACACATCTTGGCGAGCATGTCGCATTCACGTTGCCCGGCGGTCGCATCCTGCACGTCGAGCCTCGCACGCTGGAGCACCACATGATCGCGATGGAAGTCATCATGTTCGAGGGCGAGCGCCCGATGATGGCCACCGACCTCAAGCTGATGAATCGGGGCGTTTTTCTGGTCGGCGGCCATCGCTACGAAGATGGCATGCTGATTATCTCGATCGGGGCCGAGATGCCCGAAGCACCCGCTGGCGCCGAAACCGCCGTTCACAAGACTGCGCCCGCCGCCCACCCCGCTTCCGCCACGCCCGCCGACAATCGCTAGCCGCTAGCGCGGCGCCATGCGCAGCGCGCCGTCGAGGCGAATCGTCTCGCCGTTGAGCATCGCGTTCTCAACGATGTGCCGTGCGAGCTTCGCGTATTCCTCGGGTTTGCCGAGCCGCGAAGGAAACGGAATCTGTGCGCCGAGCGCGCGGCGCGCCGCCTCGGGCAGCTGCGCCAGCATCGGCGTGTCGAAGGTACCCGGCGCGATGGTGCATACGCGGATCCCGGTTGAGGCGAGGTCGCGTGCGACCGGCAGCGTCAACCCGACCACGCCGCCCTTGGATGCCGCGTAGGCAGCCTGTCCGATCTGACCTTCGAAAGCCGCGACCGACGCCGTGTTGATGATCACGCCGCGCTCGCCATCCGCATTGGGCGCATTGCGCGCCATCTGCACCGCAGCGAGTCGAATCGCGTTGAAAGTTCCGACCAGGTTGATCTGGATCACCTTGTTAAACACGTCGAGCGAAGCGGGTCCCTCCTTGGTGAGCGTACGCTGAGCGCGTCCGATGCCCGCGCAATTGACCAGCACATGAACAGCGCCGAACCGCTCCACCACCTTCGCGATCGCCTGCTCGACCGCATCGCCGGCGGTGACGTCGGCTGCGACGAAAATTGCCTCGGCGCCGAGCGATTCAGCGACCTTCGCACCCGGCGAGTCCGGCAGATCGAGAATCGCGATCTTCGCGCCGTTTGCCGCCATCTCACGGGCGGTAGCCTCACCCAGGCCCGAGCTGCCACCAGTGATAACTGCAACTACACCTTTAAGATTCATAGTTGTCCTCCGAAGCGCGACAGACCATACGGCGCGGATCGCTGCGAAGCAACCATCGCGGCTAATGCTTGAACAAGCGTTGCGTGGCGATGTCCGCGCCCGCGCGCATCGTCGCCAGCTTGCGCCATACGACCTCTTCGGCCACCTCCCCCAGTCCCGCCGCCGTGTCGAACCCGCAGTCAGTGCCGGCCAGCACTCGGCGGGCATCGCCGATTGCGTCGGCCACGCATTCGATGCGCTCGGCGACGACCTCGGGATGCTCGACATAGTTGGTCTTGGTGTCGATGACGCCGGCGACCAACAACATCTCGCCCGGCAGTGGATGGCGCACAAAGCATTGATGCTCATGCGCATGACGCGGATTGGCCATCTCGATCACCAGTGCGCCGACTCTCGCCTGGTACAGGCGCGGCAGGATTTCTTCAAGCGGCACATCAAATTCGTGCGGCCCTTCGTAATTGCCCCAGCACACGTGCAGCCGGACGCGATCGCGAGGAACATTCGTCAACGCGCGATTGATCGCCTCGATTGTCGTGTCGATGAAGGCGAGGAACTCGCCCAGCGGCCGCTCGGCAAATGAGGTGTGCCGCTCCATCGCCAGGTCCGGGCAATCGAGCTGCAGAACGAAGCCGCTCGCCACGATGTGCTCGTATTCGGTCTTCAGCGCTTCCGCCAATGCGAAGATGTAGTCTCGATCGCTTCGGTAGTGCTCGTTGAGCATCGCGCAAGCGATGATGCCGGGTGACGGCGCGGTCATGAACGTCTCGGCGAAACCGCTCGGCTGCGCGCTCGCGATGCGTTGGAAATCCGCGCACTCTTTCTCGAGCTCGGTGCGGCTGGTATAGCGCACCTCGCCGATCGCTTTGGGCGCCGCCAGCAGGTTGACGATTGGACGGCTGGCGAGGTTGCCAAACCTCATCTTCCTGAAGCTCTCGTAGCAAGTGATATCCTTCATAATCGGACGGTTGCTCGTGCCGCCGAAGCCGCTCATCCGATGCTGCACATAGGTGAAAAAGCTCTCGCGGGCTTGCTCGCCGTCGTTGCCGACATCGATTCCCGCTTCGAGCTGGCGACTGACGACCCGGCGCGTCGAATTCTCGATTTCGCGCTCGAGCGCGGATGCGTCGTACGGCTGGTGCGCAGCCTTTGCCGCCAGCATCTCGACCAGTGCGGGCGTGCGCGGCAGGCTGCCAGCATGCGTGGTAAGGATTCGATTCTCGCTGCGAAGCATCGCGGTCACCTCCGAGGCAACGAGACTCGCCTCATGAGACTAGGTAACTACAGCGCGATACCAGTCCGCAATCGCGACCTTGGTCCGCTCGCCTCTCTCCTGACGCTGCGCTACGGCGAGCCATGCGTCGAGGAGCCGCGCAGGCCGCGCTCCTTGAGCATCGCGAAGAACACCGGCACGAGGATCAGCACATGGATAGTCGAGGTGATCATGCCGCCCACGATCGGCGCGGCGATCGGTTTCATGACGTCGCTGCCGATTCCGCTTTCGAACAGAATCGGCGCAAGGCTCATCATCACCACCGCCACCGTCATCAGCTTGGGGCGCAGCCGCTGGACCGCGCCTTCGATCGTGGCCTGCTCGATGGCGTCGCGATCGAGCGGGCCTGCCGCCGCGCGACGCTCGAAGGCCTCGTTGAGGTAGATGATCATCACGACGCCGGTTTCGACCGCGATGCCGAACAGCGCGATGTATCCGACCCATACCGCGACGCTGAAGTTGAAGCCCATCAGGTACTGCAGCAACAGCCCGCCGGTCATCGCGTAGATGCACGGGAAGATCAGCACAGCGGCTTCGAGAGCCGACCCAAACAGCATGTAGAGCAGCACGAAGATCACCGCGAAGACCAGCGGCACGATGTACAACAGGCGCGCGCGCGCGCGTAGCTGGAACTCGTACTCGCCCGACCACTTCAGCGTATAGCCGGGCGGCAGCCGCAGATGCGCATCGAGCACCCGCTGCGCGCGCTCGACGTAACCGCCATAGTCGGCCGTGGCGAGATCGATATAGACGTAGCCGGTAAGCAGGCCGTCTTCATCGCGGATCATCGAGGGGCCCGGCCTGAGCTTCAGCTTCGCCACTTCCCCCAGCGGCACTTGGGCGCCAGCGGGTGTCGCGAGCAGGACGCGGCGCAGCCCGTCGAGATCGTTTCGATAGTCGGCGAGATAGCGCACGTTGATCGGATAGCGCTCGCGTCCCTCGACGGTGGTTGCAATGGTCTCGCCGCCGATTCCCGAGCTGACCGCGCGTTGCACGTCGCCTACGGTCAGGCCGTAGCGCGCGGCCGTGGCGCGCTCGACTTCCACATCGATGTAGAAGCCCTGCGAGACCCGTTCGGCGAAGATCCCGCGCGTGCCACCTACGGGGCTTAACAGCTCTTCAAGTTCCGAGCCGATGTGCTGGATCTCTGCGAGGTCGGCCCCCTGGATCTTGAGCCCGACCGGCGTCTTGATTCCAGTCAGCTCCATGTCGAGCCGGTTACGCACCGGCATCGTCCAAGTGTTCGAAAGCCCCGGGAAGTTGAGTTTCGCGTCCATCTCGGAGACCAAATTCTCGTACGTCAGCCCGGAGCGCCAATGGTTTCGCGGCTTGAGCATGATGGTCGTGTCGTACATGTCCATCGGAGCGTTGTCGGTCGCACTATCGGATCGGCCGACCGTGCCGAAGACGCTCTCGACCTCCGGGAAACTGCGAATGATGCGGTCCTGGCGCTGCATCAGGCCGGCGGCGGTGGTGTTCGAGATGCCGGGCAGCGCGGTCGGCATGTAGAGGCTCGATCCCTCATAGAGCGGCGGCATGAACTGGCTGCCGAGCCGCAGGGCCAGCGGCAAAGTGATGAGCAGGAAGACCAGGTTGGCCGCGATCGTGAGCGTCCGATGGCGCAGGCACCATCGAATCACCGGCAGGTACAGCGCTTGGAAGAGCCGCGAAACGGGATTGCGCTCTTCGGGCCGCAAACGCCGTCCGCGAATGAACAGCAGCATCAGAACCGGCACGACGGTGATCGCGAGCAGCGAGGAGAAGGTGATCGCGAAAGTCTTGGTGTACGCCAGCGGCCGAAACATCCGGCCCTCTTGCGATTCGAGCAAAAATACCGGCAGGAACGAGACCACGATGATCACCAGCGAGAAGAAGATCGGGCGACCGACCTGCTTGGCGGCATCGAGCAGGATGCGGCGACGGTCGGACTCGCCAACTGCCGTGCCGCGCATCCGCGCCGCCTGCTGATACTCGGAAAGATGGCGGTATCCGTTTTCGACCATCACGATCGCCGCATCGACCAGCACCCCGATCGCCAGCGCCAGCCCGCCCAGCGACATGATGTTCGAGCTGACCTGCAGCAGGTACATCGGGATGAAAGTGGCGAGCACGGCCAGCGGCAACGTCAGGATCGGGATCAGCGCCGAGCGCAAATGGAAGAGGAAGACGACGATCACGAGGCTGACGATCACTGCCTCCTCGATCAGATCGCGCTGGAGCGTCGTAATCGATTCCTTGATCAGGCCGGAGCGGTCGTAGCCCGCGATGATCTCGACCCCCGGCGGCAGCGATTTCCGCATCTCGGCGATCTTGCGCTTGACGCCGTCGATCACGTTGAGCGCGTTCTCGCCGTATCGCATGATCACGATTCCGCCGACCGTCTCGCCCTCCCCGTTCCATTCGGCAATCCCCTCGCGCAGGTCGGGTCCGAGGCTCACCGCGCCGAGGTCGCGGATCAATACGGGCGTGCCATGGTCGGTCGCGACCGCAACCTGTTCGAGATCGGCGACCGATCGCACATAGCCCAGCCCGCGGATCATGTAGGCCGCTCCGGACATCTCCAGCACGCGTCCGCCAACCTCGCCGTTGCTGTCGCGCACTTTTTCGATCACGGTTTCGAGCGGGATATGCAGCGCGAACAGGCGGTTCGGATCCAGCCGCACCTGATACTGCTTGACGAAGCCGCCGATGGTCGCGACTTCGGCGACACCCGGCACCGTCTCGAGCGCGTAGCGCACGTTCCAGTCCTGCAAGCTGCGCAAATCAGCCAGGCTCTGATTGTGGTGCCGATCGACGATCACATACTCGAACACCCAACCTGCGCCGGTAGCATCGGGACCGATCGCGGGAGTGACGCCGCGCGGCAGCTGGCCGCCGATGCGTTGCAGATACTCCACGACGCGGCTGCGCGCCCAATAGATATCGGTGCCATCGGCGAAGATCACGAAGACGTACGAGTCGTTGGGCATGGTCTGCGCGCGCACCGCCTTGACATGCGGCGCCGCGAGCATCGCGGTCACGATCGGATAGGTGACCTGATCCTCGATCACGCTGGGCGGCTGGCCCATCCACTGCGTGTGGATGATCACCTGCACGTCCGAGATGTCCGGCAGCGCGTCGAGCGGGATCCGCCGCAGCGACCAGATCCCACCGGCCACCAGCGCCACCACGCCGGCGAACAGGATGAAGCGGTTACGATTGCACCATTCGATAATGTTCTCGATCATCGCCAGGCCTCGCCCCGCCTACATCGACATCGGGCCCGCGACCGACAGGTTGAGCTGCCGGGTCGCGAGCGTCTTGCCGTCTTTGGCCGCGACCACCGTCGCCTGCCAGGTGCCGCCGCTTCCGAGCTCGAGGTCGGCGGCATAGACGCCGGGCTTTTCCTCGGCGGCATTCGCCTGCGCGCGCATCGGTGGCATACCCATCGCGGGCATCGCCGCCATAAAGAAGCTGATCGAGACCTGCGCGCCGGAAACAGGTTTGCCTGCTGCGTCGCGCAACGCGATGCGGATTCGGTTGCGCCCGCGCGAAGGCGGCGTGGGGTCGGTCGTAATCTCGAGAGTCGCAGCGGGCACAGCCATTGCCGGCTGGCCGCCGGCGCCCGCCGCCCCGGATGGCGGCGGGGCCCACGCGCCGATTGCGGCCTGGATCTGGCTCTCGGAATCGATCAGGAAATTGGCCGAGGCGACGATTTGATCACCGCGCCGCAGCCCCTTCAGCACGACGTAATCCGCGCCCACCCGCGGTCCCAGTTCAACCTCGGTCGGCATCAGATAGCCGTCGCCACGATCGATGAATGCGACGCTGCGCACGCCGGTTCGCAGCACACCACCTTCGGGAATCACCAAGCGCCGCCCGAGCGCGGCGCTGAGCGCCACGTGCGCGAACATCCCGGGCTTAAGCCGCAGATTCCGATTGTCGAACTCGCATCTGACCTTCACTGTGCGCGTCATCGGATCGATCTCGGGCCAGATGAAATCGACGCGGCCGTCAAACGACTCGCCCGGATAGCTGTCGACCGTCACGACGGCGCGATCGCCGGCCTTCACGCGCGCCGCGTCGTCCTGGAAGATCGCGGCGTAGACCCAGATCTTCGACAGTTCGGTGATCTTGAAAAGGAGCGTCTCCGGCTGAACGTACATGTTGGGCAGCGCGTTGCGTTCGACGACATATCCGGTGGCGGGCGAGTCGATTTCGAGCGCATGGCGAACCTTGCGTTCACGCTCCAGCCGTTTGATCTCGCGCTCCGCGACGCCGAACAGGCGCAACCGCTCCGCGGCCGAAGCGGCCAGCGATGAGGCCGCTTCGGCGACGCCGCTGACGTCGCTGTTGCGCACGCGATCGTGCGACTTCAGCGCGATCAAGTATTCTTCCTGCGTGCTCACCAGCTCTGGGCTGTAAAGAGTGAACAGCGGCTCACCCTTGCGCACGTATTGATACGTCTGGTTCGCGAAGACATCCCCGATCCATCCCGCGACGCGCGTCTGCACGTATGATTGCAGCCGCTCGCTCGGCATCACGTTGCCGGTGGCCGCCAGCTCGAGGCTCACATCGCGCTCCTCGACGGCCGCGATGCGAAGCCCGATCAGTTGGCGGCGCTCGGGACTGAGGCGGATCGGCGCAAGCGACGGCGATTGGCTTTCGGCGGCCCGCGCCGGACGGGCGATCACAGTCATCGCGAGCGCGGCCAGAATCGCGGCGAGGAAGATGGAACTATTCGAGGCCTTCACTTCACGTCACCGATGATCTGCTGAACGCGCGCCACGGCGATCTCATGATCGGCCAGCGTGCGGTAATACTCTTCGTGGAGCTGCAACAATTGGATGAATGCGTTAATCAACGTCTGGAAGTCGGCCTTGCCGACGCGATACGCAGCCATCGCCGTCTCCATCGAGGTCTGCGCCTGCGGGAGGAGGCCGGCGCGGTAGATGTTCATAATTCGCTCGGCCGTTCGCGATGCGGTGAGCTGGTTCTGCGCGTCGGCCGTGAGTTCCAGTTCGCGCGACACGGCATCCTGATGAGCCGCGGTCGATTCGAGCGAGGCCTGCGCAATCGCCGGAGTCTGCTTGCGCCAGAAGTAAAGCGGGATTCTCGCGCCCAACGTCAGCGCGTAATAGTCGCGAACCCCGGGGCCGGTCTTCTGGACCATGTAGCCGACGCTGAAATCGGGGAGGTAGCCGCGGCGCGCGAGCTTCAGCGCCTCGCTGCTGCGGCTCTCCATCGCACGCTCCATTTGTAGTTCTGGCGCACCCGCGCTCGTAAGCTCGCGCACCCGCATCGGATCGACGTCGAGCTTGGTCGGCGCGGCTTCGCGAATCTCGATGTCGCGCGAGTCGGTATCGCGGCCCAGCAGCGCTTTGAGCATCGCCTGCTGCTGCTCCATGTGCTGATGATGCATCGTCACTTCTCTCAGGATCGCCGTCATCTCGAGCTGCGCGCGCACCATGTCCTGTTGGGTGGCCAGGCCAACCCGGTAGCGCGATTCGCTTATTTCCTCGATCTGGCCGAGATCGGCGCGATGGCTTTCGAGCAGCTCGATCGTGCGCTTGAGGTAGAAGAGTTCAAAGTAGCTCTCGCGGATACGGCGGACGACCTCGCGCTGGACCGCTTCGAGCTGATGATGCGCGTAGTCGGCTTCGCGCTCGGCGATCGCGCCGTGCAGGGCGAGCTTGCCCGGACCGGGAAAGTCCTGCGAGACGCCGAAGCCGGTATAGAAGAAGTCGCTGGTCTCGTAGCCTGAGAACGGCTGCGGACTGCCCACCGTCAACTGTTGCAGCTGCACTTGAGGATCCGGCAGGGTGCGCGCCTGGATCGGCGCCAGCATCCGCGCCTGCCATCTGGCACGCGCCGCCGCAACTGTGGGGCTGTGTTGCATTGCTTCATCGATCAGCGCGCGCAGATGCACCTGCGCATCGCTGGATCGTCCACCGTCGCTCGGGAGCGCATCGACAATGCTGCCGTCGATGCGCGATCCCATGGCTTCGTCGGGCATCGCGCATGAGACATCCGCCGTTGCGGTAATCACCACCCATACGATCGCTACGCCGGTCGCGAAGTGCGCAGCCGCGCATCTGGTCAAGGTCGTCATCTGACTCCAATCCCGCCGCGATGCGCCCGATGCGCAACGCGATCATCGAACAGCCAGTTCGTCGGAGCATGCGCCGCTTCATGTGCTCAGACCGCATAGCTGCGGCTGCGCGCATTTGGGCGCGGTTAGATCGGCTGCGGATAAAGGATCAGATCTGGCGCGAACAGAGGAGATCGATCGAAGGCGAAGCAGAAACGGGCGCGAGCGCGGAAATCCTGCGCATGGTCATGAAAGAAGCGGATGAAGACGAAAGCATCGCAATGGATGCGGCGAGCAAATTGTGGTCGAGCGTGCGTTCCGTCCGCGCCGGAGCCGCTGACGACGCGGCGCCCCCGGGCGTCACCCAGCAGCATTTCAGCTGCGCCGTTCGCGATGGCGTCGGGCAAGTATCGGAGCAGCAATCGACGGCGAACGCGAGTTGCGACGCATTCGCTGCGCCGCAGGCCGTCCCAACCTGCAATGCGACGGCCAACGCGATCAGCCATGTGGCGAAGCTTCGCACTGTGATTAAGGTAATGCGCCCTGCGCGATGGAGCAATAGCCCGTTGCACGAGCCACCGGCACCGGCCGCCTTATCCGTTTGTCGCGGCGGGCGGGCGGAATTAAGCTGCGCATCGGGTCGCCGCGTAAAGACCACATCGCGCCGGAGGTACGCATATGCCGGAATTCAGCCGCAATGACGTCACGCTCTACTACGAGGAATACGGCTCAGGACACCCATTGTTACTCTTCGCGCCGGGCGGGATGCGCTCGGCGATCGGGTTCTGGCGCCGCAGCCCGTTCGATCCAACCGTCGAGCTCGCAGCGGAGTTCCGCGTGATCGCGATGGATCAGCGCAACGCCGGCCGCTCCACAGCGCCGATCTCTGCCACCGACGGATGGGACACTTACGCCGCCGATCACCTCGCCCTGCTTGATCATCTGGGGATTCGGCGCGCGCACGTGATGGGCGGATGTATCGGCTCATCGTATTGTCTCGGGCTAATCAAGCTCGCGCCGGAACGAATCAGCGCCGCGGTCCTGCAAAACCCGATCGGGCTCAGCCCCGAGAATCGCCCCGCGTTCATCGAGATGTTCGACGGCTGGGCGAAGGACTTGAAGCCGAAGCATCCGGAAGCCACCGACGCGGCGCTCGCCACCTTCCGCCAGACGATGTACGGCGGCGACTTCGTCTTCTCGGTCACGCGCGACTTCGTGCGCGGCTGCCGCACGCCGATGCTCATCCTAGCCGGCGACGATCTCTACCATCCGACCCCGACCGCGGATGAAATCGCGCGACTCGCACCCAACGCGGAGTTGGTGATGAAGTGGAAGACGCCAGATGTCTTACCCGACACGGTCAAGCGTGTCCGCACCTTCCTCAAGGCGCATGAGTGAAGCGGGAGGTAGGTCTATGAGTTCCGACAAGCTGCCGGATGCGTGGGTCGAGTTGCCCCGCGCTGAAGACATGGCGGCGGCGATGTCGCCTGACCATCCGTACAACCTCGGCTACGTACCCGCGATGGGCCGGCTGATCTCGGCCCATCCCGGTATCGCGCCGGCGTTTGGCTTTCTCTTCGGCCAAATCATGTTCGCGCCCGGCAGCCTCTCGCGGGTCGAGCGCGAGATGATCGCGGCGGTCGCCGCGGTGGCGCAGGATTGCCACTATTGAACGCAATCCCACGCAGAGTTTCTGCGTGTCGAAGGCGGCGACGCGGTCCTGATCGAAGCCATCAAGCAGCACCGATGGTGCGAGCTGGAGCATCTGACACCGCGCGTGCGTGCATTATGCTCGGTGGCCGAGAAGTTGAGCGCGACACCCACCCGCATGGTCGAGGACGACTGGCAGCGGCTGCGCGAGTTGGGTTTCGATGATCGCGCCTGCCTCGAGGTCGGTCACATCGTTGGGATCTTCAACTACCTGACGCGGCTTGCGGATGGCTTCGGTTTGCAGCTCGATGCAGCCGTCGAGCACGCCGCCAAGACCGGCATCGCGCTCCGCCGCCCCGTAGCGGCTTAACCTGCAAAGATTGTAGACTTCGCCATCGCGATCGAAGAACCTAAGGGACGAAACCTCGGTGCTCGCCCTAAGGAACCATGGCCGCCGACCCATACACGATTAGAGTCTTCGTGCCCGAAGGTGATCCTGAAGGCGTACGGATCATCGACCGCATGAACTGGACCGGCCAAGGGATTGTGTTTCCTCGGGAGAAATGGCCGGAAACGAAGGTGCGAGGGGTTTTCGGTCAGGCCGGAGTCTATATCTTAGTCGGATTCACGCCCGAAGATGAGGATTTGCCCAAGATCTATATTGGCGAAGGTGATGGCATCAGGGATCGAATCGAGTCCCACTGCAAGACCAAGGACTTCTGGTCGTGGGCGATCGCCTTTGTTTCCACGAATCGTGGCCTAAACAAGGCCCACATCCAGTGGCTGGAGTACGCGCTTGTTGATCAGGCAACGCGGGCAAGGAGAAGCCATCTGGATAATGGCAACCTGCCGCAAGAGCCCGCGATGACCGAGAGTGAAAAGGCCGACACCCGTGGGTTTCTTAGGGAGATACTTCAGATCCTGCCGCTGGTTGGCTTGCGCGCCTTCGAGATCCCTAAGGCCGTCGCGACCCCGGGCGCTCAGCCGGCCTCTTCAACAGACCCTAGTCACGGATCCGAACTCGACACCGTCATCGTTCCAGCTCAGAAGGAAGGTTTCGAGAGGGTTTTCCTCGGCGAGAACTGCTGGTGGGCGATTCGCATCTCGGCAGCTATGTTGCCGAAGATAAAATGGGTTGCGGCTTATCAGTCGCAGCCAGTCTCGGCTATCACGCACGTCGCTCCCGTCGAAAGGATCGAGCCCTACGGCGAAGGCGGCAAGTTTCGTCTTGTCTTCTCGGAACCCGCCAGGCAGATAAAGCCTATTCCGTTGGGCGACGCTCCGACCGGCGCGATGCAGGGGCCGAGGTACACTACTTTTCAAAAATTGCTGACAGCCAAGAAGGTCGGGGATCTAGTCGCGAAGTAGCCAGCGGTGGATAGACGGGCAGCCTGCCAACGAGGTCGGTCACATCGTTGGGATTTTCAACTTCTGACGCCCCTGGCAAATGGCTTTGGTCTGCAGCTGGATTCCGCGGCCGAGCACGCCGCGAAGACGGGCATCGCACTCCGCCGTCGCTGAACGACGCAAGCCGAGGGAGCGGTAGTGGCATGGTTGATTGGTTGGCGCGCCCTGAGGGATTTGAACCCCCGACCTACAGATCCGTAGTCTGCCGCTCTAATCCGCTGAGCTAAGGGCGCGCGGCGGGAAGGATCATCATTCACACTTGCGCAAGCCTGCGCAAGATCACGCCGCCGTCGCCGGCACCGCCTGCGCATCAGCGGCCGGAAGCTGCACCGTGACAGTGGTACCCTCGCGAACGCGGCTCTCGATGCGCAGCCGGCCGCCATGCAAATTCACGATGTGCTTGACGATCGCCAGCCCCAGTCCGGTCCCGCCCAGCTCGCGCGAGCGCGCCCGATCGACCCGGTAGAAGCGCTCGGTCAGCCGCGGGATGTCGGCCGCCGGGATGCCCTCGCCGGTATCGGTTACGATCAGTTCGATCGCTGGCCGCTGCTCCGCGCCGTCCAGCGTCGCGGCCCGCGCGGCCGCGGTCGCATGGCCGCCGCGCGGCGTGTACTTGATCGCATTGTCGAGCAGATTGAGCAGCACCTGATGGATGCGATCGCGGTCGCCCGCAATCTGCGGCAGGCGCTCGGCGCATTCGACCGCCAGCGTCACGCCGCGCTGGCGCCCCGCCTCGCGCATCAGCTCGGCCGCTTCTTCGACCAGGCGGCGCGGATCGAGGCGCTCGATCTTGAGCGGCGTCAGTCCGCGCTCGAGGTCCGACAGCGAGATGAGGTCATCGAGCAGCCGCGCCAGGCGCCGCGACTGGCGCTCGATGATGGTCAGGAAGCGGCGCTGGGTGTCGCGGTCGTCAACCCCGGCCAGCAGGGTCTCGGCGTAGCCGCAAAGCGCGCTGAGCGGGGTGCGCAGCTCGTGGGTGAGATTGGCGATGAAATCGGTGCGCAGGTTTTCATACGACTTGAGCTGTGTGATGTCGAAGAAAACCAGAACCCACGCCGCGGCGGCGCCGGGCGAGGCGCGCACCGGCGCGGCGTTGACACGCAGGTGGCGGATCGCGGGCGTCTGGATCGCGAGCTCGGCGCCGGCCATCTGGCCGCCGGGCGCACGGGTGGCGCGCGCGACGAATTCCTGCAGGCGCGGATCGCGGCATAGCTCCACGAAGTCGCGGCCGCGATAGTCGGCTTCGGTGCTGAGCGCGAACATCTCGCGCGCCGCGCGATTGAGCAGCACGACCTCGCCGCGGCCTCCCGTCACCACCACCGCTTCGCTCATCCCGCGCAAGATCGCTTCGAACTCATCGCGCTGCTCGGTGAGAGCCGCGAGCTGGGCCTGGACCTTGTCGGCAACTTCAAGCAGGCCGCGTTCGGCGCGGCCGAGCGGATCGCTTGCGGCGGCGATCAGATGCGACGGGGCGCGGCCGCTTTCGATCGCGCGTGCGATCGACTCGAGGTCCTCGGCCTGGCGGCCCAACGCCCGCGCCGCCAGCACCGCGGTGACCGCGCCGCAGGCCAGTCCGCCACCGACCGCGAGACCAGCCCACAGGAACGGCACCGCATGCATGAAGCCGAGTGCGCCCAGAAGCGCGGCCGGCGGCAGAATCCCCAGCACCAGCGCCGCCGCCACGCGCAGATTGAAGGATCTAGTCAAGCGCGTCGGGGTTGAATCGGTACCCTACGCTTCTCACCGTCAGAATCAACTCGGGACGGGCGTCGTCGCGCTCGATCTGCTGGCGCAGGCGGCGGACATGAACGTCGACCGTGCGGGGCTCGACAAACGTATCGCGTCCCCAAACCAGATCGAGCAGTTGCTCGCGCGTATACACGCGCATCGGATGCTGGACGAAGAAGCGCAGCAGCTCGAATTCGCGCAGCGAAAGTTCGTGCTGCTTGCGATCGACGAAGACTTCGTAGGTGCCGAAATCAATTCGCAGCCGTCCGCGCTCGAAGGTCCCGCCGCTTTCGGGCGCGAAGCGCGCGTTGGCGCGGCGCAGCAGAGCCTTGATGCGCGCCATCACCTCGCGCGGGCTGAAGGGCTTGACCACGTAATCGTCGGCGCCCATCTCCAGCCCTACCACGCGATCGATTTCGGCGCCCTTGGCGGTGACGACCAGAATCGGCATCGCGGCGGTTTCCTTCTCCGCGCGCAATTTCTGGCAGATCTCGAGGCCCGATGCGCCCGGCAGCATCAGGTCCAGTACGAGCAGGTCGGGCGCGCGGCGCTTGATGCGCTCCAGAGCCTCACTGCCGTCGCCCGCTTCCTCGACGGCGAATCCTTCCTGCTCGAGGTTGTAGCGGATCAGCTCGCGGATATCGGTGTCGTCCTCGACGACCAGGATCTTCTGGCGCGGACCGCGGCGGACATCTTGCATCTCAAGGCTCATTGCTTGTGCGTGGCGGTATGCCGGATGGTCTTACCCTTGACCATGTAAACGACCATCTCGGCGATGTTGGTGGCGTGGTCGGCGATCCGTTCGAGGTATTTCGAGACGAACAGCACGCGCGTGCCGCGCGCGATGAGGTGCGGGTCTTCGATCATGTAGCTCAGCAGCTCGCGATAGATCTGAACGTGGAGCAGATCGATCTCGTCATCGCGGTCGATCACGGCCTGCGCCAGCTCGGTGTCGTCGCGCATGAAAGCGTCGATCGCATCCTTGACCATCGCCTGCGCGATCTCGGCCATGCGCGGAATATCGATGTACGGCTTGAGGGTGGGCTGCTCGTTGAGTTCCAGCACGCGCTCGCAAATGTTGACCGCGTTGTCGCCGATGCGCTCGAGGTCGGTCGTGATCTTGAGCCCGGTGGTGATGAAGCGCAGGTCGCCGGCGGCGGGCTGATGGAGCGCGAGGAGGCGGATGCAATGTTCATCGATTTCGACGTCCATCCGGTTGACCTCGGTGTCTTGTGCGATGACCTCGCGGGCCTGGTTGGAGTCGCGGCTGACCAAAGAATCGACCGCGTCGGCGATCTGGCGTTCGACCAGCCCGCCCATCTTGAGCAGGCGGCCGCGCAGATCGCGCAGCTCTTCCTCGTACTGGCGATTGGTATGCTGCGGCTGCGAAGTGTCCATTTGCTACTCCTGCCCGGGCCTAGCCGAATCGGCCGGTGATGTATTCCTCGGTTTCGTGGCGCGTGGGATTGGTGAAGATCTGGTTGGTTTCTCCGAACTCGATGAGATTGCCGGTGTACAGGAACGCGGTGTAGTCGGAACAGCGGGCCGCTTGCTGCATGTTGTGCGTCACGATCGCGATTGTATAGGTTGCCTTCAGTTCAAGCAGCAGTTCCTCGATGCGCGCGGTCGAGATTGGATCGAGCGCCGAGCACGGCTCATCCATCAGCAACACCTCGGGCTCGACCGCCAGCGCGCGCGCCACGCACAATCGCTGCTGCTGGCCGCCCGAGAGGCTGGTTCCGGGCCGGCGCAACTGGTCCTTGACCTCATCCCACAACGCCGCTTGCCTCAGACTGCGCTCGACGAGGCGGGCGCGCTCAGCGCGGCCGACCCCGACTCCGTTCAGCGTCAGGCCGGCGGCAACGTTGTCCTCGATCGACATGGTCGGGAACGGGGCCGGCTTCTGGAAGACCATTCCGATGCGGCGGCGCACCTGCACGGGATCAACGCCCGGTTCGTAAATGTTCTTGCCGTCAAGGATCACCTCGCCCTCGACGGTGGCGCCCGGGACGACTTCATGCATCCGGTTGAGGCAACGCACCAGCGTCGACTTGCCGCATCCAGAGGGACCGATAATCGCGGTGACCTTGTTCTCCGCCACGCCGAGACTGACATCTTTGACTGCGTGCACCTTGCCGAAGTAGGCATTGAGGCGCTGTACGGTCATCTTGTCGCTCATGCTCTACCCTGCGCCGTGCCCTGGCGGGAAACCCATCTGACTCCGATCTCAAGCGTAAGCACGATAACCGTCAGGACCAGCGCGCCGGCCCACGCCTGCCGATGCCAATCCTCGAAGGGCGAGATCGCGTAGGTATAGACCTGCGCCGGCAGCGAAGCGATCGGCTGCCTGAATCCCCTCGACCAGAAGCGATTGCCGAAGGCCGTGAAGAGCAGCGGCGCAGTCTCACCGGCGACGCGTGCGATCGCGAGAATCACGCCGGTCGCGATACCGCCAGCCGCGCTTCGCACCACGACCAGAAGCGTCGTGCGCCAGCGTGTGACGCCCAACGCGTACGCGGCCTCGCGCAGCTCATGCGGGACGAGCAGCACGATTTCCTCGGTGGTCCGAGTTACCAGCGGGATCATGATCACGCCCAACGCGAAGCCGCCCGCCATCGCCGAGAAGCTATGCATCGGGCGCACGATGATCGCGTAGGCGAAGATCCCGATCACGATCGAAGGCACGCCGGTCAGGGTATCGGCGGCGAAACGCACCGCATGCGAGAGGGCGGTGTCGCGGTTTTCGCTCAAGTAGATACCGGCGCCGAGCCCCACCGGTATTCCGATCAGGCAGGCGAACGCGACCAGGGTCAGCGTCCCGACAATCGCGTTGGCCATGCCGCCACCGTCAACGCCGACCGGTTTGGGCAGATGGATAAAGAACGCCAGATTCACGCTGGAGGCGCCCTTGGCGACCAGGTAGCCGAGAATCAGGAACAGCGGCACCAGCGTGATGGCTGTGGCGCCGAAGGTAATCGCCGTTACGGCGTGATTTTTGAGCCTGCGGTAATAGTACCTCGTATCGGTGGTCACCACTCCCGCGTTCATTGCTGGCTCCCGAAGCGCCGCTGGGTCGCGCCGATCACGAGCGCGCGCGCGATGATGTTGAGGACCATTCCCACCACCAGCAATACGAGGCCCAGTTCGATCAGCGCCGACAGGTACATGTCGGAAGTCGCCTCGGTGAATTCGTTGGCGATTGCGCTAGCCAACGTCGATGAGGGCATGAAGAGCGACATTGCGATCTCCGGCCGGTTGCCGATCACCATTGCGACCGCGATGGTCTCACCCAGCGCGCGGCCGAGACCGAACAGAATCGCGCCGATCACACCGGACAAGCCGAACGGCAGCACCGCGATCCGCACCATCTCCCAGCGCGTGGCGCCCAGCGCCAGCGCGGCCTCGCGCTGAATATGGGGCACTGCCCGGAATACGTCGGTGCACACGGCCGAAATGTACGGGATGATCATAATCGCGAGAATCACGCCGGCCGTAAGCAGGCTGACCGCCAGATGGGGGCCTTTGAATAGCGGCAGAAACCCCAGATACTTCGCCAGCAGCGGATCGATCGTGTCGCGGATCCATGGCCCGAGCATGAATATGGCCCACAGGCCGTAAACCACGCTCGGGATGGCTGCCAGCAGTTCGACTAGGAAGCCGATTTTGGTGCTGAGCCACGCCGGCACCATCTCGCTCAGGCAGATCGCGACGCCCAAGCTCAAGGGGCCCGCGATCAGCAACGCGATCGCCGACGACACCAAGGTGCCATAGATGAACGGCAGCGCACCGTACTCCTCGGCAACCGGATCCCAGTTGGTACCGGTGATGAAGCCGAAGCCGAATTTTGCGATCGACGGCTGAGCCTCGATGACGAGCACCAGAGCGATACCGAACAGGACCGCCAAGACCAGCAGGGCGAAGATCAAGGTGATCGCGTTGAACACGCCGTCGCCGCCCGGCTTGCCTTCCGAAGCACGGCGCTGGAAAGCTGCACGCCCCGCCGCCGCCACCCCCGGACTGCTGCCGTTCGCCAGCTCAGGCAAAGCGTAATTTTCTTTCAAGGCTGGGCTCGCGCCTGATGAACACGCTAGGGCGATGAATCACTCACTCAGGGTACCGCAACCCAAATTCGCCGTCAGAGGATTGTAGCGACGCTGTGTTAAGAGATTGTTACGAGGCGGCGAACTTGGCGCGAAACGGCCATCTTATGCCAAAGTGGCCGGCCTTCGCGGGAATCGGGGCAAATATGCACTAGGCGGCGCGAATCACTTCAAGACCACCCATATAGGGGCGCAGAACTTCCGGCACCACGACACTGCCATCTTCCTGTTGATAGTTCTCCAAGACTGCGATCATCGTGCGCGGCAGCGCCAGGCCCGAACCGTTGAGGGTATGGACGAACTCGGGCTTGCCACCCTTGTCGCGGAAGCGGATGTTGGCGCGCCGCGCCTGAAAGTCAGTACAGTTCGAGCAAGAGCTGACCTCAAGCCACTCACCGCATCCGGGCGCGTGCATTTCGAGATCGAAGGTGGCGGCGCTCGCAAAGCTCAGATCGGCAGTGCATAGCCGCACGACGCGGAACGCGATCTTGAGGCGACGGCAGATCTCCTGTGCGTTCGCAAGCAGATTTTCCAGCTCTTCACCCGAGGCCTCGGGCCGCACAATCTTGACCATCTCGACCTTGTCGAATTGATGCCCGCGCTTAATCCCGCGCACGTCGCGCCCCGCCGACATCTTCTCGCGCCGAAAGCATGGGCTGTACGCGGCCATATTGATCGGCAGCAGCGCGGCGTCGAGGATCTCGCCGCCGTAGAGGCTGGTGAGCGGAACCTCGGAGGTCGGGATGAACCAGAAGTCGTCTTCGGCGTCGTGGTACATCGTGTCGGCGAATTTCGGCAGATGGCCTGTGCCGGTCACGGTCGCCGAATTGACCATGAACGGCGGCGTGATCTCCAAGTAGCCCTGCTCGCGGGTTTTCACGTCGAGCATCCAGTCGATCAGTGCGCGCTGGAGGCGCGCACCGGCGCCCTTGAGCACATAGAAGCGCGTGCCCGAGAGCTTCACGCCGCGCTCGAAGTCGATGATCCCCAGATGTTCGCCCAGCTCCCAATGCGGTAACGGTTTGAACGAGCAGACGCGCATCTCGCCTTCGCTGCGCACCACGACATTGTCGCGCTCGCTGTGGCCGGTCGGCGTGCCCGGCGCGGGGATATTGCGCAGGCCGAGCATCAGGTCATGAAACTGCTGCTCGAGCGCGGTCAGCCGATGCTCGCCGCGAGTGATCTCGTCGCCCAGCCGGCGCATCTCCACGCGCCTGGCGTCACGCTCCTCGGGCGATGCCTTGCCGAGCTCGCGGGATTCCCTGGTGCGCCGCGCCCGCAACTCGTCGAGCTGATGTTGCAACTGGCGGCGGTTCTGATCGCATGCGAGGATCCGATCGATCTCCTCCGGCGCGACTCCTGCGCGGCCGAGCTCGTTCTTGACCAGCTCGGTATTCTCGCGAATGAGCCTGATATCAAGCATTCAGAATGCGTCCCTCACGATCTCGAAGCGCCGCGCCTTGCCCTCGCCCGTAACCGCGATCACGTCGAAGCGAATCGAGCGGCCATGCGCGCGGTTGCGGGCGGCGAAAATAGCGCCCGCGCGTCTAATCCGCTCCTGCTTGCGCTGATCTACCGCCTCCTGCGGCGTTCCCCTGCTCCCTCCCATCCGGGTCTTCACTTCGACGAATACCAGCGTCTCGCCGTCGAGCGCGACCAAATCGACCTCCGCGCCGGCAGCGCGAAAGTTCCGCGCGAGGATCCGGTAGCCGTGGCTGCGCAGATGACGTGCGGCGGCTTTCTCTCCCGCCGGGCCGAGCCGCATAGGCCGGCTGCCCACCGCCCGCGTCAAAGCCTCGCGACACGCGAACAGGAAGTCTCGCAGGCGCTGCGCGATCTGCTGTCTTGACGTCAATTCTATATGCCCGCGCTGGATGCGGCGAGACGGCCGCGTGCCCAGAGTCGCTGCGCACGGCGCGCCCCCTTCGCTTGCGCATAAACTAGGCGTCCGGTGCGCGCCCTGACAAGCGCCGCGCGGCTCCTGACAGCACGGCGCCCGCGTGTTAGCTTTTCTCAGATGGCCAGCGAGAAGATCACGCTCGATACCGTACGGCGCATGGCGATGCTCGCACGTCTCAGGCTCGATGCTGCCGAAGAACAGCGGATGCTCACCGATCTGAACCAAATCCTTGGCTACATCGAGAAGCTCGATCAACTCGACACCAGCCAGGTCGAGCCTACCGCACAAGTGGCCGAGGCGGGGACGCCGCTGCGTGATGACGTCGTGACCAACGCGCCCGCGCCCGAGGAGATGCTGGCCAACGCGCCCGCACGCGAGGGCACGTTCTTCAAGGTGCCCAAGATCATCGAATAGCCCTCGCTAACGCGCAGCTGATTCGCAAATGAAGCCGGATCTGTACAGATTGACCGTCGCCGAGGCGCGAGACTCGCTCCGCAAACGCGAAATCTCGTCGGTCGAGCTGACCCGCGCCTGCCTGGAGCGTATCGCCACGGTCGAGCCGAAGATTCACGCCTTCATCACGGTGAGCGAGCGCGAGGCGCTGGATCAGGCGCGGGCTGCCGACGCACGCATCGCGGCGGGCGAGGTGCCCGCGCTATGCGGCATTCCGCTCGCGATCAAGGATATCTACTGCACGCGCGGCGTCCGCACTACCTGCGCGTCACGCATCCTGGAGAACTTCGTCCCGCCCTTCGACGCTACCGTGATCGCGAAGCTGCGCGCGGAAGGCGCGGTGTTCGTCGGCAAGACCAATCTCGATGAGTTTGCGATGGGCTCGTCGACCGAGAATTCCGCTTTCGGACCGACGATGAATCCATGGGATCTCACACGCGTCGCGGGCGGGTCGTCAGGCGGATCGGCAGCGGCGGTCGCCGCGGACGAATGTCTCGCATCGCTGGGCACCGACACCGGCGGCTCGATCCGCGAACCTGCGTCATTTTGCGGCGTGGTCGGAATCAAGCCGACCTACAGCCGCGTCAGCCGTTACGGCGTCGTCGCATATGCCTCTTCGCTCGATCAGGTCGGGCCATTCACCAAGACTGTGCGCGATGCCGCGATCCTGCTGCGATCGCTGGCCGGCGTCGATCCGCGCGATTCGACCTGCTCGGCGCGTCCGGTGCCCGACTACGAGCTGGCGCTGAGCGGTGACGTCCGCGGGATGCGTCTCGGCGTTCCGCGCGAGTTCTTCGTCGAAGGGATGGCGGCGGATGTCGAGCGGTCGATCCGCGGCGCGCTGGCGCACTACCAGAAGTCCGGCGCGCAGATCGTCGATATATCACTGCCTCATACCGAGTACGCGGTCGGCGCGTACTACCTGATCGCGACCGCCGAGGCGAGCGCGAATCTCGCGCGCTACGATGGAATCCGCTATGGCCCGCGCGCCGAAGCCAGCTCGCTGGCGGAGCTCTACAGCGCGACGCGCGCGCATGGCTTTGGCGCTGAGGTCAAACGGCGCATCATGCTCGGCACCTTCGCGCTCTCGGCGGGTTATTACGACGCCTACTACCTCAAGGCACAGAAGGTGCGCACGCTCATTCGGCGCGACTTCGAGCAGGCCTTTATGAAGTGCGACGCTATCGTGACGCCGACCGTGCCGACGACCGCGTTCAAGCTGGGCGAAAAAACCGAGGACCCGCTGCAGATGTACCTCTCGGACATCTTCACGATTTCAGTCAATCTGGCAGGATTGCCCGGGCTGGTCGTACCATGCGGATTCGACGGCAACCGGCTGCCGATTGGGATGCAGCTGATCGGGCCGCCGTTTGGCGAAGAGGCGATCCTGCGCGCTGGGGACGCATTCGAGCACTCGTTTGCGCTCAAGCGCCCGGCGCAGGCCATATAGTGATGATTCGATGACGATCAACGAAACTTACGAAGCGGTGATTGGGCTCGAAGTCCATACGCAGTTGCTCACCCGCTCGAAGATCTTCTGCGGATGCTCCGCGAGCTTCGGCGCGCCGCCCAATCACAACGTCTGTCCGGTATGCATGGCAATGCCGGGCGTGCTGCCGGTGCTCAACCGGCGCGTGCTCGAACTCGGAATCCGCGCAGGCTTGGCGGCGCATTGCGAGATCGCTGCGCTCTCGATCTTCGCGCGCAAGAGTTACTTCTATCCCGACCTGCCCAAGGGTTACCAAATCAGCCAATACGAACTGCCACTGTGCAAAGGCGGCTACATCGACTTGCCCGGCGATGGCGAAGGCGCGCGGCGCGTGCGGCTGGAGCGGATCCATATCGAAGAGGACGCCGGTAAGAATATCCATGCCGCCGGCGGCAGCCTGGTCGATCTCAATCGCTCCGGCGTCGCGCTGCTCGAGATCGTTAGCAAGCCTGATTTGCGCTCGCCGGATGATGCCGGCGCTTATCTCCGGGAATTGCGCACGATGCTGCTCTATCTCGGCGCTTCCGACGGCAAGATGGAGGAAGGCAGTTTCCGCTGCGACGCCAACGTCTCGGTGCGCAAGCGTGGCGATGAGAAGCTCGGCGTCCGGACAGAGGTCAAGAACCTGAATTCGTTCCGCAACGTCGAAAAGGCGATCGCGTACGAAATCGGCCGCCAGATCGAAGTAATCGAATCAGCCGGCCGCGTCCTCCAGGAGACCTTGCTGTGGGATGCCGATCGTGAAGCGACGCGGCCGATGCGCTCCAAGGAGTTCGCCAACGACTACCGCTACTTCCCCGAGCCCGACCTGCCACCCTTGATGGTATCGCAGGAGATGATCAAGGAGATTCGCGCGTCGATGCCCGAGCTGCCGGGCGAACGCCGCGCGCGATATGTGCGGGATTTCGGGCTTACTGCGTACGAAGCTGACGTGCTGACCGCGGAGCATGAGGTCGCCGAATATTTCGAGGCCGTGTTGCCGGGACTCGCGAATAAGAAGGCCGCGGCGAACTGGGTAATGACCGAGGTGCTGCGCGCCGTACGCGAAAGCGCGAAGCCGTTGGCGGACTCCGCCCCCGCGCCCGCCGAAACCGGCGCGCTGCTCCGGATGGTCGAGAACTCGACGATCAGCCTCAATGCGGCCAAGACGGCGTTCAGCGCGATGTGTAAATCGGGCAAGGGTGCGGAGGCGACGATCGCCGAGCTAGGACTTGCGCAAGTCTCCGATGAGGGAGCGATCGGGGCGGCATGCGATCAGCTGATTGCCGCCGACCCCGCCAAGGTCGCGGAGTATCGCGGCGGACGCGACAAACTGTTCGGCTTCTTCATGGGCCAGGTGATGAAGGCGATGGGCGGCAAGGCCAATCCCAAGGTAATCACCGACGTTCTCAAGAAAAAGCTCGCCGGTTGAAGCTGCGCGGCAACGAATCAGGCTTGCCCTCTCAACCAGATGCGAGTTATTTCACTTCTCAACCCCAACCCTCGGAGGAAGCTGTGATCAAGATCTACGGCGTGCCCCAGTCGCGTGCGATGCGCGCGCTCTGGATGGCCAATGAATGCGGAATCAAATACGAGAACGTGCCGACGAGCTTTACCGGCGATACCCGGAAGCCCGATTACCTGAAGATCAATCCCAACGGCCACATCCCGACGCTAGTCGATGACGACGGCACGATCATCTGGGAGTCGATGGCGGTCAACCTGTATCTCGCGCAGAAGTACGGCGGCGCGCTGTGGCCGAAGTCGCTGGTCGATCAGGCACACGCCGTACAGTGGAGCATCTGGGCCATGACCGAGTTCGAGCCGCCGCTGATGACGATCCTGATGAACAAGCTGTTCCTGCCCGAGGCCCAGCGCGACGCGAAGGCCGCCAAGGCCGCTGAGGAAGCGCTACAAGTGCCCCTCGCCGTCCTTGACGGCCAGCTCAAAGGCCGCAAGTACGTCCTCGGCGACGCCTGCACAGTGGCCGATATCAACGTCGCTTCGGTGCTGTCGCTGATTTCGTTCATCGGCCTGAAGATCGATCGCCACGCCAACGCCGCGCGCTGGTTCGGCGAGTTGATGTCGCGTCCGGCGGCGCGCAAGGCGGCCGGCGGCTGATCGCGCGTCCGCACAAACCGGTGCGCGGCGCACGATGACAACTCAATCGCCTGAAGTAGCAATCGTAGGCGGAGGTGTTGCCGGCAGCGCGCTCGCAATCTCGCTGGCGCGCGCGGGCATCGCCGTCACCATCCTCGAGAAGTCCACCGTGCACGTCGATCGAGTGCGCGGCGAATGGCTCGCGCCGTGGGGCGTGGCCGAGACCGAGCGGCTTCAACTCTACGCAGTGCTGCGTGCGGCGGGCGGCCATCATCTTCAGCGCCACATCCCATACAGCGAGGAGACGCCGATCGCGGATGCCGAAGCGCGGGCGATGGACTTCAGCGGTCTGCCGCCGCCTCTGAAGAGCCCGCTGTGTATGCGCCATCCCGTCATGTGCGACACGCTGAATCGCGAGGCGGCCGACGACGGCGCGATATTGCTGCGCGGCGTCGCCGATATCGTGGTGAGACCGGGTGAACGGCCCGAGGTGAGTTTCCATCACGACGGGCGATCGCACACGCTCAAGCCACGCATCGTGATTGCCGCCGATGGACGCAATTCAGTGGTGCGCGGGCAACTCGGCATCGAATTGCATCGTGGCACGCCACATCATCTGATGGCGGGCCTGCTCGTCGACGGGATCGACGGATGGCCTGCCGGTCTGGAGACCATCGGCACCGAGAGTGACACCCACTTCCTGGTGTTTCCGCAGGGCCCGAGCCGCGCGCGGTTGTACATCTGCTATGGACGCGATCAGAAGCGGCGCTTCGCCGGCGATGATGGCGCGGCAAGCTTCCTCGAAGCGTTCCGGCTAAAGTGCGTTTCTGGCAGCGAGTACCTAGCCCGGGGCTTTCCCGCGGGTCCGTGCAATTCGTACGCGAACGAGGATGCCTGGACTGACGCTCCATATGTCCCGGGCGTGGTGCTGATCGGCGACGCGGCCGGCCATAACGACCCGATCATCGGGCAGGGGTTGTCGATTGCGTATCGCGACGTGCGGATCGTGCGCGACCTGATGCTCGACGATCGTGATTGGCGGCCGGAGCTGTTCGCGCCCTACGCTGAAGAGCGGGCCGAGCGGATGCGCCGCTTGCGTTTCACCGCCAGCCGCTACTCAGAGCTTTTCGTCGAGTTCGGGCCGGAAGCGCGCGCGCGCCGCAAGCGAGTGATGGCGCGGATGTTTTCGGATCCGGAACTGGCAGTGATAGGCGGTGTCGCGTTCCTGGGGCCAGAGCGATTTCCCTCGCATCTGTTCACCGAGGAGGCATGGCGACGCACGCTGGCGGCGTGAGCGTCAGGTCAGTTCGGCGCGCCGGCGCGTCAGGATGATGGCGGATCCTGCCGAGACGCCCACTGCCACGCTGATGTAGACGAACGCGCCCCAGCCGGGCCCTCCCGGCGCCTGATGCTTGATACTGAACATGACTATGTTAGCGATCACGTACGCGGCGTACGCCTGCCCGATTGGTACCGCAAATCGGCGCATGTTCCAGATCCCGAATGAATAGGCCGCCAGCATGATGCCGAAGAGTGGTCCGACGATCATGTTTGCGACGCCGGTGAGCTTTGTGCCGAAGAACACGAAGCCCACGCCGTGGAACTGGAAGGGCTTGGACAGGTTGGAGATCGCCATGATGGCGAACAGCACCGCGAAGGTCGTCAGCATCGGACCCCGTTCCGATTCCTCAGCCATCAGTTTTCCTCCTCTCCATTAGCAGCGACATCGCTCTGCATACGCGCTGCGATATCAGAGCCGGAATGCACGCGCGGCGTTGTCCCACAGGATCCTGCGCTTGCTCGCATCCGGGATCGCCTGGGCCTCCATGCTCTTGAGCGCCCACGGCCACGTCCCGTCCGGATGCGGGTAGTCGGTGTTCCAAACGAAATTATCGTCACCGACCAGCTCAAGCGCGGGCTTGAGCATCGCTTCATCGGCACGGCACGCTACGTAGATGTTGCTCTTGAAGTACTCGGTGGGACGCTTCTTCATTTCAGGATGTTCGGCGTTGCCGCTGAAGTCCCAGTGCTGTTCCATCCGCTGCAGCCAATACGGAACCCATCCCGCGTCGGCCTCGACGTGCACCACCGTCAGCCGCGGGAAGCGCTCGAAGATGCCGTACCAGATGAGGCTCATCATCGCGACCATCGCCTCGAACGGGTGCGCGATAATGTGGCCGGTGACGTGGCTGTCCATCCGCTCGCCGAACGACGGGATGTGGGGCGAGCCGGAATCGTGGATCGAGATCGGTTTGTTGAGCTTTTCGATCTCGCCCCACAGCGGCAGGTAGTCGCGATGGTACAGGTTGCGGCCCTTGATCGGATTGGGCCGCACGTAATAGCTGACCGCGCCCATCGCTGCTGTGCGCTGCGCCTCGACGATCGCCTTGTCGACGTCCTGGATTGGCAGCATCGCGGCGAAGCGCAGCCGCTGCGGCGCGGCCTGGCAATATTCGGCGCTCCAGTTGTTGTACGCCCGGCAACATGCGGCGAGCAGCTCGGTATCATGGAACTCCTTGCCGAGCATCTGGCCGCCGACCGTCGGATACAGAACCTGAACGTCGACGCCTTCCTCGTCCATGTCCTGGATACGGCTCTCGGCGCTGAAGTTGGTTTTGCGCGCGCGCTCGAAGCGCTTCATCGCCTTGCGCACCGCCTCGAGGAACTCCGGCGCGGCCATCGGATACTTGCCCTCTTCGGCGGTCAGCGACTCGCCCTCCACCATCATGGCCGTGCGGCCGGCCGAGGTCTTGCCCGCGCGCGGCGCAGCCGACTTGAAGCGATCCTCGATGTAGCGTTCCCAGATGCCCTCGGGTTCCATCTGATGAGTGTCGGTATCGACGATTTTCCATCCGTGTCTCATCGTGGCTTACCTCTTCACTATCTGATTGCCTTGGGCGTCCGACCGTATCGACACTACTGCTACGACGCCGGACGGACCAGCGCCTTGACACCCTTGCGCGCGCGCAGCAGTTCGAATGCCGCCAGCCCGTCGCTGAGCGGATAGCGATGCGTGATCATCGGGCGCAGATCGACCGCGCCGCTTGAGACCATCGCGATCGCGCGCCGCCAGGTCTCGGGCGTGCGGACGCGCGAGTTGATGATCGTCACGCCGTGAAAGAAGAGCGCACGCAGCTCGGCTGAGGGCAGGTCGCGCGCGGGCCATCCGACCTCGATCAGCTCGGCGCCGCGCCGCACCAGTTCGCGCACCGAATCCATCGCGCCACATGCGTCGAAGAGCGCATCGGCGCCGTCCGGCGGGAGCATCGCGCGCACTTGCGCAATCCAGTCGCGATCGGCGGTGCATACGGTGGCGAAGCCGAGTTGGCGCGCGAGCGCCAGCCGCTCAGCATCTTCGCGCAGGCCCGTGATCACGATCGAGCTCACGCCCAGCGCGCGCGCAGCGAGCGCGACGCTTAGCCCAATCGGGCCGGGACCTTCGATCACCGCGCTGTCGCCAGCCTTAAGGCTCGATTGTTCGACCGCATGCAGTCCCGTGCCGAACGGCTCCAGCAACGCGGCCTGTTCCATGTCCATAGAAGGCGGCACCAAGTGCGCATTGCCAACCGGCGCGATCGCGAACTCGGCGAATGCGCCGCCGAGCATCGTTGGCGAGCTGCATAAATGAAAGCGGCCGGCCAGGCACGGGCCGCATCGTCCGCAATGCCCGAATGGATCGAGCGCGACATGATCGCCGAGCTTGAAGCCGGAGACTCCAGCGCCAACCTCGGCGACTTCGCCCGCCGGCTCATGGCCCATCACCATCGGCAGGCGCGGCGCAAAGCGCTCGGCGCCCAGCTCCCACAGATAGATGTGCAAGTCGGAGCCGCAGATGCCGCACGCCGCGATCTTCACGAGCAGTTGGCCATCGGCCGGCCGCGGCTTTGCGACATCGATGATCTCGGCGCCGAGCGCGGCGCGGGTCTTGGCGATTGCTTTCATGTCACCGCTCTTTACGACTCGCGCGCCTCGCCGTCAAAGCCCGCGCGTGACTGCTCACTGCCAATGGCGCAGCGCAGCGCCCTTGTAGCGCACACGCGGACGAATCAGGCGGTTGTCGGCGTATTGTTCGAGGCTGTGCGCGATCCATCCGGCAGAACGGCCGACAGCGAAGATCGCGGCAGGCAGCCCGCGCGGAAAATCGAGCATCCGGGTGCAGACCGTGAGGTAGAAGTCGAGATTGGGGCGCAGGCGTTCCTGCTTCCAGACTGCGTCCTCAACCCTGAGCGCCAACTCGTAAAGCTTGCGACCCTTGTTGCGCGCGATCGTTGAGGCGAGCTTGCGCAGTAGCACCGCGCGCGGATCGCCGCCGGGATAGATCGCATGGCCGAAGCCGGGCGGCAGCATCCGCTCGCGCGCGAAGCCTGCCAGCGATTGGTCAATGCGCCCGCCCGCCAGCAGCTTCTCCATCATCGGTTCGATGCGATCGCATGCGCCGCCGTGAATCGGCCCTGCCAGCGAGCACAACGCCGCCAACACCGACGCGTAAAGATCTGCGCCGGTGCTCGCCACCACGCGAGCAGCGAAGGTCGAGGCGTTGAGCTCATGCTCAGCGCAAGCGATCAGCACGCGATCCATCGCGGCGATTTCCCAATCCTCGGGCGGCGCTGGCGCCAGCCGCCCGGTCATCAGCAGGCGTGCCGCCATCCCGCCCTCACCCGGTAGCGGACCCGCCGCAGCCGCGGGGGTACGCGCGAGCGCCAACGGCAGCATCGAGATGATGAACACGGCTTGCCGGATGCGAGTTCGTGGCGATTGCTGACGTTCCATCGCGATCAGGCTTGGCATCACAGCGGTGAGCCGCAGCAGCGGCGAGGCATCCTGGCCGACCGCGGCGAGCGATGCCGCGACCGCCGCCGGCATCCGCGCTCCATAGATTTCCGCGCGCAGAGCTTCCAAGGCTTCGGCGCGAGGGCGTTCGCCGTCCCACAGCAGGAGGCAGACCTCCTCGAAGCTCGCGCGCTCGATCAGCTCTTCAATCGGGTAGCCGCGGTAAGCGAGACGGCCGTTGAGCAGCGAACTGACCGCCGATTCCGCGACGATCACACCGGGCGAGCCGCTGTCGGCGCTGGCGGGCTGCGCGACCGTCACCCATGAAGCGGCCGCGGGCAAGCTGCGGCCGCGGCGGCCGCGTTCGGGCGCGACCACCCCGCGCAGCGCCTCGATATCGCCGCGGCGGTAGAGCGCCTGGCGGCCGACTTTGCGCCGATAGCTCTTGAGCCAGCCGCGGCTGACGTATGCATAGAGTGTGGAAAGCTTGACGCCAAGCTGTTGGGCAGCCTCGGCTGCGCCGAGCATTTCACCGCGATCGGAGTTGCGTACGGCCACTGCAAGCAGTTCTGCACTTGGGAGGCGAAAGCGTCAAGCCTTGTGCAGTTGTTGCGTGTAATCATCAAGATATATATAGATATATGCAGTCAACTTGCGGGGTTCACAATGGAAATCGAATTCGGCAGAACCAGCGACGACTACGCCCGCCATCGCGCCGGCTTCCCCGACCGCATCTACGATCGCTTGGCCGCGATGAATGTGCTGCGGGCCGGCATCCGCGCGCTCGACCTCGGCACCGGAACGGGCACGCTCGCGCGCGGACTTGCGCGGCGCGGGTTGGAAGTGACGGCACTGGATCGCTCGGCCGAGATGATCGTGCAGGCCCGCAGCCTCGACGCCGAAGCGCGGGTAGCAACTCGCTACCTTGTCGCGAGCGCCGAACAGAGTGGGTTGCCGGACGGGTCGTTCGATCTGGTGACGGCCGGCCAATGCTGGCATTGGTTCGACCGGGCCGGCGCCGCGCTGGAGGCGCGCAGACTACTGGTTCCCGGCGGACGCATCGTGATCGCGCATTTCGACTGGATTCCCGTCAGCGGCAACGTCGCCGAGGCGACCGAACAGCTGATCATGAAGCATAACCCGGCCTGGAAGTTCGGCCGGGGCCTGGGAATGTATCCCGCGTGGCTGCGCGACCTCGCGGAAGCGGCCTTTCGTGAGATTGAGACCTTCAGCTTCGATCTCGACGTGCCGTATTCGCATGAGGCATGGCGCGGACGGGTCCGCGCCAGTGCGGGCGTCGGGGCCTCGCTGCAACCCGATCAGGTCGCGCGCTTCGACGACGAGCTGCGGGCCACGCTCGCCGCGCGTTTCCCCTCAGACCCGCTCGCCGTATTCCATCGCGTGTTCGCAGCGATTGCGACTTCGCCGCAAGTCAGGCCGCCGCAGGAAGCTCCCGCTTGACCAAATCGCCCAAGGCGCGCGCATAGCTGGTTTCGACCAGCGCGCCCGCAAAGCGAGGATCCTCGGCCAGCGCACGATGCAGCGCTGCTAGATGGTAGTGCGGCACGGCCGGATAGAGATGATGCTCGAGGTGATAGGCGACGTGATGCGGGTTGAGCATGAAGCGCAGCGCCGGGTTGTGCGAAACGATCGTGCGTGCGTTGCGCAGGCCGTCAGCCGCATCGGGTACCGCCGCATGTTCGAGGATGCCGCGGACGCGCAGAATCACCTGATACACCGTCAATAGCGGCAGCACCCATAACCCGATGAACGCCCACCCGTAGCCGAGCCAGAAGAGCGCCGCGATCGCGCCGACCGCTGCGGAGCGGCGGGCGACGGTGGTGGTATTGAGCCGTCGGCGGAACAGATTGCCGAACGCCAGCCGCGCGCGGCCTTTGTCAACCGTCACATATCCGCGCATCACCAGCGACGATACGCCGGTCGCATCGCGTAGAAGTTTGCGCCGGAAACTCGTCCAAGTGACGGGATAGGGACGCGACAGCGACAGGTCGGGGTCGCGATCGCTGAGCAGGTAGCGATGATGGCGCAGGTGAACATTGCGGTAGGCGTAGAGATTGCTCGCGATCGGAAACGCGCACAGCCACTGGCCAACGAAATCGTTCCAGCGCCGGCTGGGCAACATCCGGAAATGCGCCGCATCGTGCATCAGGACGGCAAGCGCATGCTGCGAGCGTCCGATTACGAGGATCGCGATGACCCATACCAGCAGACTGCCGGTCCATAGCGCGGCGCCAATTGCCGTGGCGATCAACGCCCACGTACCGGCGACCGCCGCGAGAGCGCGCTGCGAATCAAGCACGTAAAGGCTCTTGAGCTGGTCGGGGCGGATGCGAATCGCTGAGCTGGCGGCTTCGGAGCTGAAGTCGCGCTGCTCGTCCTGTTCACTCCAGTCGCGCGGATCGTCGGTTCTGCTGATCATGGCCCTGGTCCCATCTGAATATAGCTTGCGGCGAGCGCCTCGAACAGCGAGACCTTACAGGCCTCGCCGGTGGCGTGACGTAATCCGCGCGCACCCGCTATACTCGCCGCGCCCGTATCCCAACGCGGGCGCGGAGGCGCGCGATGGAATTCGGAACGTTGATCTTCACCCGGCCGCAACTAGCCGTCGGGGAAACCAAGCTCGCCGAGCAGCTCGGCTTCACCCACGCCTGGATTCCCGACTCGCACATGATTTGGGGCGACACCTACGCATGCATGGCGCTGGCTGCGGTCAACACCAGGCGCATCAAGCTCGGCACCGGCGTCGCGATCGCATCGAACCGGATTCCGCCCGTCACCGCACATTCGATCGCGACCATCAACGAGCTGGCGCCCGGACGCGTAATCCTCGGCTTCGGCACCGGTCACACGGGCCGCCGTGTGATGGGCCTTCCGCCGGTCAAGCTCGCCGCGTTCCGCGAGGAAGTGCGCGTCATCAGCGAGCTGCTGCGCACAGGCGAAGCCCTCTATGAGACCGAGGGCTTGCGCCGCAAGATTCGTTTCCTGCATCGCGACTATCGCTTCATCAACCTCGACGGTCCGATTCCGATGTATGTGGCTGGCAACGCGCCCAACGCGATCGCGATCGCGGGCGAGTTCGGCGACGGCTTGGTGACCACCGGCATCGCCGCGCCCGATCGGATGGATCGCGTGCTCGGCTCACTGCGCATCGGCGCGGCCAAGGCGGGACGCGACATCAAGCCGGGCTTCCCGATCGTATCGCTGACGCACGTATGCGTGCTGCGGCCGGGCGAGAAGATCGATTCGGCGCGCGTCGCCGCGATGACCGAACATTGGGTGATGGCGAGCTTCCATGCGATGGCCGCGGGCTACGCGCGCGCCGAAACGCTGCCTGCCGGGATCCGCCCCGTCTATGATGCGTATCTCGAATACGTGAACGCGATGAAGACGCCATCCGAGGAGCGCTATCTCGAGCTCCACGATGGGCATTGCACATACGTCGTGCCGGACGAGCGCCGCTTCGTGACGCCCGAAACCATCCGTGCGACGACCATGGTCGGTCCGCGCGAGGAAATCATCGAGCGGCTGCGAGCGCTTGAACGCGCAGGCCTGACGCAGGTCTTTCTCAATCCGCCGATGGAGGGATTCAGAGACTCGATCGAAGACTTCGCGCGCGAGATTATCGAGCGGATGTAGCGCGAGCGGCGCATCGCGGGACGCTAGTGTCCCGTCCCGCAAATGACTTCAAAAAGACGCTTGAACGAATCGCTCCGCGTCGATCCCTCGTCGCCTCACTGGACGCTCGGCTCGCTCGGGATGACACAAAAAGCCTTCTTCTCGTCATCCTGAGCCGGCGAGCGACGCGAGCCGTGTCGAAGAGCCTGCCCTGAGACTCCTCTTGCCGAAGGGATCTACGCGAAGCGATTTGACCGACATATTCAAGTTGTTTGCGGGCACCACACTAGAACGGGTAGTTGATTCCGGAGAAGATCGACGTGCCTTCGCCGCCGTAGCCGACATCGACATAGCCGACGACAAAGGGCTCGGCGATGCCGCGAAAGCCGATACCGCCCACCGGATGGAGCCGGTTGATCGGGTTGTCGCGCGGCGTGTGGAAGACCTTGCCGGCTTCGATGAACGGCGCCAGCTCGACGATGCCGTGCGTGTCGAACAGGTTGGCTTCGTAGACGCGCGTGCGCATTTCAAGGTTTGCGACTGAGAGGTTGTTATCGACGTAGCGGCCTGCCCCGTAGCCGCGCAGGGTCTGCTGGTTGGTCAGCAGGCTGTCCTCGCCGCCCAGGCGCCCCATCGCCCAGAACGGGGTCTCGTTGCCCGCCGGCGTGTACTGCAAAAACGCATGGCCGGCCAGCGTAATGCGGCTGCCGAGCGGTACGTAGCGGCGGAACTCTCCGCCGAATTGCGTGTATGACACTGAGCTCATGAAACGGCGGTCGGAGATGCCGCCGAAGACCCGCGCCAGCCCGCCATGGCGGGGTATGTCGATCGCGTCACGCGTGTCGTAGGAAACCATCAGGCGGTTCATGATGTCGCTGCCGCCGCCGAGCCCCTTGACGGTGGGAAAGAGCGTGCCGATGAACGGCAGGTTGTCCAGCGCACCTTGCTGGATTCGGACATAGCGCGGCTTCTCCCACAGCGTCAGTTGCAACTCGGGCGAGAAGTTGTAGCTGAGCCGAACATCGCCGTAGACCTGCTCGGTGGTGAAATTGGTCTCGTTGTTCTGGTTGGATTGGTTACCGATGCCGAAGAAGCGATCGGTGGGATCGCGCTCGAAGTAGAAACGACCGTCAAGCGACCAGCGATCATGCCGCGTTCGGCCGGTGGAGTAGAAGAGATCGACTCTGCGCGCGATTTGCTGCGCTGCGGAGCCGATCACATACCATTGGGTGTTCTCGGACGGATAGGCGAGATAGCGCACGGTCCCGCCCGCTCCAATGTTGGTGTTGTAGTTGACGTCGGGCGCAAAGATGCTGCGAATCTCGTGGTGCTCATTGTTGAAGAGGAAGACCGGCAGCACGCCGATGGTCGTGCCCTGGTTGGGATCGGTCGCAACCTCGGGCACGGGCACGAACGAAAACGGCCACGATTTGGGATCGACCAAGCTGAATGGCCTATTCGCCTTCGAAGCGCCCCCTTTCATTTCCGCAGCCTCAGCTGCGAATGCCGCGGCGGGCTCATGCCCGACGCCGGCTGGAGGCCCCTGCGAGGGCTTCGCACCCTTGGCCGCTGCCTCGGCCGATTGCTTGCCGGAAGGGGCCTTGACGTTGGACTTGGCCGGCTTAGCTGCAGGCACGAGCTTGGCAGATGGCGTCGGCCGGCCGTAGGGCTCGGTCTCTGCGATTGGTTCGCTGGCCAGAGCGGTTCCCGCAAAACAGGCCCACGCAACCATGGTGATGATCGCGAACGTCTGTCTCATCGACGAAGTCATCGAATCTCGGCACAGCGGTTGTTGGGAACGCTAGGCCTCACCACTTCCACTCCACACGGGGTTGCCACAACTGGCGTAAGAGTGTGCCATCGACTGGGCGTGCGCGCCACTACCCAAGACCGTCAAATCCCCAAGGCGGCAGACGCCTCGATTCGGGCCTGAGCGCCGCGCTTCTCGGCAGACGGCGAATTGTGGCAGGATTCGGAACAAGCGATGCGCTGACAGCACTTCGAGGAGGATTTCGGGCGATGGCAAAGATGGACGGCGGCGCGATAGTCGGGCGCGTGCTCAAGGAGCAACGTGTTCGCTACTGCTTCACGATTAACGGCGGGCATCTCTTTCCGATTCTCGCCAACCTCAAGAACAATGACGTCAGGATGATCCACATGCGCCATGAGCAGGCGACCGCCTACGCCGCGGATGCCTACGCGCGCACGTCGGGCGAGCCGGGCGTATGCATGGTGACCGCCGGATGTGGCCTGACCAACGCAGTGACCGGGCTGTGCGTGGCGGGACTCACCGGCAGCGCAGTGGTGTGCCTCTCGGGGCAGCATCCCAACACCGAGGACCATCTGGGATCGTTCCAGGAAGCTTACGGCTCCGAGGTCGTGCGCAGCTTCTCGAAGTTCACCAAGCGGGTGACCGACTGGAGTACGATCGAGTTCGACCTGCGCTCTGCGTTCCGCGAGGCGATCGCGCCACCGCAGGGCGTCGCGCTGTTCGAGATCCCGCAGAACATCCTCTACCATCACGACGACGACGCAAAGCAGCGCAAGGGTGCGCGCGGCTTCACCGCCGACGACATCCGCTCGGCGGGCGACCCCTCGCATATCGACCGCGCGATCGAGATGTTGCATGGCGCGGAACGACCGCTGATCGCGGGCGGCGATGGGCTGTTCTGGTCGGGCGCCGGTGCGGAGCTCAATGAATTCGTCGAGCTGACGGGAATTCCTGTCTATGCGCGGCGCGCCGGGCAGGGAGCGGTCTCGGAGGAGCATGTGCTGGCGATCCGCGGACCGTTCAAAAAGCCGTTCACGGGCGGCGCCGATGTGATCCTGGCGCTCGGCTTCCGCTTCTGGAGCGGCGAGCATTTCGGACAGCCGCCGACTTGGACTGATAAGGCCAAGTATATCCAGGTCGATGCGACGGCGACCCGGATCGGATGGCAAGTCAATGCGGACTTGCCGATCGTTGGCGACTGCAAACTCGTGCTGCGCCAGATGATCAACCGGATCAAGGAACTGAAGCTCGACTTCTCGCGCAATCGCAGTTCCGAATGGTTCAAGGAAGTGCAGGCGACGCGCGCGCGCTTCGACGCCGCGCTGTCCGACCAACAAAAGAAGGTCAGCACCGCCTCGCCGATTCACCCGGCGCGGCTCGCGCAGGATCTGATCAAGGTGCTGGACAAGAACGCGACCACCGTCATCGACAGCTTTACGATGTCGGGCTGGATGAGCCAGGCGTTCACCTGCCGCTTCATGGGCCAGGTGGTCGACGCCGGTCCGCTCGCGCCGGTGGGACACGGGGTGGGTATGGGAATCGGCGTGCAGCTCGCGCGTCCGGGTGCGCAGGTGGTCGTGATCAGCGGCGACGGCGGACTGGGAATAGGCGGCTGGGACATGGAGACCGCCGCGCGCTACAAGCTGCCGGTTATGACGGTGTTGTGGAACAACAGCTCATGGGGACCGAGCTTCGATCAGATGCCCGGGTTGAAGGGCCGCACCGACCCGTTCAACATGCTGCCGAACATCCGCTACGACAAAATCTTCGCCGAGATGGGATGCCACGGCGAGCAGGTGGAGACACCCGAGCAGATCGTTCCGGCGCTCGAGCGGGCGTTCAAGTCGGGCAAGCCATCTATGATCAACGTGATCGGCGATGTGCGCGTCGGCAACGCGACGCTGGGCGGGAATCTGTTGGGTTCGACGGGATCGGCGGGCTGATCGAGCGTTGGTAGGCGCATCGGACCGCCGGCCATCTGGCCGGCGGTCCGATTTCGCATCCGGATGGCATGCTGGCGTGAGACGGCGACAGATGGCCTTCAGGCGATGCTGAACCCCCGGCCCCGCTTCGCTATTGTGATGATCATGGCGACGCGCTCATCTCAATCGCGATGCTGACGAATTCAGGCAGGCTGCTCGCGATCGCGGTTGCAATCGTCGCGATCGCAGCGACCAGCGCATGCAAGAGTGAACCGCCCTGCCCGCCCGGCGCCAGGCTGATGGGCGAAGGACCGCCGGACGGCTCCGAGACTTGGTGTGAGAAGATGGTCGATGGCAAGCCGGTCAAGGAGGGGCGCTTCACGTTGTATGGTCCCAATGGCGAGACGACCATGGAAGGCGTCTATCACGACGGCAAGCAAAGCGGCGAGTGGCGCTCGTGGTACGACAGCGGCCAGCTTTCCGCAATCGATCATTACCAAAACGGCGTACAGCAGGGGCCCCACAGCGGATGGTATCCCAACGGTCAGAAGTCAGCTGAAGGCGGGTACGTCAAGGGCCAGAAGGACGGAACGTGGAAGCGATGGGATCCGGCCGGCTTCCGCAACTGGGAAGAGCACTATCGCGACGGCAAGAAGGTGACGTCTTGAGCGCGGCACGCATGATTCTCGAACTCGCATCGATTTCATCGCCGATCGGCATGATCACGGTCGCCGCATTCGAGGGAGCGCTATGCGCGCTCGATTTCGGCGATCTCAATGAGCGCACATGCGCGCATCTGACGCGCCGCTTCGGCGCAATCGAATTCCGCCCCGCGCAAGATCCGGCGAACGCCGCGACCCGGTTGGCCGCCTACTTCGCAGGCGAGCTCGACGCGCTCAAGGGAATCGCGGCCGATACCGGCGGCTCGCCGTTTCAGCGCGCGGTATGGAACGAACTGCGCGCGATTCCCGTCGGCGCGGTGATCTCGTACGGCGAGCTGGCGCGCAGGATAGGCGCACCCGCCGCCGTGCGCGCGGTCGGCGCCGCCAACGGCGCTAATCCGGTAGGGATCGTAATCCCATGTCATCGCGTGATTGGCGCCAACGGCAAGCTCGTCGGTTATGGCGGCGGGATCGAGCGCAAGCGCTGGCTGCTCGCTCATGAGGGCGCTCAGCTACCACTGCTGGCGGCGAATGACCGATCATTCGCCGCCGCGCCTCGCTGACGCGCCATCCCGGATGCTCAGGCTGAGTGAACTGTCCACCTTCGTGCGCGTCGCGACCGGCGCGCTCAGGCGCGAGCGCGACCTCGGCGACTTTGAGATCTACTGTTCGAGCAGCGAGCAGATCGTGGCGCGGCTCAACTACACCTCTGATATCCCCTGCCGTGGCGTCGAAGAGCTCAAGTCGCTCGCAGGCGATGGAATCGCGCTGCGCATCGCGATGAAGCGTAATCCGCATGAGAGCGGTGCGGCATTTGAGCCCGGCGAACCCTCGCTCGATGCGCTGCGCCGATGCCTTGAGCGTGCCCGCAATGCATCGGTCGTCGATCCAGACTTCTCCGGACTTCCCGCCATACCGCGCGAGCCGAAGCCCGGCCCAATAGAAGCGAATGATCTGATCGCGATGCGCGATGGCGTGCTGGTGCAGGGCGCATGGTCGATCATCCGCGGCGCGCTCTCCAGCTTCAGGTGCGGATCGGCAAAGGCGTTCCGCAACGCGCCCAAGGACGAACCTCGCGGACTGATCATCGGCGGAGACTTGACGCTGATACGCGATCGCATCGCGGTCGGCGGCTCGCGTTTCGCGGCTGTACGCGCGGATCAAAGCGCGCACTTCCGCGCCTCGGTGGCTGTGCTGATCGAGGCTCTGGAAGCCAAGGCCACCGCATCGGCGCTCGGTGGCTCGCGGGCTGCGATTGCGCGGCTGGTCCCGCGATTGGGCGCGGATGCGATGCGGCGGGCCTTCGCGCTGAGCGGTGGCGAGCGTGCACCATCGGGGACCTGGCGCGTGATCCTCGGCCCGCAGCCGATCGCGGAAATACTGAACTATATGATCGTGCCGAGCCTCACCACCGGCGCGTTTTACACTGCCAGCTCCGCCTATCATGGCCGTTTCGGCCAGCCCGTGATGGACGAGCGGCTGAGTCTCGCTGACGATCCTTGCGCAAGCGGAGGCTCGGTGCGACGGCGGATCAGTTGCGAGGGCCTGCCAGCAGCGAAGGTTGATTTGATCCGCGCCGGGCGGCTGGTCGGACTGCTGTCGAATCACTACGATTCGCGCCGGCTGGCGGCCGATGAACATAGAGCCAACAAGTTGGGCGCCGACGCCGCAGTGTCGTTTGGCGCCGGCAATGGCTTCCGCATCGGCGAGGGCGGCGAGCGCCGCTTTGATGCGCATCCGGGGTCGTCGGGCACCAACATCTTCATGCGCTCGCGCGGCGGAATGGATCTGAAACGGATGCTCGCGGCGGTGGGCGACGGAATCTACATCGGGCGCGTCTGGTACACCTACCCGATCAATGGGCAGCGGGCCGGCGATTTTACCTGCACGGTGAGCGGCGACTCATATCTCATCCGCAATGGAAAGATCGGGCCTCCGCTGGTGCCCAACTGCTTGCGCATCAATGGCAACATCGAGCAGGTGTTTGCCCACCCAATTGCGGTCGGTGCGCGGGCGGAACCAGCGATCGTGTGGGGCTCGCCCGAAGCCTACTATGTGCCGGCGATCGCCGCTGAGGCGATACCGCTCACCGCGGTCGGCGCCGACGACTGATCCGGCTGGTTTCGCGGTTGATCGATTCAGGCGCCGCCCAGATAGGCGCGCGAGCGCATGGTTGGGCCGCCGTTCGACATCCGCTTGACCTGCATCGGCTGACCCTTGCCGCAATTGGGGATCGCAATCAGGCGAAGGTCATTACCGACCGCATCGACGTTCATGAAGAAGCGGCGGCTGTCGCTTATCACGCTACCCGAACGGTACAGGCGTCCGAGCCGGCCGTGCTCGATCTCATAGATACGCCGCGCCGAGATGCGAAAGTTCTCGCGCGATTCGGCAATCGACGGGACACTGTGCCCACACACATAGTAGCCGCGCTCGACGTCGGCGATGATGCGAGCGGGATCGCTCTCGCCCGGCATGAAGAAGGTGTTCGACATTCGGATCAGCGGCATGTAGCGGGCTTCGCTGGCGCGCGCGGCGCCATTGGGCGCCACGCCGAGCGCCGCGGCTGTCGCGCGCGAGTTGAGGAAGCCGCGGAACACGCCGCCCTCGATGTGCATCACACGCGCGCCGGGCGTGCCTTCATGGTCGTAGCGGTAGAATCCGTAGCCTTCGAGCGACGGGTCTGAACACGCCGACAACAGCGGTGATCCGACCCGGTGGCCGAGCTCGTTTTTGGCAATTGAACGCAGCAACCAGCTCCGGCCAGCGTATGCCGCTTCCATCTTGAGCGCTCGATCCGCTTCGCACGGATGGCCGATGATCTCGTGAGCCAATAGCGCATTGAAATGCGGATCGGTGACCACCGTCACCTCGCCCGCAGGCGGTTTGAGCGCGGGCGCGGCAGCCAGTTCGCGCGCCTCGATCCCGAGCGCCACAGCGAAGCCGGCCAGGTCGGGATTTGGCATCAGCTCGCCGCGCCATCCCTCGGCGAGGCATTCCGGGCCGCGCTGCTGGCCGATCGTGTCGTAGCTTTCCTGATGGCCGTGCGCAGTCTCGGCGACGACGTAACAGTCGCCCTGCGAGAACGCGAAGCCCTGCGAGATCGACGCGCCCTCAGTGTTGACGAATAGCTCGCGGCGGATTTCGCTGAGCGCACCGACGAAGTTGAACGCGATCTCAGCTCCGAGCGCCGAAACTTGCGCAGAGGCATCGACGCTCAGCCGCTCCAACTCCCGCGGATCGATTGCGCGCGGATCGCCGGCGAACACGGGCGCGACATCATCGCGGATGGCCGCTCGTGGCGGCACTTCCGCGCGTATCAGGCTCGCGATGCTCGCCTGGCCTGCATCGCGGATCAACGCGGCCTTTTCGCGCGCGCTGAGGCGCGCGCGCCGCCAGGCGCTCTGCAGCGCTGCGCGGATCGCGGCCTCGGGCCGCGATCCGCGCAGCGCCGGCCGTCCCAGCTCGCCGCCCCATTGCCCATGTCCGATGACTCCGCCGCTACCCCCGGCATGCACGGTCACGCCAAATGCGAGCGTCTCGCTCTCGGAGCTCGACCGCGGCGCGCCATTCTCGGCCGCGCTCGAACGCGCGAAGACCGCTTCGATACGCAGGTCGGCGTATGCAACGCCGCGATGGGTACGAGCGAAGCCGCTTAGCAGCTCTTGGGCGCGACCCCTGAGCGACTCGATCGCATCAAACGGATCACCGGTACTCACGCTGGATTGGCTAGTCTCGCGTACGTCGGGATGCGCGACGTGTCCGTTGGCGCGGTCTCAATCAGACCACGCCATCCGCACGCAACCCCTCCACGTCCGCCACCGTCATCCCGAGATACTCGCCGTACACTTCCGCGTTGTGCTGGCCGAGCAGCGGCGCGGCGGTCACGTTCACTGGCGAATCGTCCAGCCGCACCGGGCATCCCGGCATCGTGAAGTCGCCGCGGACCGGATGCTTGACGGTGACGATCATGCCGCGCTCGCGCAGATGCGGGTCATTCAGCAGCTCCACCGTGTCGAGCACTTTGCCGCATGGCACGCCCGCCTCGCCCAGGATCTTCATCGCTTCATGCTTGCTGCGCGTTGCGGTCCAATCGCTGATGATCGTGGCGAGCGCTTCGGCATTCTGGTTGCGTGCGCGCTGATCCTTGAAGCGGTCGTCGGTCGCGAGTTCGGGGCGACCGAGCGAGCTGCACAACGCCTCCCACATCGCGCGCGTGGTGCACAGGATATAGATGTAATCGTTGTCGCCGCCGGGCGCGCACTTGTAGATGTCCGCGGGCGCGGCACCGGCCAGCCGGTTGCCATTGCGCACGACCGGCTTGTTCGTGAGGTAAGTGCCCATCATCGGCACGCGTACGAAGTTCAGCACCGCCTCCTGCATCGCGACTTCGACCTTCTGCCCTTTGCCGGTGCGCTCGCGCTGGATGTATGCGGCCAGCACGCCGGTTGCGGCATGGATGCCGGTGCCGGTATCGCCGATGGTCGGGCCCGGCTTGAGCGGCGGCGAACCCGGAAAGCCCGTGATCGTCATCGCGCCGCCGGCGGCCTGCGCAATCATGTCGAAGCTCTTGTACTTGCTGTATGGGCCCCATGTTCCGAAGCCCTTGATCGTCAAGTAGATCAGGCGTGGGTTGATGGTCCGAAGGTAATCGTAGCCCAGCCCGAAGCTCTCCATCGTACCCAGCGAGAAGTTCTCGCTCAGGATATCGACCTTCTTCACCAGCTCAATGAAGATCTGCTTGCCACGCTCGCTCTTGAGGTTGAGCGTGATGCTGCGTTTGTTGGCGTTGAGCAGCATGAAGTAGTGCGAGTCGACGCCCTTCTCACCGAGCAATCCGCGGCCCTGATCGCCCGAGCCCGGCGTTTCGAGCTTGATCACGTCGGCGCCTAGCCATGCCAGCATCTCGGTGCACGAAGTGCCGGCTTCGAACTGGGTGAGATCGAGAATCTTGACGCCCGCCAATGCTTTTTCCATCGCTGCCTCCGCGAGCTGTATGGCCCGGCACGCGCAGGCTCCATTCCTGCACGGCGACCCGCCTCTCTTAGTAGCGCCGGCGATGCGTCCCGGCAAGGCGGCATGATAGCACGGCCTTAAGCGGCGCGCCGCGCTCTGATAGCTTCTGGCTCGATTGCGGAGCGCCGCCGCCCGCGGATTGGGAATGTCCGACGCACAAGCCAGACTGCTCAAGATTCGCGATGAGCTGAACCAGCTCTTCCTCGAACGCGCCGATCTAATCGATGGCGCGCTATGCGCCCTGCTCTCCTCCAGCCACATCCTGATTATCGGTCCGCCTGGCACCGCCAAATCGATGCTCGCCGAAGAACTGTGCCAGCGCATCGAGGGCGCAAACTACTTCCAGTGGCTGCTGACCAAGTTCTCGACGCCCGAGGAAATCTTCGGCGCGGTGAGCCTCAAGGCGCTGGAGGCCGACGACTATCGCCGCGTGACCTCGCACAAGCTGCCCGAGGCGCACATCGCCTTCCTCGACGAGATCTTCAAGGCCAACTCATCGATCCTCAACGCGCTGCTGACGGTTATCAACGAACGCCTGTTCCATAATGGCCGCGAGCGAATCATCGTTCCGCTGATCACGATGTTCGGCGCATCCAACGAGCTGCCCGATGAGGAGGAACTGACCGCGCTCTACGACCGTTTCATGCTGCGTTACGTCGTCGACTACATCGCGGAGGAATTTCGCTTCCTCAAGATGCTCGAAGCCGCGCCGGCGCGCGAGCGTACGCGGCTGGGCTTCGCCGAGCTGAAGGAATTGCAGGCCGCCATGATGAAGGTTGCGATTCCCGGGCCGATCCTTCGCGCGATCGCCGATCTTCGTCGGGAACTCGCGCGCCAGCAGATCATCGCTTCGGATCGGCGCTGGCGCAATTCACTCGATCTGCTCCGCGCACATGCGCTGCTGCTGGGCCGTACGCAGGCGGCCGAGGATGACTTGCCATTTCTCGAACACGCGCTGTGGAAGGATCCCGAGGAACGGCCCAAGGTCCGCGATACCATCCAGCGCCTGGTCAAAGGCTACGAGGAGGAGGCGCGCGAGCTGCTCATCCAGACTCAGGAACTGCAGGAGTATGCCGCCCGGCAGTGGGAGAGCGACGACCTGCGCAATCGCGCGCTGATCGAGGCGCATACCAAGATCGCCAATATCCTGGCCAAGTTCGACAACCTGATGCGCGAAGCGGCCGGCGGCGGGCGCAACGTCGCGGGCGTCGAGGCGATGCGCTCGCAAGTGCGCGGCATCCAGCAATCGATGCTGCGCCGGATGTAGCGAGCATCCGCGATGCCGGTCGAGGAAGTCACGCCCGCGATCGTACTGCGCGCGCGCGATTATTCGGAAGCCGACCGCATCGTCAGCCTGCTCACCCGCGATGCCGGCAAGCTCAGCGGCATCGCCAAAGGGGCCAAGGCCTCGCGCCGGCGCTTCGAGCGCAAGCTCGAGCCGTTTTCGCATGTGATGCTCTATTTCCGGCGCAGGCCGCATGGGGAGCTGGTTTTCATTACGCGCGCGGAGGCCGGCGGACTCCCGCCGCACAATCTCGATGACGATCTCGGCAAGATCGCGCTGGCCTGCTACATGGCCGAGCTGACCGATGCGCTCACGCGTGAAGAGGCGGAGGCATCGGGCGCGTATCAGCTGCTATGCGATGCGATGTGCACGCTGGCGCGCCGCGGCGCAGGCGCATCATTGCGGCAGGCTTTCGAGCTCAAGCTGCTGCAATGGGCGGGATTCGGGCTGGAGTTCGCGCGGTGCCGCGTATGCGCGGCGCTGCCGGGCCCTGAAGATACGTCGATCGCATTCATCACCGCGCGCGGCGGCATCGTATGCCGCCGATGCCGCGCCGGACTTCAGGCGAGTGCGATCGGGCTCGCCGCCGCGAGCGTCAACTCGCTCGCGCGGCTGGGGCTCGCCGACTTCGCCACGGCGTGCGATTTGTCGGCAGCGGGCAGCGATGGCGCGCTGGCGATGGCGCGCTTCATCGCGGGTGTAATCGATCGCCGCCTGCGTTCGGCCGAGTTCCTCGAATCCATCCTCTGATTGCGCCCACGTTCCTATAGGCGCGCCGCGATCTTGCCCATCTCGCCGGTATCGTACGCGCACAGATCGGCGATCTCGCGCGCGAACTGCCCCGAACCGAGCGCTTCGAGCATCGCTAGCACCGGCCGCGAGTTCATTTCACGGCGGCCGACCACCAGGTCGTAGCGCTCTTCGCGCCACACCGCGAAATCCAGGCCGTAAGCATCCGCTGCGACGCGGATCGTCACGCCAGCATCGGCCAGTCCGTTGGCGATAGCGCTTGCGACCTCCAGATGCCCGGCGGCAAGCTGCGAGTAGCCCTTGAGTCGGGTTGGACTGATACCTGCCACAGCCAACGCCTCATCGAGGACCAGCCTCGCGCCCGAACCCTGCTCACGATTGATGACAGTGACGCCCGGGCGGGCAAGATCGGCAACCTCGCGGAGCGGCGATCGGATTCCGTGGCGCGTCGCAAGTCCGAGTTCCCATCGCGCGAAGCTCACTATCGTCACGCGATGACCTCGCAGCGCTTCGCGCGCGGCGGCCAGATTGTACTCGCCGGTACGCGGGTCGCGAAGATGAACTCCGGCGACATGCGCGCCGCGTTCGGCCAGCAGCCGCAATGCCGCGCGGCTGCTGCGCCCGACCGCCACAACTTCGAGTGTCGGGGAGTGGCGCGCCATATGATCGGCCAGCAACGCCACCGCCGGGTCGCATCCGGCGACGATCAGGGTCGAGTCAATCTCCTGGGATGTGCGATAGGCCGCGATTTCGGCTCGGCCGCCCGGCCGCACCCGCTTCAAGACCCCTGCCGCGGGTGCAAGGCTCAGCGCCGCTGGAGAACGCGGCAGCGCGACGAGCCGTCCGCCCACTCGGGCCAGCGCGACCCTGCTCGAGCGGGCGGACGCGGCTACGCCGTGCCATCGCGCGACGATCTCAACGGGTTGGTCTTCACCGAACAGGCTCTCCACGCTCTGACCGAGCGCTCGCGCGATGCGCAACGCGGTCGCCACACCAGGCTGATAAGTCCCGCCCTCGATCGCGCTGAGCGCCTGGCGCGAGATGCCAGCGCGGCGCGCCAGCTCGCTCTGTCCCAGCCCGCGCGCGATCCGCAACCGTCTAAGGTTGTTAACTATACTTGTCATCTGTCGGATATAGTGGCATGTTACGCGCGCCGTGAAAAATCGTCCCGTTCAGCCGGCCGGCTGCCTGACCCTGATCGTGGTCGTGTTGGTCACACCACTGCGTCCGGCCCGCGCGCAAAGCGGACCGCTGGATGCGCTGTACGGCGCGGGCACCGAGTGGATCGAACGTTCGGAACGAATCAGAGCCGAACAACCGCACTGGATAACGCCGCTGGTCACGGTGACACCGCGCATGGAACAGGAGATCAGGTATGACGAGCAGTGGCAGGCAATGCCTCACGGCCGCGCGACAAACGTCTCTGGAGGCGCGCGCCTTGAGCTGATCCCGTTTGCCAACACTGAGATCATTCTCGGCGCGCCGCCCTATGTGGCGCGCAGCAGGTACTCGCCGCCTCCCGCCACACATGGGCTGGACAACTGGGGCGATACTTCCTTTCTGGTCAAATACCGGCTGCTGGCGGCTCCCGAAGAGCGCGGCAACTACATCGTGACGCTCTTCATCGGCGCCACTGCGCCAACCGGCCCGTCCAGGCTCGGCGCGCGCCACGGCGTGTTCACGCCCACGCTTGCGGCCGGCAAAGGATGGGGCGATTTCGACATCCAAAGCACGCTTGGCGCGAGTCTTCCAGCCGGCGGCATGTCGCGGCTGGGGATGCCACTGGCGTGGAACACCGCCTTGCAATATCGTGTGCTGCGCAAGTTCTGGCCGGAGGTCGAGTTCAATTACACCTACTGGCCCAATGGCGAGCGCATCGCCCAGCATCAGCTGTTCGTTACGCCCGGCCTCGTGATCGGGCGGCTTCCGCTATGGAAGACGCTCGGACTCACCGTCGGCGCAGGTTTGCAGGCCGCCGTCAGCGAGCATCGCTCGTACGATCACAACTGGGTCCTGTCGGTACGGCTTCCCTTCTGATTGCCGCCATGCCTGTCGCCCGAAGAACCCTGTTTTCGCTGATCGTGATCGCTTACGTCGCGATGGTTCCGATCGCGGCGCGCGCCGATGAGATCCTGGTGTTCGCCGCCGCCAGCCTGACCGATGCGCTCAGGGAGATCGGGCAGGAGTTTCATAAGGACAGCGGCAATGATGTGACTTGCTCGTTCGGGGCGTCCAGCATGCTGGCCCGGCAGATCATCGAGGGCGCACCCGCCGACATCTTCTTCGCGGCCGATCTCGCGAAGATGGAACAGCTCGAAAACGCTGGCCTGGTTTACAAAAAGGACGTGCGCAATCTGCTTTCGAACCAGCTGGTGGTGATCGTTCCAGCAGACTCCAAGGCGAAGGTTGCAGCGCCTGCCGACCTTGAGAACTTCAGCGCGATTGTCACCGGCGATCCGAAATCGGTGCCGGTCGGCGTCTACGCGCGCAAGTGGCTTGAATCGATCGGGCTGTGGAAGCGGCTAGAACCCAAAATCATCCCAACTCTAGACGTTCGCGCTGCTATGGCGGCGGTCGAGACCGGCGCGGCGGAGGCCGGCTTCGTTTACAAGACCGATGCCACGAGCTCACCGAGAGTCCAAGTTGTATACGCGGTCATAGATGGACCACCCATCACCTATCCAGTCGCCCGCCTGATCCGTTCCAAAAAGCCGGCCGCGCGGAGCTTCGTTGACTATCTTGGCGGTGCAAAGGCGCGCGCCGTTTTCACCCGGATGGGTTTCATCCTAATGTAGGCCTTCTTGCTGAGCGCCGAAGATTTCTCGGTCCTGTTTTTCACGCTGCGGATAGCCGCGATTTCCACGATCGCGATTCTGCCCGTCGGGATTGCGGCCGCCTGGTGCCTGAGCCGATGGCCCGGCACCGTGCGTGGCATCGTCGACACGGTACTCTCGCTGCCGCTGGTGCTGCCGCCCACGGCGGTCGGCCTGCTGCTGCTGGAGATGCTCGCGCGCCACGGCCCGTTGGGCGTGCTGTTCGCGCACATGGGCGTGCAGGTCGTCTTCACCTGGAAGGCGGTGGTGATGGCGACGGCGGTGATGTCGTTTCCATTGCTGGTGCGCCCGGCGCGCGCCGCATTCGAGGAAGTTGATCCGCGGCTAATGGCCGTCGCACGAACGCTTGGCGCAGGCCCGTTTTCATCGTTTGTGCGGGTCGCGATGCCGCTGGCGTGGCGCGGAATTCTGGCCGGCGCGCTGCTCGCCTTTTCGCGCGCGCTGGGCGAGTTTGGTGCGACGATCATGATCGCCGGTAACATCCCGGGCCGCACGCAGACGCTGGCCCTGGCGATCTTCTCGCGCGCCGAACTCGGCGATGACGCCGGCGCGATGCGGCTGGCGGGCATCACCGCGCTGATCGCATTCGCGGCCGTTTGGATCGGGGAATTCGCCACGATGCGCCGCAGCCGGCGGCTGGCTCAGTGATCGAACTTGATTTCAGGCTGCCGCTGGATCGCTTCGAGCTCCGCATCCAGACGCGCTTGGCGACCCGGGCCGTCGCGATCATGGGCCCGTCCGGCTGTGGCAAGACGTCGCTGCTCGAGGCGGTGGCGGGGCTCAGGCGGCGGGCCAGCGGGCGGATCGTGTTGGATGGCGAGGTTCTGCTCGACTCCCCCGCGCGGATCTCGCTAAAGCCGGAGCGACGCCGCGTCGGTTATGTCCCGCAGGACGCGGCTCTGTTTCCGCATCTCTCGGTGGCCGGCAACGTCCGCTTCGGGCTGGCTGCTTCCGCCCAGTCGCGCAACGTCTTCGACGAGGCCGTGTCGATCCTCGAGATCGCCCCGCTGCTCGGCCGCTATCCGGCGACGCTGTCGGGCGGCGAACGCCAAAGGGTTGCGCTAGCGCGCGCGCTGGCGACTCGTCCGCAGCTATTGCTGCTCGACGAGCCGCTAGCCGCGATCGATGTCGAACTCAAAGAGCGGATATTCCCCTACATTCTGCGGATTCGCGATCGTGCGGACACCGCGATCATCTATGTAACGCACAACCTCGGTGAAGCGATCGGTTTCGCGCATGAGGCCTTGCTGATGCGCGCGGGTAGCATCGAGGCGCAAGGATCGCCGGGCGAGGTGTTCGACATAGGGCGCCTGACGGCGCTCGATGGCGGCATCGCGTTCGACAATATCGTCAGCGGCTCGCTCCTGCCTGCGGCTTCGCCCGCCGAAGCTCCGCGGCTGCGGCTTGCCAACGGCACCGTGTTGAGCGTGCCCGGCGATTCCCCTTCCGCACCCCTAGTCGCGACTTACTCGGTGCCGACCGAGGACGTGCTGCTATCGTCTCATCCGCTGCAAGGCATTTCCGCGCGCAACCTGCTCGGGGGTGTGATCATCGGCATCGATGCCGTCGGTGCGGACGCGCTGGTGCGGGTCGCCGCTGGCGGTGTGCATTGGCGGGCAAAACTCACCTCGGTCTCGGTCGCTGAACTTGGGCTGACAGTCGACCGCGAAGTCACTATCGCGATCAAGACGCATTCATTCCGCCGTCTGCGCTAAGCGCGCCTTCGGACCGGTTTTCACTAAGCGAGCAAGCCATTGTGTGTAATACCAACAACTCTTGGTTGGGTATGATCATGCGTTTGACCATGGGGAACACAGCTCAGTCGTGCCGGACTACGCCCATCACACTCCTGTCACGACCAGGCTTGCTCTACAGTGTGTTACTTAACAGTTACAACAAATACCAACTTCAACACCGATAGCTATTCCCAGTTTCGTTCTGCCCATTGCCAGCCTTCCGCAACTGGCGCTCTAGTGTCATAGGGCGCCTGACGCTTGAAGGCCAGTGTCTGAGCATTTCGACAACGATCGCCGACCTCTCTCGATAGGCGCGCGGTGAAGCGCGCGGCCCTGCGCGCCGCCGTGCTGGAACCTCATCCAGCTGGCGCCTGCTAGGCCGGGTCGGCGAGGGATGCATTGTCTTGAGGGACGAAGAGACCGGCCAGCTCCGCATTCTGTTGGAGGACTGGACGCTGGTGCGGGTCTTCGTCCATCGTGTTGGCAAGATCGTCCTGTTGCGTGACGACCGATCCCAGTTCCAAGTCGAGGCAGGACGCGCCCGCAGCCGGGCCGGATGGATCGAAGCATGGCGCGCGCGTCATCCCGAAGCGGAAATCAAGGAATGGCGTTACACCGACGTGCTCGGGCCGGTCTCCAGCTACGGACCGGGCGGGCGATGGCGGCCCAAGCCCAAGCGCCCGCGGCGCAAGCGCTGATACGACACCGAGAGCGGCAAGGTCTGAGACAGCTGCGCCGGCAGCGGGTTGGTCGCGCGTCAGTCCGTGACAACGCCGGGTCGCAGGTATCGGCCGGCGCTATGCTCGATCAGCACGATACCGGCGTTGGGCAGTACGTGCGCATCTTCCCAGCTGCCTGTGACATGCGCCCACAATGCCGCCATCACGCCGCCGTGGCTCACGACCACGATTTCGCGGCCGGCATGCTGTGCAGCCAGGCGATCGAGCACCGGTGCGGTGCGGGCGCGAACCTCCTCGAGGGTTTCCCCACCCGGCGGCTTCCACTCCCACGGCCGCTTGGGGTCGTATGCCGGATCGTCGACGATGGCGTCGTAGGGTTTACCGACCAGCCCGCCCATGTCGCGCTCGTGCAACTCGTGTTCGATTTCGATCGGCAGGTCGAGAGCGCTCGCGATTATCTCGCCGGTGTGGCGCGCGCGAATGTATGAGCTCGCGACCACCAATTCGGGTTTGAAAAGCCGCGCGATTTTATCCGCCGCTGCGCGCGCCTGCCGCCGGCCGAGATCAGTCAGCGGCAGCTCCATCGGGGTGGTGGTAAAGACCCGAACCACGTTGCCCTCGCTCTCGCCGTGGCGGACGAGGATCAGTTTCCCCACGGCTCAGTTCGCGGCGGCCTGCTGCAGGAACTCGACAGTGTTGCCGTCCGGATCGGCAACCATCGCGATCGTCACGCCGGGACGGAATTCCGTCACCCGCATCAGCGGCTTGATCCCCTTTTGCTCCAGACGCGCCATCAGAGCGTGGATGTCGGGCACCGTGATCGTGAAATAGCGCAGACCGAGCCCGCCCATCGGGCCGCCGCCAGCCGGTTTCACATCGGGCGTCTTGTCGAGCTTAAGCAGCTTGATCACGGTGGTGCCGCACATCAGGCGATACATCCGGCCGCCGGGCAGCATAAGATTGCCGGCATCCTCCATGCCCAACCCGTCGCGATAGAATGCGAGCGCGGCGTTTTCATCGGTCACGACGATCCCGAGGTCAATCGAATCCTTTGCGACTTCCACAGCTCACCTCGTTTGAGATCTGAACGCGCGCGCAAGCTAGCCGGTTTCGGGCTCTGGGCGCAATCGGTTACGGGTTGGGTTTGCCGGGCGGTGCAGCGGTGTTGGCCGCGCGGCGCATCTGGATGAACGGCTCGAACAGATCGATCGGCACGGGGAAGATCGTTGTGGAGTTGTGCTCGGTCGCGATCTCGGCAAGCGTCTGCAGGTAGCGCAACTGCAGCGTGATCGGGTTGTGCGCCATGATCTCGGCCGCCTCGGAGAGCTTCTGCGCGGCTTGGAACTCACCCTCGGCGGCAATGATCTTGGCGCGGCGCTCGCGTTCGGCCTCGGCCTGCGCGGCGATCGCGCGCTGCATGTCCTGGGGCAGGTCGATGTTCTTGAGCGCGACCAGCGTCACCTTGATGCCCCACGGTTCGGTCTGCGCATCGACGATCTCCTGGATGCGCGCGTTGACCTTCTCGCGCTGGCTCAGCAGGTCGTCGAGTTCGGTTTGCCCGCCGACCGAGCGCAGCGTGGTTTGCGCCAGCTGCATCGTGGCGAACAGATAGTTCTCGACCTCGACGACGGCTCGCGACGCGTCGATCACGCGGAAGTAGAGCACTGCGCTAACTTTTACCGTGACGTTGTCGCGCGTGATCACGTCTTGCGGCGGAATCTCGATCGTGATCGTGCGGACGTCGATTCGCACCGCGCGTTCGAGAATCGGAATGATGAAGATGAGTCCTGGCCCGCGATACGGCGTCAGCCGGCCGAGGCGGAAGATCACCGCGCGCTCGTACTCGCGCAACACCTTGAGTCCGCTGAGCACGAACATCACGCCAATCAGGATCACGATGCCAACACCGCCAGCCATAGTTGCCTCCATGCGGGCGCTCGCGCGGATTCCGCGCTAGCTGATCCGCCGCACCTCGACTTCAATCCCGTGAACCGCCGTCACCTGCGCGCGCTCGCCCGATGCGATCAGCTCGTCGGCCACTGCGCGCCAATGCTCGCCGTGCACGAAGATTCGTCCCGCGACGCCCGGCGCGATTAGATCCCGGACTTCGCCGACCTCGCCGATCAGCCCTTCGCGGCCGGTGGCGGCTTGGCCGCGGCGATCGTGGACGATCAGGTAGCCCAGTCCAACGATGATTGCGGTCAGCGCCAGCGCCGCGCCCGCGATCAGCCCGCGGCTGACCGCCATTGTGGTCTGTGCACCGTCGATCAGGAAGAGCGAACCGATCACGAATGCCACGATCCCGCCGATCCCGAGAATCCCGTAGCTGGTCAGGAACGCCTCCGAAATCAGCAGGCCGACACCGAGCAGCAGCAGCAGCAGCCCCGAAAGGTTGATCGGCAGCACCTGAAATGAAGTCAATGCGAGCAGCAGGCAGATCGCACCTGCGACGCCGGGCATGTAGACCCCAGGATGGGCGAACTCGAAATACAGCCCGATAAGACCGCCCATCAGCAGCAGATAAACCAGATTGGGATCGGCCAGCGCGTTGAGAAAACGCTGCGCTAGGCTCATCGTGCGCTCGTGCACGGCGGCGCCAGTGAGCATCAGGGTGATCTTGCGCTCGCCGAGCTTCACTTCAACGCCGGTGGATTGCAGCAGCAGGTCGGTGAGATCGCGCGCGACGATATCGACCACATGCTGCGACAATGCTTCGCGGTCGCCGATCGCGGCGCTGTTGCGCACGGCGTCTTCCACCCATTGCGGATTGTGCCCACGCTCCTGCGCGACGGTCTTGGCGAACGATGCGGCGAAGTTCTCGATCTTCTTGCCCATCACGGCGTTGGGCTCGCCGCCGCCACTCTCCACCGGATGGGCCGCACCGATCGTCGTGCCCGGCGCCATCGCGGCAATGTTCGCCGCCTCGGTGATGAACATGCCGGCCGATGCGGCACTGGCGCCCGATGGCGCGACATAGACGATCACGGGCACCGCCGAACCTAACAAGTCCTTCACGATGCGTTGGGTGGAATTGAGCAGGCCGCCGGGAGTATCGAGCTGGATCACCAGCACGCTTGCGCCCTCTTTGTTGGCGGCATCGAGCGAGTCTTCGATATAGGCCACGACGGCTGGATTAATCGAACCGTTGATACGGATTAAAACAACCGAGCCACGCGAGCTCTCGCCGCGGGCTGGAGTGCTCGCGACCGCAGCCGCGCCGTCCGATGGCAAAGCGGCGATCGCCAGCACCAGCGCGATTGGCAGCCACGTGCGCCTCATGCCGCCGGTCCGCCACGCTTTGGAATCGGCCACCCCAGTTCCCTCATAACTTCTTGTATATCACTCCACACCAGCCGCTTGTCGCCGGGAGTGCGCAGCAGGTATGCAGGATGAAAGGTCGGCATCATGCGGACACCGCGCACCTCCTGCCAGGCGCCCCGCAACTTGCCGATCGGCGTCTTGACGCGCAGCAGCGCCTGCACTGCGAAACTGCCGAGGCCTACGATCGCGCGCGGCTTGATCAAATCGATCTGGCGGAACAGGAAGGGCTGGCAGGCCGCGACTTCGTCGGGCTCAGGATTGCGATTGCCCGGCGGGCGGCACTTGATCACGTTGCAGATGTAAACGTCAGCGCGCTTCACTCCCATGCCGCGCTCGATAATATCGGTCAGTAGCTGGCCCGCGCGCCCGACGAACGGTTCGCCTTGCGCATCTTCGTCCGCGCCCGGCGCTTCGCCGACGAAGACCAATTCCGCATGCGGATTGCCGATCCCGAAGACGAGGTTCGTGCGGGTCGGCGCGAGCTTGCATCGTTGGCAATCGCCGATAAAGGCGCGCAACGCACCCAGTTCCGCAGTCTGCTCCAATCCGGGGTACGGCGAAAAGAGCTCCTCCGCGGGCGCGCCAGCTGCTGACGGAGCTTTGAGCGCCGCAGCAGGAGGCTGCATAGCGCGGGACGCGGCCGACACGAGGACGGGCGCTACAGCTTCGCTCGCGGGCAGCCCTTCGAGTCCTTCCTCGCGCAATTGCTCGACGTAATCGCGCATCGTGGCCAGCACGATCTTGCGGTCCAGCGGCGGCGCGGAACTCATCGCGACGCGCTCCTAGCGGGCGGCCCGGATGCTAGGGCGGCGTCTTCCACGTCGGACTCACTGAAGTGGCCACTGGTCACGGGCTCACCGTTTGGCGAAACTCATTGCTCTCCGGACGAAGCCTGCCAGCTCAGTCTCATTGATAGTCTCGGTCTCCCACGCCTGGTTCGTGTCGTGATGAAATCTATTCGGGTATTCGATCAGTTTGCCTAGTTCCGCAGTCGCGCTCGTATCGAGGATCTGCTGGGGCGTGCCTACGCGCTGCCTACACAGGTCATGGTATTGTCCAAGCTTCGTTACTGGAAGAAAATGCTCCGGGCAAGCTACGCGAAGAAACGCTTCCAGCAGAGGGCGAATTGATCCGGCGACTTCCCGATTGTTCGGCATGCCATTGGCAAGGTACTCGCGCATAGTGGCGTGGCGCCGATCGTGGTCAGTGATACAGTCCTCGTCCACGTCCCAGGAGCGAATGGTCGAGCCAAGGTTGTCGCGGGCTACCTGGAGCGCGGTACGGGTCGAAGGATCGACCCGCTCCCAAGTGCGGCATAGGAACGGCTTACTATGGGAGAGCAGGATGACCTGGCCGGCGCGTTTCGCGAGGTCTCGTATCTCCTGCACGGTGGTTAGCGAGCGATGATCGTCAAGGCTTGAGATCGGGTCGTCGATCACAACGACTTTGTTTGCGAGTCCCGGATCTTGGTCAAGGGAAGCGAAAAAGAAGGCGAGCGCAAGTGTATTGCGGTCGCCCGAGCTCAGGGTGTTGCGGAATGAAGGCTCGCCAGGCGAAGGGGGCGCTCCCGCGACGGCGATGGGTATGTCGTTGATCAGTAAGTTGTACGTGCAAGCCGGGCCTCCCCTAGTGTCGACGGGAGTCACACTGTCGAGCCGAAACCCCGCATTGAATCGTTGTAGATAAAGGTTGACCGCAGTCTGGTATCCCGGAAACACGTTCATTCTGTACTGGTCCAACACCGCTCGGGTTTGGTCCCGTTGCTGCTCTGTTTGCGCCTTGGCGGCCTTCTCCGCCAGATAGCCATCGCAAAGCGCTGCGATGCCTGGGCTGTGGCGGGCCTTGACCGCCTTGAGGCGAGAGAGATCGTAAGCGATGAGTTGCGGGTTGGCCACTGCCGCCTGCTCTTTGACCAGTCGGATAGAAGCATTTGTCTTCACGAGCGCGCCGCTGAGAGCCGCAATCCTGTCGCGATGAGTGTGGTATAACGCGACCGCTGCCTGGCCCTCCGCCGCAAGTGTCTTGCGCTCCAGCGGCGCTGCCTGCTTCGAGGTAAGCGCCGCGATGACGGCCTCGCGGGCAGCGCGCCAATCGCGCACAATCGTGGCCGTATCCACGACGAGGTCGGGTACATCGCAGAACCGTGACCAGAACTGCCGCCGCTCCACAGCCACCCTGATCGAGCGTTCAAACGCCGCTGGCACATCGGCCCCGTGCGTGCGGTTTATCTCTGCAAGAGCCTCCGAAACCTTACGCTTAAGGTCGGCGTAGCCAGCGCTAAAGTAGGCCCGGTAGTGGGCAATAAGGGGCGCGCCGGCCAGATCCTGCCCGCAGAATGGGCAGATGGCCGTTCCCGCGCCTGGAGCCGCCCGCGGGAGACGGCGCATTCCTTCAGCAATCCACGTTTCACCGCTTGGACCCAGTCCTGCCACATGCGCTTGGACGCGAGCCGCCGCCGCCGCATCGAGCGTGGCCAAGTCTTTCTGAAGGACGCGGTCAGTGGCCGCGACATCGAAAGCCGGAAGGCTCAGCGGGTCGAAGAGGGAAGCGTTCCGAACTGGGGCTTGTTCGCGCGCCGCCGCTAGCATGCGCTCGGTAGCTTGTATCGCTTCGTCTACGTCCGTCCGTGGCGGGAGCAAGCAAAACTCGTCAACTGACAGCGCGCCGCGCTCTGCCGGAGGTATGGCGGCCGCTTTGTTCCTCAACGCAGCGTTATGCTCCTCGACGCGCTCGACCAACCCTTGAAGCTTCGTGTTGAGGGTCACGCCCTGGGCACCTAGGATGAGCTCGTGCAGGTTCTGCCGGTGTTCTGCCCCGACCGCCAAACCCGAGTAGACGTTCTGGTCAACAAATAGGTCGTCAAACACGACCATGTTCGGTAACGTGCGGTTCCACACACCGTTCTCGAACATCGCAGACGGCGGTCCTCCATCGCACTCGATGACGACGTGTGGAGCGCGCTGGGCCGCAAGTCTGCGTCGTTCCATGATCGGAATCGGATCGCCGGTCCCGAGCGACCGGAGCACGGCAGCGAGGGTTGTCTTTCCTCTCCCGTTCTCTGCGTAGATCAGGGTGAGTCAATTTAACGCGATGGTCGCAGCGCTATCGACCGAGTCGAACTGCCCAATGTTCCTAAGCAACCGCAACTTGTTGATCATCCGTCGGTCTCCCCCCATCATGTGCTCGGCGTAGCGTACGCGCACCTCGCCCGACATCAGTTTCGGCAAAAGTAGACCGTGCATCTCAGCGGGGTTCGCGATTCCTCGTCGTGGGGGAGCGGCGCGGAACTCATGCCGGGGCGGCTCCTAGCGGACGGCTCTGAGTGCACGGACCTTCGTGCGGACGCTGCGCATCGTCGCAACTCGATCGAGGATCAGGTCGGCGACCTCGTCCTTGGGCAGCATCGGATGGCTGCGCGAACTCCCATCGGCGCCGATCACAGTGACGATGTTGGTATCGACGCCGAAGCCGGCGCCCTCGGCCATCACGTCGTTGGCGACAATCAGATCGAGCTTCTTGCGGCGCAGCTTGTCCGCGGCGTTGCGCTCGAGATCTTCGGTCTCCGCCGCGAAGCCGACTAGCACGCGGTTGCCCTTGCGCGCGGCCAGCCGCGGCAGCTCATCGGCGATCGCGGTCATTTCGAGGCTCATCCCGCGCGAATTCTTCTTGACCTTATGCGCTGACGGACGAGCCGGGCGGAAGTCGGCAATCGCCGCCGCCATCACCAGCACCGTGCACCACGGGAAGTTCTCTGCCGTCGCGCGCAACATCTCGGCCGCGCTTACGGTATCGATCCGCTCGACACCGCGAGGCGTAGCCAGCGCGCTGGGTCCCGCTACGATGCGGACCTCGGCGCCACGGCGCCATGCAGCCCGCGCGATCGCGAAACCCATCTTGCCCGACGAACGATTCGAGACGAATCTCACCGGATCGATCGCTTCCTGAGTCGGGCCTGCAGTGACCAGTACGCGTTCGCCGGCAAGATCATGCGCGGAGAGCATCCGCTCGAGCTCTTCGACGATGTCGGCCGGCTCGGCCATCCTGCCCTTGCCCTCGTAGCCGCAGGCCAGCGCGCCCTCGCCCGGTTCGATGATAGTGACGGCGCGCGCGGCGAGCTTCGCGAGGTTCTCGGTGACCGTAGGATGAGCGTACATGTGGACGTTCATCGCGGGCGCAAACGCGATCGGGCATTGCGCCGCGAGCAGCACAGTTGTGACGATGTCGTCAGCGATGCCGACCGCGGCCTTGGCAATCACGTCAGCAGTCGCAGGTGCAATCACGATCGCATCGGAGGTGTCGGCGAGCCGGATGTGGCCGATTTCGGATTCCTGCGTGAGGCTGAAGGTATCGCTCGCAACCGGATTGGCGCTGAGCGTCTGCAACGTCAGCGGTGTGATGAATTCGGCCGCGTTTCGCGTCATCATGACGCGGACGTTCGCGCCGCGACTAACGAGCTGGCGGATCAGTTCGGCCGCCTTGTAAGCCGCGATGCCGCCGCTGACTCCAACCAGGATTCGCTTGTCCTTAAGCACCATCGCCGCCTGATTCTAGGCGCACCCGAATGCGATACGGAAGATAGCGCGGCGCGGGCCATAAGGAGACCCTAACGTTCAAGACCGCAGACAGAACCCTCGCCCTACCCTCTCCCCGGACAGGGAGAGGGAATGAGGAGACTCATGCAAAGGGGACTGGAAGAAGAAAAGTCGGCTAGCGCTCGAGTTCGCCGGCGATGAACTTCTCGACCCGTTCGCGTGCGACGTCGTCGATCATCTGCTGCGGCGGATGCTTCATCGAATAGGCCGACATCGAGTACAGCGGGCCGCCGATCTTGCGATCGCGCGCCAGGCGCAAGCAGCGGATCGCATCGATCACGATGCCGCCGGAGTTGGGCGAATCCTGGACCGACAGGCGTGCCTCCAGCTCGACCGGCACGCCACCGAAGCCCTCACCCTCGATGCGGATGAAGCAGACCTTGTTGTCCTTCTGCCACGGAACGTAGTCAGACGGGCCGATGTGGACATCGTTGGCGGGCATCGGATCGGCGAGCACGCTCTGCACCGCCTCGGTCTTGGAGACGCGCTTGGACCCCAGCCGCTTGCGATCGAGCATGTTGAGAAAGTCGGTGTTGCCGCCGGTATTGAGCTGATAGGTGTGGCGGATCTTGATGCCCCGCTCGGCGAACAGGCGCATCACCGTGCGATGCAGGATCGTCGCGCCAAGCTGCGATTTGACGTCGTCGCCAATCGCCGGGATGCCGCGCTCGCTGAACTGCTTGGCCCACTTCTCGGTGGAAACGATGAATACCGGCATGCAGTTGAGCAGGCTGACGCCAGTGGCGAGGCATGCGCGGGTGTATCGCTCGACGGCATTCTGGCTGCCGACCGGCAGATAGCAGAGCAGTACCTCAGCGCCAGTATCGCTGAGCCGCTTCTCGATATTGACCGGCGGCTCCTTGGCGGCCACAAAAGAGCGCTCAGGCGGATAGGCAGACATGTGCTCGGCGATCCCGTCGTGAATCTCGCCCATGTCCACATGGACGCCGTATTCCGGCAGGTCGGGCCAGATGGTCAGCGTGTTGTTGGGCGGCGCAAAGCAGGCTTCCTCGAGCGGACGGCCGACCTTGCGCGCATCGACGTCGAATGCGCAAGCGACCTCGATGTCGCCGGGCCGGTAGCCGCCGAGATCGTAGTGCATCAGGCCGATCGGCGGTTCCTTCTCGTTGAGCGGAGCGTGTTTGTAGTGCTCGATTCCCTGCAACAGCGACGAGGCGCAGTTGCCGACACCAGCGATTGCCACCCTAATCTTGGACATTCCACCCACTCAGTTCAGGGACGGCGCTCCGCTCCCCCGTTGATGCGGCGCACACACCAGCCCGCGCCCCCATAGCCAAACGCAGGCTCTCGTGCCTTGTATCGGAGCGGTCCCGCGATGTAAACAGCGGCCCCACGCTTGCCGGGCTCGATGCCTGCGCGACTCCGTCGCTCCGATTCCTCCCGCTCTTCTTCACCTCACCCCCGGTGCAAGCGCGGTCACTTTTTTCTGAAACGCGAAGGAAAGTCCGCGCTGAAGGCCTGATCCGGATGCATCTTCTTTGCGCGCTCGATCAGCACTTCTTCGCTCTCCGGGATGTTGGGATCGGGCACGCAGCAGTCCACCGGACATACCGCAGCGCACTGCTCCTGATCGAAGAAGCCGACACATTCAGTGCATTTGTCCGGGACAATATAATAGATGTCTTCCTTGATCGCGGGATGAGTCGCGCCCTCCAGTTCCCATTGCGCGCCACCCTCGTAAATCGCGGTGTTGGGACACTCCGGCTCGCAGGCGCCGCAGTTGATGCATTCCTCGGTGATAAGCGTGGACATCCCGTTTCAAAGCGTTCCTTGTATCGTTATGGAGCGGCTGGGAGGTTCGGCCGCGGGCAGCGCCGAATGAAGCGGTCTTGCCTTTCAGTTCCGATCAATTAGTCGGGAAGAATAACGGCGGCTTGGCGCATGAGCAAGGGGGGTTGCCCGCTAGCGGCTCATCTGGGCGATGACCCGTTTGGCAAGCTCAACGAAGGCCTTGCTGGCCGGATGGTCGGGATGCGCGATCGCGATCGGCAGGCCGGCGTCGCCCGCCTCGCGCAGCTCGGAATACAGCGGCAGCCGCGCCAGCAATTCCATCTCTTCCGTCTTCGCCATCCGCTCTCCGCCGCCCGCGCCGAACAATTCGGCGCGCTCGCCACAATCAGAGCATACGAAGTAGCTCATGTTCTCGACCACGCCGAGCATCGGGCAATGCACCTGCCGGAACATCTTGACCGCCCGCTCCGCGTCAAGCACCGCGACATCCTGGGGCGTGGTGACAATGACCGCGCCGTCCAGATAGACCTGCTGCGCAAGCGTCAACTGCGCATCGCCGGTGCCGGGCGGCAGATCGACGACCAGAAAGTCCAGCTCACCCCAGATAACGTCCTTGAGGAACTGCTTCACTGCCCCCATTACCATCGGACCGCGCCAGATGATCGGCGCCTTCTCGCCCAGGAAGAAGCCGATCGAGATCAGCTTCAATCCGTGCATCTCAATCGGGTAGAAGGTGCGGCCGTCCTTCGATTTCGGGCGCATCTCACCCGTGCCGAACATCATCGGCACCGACGGCCCATAGATGTCGGCATCCAGCAGGCCGACCTTATGCCCGAGTTGGCTCAGCGCGACAGCGAGGTTCGCTGCGACCGTCGATTTGCCGACGCCGCCCTTGCCGCTGGCGACGGCGATTACATGACGGACGCCTTCGAGCCTGACTTTGCCGGTCTTCTCGCCGAGTTCGGGCTCGAGCCGCCGCACCTTGAGCTCGAGGTTGGCGATGCCGAGGTCATGCGTGAGTTCGCGATGGATCGCGCTGGCGAGTTCGCGCATCAGCTCGTCGCGTTCGGTCGCCTGGCGGAGCGTGAGCTTGAAACCGCCATCCGGCGTCGCGGCGAGATCGTCGATCAATCCGAGCGTGAGGATGTCGGTGCTGTAGCCAGGGTATTTTATCTTCCCCAGCGCCTCGACCACCGCCTCCATCGGCACTGCCTTCGCCATGCGCGGATTATCGCAGACGATACGGCCTTGCGAAACGAATCGGCGCCGCCACAGCGTCGAGTTACTTGATGCGTGGCAGACGAAAGACACCGGGATTCTTCGCTTCGCTCAGAATGACGAAAATTGGAGGGCCAGGAAGCGAGATCGGGGCTTCGCTACGGTTGTCGTCATTCTGAGCGAAGCGAAGAATCCCGGATCTCACTGCCGGGGTGACGGGTCAAGCATTGGTCACCTCTGCTCGATGAGGTCGTTCCACTCTGGGTTCAAGGATTCGATCAGCCTAATCTTTCTGGTGCGAACCCAGCCCTTGAGCTGCTTCTCTCGAGCGATCGCCGCCTCAAGGCTATCAGTCTCTTCAACATAGACGAGCCGAGTGATCCGGTACCTTTTGGCGAAGCGGCTTCCCTCTCCACGCCTATGCTCATCGACTCGGCGTACGATGTCGTTCGTGACGCCTGTGTATAGCGCGCGCGACGGGCTGCTCACTATGTATACGTAGTATTCCACGTCCCACGCCGGGCTTTCTTCGCGCAGTCTATCGTGAACGGAGTCGAAGGGCTCAGAATGGCGGCGAGCGGCCAAGGGTATCCTGTCACGCTAGCGGAGCCAGATGCTTTGCGATGACTTCGCGCGCCTCGGCGGCGATGCGCCGGACGATCTCGCCAGCCGGGAGCGCTTCGCGCACCAGCGCGCATGACTGGCCCGCATACCATGCAAGCCCGCCGGTATCGCCCTCGAAGTACGAGACAGGAGGCTGCGCCGAATAGCGCACCAGCGGCGCCTCGATTTCGCCCATCTTGAGCTTGCCGACCTGTTCACCTTCGCCGGGACGTTTGCCCGACGCGGGCCGGCCCGCGTCTTCCCATCTCTTAACCAGCGGCGTGCGCAGTACACGATGCGCCGCATTTGGCCATTCGATGTCGTAAAGCGTGGTGTGAAGAGTGTCTTCGGAGCGGGCGCTTGAGATGGCTCGCTTATAGTCCGCATGCGCGAGGCATTCGTGCGCGAGCAGAAAGCGTGTGCCGAACGCCGCGCCATCAGCGCCAAGCGCCAAAGCCGCGGCAAAGCCCCGTCCGTCCGCGATCCCGCCGGCTGCGATGAGCGGCAGATCGCCGATCGCATCGCGCACCTGCGGGATCAGCGCCATCGTGGTAGTCGTGCCGCGCACATGTCCACCAGCCTCAAAGCCTTGCGCGATTACTGCATCGACACCTGCGCCGCGAGCGGCCGCCGCTTCTTCAGGTGATCCACAATGCCAGATCACTTTGGCGCCGGCGCGTTTGCACTTCGCGACGCGGTCGTCGCAGTCGCCCCAGAAGAACGTGACGATTCGCGCGCCCGCCTCAAGCACGGCCTCGACCGCCCCGGGGGGCATCAACGGAACCAGGAGGTTGACTGCGAACGGCTTTACGGTGAGTTCGCGTGTGGCCTTGATCTGAGCGCGCATCACTTCCGGAGGCAGCCCGCCCAGACCAAGGGTGCCGAGGCCGCCCGCATTGGAGATCGCCGCCGCCAACTCCGCCATCGCGACACCACCCATCCCGGCTCCGATGATCGGCAACTCGATTCCGAACAAATCGCAAATCCTGGTCCTTAGCATCGCGCGTTCCTCCCTGGATCCGATGCGACCTTGAAGCGGCTTGGTCTCCGGGCGCACGCCTCTATCATGTCGGTAGTTCGCCCGTGTAATCCCAAGAGATGGTTCGCGTGGGTTTGAAGCGCACCACGACCATCTTCTGGCCCTTGAGCGTCTTCGCGTAGGCGCGCCCGGCTTTCTCGCCAAGATACGCGATCGACATTCGTTCAAGCCTCTCGTCGTCCATAGTTTCGATCATCGAGGCGCGCCCCTTGACGATCACGGCCTTGCAGGGCGCCACGCGGGTATCGACGCATAGCGCGACGCGGTTATCATGTTGAAGGCAGCGGTACTTGAACGCGCTGGCGGCGGTGTGAAAGACCACCTCGCCATCGCGGTACTCGTACCAAGTCGGGACGGCATGCGGATGGCCGTCGGGAGCGGTGACCGCCACCACCGCGATGTTGGGTTGGGAGAGGAGTTGATCGACATGTTCCTTCGACATCGCCATCGGGTTGGTCCTCCTTCAGGGGCGAAAGTCGCACGTCGCGGACGATCATCCAAGCGGATCGCGCTCATCTTGGCGGCCGCGACGGCGCTTGGTGCGTGTTCGCACCAGACGTCACCCCAACAGCAATTCGTCGAAGCCTTGAACCGCAGCCAAGGCGCGCAAGCTGCGCAGATCTATCAGTCAATGAGCAGTGAGGATCGAAACCGGCTGCGGCGCGGTGATGGTCTGCAGGTCAAGGTATCGGAGAGCCAAGTGCAGTCCGCGATCCACATGCATGCGGCGAGCGGAGATGAAGGCGGAGCCAGCGAGAACTTGCCATCCAACGGTCTCGGCGATGCTCTGCGTGCGCTCAGCACGGGCGTCGAAAATTCGACGCCGACCTCGAACGGCGAGCCGTAAAGCGCAGGGATCCCGAGCGAAGTTGCGCGGCAATTGGCTGGACCGGTTCACTTCCTTGAGATACATCCTCCGGATTGGATAAGCATGGTCGGCTACGTGCCGCTGATGAATCGGCCAAACATCCATAAGCATCCGATGAGATCGCTCTCCCGGAGATTCGCCCACGATGAGTGAAGCCAGTATTGCCCTGCCAATTCTGACCGACGCGCAGAGAATGATCCTCTGGGGCGTCCTGCTGTCGGCCGTCATCGCGCTGCTTTATGGCCTCCATCTCGTGCGTGCTGTGCTGGCCGCGGACCCCGGCCCCAAGTCGATGACCGACGTCGCGTCGGCAATTGAGGAAGGCGCGATGGCCTACCTGCGGCGCCAGATCCGCACGATGCGATGGTTCGTGCTGATCGTCTTCGTCGGGCTGTTCATGATGTACCGGCATTCGTACGCCGGACAGGGGCTGTATCTCCCGATCGGCGTGGCAGTCGCATTCCTGATGGGCGTCACCGCTTCGTACGGCGCGGGCTTCGTAGGTATGTGGCTGGCCGTCAAAGGCAACGTGCGCAGCGCCAATGCCGCGCTGACGAGCTTCAAGGCCGCGATGGAACTCGCCTTCAAGGCGGGCGGCGTCTCCGGAATGTTCACGGTCGGGCTGGGCCTGCTCGGCGCAACGATCATCTTTCTGATCTACGGCCAGGACGCGATGAAAGTGCTGGTCGGGTTCGGCTTCGGCGGTTCGCTGGCGGCGCTGTTCATGCGCGTGGGCGGCGGCATCTTCACCAAGGCGGCTGACGTCGGCGGCGACCTCGTCGGCAAGATCGAGGCGGGCATCCCCGAGGACGACCCGCGTAACGCCGCGACCATCGCCGACAACGTGGGCGACAACGTCGGCGATTGCGCGGGGATGGCGGCCGACGTCTTCGAATCGTACGAGGTGACGTTGGTCGCGGCGATTATTCTGGCGGCCTACGCGATCGGCGAGAAGGATTTCATCGCGGCTTACGGTGCGATGGCCGGCGCGTTCGCGATGAAACTCATCATCTTCGCGCTGATGCTGCGCGCAGTCGGCGTGTTCTCTTCGATTGCCGGCATCATGGCGGTGCGGGTGGCCGAAGGCACTACGATGCGCGATCCGATGCGCCCGATTATCCGTGGCTACCTTACCTCCGCGGTCCTGTCGGTGATTGGCTTCTTCATCGTCAACGCACTCTATCTCGACGATCCGCGCACCGGCGCGATCGACTGGCGCTTCTCATTCGCCGCGACGATCGGAGTGGCGCTGTCGGTCGTCACGCTGTGGCTGACCAACTACTTCACACATCCGGACTACCCCCCCGTCACCGAATGCGCGACGGCGGCGAAGACCGGCCCCGCAACGCTGATCCTGGCGGGGCTGGCCGAGGGACTGGAATCGTCGGTGTGGGCGCTGATGGTCATCGCGGCATCGATCATCGGCGCGATGCTTCTCTTCCGCGAGTCTCCGGCGCTGCAGTTCTACGGAATCGCGCTGACTGGATTGGGCCTGCTCACCACCACCGGTTTCATCCTTGCGATGGACACCTACGGTCCGATCACCGACAACGCGCACGGCATCTTCGAGATGGGCGGCATCCATCAAGAGGAGGCGTCGCGCACGTTGTCGTGGATGGACGCGATCGGCAACACCACCAAGGCGCTGACCAAGGGGCTGGCGATTGCGAGCGCGGTAATCGCGGCGGTGTCGCTGTTCCGCTCCTTCATCGATGAGGCGCATCTGACGCTGATAGGCGTGCAGGTGAACATGCCGACGGTGTTCGTCGGGATGATGATCGGCGGCGCGGTGCCGTTCCTGTTCAGCTCGTTCGCGATCAAGGCGGTCGGACGCAGCGCCTACCAGGTTGTGGTCGAGGTGCGCCGCCAGTTCCGCGAGCATCCGGGAATCATGGAAGGCACCGAGAAGCCCGACTACAGCCGCTGCGTCGATATCGTGACGGCCAGCGCGCAGAAGGAATTGCTCGGGCCGGCCATCCTGGCGATCTTCGGACCGCTGCTGGTCGGGTTCGGGCTGGGCGCCGGCGCGCTGGGCGGATTCCTTGGCGGCGCGATCCTCACCGGCCAGCTGATGGCGGTCTTCATGTCGAATGCCGGCGGCACTTGGGACAACGCGAAGAAGAAGGTAGAGGACGGCTTCCTCGGCGGCAAAGGCACCGACGTGCACAAGGCCACCGTGGTCGGCGATACGGTTGGCGATCCGTTCAAGGATACGGCCGGCCCGGCGCTCAACCCGATGATCAAGGTGATGAACCTCGTCGCCATCCTCGCGGCGCCCTTCGTGCCGTCCGACCTCTTCGACTTCTCGGCGGGGAGCGTGCTGGTGGTGGCAGTGGCGATCGCGCTGATCACCGTCGCAGTGGTGCTGTCCAAGCGCGGCTCGATCGCGGAGGATGAGGCCGCGCCGTCCGCGCGGGCCGCCGCGTAAGCGCCGCTGACGCCTCAAGTCGACCCGCTGGCGCGATCAGCCTGAAGTTCGCGCCGCGGTAGCGTCGTGCATTTCCAATCGTGCGCGCGGCCGCGCTATGCTGCGCCGCGTGGAACTGGGCTGGATCGGCACCGGCATCATGGGCGCGCCGATGGCGCGGCGGCTGCTTCGCGGCGGCCATCACGTACGGGTATTCAACCGTACACCAGAGAAGGCCCGCGCACTCGCTGCCGACGGCGCGATCGTGACGGCTGACGCAGCGGAGGCGGCCCGCGGCGCCGATGCGATCTTCATCATGGTTCCGGATACACCCGATCTCGAGCAGGCGATCGAGCGGATCGCGCCAGTGCTTGCGAGCGGCCAGCTTGTGATCGACATGGGCACGACAGCCCCCGCCGCCGCGCGATCGATCGCCGCGCGGCTGGCCGAGCGCGATATCGCCTATCTCGATGCGCCTGTCTCCGGCGGCGAGTCCGGCGCGATCGAGGGCACGCTCACGATCATGGTGGGCGGCGAAGCCTCGGCATTCGCCAAGGCCGAACCGCTGTTGGCAGTGCTCGGCAAGCGCATCACGCATATGGGCCCGTCTGGCGCGGGCCAGATGACCAAGCTCGCCAACCAAATTGCGGTCGCGTTGACGCTGGAAGCCGCAGCTGAGGCGCTGCTGTTCGCGGAGCGCGGCGGACTGGATCCGGAGCGCGTGCTCGAAGCGATCGGCGCCGGTGCGGCGGCGTCATGGCAACTGAGCAACCTCGGCCCGAAGATCATCGCACGCGACTGGCGCCCGGGATTCTTCATCAAGCTGATGCGCAAGGATCTCCGCCTGGTCGCCGAGGCAGCGCGCGAGGCGGGGCTGGCGCTGCCGGGCCTGCCGATGGTCGCCTCGATGTTCAACACCGCCTCAGCGCTGGGGCACGATCATGACGGCACCCAGGCGCTGGCGGCGGCGCTCCAGAAGGTCGCGCGCGTCGAATAGCGAATCTCAAGTGACACTTTAATTAGGATCGTACTACGGAGGAAACCATGGCCACCGATCATCTACTGAGCGAACTGCGCAACGGGGTACTGACCCTCACGATGAACCGGCCCGAAAAGCTCAACGCGATGAGCAATGAGATGATGCCCGCGATGCTGGAGGAGCTGACGCGCGCTTCGGCTGACCCCCAAGTGCGCGCGGTCGTGCTCACCGGTGCGGGCCGCGGCTTCTGCGCCGGCGGCGACGTCGGCGGCATGAATCAGGCCAACACGCAGGCGCAGACAGGCGCCGCGCCGCCGCCCTCGCTGGAAGAGAGCGTTAGCCGGCTGCGGCGCTCCGAACAGGCCAGCGCGCTGCTCTACGAAATGCCCAAGGTGACGATCGCGGCGGTCAACGGCCCCGCGGCAGGCGCGGGCCTGAGCCTCGCGATGGCATGCGATGTTCGCATCGCGTCGGACGTGGCGCGCTTCGGCACCGCGTTCGCCAAGGTCGGCTTTTCGGGCGACTTCGGCGGCACCTACCTGCTCACCCGGCTGGTTGGATCGGCCAAGGCGCGCGAGCTCTATTTCATGGCCGACGTGTTCGATGCACAGGAGGCGCTGCGGATCGGACTGGTCAACCGCGTCGTCCCGGCGGCATCGTTCAAAGAAGAAGTCGAGAAGCTCGCGATGCGTATCGCGGCGGGGCCGCAAATCGCCTACTCGTATATGAAGGCCAATCTGAATGCGGCGCTGAACTCCAACCTCGCGGCCATCCTCGATCGCGAGGCGCTCGGCCAGTCATTGACCGGCCGCACGCAAGACCATCGCGAAGCCGCCAAGGCATTTGTGGAGAAACGCGAGCCGAAGTTCCAGGGACGCTGAGCGCAAACGGATCGCCGAGTCCTTCGCAGGGAGCAACGCGGCAATGGATTTCAAGTACATCTTGTTCGACAAGCAAGGCGCGATCGCGCGCATCGCGCTCAATAGCCCGCGCACGATGAACGGTTATCACGGCGCGATGGTGCATGAGATGCTGGCCGCGATCGACGACGCGCGGCTGAGCGACGCGATCCGCGTGTTGATCATCGGCGGTAGCGGGCGTGCGTTCTGCGCCGGCGGCGATATCAGCGGCAATCCGGAGAGCCGCTCGCGCTTCGAGGGCCATCCGATGGAGCATCTGCTCGAGATGCGCGAGAACTTCCATCAGCTGGTGCTCTCGCTCAACCGCTTCGACAAGCCGGTGATCGCATCGATCAACGGCGCGGCGGTGGCAGGCGGCCTGACGCTGGCACTGTGCTGCGATTTCCGCATCGCATCGGACCAGGCACGGCTGGGCGACACTTCGCTCAAGTTCGCGCTACTGCCCGACGAAGGCGGCGCATGGTTCTTCCCGCGCGCGATGGGGATGGATCGGGCGCTCAAGATGTCGCTGCTCTCCGAGGTCTATGACGCGCGCCAGGCCTGCGAGTTAGGCCTCGTGACTGAAGTCGTGGCTCACGCCGAATTGGACGCGCGGGTCAATGACTTCGCGCAGCGGCTCGCCGATGGGCCGCCGCTGGCGATCCGGTGCGCCAAGCGGATGATGTACAAGCAGCGCACCATGACGCTGGCCGATGCGCTGGAAGACGCGGCACTCAACGTGCAGATCACCAATCCCAGCGAGGACGTGCGCGAGGGCATGCGCGCATTCCGCGACAAGCGCAAGCCGAACTTCAAGGGCCGCTAGCGTGGCGTCCCGCAATTAACTTGATGAACTCTACGCGACCCGGCTCTCTTGTCATCCTGAGCGCAGCGAAGGATCTACGCGGAGCGATTTGCCTGGAACCCGTTCGCAGACAGGCAGAAAATCGCTTCGCGTAGATTCTTCGACTTCGCTCCGGCGATGCCTTCGCTCCGCTCAGAATGACATCCCAAACCCGGCACGAAGCGCTCCGCCTGCACACGCCAGAGGAGAGCGTTCGGATGTTGAGACCCGACCGCGATGCCCGCTAGAGCCGTCGACGACTCGGTCATCGCGGGGATCGTACTCGCGATGAAGGCGGCGCGCCGGCCAGAGGCGCCTGTCTTTTTCGCTCCCAAGCTTGCAAATTGAGGCTCCATCCTGTACCTCCCGCTCAACGGGCTCCGAAGAGAGAACCCGTCAAAAGCTGTGGGGGGGCTCCCAGAAAGTGTCGCGAGTGAATAGGTCCCGGCTAGCGTGCCTAGTCTATCTTGGTGCAGCGTGTGCGGCTGCGGGGTGCTCGTTCAATATGGGCACGATGACCGCACTGGCTACACACAACGTTAACATTCCTTCCAAGCCCCTCGGCCGTGAAGTCGAGGGTACCGATTGCATCTATACGGTTCTCGGACTTCCCGTCAGCGGCAGCCTCGTTCCCAACTTGCAGGAGGCTATCGATCGCGCCATGGCACAGCTGCCAGAAGGCGACGCCATGGCGAATGTCGCGCTCTACGACGACCCGACTTTCTACATCTTGGGGAGTAGCGAGTGCTTCCGGGTTAAGGGAGATGTGGTCAAAATTGCTCAGACGCCGGGCGCGGGGATAGTACGGCCATGAAACAGCTCTGCCTGGTGGTTTTGACTCTCGTAGTCGGAGGTTGTTCTCTTCGCTTGGGTAGTTTCACGATGGCGTCCACCAAGAATCTCGGTTACACGTATCCGCCCTTGCAGCAGGGAGTAACAGGAGAGGACTGCGTCAATATGGTGCTCTTTATCCCGATAGGAACGCTAAATCCGAATCTGCAAGATGCGGTAGATCGAGCCGTAGCCCAGGTTCCAGATGGCGACATGATGACTAATGTCACCGCCTACAACGACATGCTCCTTACAATTTTGTACAACCGGCAATGCATCCGGGTTGTTGGAGACGTGGTGAACACCGCGAAGGCCGCTCAAACCCCACCAGCCGTTCAAACCCCACCAGCCGTTCAAACCCCACCAGCCGTTCAAACCCCGCCTGCCGTTCAAACGCCCCCTGTTACCTCGAAATAGCTTTCGCGGCGACGCCGAAGAGAAGCGTTCACACTAACTCTCGTTGAGTTCCAAAGATTCGTCGGGAATCTCTGTCCCCCAAATCACCCAGAGAATACCGACTGCCATCGTCGGTAGCACCGGCTCGTTCATCATCAGTTTTTCGCTCGCGCGATGTCAGGCGGGTGCTTCCATCGCGCAACCCGAGCGGCACTCCGACTCGCATCGAAACTCCCGCCCGGGGCCGCTTGAAAGAACACGCGCGCTTGTTATGGGCTATAATAGGCGGAGGAAGGTGGAACGTTCCCACAACGCGCGAGGTCGCGAATGCAGCCGGGCGTCAGCGCTCGGATGGTCCGCTGCATTCGTCTGTGGGCTCGCGCTCACAGCAGCGACCGGAACGGCACGCGCGGAGACGCCCGAGCTGGCCGACCGGGCCTTCGAGTTGTCGGCGCGAGTCCGCGACCTCGGCTCGGAGTATCGCCCGCTGTACCAGGGAGTCGCACTCGAAGGAGCCGAGGACGACCCGGCGGCTTCCGAGCCGACGCACAAACCCCTCGAGCACCACGGTCTAGGTACCCATCGCGTGGCGCCGCCGTCGAACGAAGCACCCGACGACGCCCCGGACGATCGCTGAGCCGCGATTGTAGCCCCGGCGCGGCGGCGTGACGCGCCGATCGGGCCGGTTCGGGGAATTGATTGTTTGGCGCCTCCCGTGTTTAGTTGTCAGCTTCGCAAGCCATGCAGGTAAATATCGAAACCCCGTCCGCGCTCCGGCGCAAAGTCACCATCGAACTCGAACCCGACGAGATCCGCCACGAGCTCGACTCGGCTTACAACGAGCTCAGGCGCAATGCTCATCTCAAGGGCTTCCGCCCCGGGCATGCGCCGCGCAACCTGCTCGAACGCTACTTCGGAGAGCAGGTGCGCACCGAAGTGGTGCAGAAGCTGATCCGCGAATCGACCGAGAAAGCGCTCAAGGATCACGAGCTGAGCCCGGTGGTCGATCCCGAGATTGTCACGGAAGAATCGGATCTCTCGAAGTCACTCAAGTTCAGCGCGGTTTTCGACGTCAAGCCCGAAATCACCGTCAAGGACTACGAGGGCCTCAAGGTGCCCGCGCCGAAGATCGAAGTCAGCGACAAGGACGTCGATGCGGCGCTGGAGCGGCTGCGCGAACGACTTGCGCCGCTCAAGAAAGTCGAAGGACGCACGGCCGTCCAGCAAGGTGACTTCGCGATCGTCGAGCTCGAAGCGTTCGATGGCGGCAAGGCGATCGCCGGCTCGAAGGTCGAATCGCGCCTGCTCCAGGTCACCGATCAGACTCTGACGCATGGTCTGCATGAAGTGCTGGCCGGCGCCGAGGTCGGCAAACCGTTCGTCAAGCCGCGCAGCTACCCGGCCGATTACAGCGAGAAAGACCTCGCCGGGAAGAGTGTCGAATGGCGCGGCACGGTCAAGGATATTTTCTACCGCGCACTGCCCAATCTCGATGACGAATTCGCGAAGGATTCGGGCCAGTGCGACACTCTGGAGGAACTGCGAGTCCGGATCCGCGACGACCTCGGTGCGCAGGCCAAGCGTGAGGGCGACGCGCGGGTGCGCCAGGGACTGCTCGATATCGTGATCGAGCGCAATCCGATCGAGGTTCCGGATTCGCTGGTCGCACACGAACAGCAGGTGCTCGAGGCCGAGATTCACAATGCGCTGGAAGCCGCCGGCATGTCGCATGAACAGGCTGCCGAGCGGGCGCAGGCCAATCGCGACGATCTCCGCACACGCGCCGAGAAACGCGCCCGCTCGGCGCTGATCATCGATGCGATCGCGGAACAGGAGAAAATCGCGGTGGACGACGAGGCGCTGGGCCGCAAGATCGCGGAGCTGGTGACGCAGGCGGGCCGCGATCGCGAGCGCGCGGCCAAATTGTATGCAGGTGAGGAGCATCGCGAGGGCTTGCGCCGCGCGATGCGCCGCGAGCGGACGCTTGATCTGCTGTTGAGCCGTGCGCAGATCGAAGGCGATGCTTGAGCTTAGGCGCGGGCAGCTTGGTTGACGCGCGGTTGCCCGATTTTTTCAAAGCAGTTACAATTTTACCTGGCTAGCGTGACCGACGCCGGTGACACGGTCGGGACGCGCTTGCCCGCATTATGAGCAGCCTGGTTCCGATCGTAGTTGAGCAAACCGGCCGCGGAGAACGCGCCTACGACATCTATTCTCGCCTGCTCAAGGATCGCATCATTTTCCTCAGCGGTGAGGTCGACGACGACGCCGCCAATCTGATCACCGCGCAGCTGCTGTTCCTCGAATCGGATGACCCCGATCGCGAGATCAGTTTTTACATCAATTCACCCGGCGGATCGGTAACGGCCGGGATGGCGATCTACGACACGATGCAGTTCATCCGGCCGGCTATCTCGACCCTCTGCCTCGGCCAGGCCGGCAGCATGGGCTCGATGCTGCTCGCGGCGGGCGCCAAGGGGCGGCGCTATGCGCTGCCACATTCGCGCATCATCATTCATCAGCCGTTGGGCGGCGCACAGGGCCAGGCGACCGACATCGAGATCCATGCGAGAGAAATTCTGCGGATGCGTGAAGAGATCAACAGCATCTACGCTCATCACACCGGCCAAAGCCTGCGCAAGCTGGAGAAGGATACCGATCGCGACAACTTCCTCAGCCCCGAACAAGCGGTTGAATACGGACTGATCGATGAGGTAATCGTAAATCGGAGCGCCTCGAAGTGAGCCGTCGGAGGTAGTATGGCCAAGCATGAGGATCGCGCCGGAAACCTGGTCTGCTCGTTCTGCGGCAAGAGCCAGGATGAGGTGCGCAAGCTCATCGCCGGCCCGACGGTCTACATCTGCGACGAATGCATCGAGCTCTGTAACGACATCATCGCCGAGGAGACCGACGGCGAGGAAGCTTTCAGCCAGACCTCGGCCGTTCCCAAGCCCGCCGAGATTAAGCGCGTTCTCGATCAGTACGTGATCGGCCAGGATCGCGCCAAGAAGGTTCTGTCAGTCGCGGTCCACAATCATTACAAGCGCATCGACTCGCAGATGGTCACCGGCGATGTCGAGCTGCACAAATCCAACATCCTGCTGATCGGCCCGACCGGGGTCGGCAAGACGCTGCTGGCCCAGACGCTCGCGCGCTTTTTGCAGGTGCCGTTCACGATCGCCGACGCAACCTCGCTGACCGAGGCCGGCTACGTCGGCGAAGATGTCGAGAACATCATCCTGTCCCTGCTGCAGAACGCCGACTACGACATCGAGCGCTGCCAGCGCGGTATCGTTTATATCGACGAAATCGACAAGATCGCGCGCAAAGGCGACAACCCGTCGATCACCCGCGACGTCTCAGGCGAAGGCGTGCAGCAGGCGCTGCTCAAGATCATCGAGGGCACCACCGCCAGCGTACCGCCCAAGGGCGGCCGCAAGCATCCGCAGCAGGAATTCCTGCAGGTCGACACGACCAACATCCTGTTCATCTGCGGCGGCGCCTTCGTCGGGCTCGACGATATCGTCCGGCGGCGCATCTCGGGCAAGACGATGGGCTTCCGCGCCGATCTGACGCATCGCGACCCCAAGTCGATCTCCGAGCTGCTCAGAGAAGTGCAGCCCGAGGACCTGCTCAGATTCGGATTGATTCCCGAGTTCGTCGGCCGCCTGCCGGTAATCGCGACGCTCTCGGAGCTCGATGACGAGGCGCTGGTGCGTATCCTGACCGAGCCCAAGAACGCGCTGGTGCGCCAGTATCAGAAGCTGTTCGACATGGAGAACGTGCATCTGAAGTTCACGCAGGGTGCGCTGAAGGCGATTGCGCGCGAGGCGCTCAAGCGCAAGTCGGGGGCGCGCGGGCTGCGTGCGATCATGGAAAACATCATGGTCGACCTGATGTACGATATCCCCTCGCAGCCCAACATCAAGGAAGTCCTGATTTCAGAGGAGGTAGTAAGTCAGAAGGAGCCGCCGTTGCTGGTCTACCAGAAAACCGCAGAGACCGCCTGACACAGGGGACCTCGAGACTCAAAAATGCTTTTTCGCAACGACAAGAAAGACAACCCGCAAGGCTCCGCGAACGGCGAAGTAGTCCCGATGCTGCCGCTGCGGGAGCAGATCGTTTTCCCGCATGAAGTGCGGCCGTTCTTCGTCGGCCGCCAGAAGTCGATCAAGGCGCTGGAGGCCGCCGAAGCCAACAAGAAGCCGATCCTGCTGGTCGCGCAGAAGGATGCCAAGGTTCTCGACCCCGGACCGCAGGATATCTACAGCGTCGGCACGCTGGGCATCGTCGTCCAGTTGCTGCGTCTGCCCGACGGCACCGTCAAGGCGCTGTTCGAAGGCAAGAAGCGCGCGCGCATCGTGCGCTATCTGCCTGAGGACGAGCTGGTCCAGGTCGAGGTCGAGGAAGTCGCCGAGACCGGCGAGCGCACGACCGAGGTCGAAGCCCTGATGCGCTCGGTGACCTCGACTTTCGACAACTACGTTCGGCTTAACAAGAAGATTCCGCCCGAGATGGTGACCTCGATTTCCTCGATCGACGATCCGTCATTTCTCGCCGACAAGCTGGTCGGCCATCTCGGCATCAAGCTCGAGGACAAACAGGCGCTGCTGGAGACCGTCAATCCGGCCGAGCGGCTGGAGAAGATCCTCGGCTACATGCGATCGGAACTGGAGATCCTGGAAGTTGAGAAGCGCATCCGGACCCGGGTCAAGAAGCAGATGGAGAAGACCCAGAAGGAGTACTACCTCAACGAGCAGATGCGCGCGATCCAGAAGGAGCTGGGCGAGAAGGACGAATTCAAAAACGAGATCCAGGAGCTCGAAGAGAAGCTGCGCCAGAAGAAGATGTCGGCCGAGGCGCGCGAGAAATGCGAACGCGAGATCAAGAAGCTCAAGATGATGTCGCCGATGTCGGCCGAGGCGACCGTGGTCCGCAACTATCTCGACTGGTTCCTCGCCCTGCCCTGGTACGAATACACCGACGACAAGCTCGACATTAAGGAAGCCGAGCGCATCCTCGAAGAGGATCACTACGGGCTTGATAAGGTCAAGCAGCGCATCCTCGAATATCTCGCGGTGCAGTCGCTGGTCGGCCAGATCAAAGGGCCAATCCTGTGCCTGGTCGGACCGCCGGGTGTCGGCAAGACCTCGCTGGGCAAGTCGCTGGCGCGCGCGATGGGGCGCAAATTCGTGCGCGTTTCGCTGGGCGGCGTGCGCGACGAAGCCGAGGTCCGCGGCCATCGCCGCACCTACATCGGAGCGCTGCCGGGCAAGATTATCCAGTGCATGCGCAAGGCCGGCGCGGGTAATCCCGTCTTCCTGCTGGACGAGGTCGACAAGATGTCGACCGATTTCCGCGGCGATCCGTCAGCGGCGCTGCTCGAAGTGCTCGATCCCGAGCAGAACATCTCGTTCAACGATCACTATCTGGATGTCGACTACGATCTCTCCAAGGTGATGTTCGTCACCACGGCCAACACGCTCGAGCGCATCCCACGCCCGCTGCAGGACCGCATGGAGATCATCCGCATCCCGGGCTACACCGAGAGCGAGAAGCTCAACATCGCCAAGCGCTATCTGGTGCGCAAGCAGCGCGAAGCCAACGGGCTCAAGGAAGAGAACATCGAGTTCTCAGACAACGCGATCCTCGGCCTGATTCGCCATTACACGCGGGAAGCCGGAGTGCGTAATCTGGAGCGCGAAATCGCCTCGCTATGCCGCAAGGTCGCGGTCGAGGTGATTAAGACCGATCGCAACTCGCATGTGAAGATCAGCAACAGCAGCCTCGCCAAGTACCTCGGCCCGGCCAAGTTCCGCTATGGCCTGGCGGAGACCGAGCCGCAAATCGGCGTCGTCACGGGTCTCGCATGGACCGAGATGGGCGGCGAACTGCTCGCGGTCGAAGTTACGATCGTGCCGGGCCGCGGCAAGCTGACGGTGACCGGCCAGCTCGGCGATGTGATGCAGGAGAGCGCGCAGGCCGCGCTGAGCTACGTGCGCTCGCGCTCGGACATCCTCGGCCTCGCGCCGAACTTCTACCAGAAGATCGACATCCACATTCATCTCCCCGAGGGTGCGACGCCCAAGGACGGGCCGTCGGCCGGCATCACACTGGCGACGGCGCTGGTCTCGGCGCTATGCCGCGTGCAGGTGCGCAACGACCTCGCGATGACCGGCGAGATCACGCTGCGCGGCCGCGTGTTGCCGATCGGCGGACTCAAGGAGAAGGTGCTGGCGGCCCATCGCGGCGGGATCAAGACCGTATTGATTCCCAAGGAAAACCAGAAAGATATCCCAGAAATTCCGCAACAGGTGCTTAAGGGCCTCACGCTGATTCCGGTCGAACACATGGACGACGTCCTCAAGCATGCGCTGGTGCTGGAGGATCCCGAGGCGTTCTTCAAGCCCAAGCCGGTCGCGCAACTTCCCTTCGCGGGCGAGGCCATTGCCGAGGCCAAGGAAGAAGGCCTGCTCGACGAGGACGACGAAGACGATTCGACGGTATCGCCCAGCAACGTCAATTAGGGTGCGCCGTCGCCAGGCCTGCCTGACGGGGCGGTGCGATGCGCCGTCCCATCGGTTCCTCAGCAACGGATCGGGGGAGATTCGATGACCAAGACCGACATGATCGAGGCCCTGTCCAACAAGCTTGGCGTCAGCAAGACCGACGCCGAGAAGACCCTCAACATCATCCTCGACGACATCACCGCGGCACTGAAGGCTGGCGACCGCGTGAACATCTCGGGCTTCGGCACTTTCGCGGTCTCCTCGCGCAAGCCGCGCACCGGGCGCAATCCCAAGACCGGCGCCGCGATCCAGATTTCCGCCAGCCGTTCGGCCAAGTTCAAGCCCGGCAAGCAGCTCAAGGACACGCTCAACGAGGGAATGGTAGGGGCGGCGCAGAGCGCGTAGCGCGGCGCGCATCGGGGTGTGATTATGGCGCGGGCCGCGCGAGTGGCCCGCGCCTTTGCTTTGCGGGCGACCGTGCGAGATGCCGAGGCGCCTTTGATGCGCGACAGGTTGCTGGTTTCGATCGAGGGCGGTTAGCTCAGCGGTAGAGCATCGGTCTTACACACCGAGGGTCGCAGGTTCGATCCCTGCACCGCCCACCAGGAGCCGAGCCGCTCCGGGGCTAGTGCCGTGGTTCCATATGCGGTATCGTCTCGCTGGTGGGGCGATGGGCGGAGCTTGCCGAGACGGCGCGACGCAGTCCAGCGAACATCCGCTTTCGCGACTTGTGCGGACTTCTGTTGCATCTGGGCTATGTGCTCGACCGGAAACGCGGGTCGCACCGCATCTATCGGCATCCGTCGCGGCCGGATCTGCCGCTTGTCAACCTTCAAGAGGGCGCATCGGGAAAAGCCAAGCCGTACCAGGTCCGGCAAATCTTGGGACTCATCGAAAGTTATGAACTCAAGGTAGACTGATGGCAGAGACTTTCGGATATCGTGTCGTTGTGGAGTGGAGCGATGAGGATGATGCCTTTATCGCCCGTGTACCCGCGCTGCCGGGATGCGCAGCCCATGGCCACCGGCCTGAAGAGGCCACCCGTGAGGCAGTAATTGCCGCCCGAGCCATCATCGCCTCGATGCGCCACCACGGCTCCGCTGTCCCTCCTACGGATGTGACTTCAGGGCATTCCGGCCAGCTACGCCTGCGCCTCCCGCGTTCCCTTCATGAACGCCTTACACGCCTTGCCGCAGTGGACGGCGTCTCTCTGAATCAGGAGCTTGTGGCATTGCTGGCCGCTGGCGCGGGCGCAACGGGCGGGCACCCGAACCGTCGTCCTCGAACGATCCGAGGTCGTCGAGCACGCGCCGGTTCACTTCAGTCGGCCCGCAGCCGGAGTTAGTCGGTCGCCTGGATGGCCGGGATTCGGCCGGTCGCATTTTAGACCCCTGCACCTCCCACCAGCGGGAAGCTTCGAGCCGTTATTCAGAAGGCGATCAATCGCGCGGGTGGAGCGAGACATAGCGATTGGCGCGTTCGTAGAAGCGCAACGGCTTCTCATTCCACAGACGGCCGGCGGATTCCACGTTGATACGCATGTAGTTGCAGGTTCGATCCCTGCACCGCCCACCAGAACGGAAGGAATCGACGCGAAGCGCTGCTCGAATCCCGGCGGACATCACGGTCCAGGCGTGGCGGTCGGCGTCGGGTTGGGGCAGACCGGACTGGCTGCCGCCACCGAATGTTGGAAGCCCTGCCCTGATACCTGCGGATCGGGCTGAACCCGCGTGACGACGTTGCTGATGTTCTCGACATACACCAGCTTGTTCTGATTCGGCGGTACAGGCTGAGCATATATGCCGCTGCTGACGCCGTAGATCGCAGTCGGATCGGTACTCGGGCACTTTGACGGTCCTGGATTGTAGGTCGAATCGTTGAGCTTCACGATATACGTAGTGCAGCCCTGCTTCGGGCACGAATAGTAACTCTCCCCCTTACTGAGATTTGGACAAGCCGGATCATCGGTCGCCGGATTGGGCGGATTACTGCAGCTGCCCAGCGGTGACGCTCCAAACGCATTGGGCGAATCCTGGGTGACGTAGAAAAAAAGCATCCCGGTGGTTTGATCGTAGTAGAATGCGTTGAGATTCTTGAAAGTACCGTCGGTATTGGTCAACTCCTTGATGTCGTCAGCGGGAGTCATCGTGTTGGCGGCATCGATCGGAAGCATCGGATTGCTCGCGTCGCTCGTGCGGCCGCAGGCGCTACCCCCGCCCGGGCATGGGCAATTCGGATCGCCCTGGGTGCACTGGATCGAGTAGATGCAGGCCGGGTTGTTGTCTTGGGCCGTTCCTGCGCTTGAATCGGCCGGGCATCCTCCCGTCGGTTTGGCAGTGACGCCATTGGCCGGGCATCCTTTCCCGAGATTGTTCGGGTCCAGATTGCGCGCGTTGCCGTCGTCGAGATTGATGCAGGTTTGCCCTTGGAAGCGCTGGTCGAGGTAGTTGAACAACAGCTGAAGATCAGCGTCGCTCTGATTTACGGCATTGCCGCCGTATGACTTGTAGCCGCGTGTGATAGTGAAATGTCCCGCCGCTGGATGGCTGCCGTCCTGATTCGTGTAGCAGATGCCGAGACGAACGTAGAACGGATTGGCCTTGCTGATGCCGGGCTTCACGACGTCACCCACGCCGACATCAACCAGGTTCGGAATACCCGCCTTGCCGCTGGTGTTTGGATAAATATTCTTGTCGAGCGCCGGGGCCGCGCTGATCGTATAGCCAAAGCCACTGGTTACCTTGGGTTCCCAGATGCCTTGGCCGTTGCGGCTGTGCAGGGTCATCGTCTGATGGGCGCCGTAGTCAGTCGAGTCTTTCGCAAACGTCATCAGCTGAGTCGAATCCGTGGGCGGGATCGGAATGGTATCACGGGCCGGAAAGAGCGCGCCAAATTCCAGCGTTCCCATGTTCCCAGGCGAGATCAGCGAAGTCGGCCGACCTTCGAGGGCGCCATCCTGTCCGCCTTGGGCGTGACACTCATCCACCGAGTTCGACGAAGCGTTGAACGGAAGATTGTTGAGCGAGATCGGAATCAGGGTCGGCACCTGCACGCCGGTGCTGTTGACAGCCTGGAAGCCGGTCAGCGAACCGTCCTCATCAAGGATCGCGGTGTTCTTGTCGCCGTCATCGAAGTTCCCGAAGTTGACCTTTTCTGTGAAGATCTGATGCCGGAGATCGACGTTTTCGAAGACCAGTTCCCGGGCTACGGTCGCAGTAGGATATGCGCTCTGATTGTTCTGGAACCATCCCAATGCGGCGTCGCCCTCGTATGGTCCAGAGGTGTTGGCATTTGGATAGTTAGTGAAGCCCGCAAGCGTCGTTTGATCAGCCGTCGTCAAGCTCGGAGCGATGGTCTTGTTAAAGTTGACGAAGCGGTCGTGAAACATGCGGACTGGGCCATCGTAGATGTAGTAGCCCGCCATGTTCCAACGGGCGATGGGATAGCCTCTCTCAACTTCGTCGTTTGCTTGCGGATTGTGGTCTACGCATCCGAAGCTCTGTGCCGCGTTGGCTGGGCACGGCCCGAAGCGATCCACATTGTTGCGGCTCAGTCCGACCAGCACCGAATCTTTGAGCATCGCCCATACGCCGGGGCCGTTGCCGTCATTTCCGCCTGAGCTCAAGAGCGAAACATCGTCGCGATTGGTTGCCAGCCGGGCGTTCTCGAAGAGAAACCAGACCGGTCTCATCCAGACGCCGCGGTCGCGATTGCGCGTCGAGGTGAATCCGTCAAACCTGGCGATCAGCGACTTCCCCGCGTTGACCCCGCCCACGCGCGGCTGCAGTTGCTCCGACTTCACGCCAAATTGGGTCTCGCCAAAGATGCCGTCGTAGCAGGCGTGGGCTCGGTTGTTCTTGAACAAACCAACCGGCTGAAACTTCTCGGTATGCAAAATCGGAGGCGTCGGCGGGACTGTCACCGGCGTCGGCGGGTCTGATGGTGGAAGATACCAGTAACCGACGCCGACGCCCTGGCATCCGCCAATCGAATTGCCCTGCAGCACGGCGCTCGGGTTGACAAGCCAGAATCCGCTGGCGGGCTCTACGTAGTACTGGGTCGCCGTGCAGGGCACCAGGTTCGCGAAGGCGAGTCCACCCGCCCCGTTGGACGTGTAGCAGGAGCTATGTGTCGGATTGGTCTGGTCATCGGTGTTGGGGATGCCGAAGCCGTCGTAACCGATGTTGTTGCCGAGGTAGTCACCCTCCCAAAAGTCTTTGGGCTTGTTGGTAACGGGATTGAGGGGAACGCTGGGCGCCAAGCCGAAATAGTGGCTCATCGCGCCGAGGCCCAGGTTATTCTGAAAGCTGATGCCAGCTTCGTCGCCGATTTCCTCGTAGAAGATATGCCCGACGATCCGCGCACAGACGTTGTTCTGGATAGTCAGGTTGCTGGTGGAATGAATGGTCATGCATTTGTTGTAGCTGTGATGAACGCTGTTCGCGTTGACCGTGACAATCGGCGCGTCGGGAGGGTTGACCAGCGCGCCGGCCTTGTGAAAGTGGATTGGATAACTGGCGAGTTGGTCTTTGCCGAATTTCTCGATTTCGACCCCCTGGATCGATACTTCCTTGAAACCCGCCATGACCATGATCTCGCCGCCCCAATGGGCGCTGCTGGAGGTATCAGAGGTCAGCTTGACGCTGCGGGTGACAAGCCCGACCTCGGCGCGTTCGTCCACGCCGTAGTTCCTGTCCGCACCATCGCAGAACGACGCGGGAATCAGCTTGTCATCGTGGTCTTTGCAATTCGGGTTCGACGCGCCTGCACTGGGAGCGGGTCCGCCGAAGTGATAATGCACCAGCGGCGTTATTGGATTGAGGGTGATCATGCTTCCCGCCGGCAAGTTGGTGGTTGCGGGACGGGGCGTGACGGTCTGGATTTGCACGAACTCGCTTTCGAACGGACTGAAGGTCGAGGTTCCCACGACGATCCAATCGTTAGGCTGCCAATCGACTGGATCGGCCAATTGCAGGACGGTCGTTCCGGTTGGCGCGCTGCCCGCGCCGGGCGTCGCCGGCCCCGCCGCATCCGCCAGGTACGTCCAGCTGATGCCTACCTGCTTCGTATTGACGGGCACTCCCTTCCTGCCGAACATCCGCAGGATGCCGCCGCTGTTGACGATGATTCCCTTGCTATGATCGGTGCCTGACGTTGGCTTCGACCCGAGAAACCTGATCGTGATCTTGTCGTTGATGCTGTCGTTTCCGACCGAGCACGTCGAAGTCCCAACCGATAGCAGGCCATTGACTTCGATACCGGTCGTTTCGAGGTCGAAGGATCCATCGTGGAGGAAAGCCAGTCCGCCGTCGGATGCGATGGTTATCTTTCCCAATTTTTGGCTTCCGGTGAACGACTGGTCGACGTAGACGTTGGGCCCGCAACCGCCGGAGCCGATCGTCACATTGTTGTTCGCGTCCTTGGAACATCCTGAAAGCGGAACCGGCGCGACAATCTCGGCGGCACCCCTTACTCCCAAGAGAGAACGTCCCGACGTGACTCTCGCCGCTGGCTGGAAGGCGGCCGAACACAGACCGGCGATCGCGCTATTGCCAGTATTCGTTTGCGGCTCGTCGCTGGAGGTGCAACCACCGATTTGCAAAGCGGCGATAGTAAGTCCAATCGCCGCGAGAATCCTTGCCTTTCCGGTGGAGTTACCAGTCATATCCCTTCGAACTTCCGGCTTCGCCGCCATTCAGGTGATTCAGCGCATCGGCGAGCGTAGACGCAACTTATCGGCCTAAAAGAGAAAGTCAACCTTTCAAAGCTTATATCTAGCGAACTAAAAAGGCGTAGGCTCAATATCACTTGCCATGGGTCCAACGGATATCTGTCGGATAGCGGCAGATATCAATCGCGGGGGCGGACCGACACGTATCGATTGGCGCGCTCGTAGAAGCGCCACGGCTTCTCATTCCACGGGCGGCCGGCGGATTCCACGTTGATGCGCATCGAGCGTCCTATCCTCCCGACCGGACGCTCCGGCTCTTCGAGGAAAAGTTCCTCCCCGCATAAGTCGCGGCCGTAGTCAGCGCCAGTGATCGCGAGGGCTTGAGTCAGCTTGCCCGGACCATTTGTCAGATCGCGCGAATCGGCAAACCTGCTTCGACGCCGCGCCATCAATTCCAGTCCGCGCAGCGGCTCCAGTGCCCGAATCAACACCGCATGCGGCTCGCCTTCCGATGCGGCGACCAGATTCAAGGCCCAGCTCGTTCCATAGAGCAGGTAAATGTAGGCGTATCCCGGCGGGCCGAACATCGCTGCGGTCCGTTTCGTCAATCCGCGCCAGCTATGCGCGGCGCGATCCAGCGGGCCGCGATAGGCCTCGGCTTCGACGATCCGCCCCGCCGCCTCACCCTCGGGCGTGCGATGAACCAGAACCTTGCCGATGCACTCGCGCGCGACGATCAGGACTGGCCGCGCATAGAAATCGCGAGGCAGCCTCAAGCGACTACTTCGCACGCCGCTGGATGACGGCTCCCGACAAATGGATCAGCCCGGCTCTCGTACTGCGGAAGCCGCACACGCGATAGAAATGCGTCAACTCAGCTTCGAAGTCCACATGCAGCCACTCGGCGCCGGCCTGCTTCGTTAACTCCGCCGCGCGACGCACGAGTTCGCTGCCGATGCCGCACCGACGTGTCGACGGATGCACGGTGGTGTCGAGCAGGAACGCATGCTTATCGCCATCCCAAGCCACGTTGACGAAGCCGACCAGCCGCCGCGCATCGTAGGCGCACACATGAGTGAGGCTACGGCGCAGCATGGGCTGGAAGTCGCGCGCCCGGTGATTCGGCCAGCTCGCCTTGAACAAGCCATTGAGGACCGCGTTGGAGGCCGCGGGCTTGGCGCGATATGAGATGCGATTCACGGCCGGCAGCATATATCACCCGCGTTAAATCTTGGACGAGCGCGGGATTCTGGCCCGCTCGCGCGGCAGATGGAAACACCAACCTGTACAGCCGACCAAATGAAAACACGAATGAACCCGTCTTGAAGCGCAGGGTGTACCTCGCGAGGGCTGATCGGTGTGATATGATGTGGAACTGCGGGGGTTGATGAAAAAGGGTGACGGTAAGGTGATGGGTATGGTTGTTCGTAAGGCACTTCTGGCTGTCGCGATTATCGCGCTCGCGACGGGCGCATTCAGAGCCGGGCGCACCGAGGCTTCATCTGCCGGGCCGCTGGCGACGATGCAGACGCTGGGCGATCAGCTGCTCACGATCCTGCGCAATCCCGACTGTAAGGCCGATGCGCAGTCGTGCCGCGAAAAGCTCCGCCAGCTCGTCGAAGTCCGCTGGGACACGGTCGAGATGTCGCGCTCGGCGCTCGGCGTCCATTGGAGGGAACTCAACGACCAAGATCGCCAGCAATTCACCAAGCTGTTCGCAACCCTGCTCGAAGGCATCTATCTGAACCGCAGCAACTTCTCCAAAGCGCAGCAACAGTCAGACGGCCTCTCCATCGAGTACCTCAAGGAAGTCTCCGAGGGCGACGGCTACAGTCAGGTCAATACGCTGGTCAGCGTCCCGAGCCGCGCCAAGCCGGTCAACATCAACTACCGTCTGCGGCAGGTTGACGGCGAGTGGAAGGTCTACGATGTGCTCGTCGCAGATATCAGCATCGTCGGCAACTATCGCAATCAGTTTAATCGCGTGATCAACAACCAGGGCTTTCCCGAGCTGGTCAAGCAGCTCCAGCAGAAGGTGCGGCAGGTCGATACTGAACAGGGCGCATAGCGCGCCGCCGGCGGCTTTTCGGTACGCAACCGCTGGCAGTCAGTACATTCCAGGGGGGCATTCAGGATGGCGTCCGGCGCGACGGGTGCCCGTGGTGTAGTCGATCTCCGATCGGACGATCTCGCGATGCGCTGCCTCGCGCTGACGGGTTCATTCGAGACCGGATTTGCGCCGCCGGATTGCTTCGCCGGGATTGCCGGCGATTTCGACGGTCAAGGACTAAGCTTGGGTGCATGCCAGTGGAATCTGGGCGAGGGCAGCCTGCAGCAGTTGCTAATCGAGATGGCCACGCTCCATGCCGCGCTTGTCGACAAGATCTTCGGCGCGGGCGCCGCCGAATTCAGAAACATGCTCACCGCGCCGCGCGCCCAGCAGCTGCGATGGGCGCGATCAATTCAGGATGCGCGTCATGCGATCGCCGGGCCCTGGCGCGTGATGTTCACCGGACTCGGACGATCGCCGGAATTCCGAGCGATACAACTGCGGCATGCGGCCGGGATGTTCGCGACAGCGCGGGCGCTATCCCTCGCCCATGGCGTGATGAGCGAGCGGGCGGTGGCGTTGATGTTCGATATCCGCGTCCAGAACGGTGGCATCGGCGAGACAGTGCGGAGGCGCATCGAGCATGATTACGCGCAGATGTCTGTCGGCATTGATGAACCAGCGCACCTGCGCGCGATCGCGAACCGGCGCGCCGAAGCGTCGCATCCGCGCTGGATCGAAGACGTGCGAGCGCGCAAGCTCGTGATCGCCAACGGTGAAGGCGTCCTTCACGGGCGCCGTTACGACCTTGAAGCCGACTATGGGATCGGGCTGCGACCGGCGCTGAATCTGCGATCGCCAGCAGAAGCCGCTCCAGTCGCGTGACGGTGAGCAAATACCCAATGGGGGGCTATCGCGATCCGCCGCAGTATCAAACTGGAATGGTCTGCAGATGCCTGGCTAGAACCCGCCAGGGACAGTCGTGCGACGCCGACTTAAGCTCCCTCACTAGCCGGATTTGTCGGGAGGTGCGGCGACCGGCTCGACCACTTCGCCGTCGCGCGCGGTCTGCCCGACGTTCATCGCGACCATCTCATCGCCCTTGAGACCTTCCGCAACGACTGAGTACTGGCCGTCATCGTAGCCGAGCTTGACCTCGATGACGCGCAAGCGGTTGCCCTGCACGATCGGCACCCAGGTCTTCGCGTCGCGGAAGATGAGCGCGTCGTCAGGCACCATCGGCGCGCCCGCCGCCCCGGCCACCTGCAGCTCCATCATCGCGTACATCCCGGGATAGAGCGCGAGATCCCGGTTGGGCAAGTCAACCTCGACCAACATCGTGCGGGTGGAGCGGCTCAGCGCCTCGGGATGGCGCGTCACGGCGCCTTCGAATTTTCGCCCGGGATATTCGTATACCGTGACGGCGGCGGCGTCGCCGTTCTTCACCAGCGGCGCGTCGCGCTGCGGCAGGTATGCGTACACGCGCAGCGGACTCATCGTCGCCATCGAAACGATCGCCATCGGTGCGGAGCCGGTGCTGGTCGTGGTCTGGGTAATCAGCGTGCCGGGATCGACGTTGCGCGCCGTGATCAGACCGTCGAAGTCGGCACGAATCCCTTCATAGCCCTGCATCGCCTTGAGCTGGCGCAGTGTTGCCTGCGCCTGGAGCCATTCGGCGCGGGTGACATCCGCCTGCTGTTGCGAAGCGGCATCGAACTTGACCATGTCCTGGTAGCGGCGATTGGTGAGATCCTTGATGCGCAGGTCGGCCTCGGCGTTGGCCACCTGCTGATCGGTTTCGGGCGACAGCAGCAGCGCAAGCAGCTGCCCCTTCTTCACGCGATCGCCTTTGTCCACCAGCATGGTCTTCAGATAGCCGGGAATTTTCGCGTAGATCGGCGTCTCGACATACCCATGCACGTCGGCGGGAACCCTGAGCGTGCGCTCGGCCGCCGCGCGCCGCAGCGGCTTGATCAGCACCCGCGGCCCGCGCTGTAGCGCCTGAACTCGATCCTCGGTCTGCGACCGAATCCGGAGTTCGCGCGCAAGCACCATCCCGCCCATCGCAACCAGCGCGATGACGACGGCGCTAACCCAGCGGACGGCGAAGCGGCCGCCCGGCCATTCGGGAACGTATTTCCTCGGATCGTCTTCCATGGTTCCCGCGAGCCTTAGGCGCCCGGCAGATTAGCGTCATCGACCTCGGCGTCGCGCTGCGCCTTGGTAATAAGGTTGCGGCCGAAGATCGAATATACCGTCGGCACCACGAACAGCGTCATCAGAGTCGCCAGTATCAGCCCGCCAATCACTGCGCGGCCGAGCGGGCCGTTCTGCCCTTTGCCGAGCGCGGTCGGCAACATGCCGAGGATCATCGCCAATGCGGTCATGATGACGGGCCGAAGTCGGATGCGCCCGGCCTCGATCGCCGCGTTGATCGCGCTGTAACCCTGCTCGCGCAATTCGTTGGCGAAAGTGATCACGAGGTTACCGTTGGCGACACCCACGCCCACCGCCATGATCGCGCCCATCAGCGATTCGACATTGAGCGTCGTACCAGTCAGCACCAGCATCCAGAGCACGCCCGCGAGGGCGCCGGGGACCGCGAGCATGATGATGAACGGCTCCAGCCACGACTGGAAGTTCGCGACCATCAGCAGATAAACGAGAATGACCGCGAGAATCAGGCCCTGACCGAGGCTGCCGAACGATTCGCGCATCGCGTCGCTCTGTCCGAGCAGTTTGATGCGCGTGCCGGGCGGTAGGTTTTTCATCGCCTTCGCGTAGCTCTCGACGGCGCCGCTGGCGCTGCCCAGGTCGCGGCCCTCGACGTTGCAGTTGACGTCGATCGTACGCTGCACCGTGTAGTGCGAGATCGATGACGGAATGACGTCGTGGCTGACGGTCGCGAGATTGGACAAGAACTGCGCCGCGGGCCGCGTGCCGTCCCGCTGCGCCGGCGCGATGGGCGTGTTGCCGAGTGCGCCCAGCGAGCTGATTATGTGTTGCGGCGTCTGCGCCGCGACGTTGTAGTTGACGCCATTGCGCGGATCGAGCCAGAAGTTCGGCGACACCAGAAAGCTCGAGCTCAGCGAAGTGAGCATGCTCGACGCGACGTCGTTCATGCTGACGCCCAGCTCCAGCGCCCGCGCCCGGTCGATATTGAGCCGGATGGTCGGATAGTCGAGCAGCTGCTGGATGCGAATGTCGGTCAGGCCCGGCACTGTTTGCATGTAGCGTTTGATGTCCTGCGCGACGCCGTGGATCTGGTTCAAATCGAGTCCAGAGACCTGGACGTCGATGGGACCCGACAAGCCGAAGTTCAGAACCTGGCTGACGATATCGGCGGCCTGAAAGTAGATTTGCACGCCCGGAAAGTCTTGGCGGATCGCTTCGCGGATCGCCTTCATATACCCGGCGGTTGGATGATGCCTGGGCTTGAGTGAAATCAGCACGTCGGCATCCTGCGGCCCGACACTATCGGTCTGATAGAAGGCGAGGTCGTAATAGATCGGCAAGCCGATAGTATCGCTGATACTATCGAACTCGGCGGGCGGAATGACCTCGCGGATGCGCTCCTCGATCGCTTGAACGATCCGCTCGGACTCCTCGATGCGCGTGCCGGTCGCTGCGCGCACATGCAGGCGCATCATGCCCGCGTCGACACTCGGAAAGAAGTCCTGTCCGGTTACTTTGACCAGTACACCCGAGGCAATCACCACCAGCGCGATGCAGCCGAGCACCAGGCCGCGCCGCATGACGACCATCCCAAGCAGCCGGCGGTAGCGATCCTTCATGCGCTCGAAACCCGCATCGAAGCGATCGGTGAAACGGCCGAGCCATCCGCCGACCTTGTGGCCTTCGGGCTGATCGGCCAGCAGCCGGCGCGCCATGCTCGGCACCAGCGTGCGCGACAGCAGGTACGAGGTCAGCATCGAATAGACCACGGCCAGCGCCAGCGGGATGAACAGATATTTCGCAACGCCCACCAACAGCACCACCGGCGCGAAAACGATGCAGATCGCGAGCGTGCCGACGAAGGCCGGCGCGGCAATCTGATGGGCACCATCGAGGATCGCGACCAGCAGCGTCTTGTTCATCGCGTGATTGCGATGGATGTTCTCGACTTCGACAGTGGCGTCGTCCACCAGCATCCCGACCGCGAGCGCCAGCCCGCCCAGCGTCATGATGTTGATCGACTGGCCGGACAAGTTGAGGAAAATGATTGACGTCAGGATCGACAGCGGGATGGACGTGATGACGATCAGCGTGCTGCGCCATGAGCCGAGGAACAGCAGCACCATCATCGCGACCAAAAAGGCCGCGACGCCCGCTTCGCGCACCACGTCCCACAGCGCCTGGCGCACGAACACCGACTGATCGAAGATCATCTTGAGCTTCAGCCCCTTGGGCGCAGTCTCGAGGATGAGCGGAATGACCTTCTTGACCGAATCGATCACGCTGATGGTGGAGGCGTCGGCGTGCTTGAGGATCGGGATGAAGGTCGCGCGCCGCCCGTCCACCCGCACGATATTGGTCTGCACCGCGTGGCTGTCGGTCACCGGCGCGACGTCGCCGACGAACACCGGTGCGCCATCCACCATCCTGATCGGCAGCCGATTGAGCTCCTGGACCCGCTGCGGGCTGCCATTGAGCAGCACGTCGTATTCCTTGTTACCGATCTTCACGGTGCCCGCGGGCATGATGACGTTGGAGCTGAGCAGCGTGCCGACCACATCCTGCGGCGACAGCCCGTTGGCGTAGAGCTGCTCGGGATTGAGATTGACCATCACCTGGCGTTGCACGCCGCCAAACGGAGCCGGCGCCGAGAGCCCTTCGATGGTGAACAGCCGCACGCGGATGAAGTTCAGCCCATAGTCGAAGAGCTGCTGCTCGGAGAGCGTCTCGCTGTAAACGTTGAGCTGCGCCACCGGCACGTTTGCGGCGTTGTAATCAACGATCGGCGGCGCCTGGATGCCCGGCGGCATGGTCTTCAGGATGGTCTCGACCATCGTGGAAACCTGTGCGATCGCACCGGCGGTCGGCGTCCCCGGCCGGAAGTAGATCTTGATCAAGCCGACGCCGTTGATCGACAGCGACTCGATATGCTCGATGCCATTGACGGTGGTCGAAAGCGCCCGCTCGCTGATCGTCACCACGCGTCGTTCCATATCGAGGGCAGGCAGCCCCGTGTAGTTCCATACGATGATCACAACCGGCAGGTTGATCGCGGGAAAGATGTCGGCGCTCATGCGGGCGAAAGAAACTACGCCCATCACGAGCATCAGCATGGCCATTACGGCGACGGTCAGCGGACGGCGCAGGGCGAGTCGGACTATCCACATGCGGGCGCTACTACAGGACTGGCGGGCATATACCGGACACGCAGCCGGCGTTCTTCGCGGCTATGATACGAGAAGGCCGGACGACATAAAACTGTCGTGGCACCAAGCCGTCAAAAAACCCGCGACGGCACACGGGTGCCTGTGCGTTGCGGGGTTAATTCCTTGATGCGCTTGCGGTCGAACGCAACTCGGCCTCGGCTCTCAGCCAATCCTCGGTGGCGTTGCCGGATGCGCCATTGCGGGCCAGGTAGAGCCCATACGCACGCATCCGAATCTGATCTTCGCTTGGCTCGGCGTGCACCTCTTCGCTTGGCTCGGCATGCACCACTCCGTTGGGCATCGCCTCGGTTTGCACGTAGCAGGCTGAGTCGAGCGTCTCCGCCTCCAAGAGTCCATCATGAGTTGGCTCGGCTGTCGCAGGCTCGGGTTCGCTTGTCGCTGGAAGCACAGCTTCGAAGGTGGCTGTCTCCACTACAACGACATGCTCAATTGTTTCTGTCTCAGCATCGATGCTGGCTGGACCAGCTGGCGCGGTCTCAGCCCTCTCGGCCGGTTCAGGGCGAAACGGCTTGGCCGCGTCGGAATGGTTGTCCCGCGAGAATTCGAAATGAGGCGGCGGCGCTAAACGCATCCGCAGCGCATCATCAGCCGACTGCTTTCGGAAGTTGGCGAGCCACGCCGGAACCTTGAGGTTCAACAGCCGCATTAGAGTGTACATCGACGTCCGACCTCCTGTCTCCATCATCTCCCTGCCTCCAAGCCCATCTGTGGTCTGTTGAGAATCATGGTACGCCGAATGAAGGGAAAAGTTTACAGCCGTAAGCACCAAGTGTGAGATCTTTTCAGACGCGGATGCTCTTGAGGATCACCCCGTGTTGGATCGGGTGGTTGCCCGTCTGACGCAAAAATGTAACAAAGTATGGTTTACGCGGGGTCGTAGTTCAGCCCGGTTAGAACGCCGGCCTGTCACGTCGGAAGTCGTGGGTTCAAATCCCATCGGCCCCGCCACGCGTCTCTGACGTGCGAAGGCGCTCGCATTGCCGATCCGGCCAGCGATGAAGGTACCTGACGGTGAAGTTGACTGAACAGACCAAGAGCCTGTCCCATGAGCGGGCTCTCGCCTCGCGCCATTGGGTGTTGATTGACGCCGCCGACTGTCCGTTGGGGCGCGTCGCGACGCGCGTGGCGATTATGCTGCGCGGCAAGCATCGCGGCGATTTCACTCCCCACCAGGACTGTGGCGACTTCGTGGTCGTGATCAACGCCTCCAAGGTTAAACTCACGGGATCGAAGTCCGAAGACAAGGTCTATTACCGCCATACCGGCCACCCCGGCGGGATTCGCGAGGTCGCGGCGGGCAAGCTGCTCGCGACGCGTCCCCAGCGCCTGATCGAGAGCGCGGTGCGCGGGATGCTGCCCAAGAATCGGCTCGGGCGGCGGCTGTTCACCAAGCTCAAGGTATATGCCAGCGGCGAGCATCCGCACGCAGCCCAGCAGCCGCAGCCAGTGAAAATCTAGAGGACCATCAAGTAATGGCGGAACGAAAGCATACGATCTGGGCGACCGGAAAGCGCAAGACCGCAGTCGCACGAGTGCGGCTGATGCCCGGCAGCGGCGCGATCACCATCAACCAACGCACCATCGAGGACTACTTTCCGCGCGAAACTTCGCGCATGCGCATCTTGGAGCCGCTGGAGGTCACCGAAACCAAGGATCAGTTCGATATTATCGTCAAGGTCGGCGGCGGCGGCATCGCCGCGCAGGCCGATGCGGTCCGCCACGGTATCTCGCGGGCGCTGCTCACCAACGCCGAAACGCTGCGCCCGGCGCTGCGCAAGGGCGGGATGCTGACGCGCGATCCGCGCGAGGTCGAGCGCAAGAAGTACGGACGCCACAAGGCGCGCAAGCGGCCGCAATACTCCAAACGCTAGACCGTTTCCGCTTTCGCTCTTTGTTCGAGTTTGCAGCGAGAGGCGCCTTTTTGTGGCGCCGCTGCAGCGTGGACATAAGCGTGCGTACTGCAGCTAACTGTCGAAATCTCATTTGACATCGAAGCCCTGCCCCCATTATGAGGAATTGGTCTAATACTGTGATCTCAATCGTGAAATTCGACTCTAGCCGCGATCGGTCGCGATTCAGTCTGCGTTTAGGCTTGCCCGGCTGGCCGCTGGGCTTCGCTGTCCTGGCGATCGTAATCGCGTTGGGGGCGCCGGCTGCATGGGCGCAAGCGCAAGTGGGTACCATCTCCCGGCTCGCAGGAAGCGCCCAAGTGCAGCGGGGCGGCGCGTCGCTGAATGCAGCTCCGGCGATGGCCATCGATTTGCACGATCGGATTACCACCGGTGCCAGCGGCAGCCTCACGATCACGCTGGCCGACAACAGCTCACTGGAGTTGGCTGAGTCGAGCTCGATGGAGATCGATGAGAGTGTGGTCAGCGGCGGCACGCGTACCAGCACGCGTGTAAGCCTGCTGGCCGGTAGCTTGCGGTCGCTCGTGACTCAGGCATTAAGCGGCGCGGCGCCGACGTTCGAGGTGCATACACCCAACGCGATTGCCGGCGTGCGCGGCACGAACTTCGAAACCAGTTATTCAACGGGCACCGCACGGCCGACGTTCGGCGGGTGTCTCGAATACACCGACGTCGCCGTCGACGATGGCTTGGTCAACGTCGCCAATAAGCGCAATCCGGGTGGCGGCTCGGTGGATGTGCCGGGCGGTTACGAGACGACTATCGCATGCGCGCAAATGCCGTTCTTTCCCGGTCCGCTGGGCGTGACCGGAGCGACCGGGAGCGCAGCGGGCTTCACCGCGGCTACGCCGGGCGTCGGAGCGGCGGCGGCCCCTGTCTGCCCGGTGTTGGTGTGCCCGGTGTGTACGTCGTCTCCCAAGTAAGCGGTGCTCGAGATAAGGACCAGCATGAGATCGGACTCGCGCAAGGGCGCTTTGGTGGCAGCGGCTGCCGCAGTCGTGCTGATGCTGTGCGCTGGCTCCGCGCGGGCGCAGGGATTCAATAGCCTCTATCCAGGATTTTCCTCGATCGTCAAGCCGGGACGACTGACGCTAATTCCATATGGCGGCGGCTACGCGAGCGACAAGTATGGTGCGCTACAGGAGGGATTCCAACTCCAACAGAGCGTATCGCCGTACATCAGCCTGGTCGGACGCGCGACAGGCTATCAACTCTGGATTGGCGAGGGATTCGACAGCCCGCTCAGCCCGGGCTCAGGCCATTCGTCACGCCTTAATTTCGGGCGCTTCCAGGGCGGTTTTGATCTGCTGCTCTATCCGGGCACGCACCTGTATTTGCTGGGCGGTTACGATGCAGGCGACAGCCACGCGCCGTCGCTGGAAGGCGACGTATCCAGCTGGCTCTTCGCCCACACGCGCCATCCCATCAATTTCTCGTTCAGCGCGATCCACAACTACGAGAGCAAGGTCACGAGCAGCGCGATCGACGCCCGCATGGTGATGTTGTCGACCCAGAACTATCTTTGGCTCGGGGGCCTCGGCGGAGCGGTCTATGGCGGCGGCCAGATACCCAACATTCAGGGCCAAATCGGCCCGGATCTCGGCGTGTATCTGCGCAAGTGGAAGGTGGGGGTCGATGCGCAGGCGGGCTACGGCTATGCGCATCAGTACGCCCAGCTCAGCCTCTACAAGTCGTTTAGTTGGAGCGAATAGTTGCGGCGGCATTGCGCGCACCGCATATGTCTCACGGCAACCCGCCGGAACAGGTCGGCCGGGGCCTCTGGCAGCGGGCTCGCGCCCTAAGATGCGCGACCGTCGCTCAATGCCGATTGCTCTGGTCTTGGCCGGTCTGGCGATCGGCCTCTTGGCGGTCGGTCCGAAGGCCTTTGCTCAAACGGCCTTCACTACCGTCATCCCGCACGGCGACGTCATGGCCTCGATCGGCGCCGGCCAAGTACAGGTTCGCAAACCCGACGGAAGTCTCGATACCAGCGTGGGCAACAGCGGAATCCTCGACGACACCAGCGACAGCGGGGAAACGACCGGGTCAGCTTTTGACTCGAGCGGGAATTTCCTGGTGACCGACTTCACGGTGGGGAAAGTCAGCAAGTTTGACCCGAGCGGCAACTTCCTCAGCACATTTGGAAGCGGATTCAATAATCCGGAGTCGATCCTCGTCGACAAGGAGGGCAATTTCTTAGTCGGCGACGCGGGCGGCAACACGATCAAGAAGTTCGACCCCGCCGGCACCCTGCTCAACACCTTCGTGGTGAAGACCGAGGACCGGGGTACGGACTGGATCGATCTTGACTCCGACCAGTGCACCCTCTTCTACACCTCGGAAGGCAGCCACGTTATGCGCTTCGACATCTGCACCAATACGCAGTTGTCCGATTTCAATGGGACGCTATTGCCCACTACGGCCTATGGATTGCGGCTTTTGCCGAGTGGTGGCTTGCTGGTAGCCGACACCGGCTCTGTGATCCGTCTCGGCAGTTCAGGCGACCAGATCAAAACCTACGCGATTCCCAACGCAAGTGTGGTCTTCGCTCTGAACTTGGACCCCGACGGCACCTCTTTCTGGACCGCGGATCTCTCCACTGCCCATGTTTTCAAGGTCGATATCGCCTCCGGCAACGTGCTGCTGGATATCTCCACTGGCGCAGGAGAGGTAGCTGGACTCTCGGTAAAGGGCGAGATCACGGTTTCGACTCCGGCCTCGGCCGTTGTTACTGCGCCGCAGCCGAAGACCGTTGCCGGCTCGCCGGGTAAAACCGTTGATTCGGGGACCTTCGATCTGACCAACAACTCAGCCGCCAGCGAGAGTTTCAATAGCCTCACGATTAGCCTCACCGATGCCGCACTGTTCTCGTCTCTTACTCTGACGGCAACCATCGGCGAGGGATCCCAGGCAGCTACGGTCACACCCCCAACTGCTACCACGGTCTTTACCTTCAACCCGCCGCTTGTGCTGGCCGCGGGCCAGACCGCTCATTTCGACCTGACGGGTACCATCTCCGCAAGCCTCGCAATGGGTGAACAGCGCGGCGTCGCATTCGCCCAGATGGTGCCCTCGTTCGCAATCAGCTGGAACCATTTGGTGCTGGCGCTCGCGATTACGCTGATGGCGCTGAGCTTGATTCCCGCGCCGGTCTCGCGCAGGCGGCGCGTCGTGGTCGCACTTGCGGCGCTGGTGCTTCTGGGTGCGACCCAGGCTGGATGCGACCCGTGCGGAAGCTGCTCCCCGATGGTCGAGAACAAAAACTCCTCAACTCAGGCCGTCACCGCCGCAAGCGGAACCAATCAATCCGATGAAACCATCAAGGTTGACGGTCTGCCGGCGACGTTGGATACGGTCACGGTGAACTAGTCGGCCGGCATGGGTGCACAATTGGTTGGAGGGTCAATCAGCAGCGCTGACGCACAAGGCATCGTGGGATTGCGGAATCGGAAAGATACGCGTGAAGCGATGAAGCCAAGTGCCGCAAGTCTGTCTCGGGCGCTTCGTTGGCTAGTGATGGCCGGACTGACCGCGATGATCGCGCCGGCTCCGTTCCTGTCCGCCGGGTGCGATCCATGCGGGTCTTGCCCCCCGAAGCCCATCGTATCCGCCACGCCGACCCCCACTGCCACTCCGACGCACACTGCCACCCCGACCCCCACTGCCACCCCGACGCCAAGCGGCGCCTCGCCCGGCAGCGGCCTATTCGCGATCGATTGCCTCACTGAGCGGGCCTACGTCCCGCTCAGCACGCTTGGTTCCGACGAAGAGGGAAGAGTGGCGGTCCTTGATCTCACCAAGGATCCGAATGTCAGCAACCCGCTCATCGCGGTCGTCTCGCTGACCCATCCGCTAACTAGCGATATCCCGCACGGCACTGCGGTCGATCAGGCTAATGGGATCGTGATCGTCGAGAGCGGAGAGAGCGGTACGGGCTTCATCGATTTGATCGACGAAAACACCAACATGCTGACCGCGGGTTCGCCATTCATGATGCCGGCCGGCACCCAAGCCGGCTCCTTCGGGCAGGTGCTCTTCGATGCCGTCCGCAAGAAAGCGATCGCTTCGGTAATCGATGGCACCGGGTGCCCGTCGCCCGGCGCATGTACGGGCTTTGTGCTGTTCGACATGGCCCCTGGCCCCGGTTTTCACACCTTCAGCCCGGTGATCCCGGCGAATTATGCCGAGACCTTCGGCTTCAACGAAGCGACCAACACCATCATGGACGGAAGCGACAGCGACACTCCCGGCACGATAGGAGTGGTTCCTGTCGCCAATCCACCCGCCTGCACGCTGACCGACAGCAACATCGGCATCGACAACGACGGCACCTCGGTGGATTCCACCACCAACATCTACGTCGTGAGTAATGAGGACGGGACCGCCACGGTCATCAACCTTAACGGGTCCAGCTTCAGCGGGCTGGGCACGAGCAGCTGCACGGTCAACGAAGGCGGCACCCCGCCCAACTCCGTTCAGCTTACGGGCCTGCCCTCAGGTACGGCTGGATCGGCAGTGCTGCCCGACAGCCACCAAGCCTTCCTGATCGCAGACTCGTCCAACGGGATAGTGCTGCTCGGCCTACCGACGGCATCGGTGGCACAGCTCACTGGATCGATGTTGACCACTCAGACTTCGGCGCTGCCGAGCGATCCCAACGGCGCGTTCTGGGGCACCAAGGGCGACCCTTATGCAGTGGCAGCCACAACGTGCACGGCCGGAAAGCCGCAGGGCTTCGCGGTCAACACGGCCTTCAGCTTCATGGCGCAGGTTGACTTGACCGCCTTCAAGGCGAATCCCGCCGCAATCAGCACCACGCTGCCGGCTGGCAATTGCGCCGGCACCTCGACGACTCTCGGCTGCAACAACGACAACGGCGTGGTCTTTTATCCCCTGCCACCCTAAGCCCGATGCAATAGCCCCGTCGGGGCCCCCGCGCTAAGCTCATCGCGGACCTCTTCGCGATGGCGACCGGTAAAGGCAAAGCGCGACGCGCCAATGTTCGGCGAACATTCCTGATCGGCATCTGCATCCTCGCCGCGATTTACGCCGCCAAGTCGCGCTATCCCGACGTGGTTGAGCGCGCAGAGCTGTGGGTCTTCGACTTCAGGATGGTCACCCTGCGCGGAGCACTTAAGCCGCGCGGTCCTGAAGTGATCGCCGCCATCGATGACAAGAGCGTGCGTGAACTGGGTCAATGGCCGTGGCCGCGTGCCGTGCTCGGCCAGCTGGTCTCGGCGCTCCAGGACGACAAGGTTGCGGCCATCGGGTTCGACGCTGTGGTCAGCGAGCCCGACGCGGAAGATGTGGCGCGAGCGCAAATTGCGGCGCGGCTTGCGAACGCCGGCCTGAGTCAGGCGCAGATCGCGGCGGCACTCGGTCCCAGCAACGATGAGGCGCTGGCCCGCGCGCTACAAGCGCAGGGCTCCAGCTACATGGGCTATGCGTTTCAGAGTCACGGGTCGCGCAGCAATCATCCGGTAAATTCGGCCGGTTTCGTCACTTCGATAATTCCGCCGGCGCCGGTCTCATACGCGATCGTGCGCACGCCTCCGGGCGTGGCGCCGCCACTGCCGGCAGCTGGCGCCTACCTGCCAAACATCCCGATCGTCGCCAAAGCCGCGCGCGGGAGCGCGTACTTCGATATCGACGAGGGTATCGACGCGAAGATCCGCTCCGAGCTGCTGGTGGTGCGTTTCGACGGCCGTTATTTCGCGCCGCTATGTCTGGCGCTGGTAAGCGCCTATCGCGCTCACGCCCAGCTCAGCCTGCGGCTGGACGAATCCGGCGTTGAGCGTATCGCGCTTGGCGCAGAGGAGATCCCGGCCGATGAACGGGGCCGGATGTTGGTGAACTTCCGCGGACCGGCGAATACGTTCCCGCATTATTCGGCCGTCGACATCATCAAGCATCGCGTGCCGGGCGGGCTACTGAAGGATCGCATCGTGCTGGTCGGCGTGACCGGGACGGGGCTGGGAGATCGCGTAGCTACGCCATTTGACGATTTCTATCCGGGCGTCGAGGTCCACGCCAACGCGATCGACAACATCCTGGCCGGCGACTTCATCCATCGCTCGCAAGCTGCCCTGAACTGGGAAATCGGCGCTGCGTTCGCTCTCGGCTTGGCGGTGATCTTCGCGGCGGCCCTGCTGTCGGCGCGTGGAGCGGCCGCGGCGACGGCGGGACTGGGCATCGGTTGGTTGGCCTTCGCCCAATTTCTGCTGCTCGCGCATGGACTTCTGATCGGCGTTGTCTTCCCGCTGGCGGTAATCTTCGCGACTTATACGCTGCTTGTGAGCTACCGATACTTCACCGAGGGTCTGGAAAAGCGCCATCTGCGCCACGCCTTCACACACTACCTCCATCCCGCGGTCATCGAGTCGCTGGTCGACGATCCCGGAGCGCTGCGCCTGGGCGGCGAACGGCGCCACCTGAGCATCCTGTTCTCCGATGTTGTCGGTTATACATCCCGCTCCGAGCGGTCGAGTCCTGAGGAGCTGGTCGCGCTGCTCAACACCTACACATCCGCGATGATCCAGCTCGTGCTGGAGAGCGGTGGCTGGGTCGACAAGATGATGGGTGACGGGATCATGGCGTTTTGGGGCGCGCCCGCGCCACTGGCGAATCCCGCGCGGCCGGCGGTGGATTGCGCACTGGCGATGCTCAAGGAGTTGAAGCTGCTGCGCGATCGCGATGAGCGTTTTCGCGATTTCGACATCGGCATCGGAATCGCGACCGGCGAAGCCATCGTCGGCAACTTCGGCGGCGAGCGCCGCCTCGAATACTCAGTGATCGGCGACACGGTCAACCTCGCCTCGCGAATCGAGGGCCTCACCCGCCACTTCAAGGTGCATCTGCTGGTCACTGAGCAGACTCTCGCGGAGGCGGGCGGCGCATACATCCGCCGCGAGATCGGGCTGGTGAAGGTCAAAGGCAAGACCCAGGCAGTGCCGCTGGTTGAGGTGGTGGCGCAAGCCGGTGACGGCGTTGATCCCGGCTTCTACCAACGATTCGCCCAAGCGATGGCGGCATTGCGCGAAGGTCCGCGGACTCAAGCCTGCACCGCTCTCGAAGAACTTGAGGGCGAGAAGCCAGGCGATCGCGTGGTCGAGATGTACCTCGAACGGCTGCGCGCACCGGGCGGCGAGGCGGATGAAATCGTCTTCGAGTTCGACACGAAATAGCCCCGATAGCGCAATCCTGCTCTTCAACGCGCCGGCGGGCGCTCACGCGCGCCTGGAAGCGTCGGTTGAGGAGCATTGTTGCTGCGAACTGGCGCAATGGTAACGATCGTGTTAATCAAGTGTCTCCGAATAAATCCTCTGCAGAAGGCGGTCTGGGGTCCTGATGGCTACGCATGACAGGGTCAGAGTCGCAGTGTTGGGCGCGACCGGTTATTCCGGGGTCGAGGCGGTGCGCATCCTCGCCGCCCATCCGTTCGTCGCACCGGCCGTGCTGACTTCCGAGCACTACGCCGGACGCGAGATGGCCGATGTCTATCGGCATCTGAGCGGCATCGATTTGCCGCCGCTGGAGGAGATGCGCCCTGAGCTGCTCAAGGGCCGCGCAGATGTCGCGATCTCGTGCCTGCCGGCGCGCGTCGGCGCACCGGCAATCGCCGAGTTGGTCGCCATCGGCGTGAAGGTCATCGATGTTTCTGCCGACTATCGCCTCAAGGATCCGCAGACCTACCGGGCGACCTACGGCGGCGACCATCCGGCTCCGGCGCTGCTCAAGGAGGCGGTCTACGGCTTGAGCGAGTTCCATCGCAGTGAGCTGCGCGAGGCGCGCATCGTCGCCAACCCCGGATGTTTCCCGACCGGCGCATTACTCGGGATTCTGCCGTTGGTTCGCCGCGATTTGGTCGATCCGTCATCGATTATCGTCGACGCCAAATCGGGCACCACGGGCGCGCGGCGTGTCGCGCAGCTCGATCAGTTGTTTGCCGAAGTCAACGAGAACTCGCGCCCATACAAGGTCGGGACGCATCGCCATACGCCGGAGATGGAACAGGAAATCGCGGCCGTGCTGGGACGCGAGGTGGCCGTGATGTTTGTGCCGCATCTGCTGCCAGTTAGCCGCGGCATCCTGACGTCGATCTTCCTGCGCCCGCGCAACGGGACCACAGCCGAGGACGTGCGCGCCGCATACGAGGCGAGCTACGCGAAATCGCGCTTCATCAAGCTGCTCAAACCCGGCGAGCTGCCGGAACTCAAGAACGTGCGCGCGACCAACTTCTGCGAGATTGCCTTCGTGCTCGACAAGCGCACGCAATCGCTATGCGTGCTGACGGCGATCGACAATCTCGGCAAGGGCGCCGCCGGCCAGGCGATCCAGAATCTCAACCTGATGATGGGTTTCGACGAGGCCGCCGGCCTGCTGAGCGCCGCCCCTGTGCCGTAGGCCGCCCGAGCCGCGCTCAGGACTTCGTCTCCTGGTCGAAGGGAGATCGATGAAGCCCACGGCGAGCCATGTCTTCACTGCCCTCCTGCTGAACATCGCGCCACTGTAGAAGCGAAGCGATGGCACACGAGCCCACCGCAAACCACAAACAGCTGGTTCTGCTGGCTTGGGGGGTCATGACCTTTTTTGCCTTCCTTCGGGTCTGTGAGTACCCGTCCTCTGTCTAGGCATGGATTTGGTTTGCTCTCAACGTGTCCTACTTGATTCAACTGGCCGTTACGAAGACTGCGGGCAAGGACTCCAAGTCGTCAGAAACCAAGGCGGACGACTCGTCCCAAGCGTAGATTCATCTCAACCGGCTCTGCGGCTCCTCCGGTCGAGAGAGGGCTTATGTAACTTTCGTGAGGGGCAGCGCTAATCCGAAGGACGAATCGCTTCGCGTAGATCCCTCGACTCCGCAGACTCCGCTCGGGATGACACGCAAAAGGCTGGACTCGTCGGATTTCTTCCTACTTGTCATTCCGAGCGCAGCGAGGAATCTACGCGGAGCGATTTGCCTTCCCTCCCTCATCAGCGAAGGTTCAGGTTAAGGCTCCGCTGTCACGCCGAGCGTAGCGAGGAACGACAGATCAGGCAGTCGGGGCCTGAACCTGTTCCGCCGCCTCGGTTCGGGGCAGGTGCTGAACCTGGTTAGCTGGCGACGCCCCTACGCGATGCGGCGCATGAATTGCAGGATGTCGTAGCCGGTGATGGCGCGGCTCTTCTCGGCCCATTCCGCCAGCTCGCTCTGCGTCACGTAGCCCGTCTGCACGCCCTTGGCGAGATCCATCAATGCGATCTTGATAGTCGCTTCGTCGATCATCTCGCCCGACTTGGGATCAGCCATCGAGCCGCCGCCCTTCGCGTGGTAGAGCTTAATCACGCGGACCGCATCATCGACCTGCTCGCGAGTTGGCGAGTAACACGCATTGGCGATCTCGGCCTGCTGCGGATGGATCACCCAGGTGCCATCCATGCCGAGGTTGGCCGCACCGATGTTCTTCTGGCGCAACCCTTCCTGCAATTCCTTGACGCGCTCGGGCGAATCTTCTTTGCGCCACAGCCGCAGATAGACGTTGTCCACCGCATGAAGCCCTGCGGCCTTGGCGGCGACGACGACTGCCTGTTTGGAGTAATGAAAATTCTGATTCTGATTCTCGACGATCTCGCGGATGCCGAGATTGGCGGCGTAGTCCGCGATGCCGAAGATCAGCCCGCACATGCGCTCCGAGGCCGTCGCGATATCGTACGCCTTGATCAGCGCCTGCGGCATCTCGATCAGCGATTCGATCTGGATCTTGTATTTCCAGCCGGCGCGCTTTTCCAGATCATCGAGCAGCTTGGAGACTTCGCGAATCTCCTCGGGACCACGCGTCTTGGGCAAGATGATCCCGTGGAAGCGGTTGGGCGCGCCCAGCACGATCGCTTCCATGTCGCCCTTGAAGAACGGCGAGTGGATGTTGTTGGGGCGCACGGTGACGACTTTCTTCCCGAAGTCGAGCGTGGTCAGCGCCTCGACCATCACCTTGCGGCTCTTGTCTCCCTTGAACTCGTATGGGCACGCATCTTCGAAGTCGGCCATCACGTGATCGACCGGCGACTTTTGCGCGTCGGCGGCATTCTGATGGAGCTTGATGCTGTGTCCGGGATAGGTCATCTCGGTGCGCGGAATCACGAAGCGGCGGCCGTTGTCGAGCACGTACATTATGGCTTCTCCAAACTTGAAGTAATGGATTAACTCAGGCCTGGTCGCGCTTGAGCCAGTGTGAGCGGCGCTTGATTAGCACCGTGCGATCGATCTCAACCGCGACCGTGCCGTCGGGCTTCTTGCCGATCAGGCGAAACTTGACGACGCCAGCATCGGGGCGATCGGCATCGCGCTTCTCGACCACGGTCGACTCGGCATAGATGGTGTCGCCGTGGAAGACCGGATTGGTATGCTTGCCATTGTCCATCTCGAGTTCGGCGATCGCGTTCTCGCTGGTGTCTTCCGATGCGAGCCCGACGGTGAACGCCAGCACCACTCCGCCATATACCACGCGTCGTCCATCGAAGTAGTTCTTCGGATCCTTTTCCACCATGTCCTGATTGAAATGCAGCTCGGCGGTGTTCATCACCAGCGAGGTGAACATGTGGTTGTCGGTCTCGGTGATGGTTCGGCCGCGCTGATGGATCAGCGTATCGCCGACCGTGAAATCCTCGAAGTAGCTGCCGTCGCTGGTGATTGCCATCGTCGCGTTTCTCCGATCAGCTGAATCGAAAGGCTCCTGCGCCCAAGCCAACTTTCGGTGGCACGAGATTCCTCGCTACGCTCGGAATGACGAAGAGGGGCTGCTCGGCAGGATCGAAAGGCCCGTCATTCCGAGCGCCGCAAGGAATCTCATGTCACCAGAGTCTCGGCAAGATCGAGCCATTTGGGATTCTGCGACCGCACCAAGTCGAGTTTCTTGCTTCGCCTCCAAGCCTTGATCTGCTTTTCGCGAGCGATCGCGTCCGCAGCGGTCTGATGGTCTTCGGCATACACCAAGCGCGTCACATGGTATCGCTTGGTGAAGCCCGAAACCTCTCTGGTCTTGTGCTCATGGATGCGTCGCGCGAGGTTGTTCGTCATTCCGACGTACAGAACGCCAGACTTGCTGCCCATGACGTACACGTAGAATTGACGCATCTACCCAACGCTCTTGGCGTGAGATTCCTCGCTTCGCTCGAAATCACGGGGCTTTCGACCCGGCTGCGCCCGCCCCTTTCCGTCATTCCGAGCGCAGCGAGGAATCTCATGCCACCAAGGTCTCGCCGAGGTCACGGTCCTCCCTCAGCCCTGCTGCTCCATGATGCGCCGGCCGATCACTTCGAGCTGAATCTCGGAAGTGCCCTCGAAGATCGACAGCACGCGCGCGTCGCGCCAGAAGCGCTGCGCGTTGAACTCCATCGAGTAGCCATAGCCGCCGTGCACCTGCATGGCCTCGCGCGTGACGCGCTCCGCCATCTCGGCCGCGAACACCTTGGCCAGGCCGGCCTCGTAATCGCAGCGCTTGCCGGTGTCCTTCTGCGATGCGGCGTAATAGGCGAGCTGGCGCGCGGCCTCGATTTCCACCGCCATATGCGCGAGCTTGTGGCGAATCACCTGAAAATCCCCGATCGGCTGGCCGAATTGGGTGCGCTGCCGCGCATACTTGATCGCGCATTCGTAAGCCGCCTGCGCCACGCCGACGCCGCGCGCTGCGGTCTGGATGCGCGCCGACTCGTAGGTCGCCATCAGCTGGTAGAATCCCCTGCCCTCGGCGCCGCCGATCAGATTGGCTGAAGGTACGAATGCGTCGTCGAAGGCGAGCCCGAAACTGCGCATCCCGTGATAACCGACGGTCGGGATGGGCTCGCCGGTCAGATGGGGCGGCGCAAAGCCGTCGCCCGGCGTCTTCTCGAATAGCAGCAGCGACAATCCGCGATGCTTCTTCGCTGGATCCGGATCGGTGCGAGCCATCACGGTCAGGATGTTGGCGCGGTTGGCGAACGTGCACCACATCTTGGCGCCCTTGAGCAGGTAGCCGTCGCCATGCTTGACCGCGCGCGTCTTGATCGAGGCGGTATCCGAGCCGACGTCGGGCTCGGTGAAGGCCGCCGCGGTCATCAGTTCGCCGCGCGCGATCTTCGGCAAGAGCCGCTTCTTCTGATCGGCTGTACCGTTGGCCGTGATCAGCGAGCCGGTGATGAGATTGCGCGTCATCACGGAGCCCACCGACAGCCATCCGCGCGAAAGCTCCTCGGTGACGATCGCCATCGCGACGTAATCGAGACCCAGACCGCCGTCCTCGACCGGGAAGATGATCCCGAAGTATCCGAGCTCGGCCATCTGGCGCAGGATTGATTCAGGGATTTCCTTGTTCTGGCGATCGAGATCGTTTGCGATTGGGACGACCTCGCGCTCGACGAACTCGCGCACCGAGCGGCGGATTTCCTCATGCTCAGGTGTGACCGTAGGCATCGTGATCACTCCGCGCCGCGGCGTTTGCGAATCAGCACCGGACGTTCGTATTCGAGCACCTTCTGGCCGCGTTGATTGAAGCCGGTGGTGCGGAACTTGACTACGCCGCGATCGGGCCGCGAGGTATCCCGCTTGGAGAGCACCTCGGACCGCGAAGTCAGCGTGTCGCCGGGATAGACGGTCTCATGGAAGCGCATCTGCTCGTAGCCGAGATGCGCGATCGCGCGCTCGCTGAGATCCTCGACCGACAGCCCGAACACAACGTTCATCACCAGCATGTGGTTGACGACGACGTCCTTGTAGCCGAGCGACTCCGCATACGGACGGTTGAAGTAGATCGGGTTGAAGTTCATCGTGACGCTGGTGAAGAGGCTGTTGTCGCCCGGTGTGATAGTCCGGCCCCAGTGGTGCTTGAAGACGTGGCCGATCTCGAAGTCTTCGAAGTAGTGCCCGCGCTCGATCCTGCGCTCAGCCATACCGATTTGCCTCAGAGACCGGCCTCACGCCCGAATTGTAGTTGCGACCCTCCGAAATTGCTCGCGCTATGGTACTTGTGCTTGTTGCGCATGGTGTCCATTAGTCCGGCTTATTTCAACCATAGCTTAGCATTAGCATGGATTGCGTTATCGAGTCCAGAGCCCGTTATCTCGAATCCTGCGGAATCGTTGTGCAGGCGTTTCCCAAACAGGTCGCCGGCCATTCGTTTCGGGGAGACATAGAGCCTGCGCATCGGCGATAATGCAATAGCATGAATCGAAAGGAAATCTACGAGATCGGCGAAGTTCCGCCGATCGGCCACCTTCCCAAACAGATGTACGCGCAACTCATTCGCGCGGAT
>JBGPUE010000001.1:0-120660 GCA_041491005.1 Binataceae bacterium (SeqCode) | reverse complement strand
GGCACCGTGATCTTCGACAAGGAGATGCACAAGCCGTGGCCGCTCGCATCGGTCACCAAGATGATGCTGATGCTGATCGTTGCGGAAAAGCTGCACGACGGCAGCCTCAACCTCAAAGACCAGGTCACGACCTCACGCAAGGCGTCCAAGATGGGCGGTTCGCAAGTCTATCTGCGTGAAGGCGAGACCTTTTCGCTCGACGACTCGATGAAGGCGATTGTCGTGCATTCGGCCAACGACTCGTCGTCGGCCGTGGCCGAGTATATCGCCGGTTCCAACGAAGCATTCGTGCAGCTTATGAACGAGCGGGCCAAAGCGCTGGGCCTAAACGACACTCACTACTACTCGGTGCACGGATTGCCGCCCGCTCCCGGCCAGGAGGCCGACGTCAGCAGCGCATACGACTCCGCGATGCTCGCGCGCGAACTGGTGAAGTACCACGACGTGCTCAGATGGTCCGGCATCGATTCGTGTCCGTTCCGCAACGGAGCCTTTACGCTGCGCAACACCAACCATCTGGTGCGGACGCTGCGTGGATGCGACGGGCTCAAGACCGGCTTCTACAACAAGGCGGGTTTCAACGTCGTCGCCACGGCGCACCGCAATGGCCTGCGCCTGATCGCGGTGGTGATGGGCTCGCCGCGCAAGGGCCAGAACTTCCATGAAGCCGAGGTGATGCTCTCAAAAGGCTTCATCGACTACGAGATGAGGACCGCGGCCAAGAAGGGCAGCCCGGTTGCGCAGGAGGTGATGGTCGACAACGGTGGCGCGATGTCGAGTATCAAGCCGGTCTGGGCTCAAGACGTAGCCGTGTTCGTCAAGCGTGGTAACAAAGCCACGCTTAAAATCGCATATGAGCTTCCGCAATCGATCGAGGCCCCGGTTAAAGCCGGCCAGCAGCTGGGCAGGGGCGCGGTGATGCTCGACGGTAAGCCAGCAGGTGAGGCCGCCCTGCTCGCCCCCGGTGATGTTCCAAAGGCGTCGCTGTTCCGGAGACTGATTGGCAAGCTCTAGCCCACAAACCCGGCCGCCGGTATCCGGGCGGCCGGGCCAAGCGCGTGGCATCTCGTGGGGAATGCCGCTGTGGATCGCCACCGCCGCGATCGCGATGCTGTTCGCGATCAACGTCGGGCTGCATATCGGGCAGAAACACCATAACCGGCTCGGCTTCGACGTCGACCACGCGTTTCCCCCTGACAAACCGTTCATCTCCGGCGAGATCTATGCAACCACGCTCGCCGAACTGGTCGAGCATGAACTCAAGTCGCCGTTCGGATGGCGACCCAACGATTTCTTCGTTTGGGGACCTCATCTGATGGCCGACAATAACGCCAACCGCCAGCTGGGTATGATCATGGCGGTGCGCGAGACCGCGCGCGTTTTCAAGGATCACCTAACGAAGATCTCGTCGAACGAGTTCGACGAGAATCTCGTGATCGCGGACACCGATTTCCGCAATGATGCGTCGCGCTGGGCGCTGCCGGCAGCCGAGACCAAATACCAGGACGGCGTCAATCACCTGCGCGCCTACGTGCGGGGACTGCACGCCACGCCGCAGACTTCGCGTCCGCTCAATCAGCGCAATATTGAATTGATTCGGCTACTGCAGGCGTGGAGCGATCTACTGGGCGATGCGCACGCCAATCTCTACCGCACCCAGAAGGACGACGGCAGCCCCGTCCGTTCGTGGGACACTGATGACTACTTCTACCACGCACAGGGTTACGCGCACGTCATCTATCACATGATGCAGGCGGTGAAGCGCGAGTACTTCCAGCCGCTTCAGATCAAGCCGGTGCTCCCCAAGCTCTTCGACGAGGCGATCGAGCCACTCGGGCGGGCCGCGACGATCAAGCCGCTAGTCGTGCTCGACGGCTCGCCCGCCGGAGTGCTGGCGAACCATCGCAAGAACCTCGATGCCTATATCTCCGAGGCCCGCCAGAAAATCTATTCGATTCGCGAAGAGCTGCAGCTCAGCGGCCACGATTAGAACAGCGGCATCAACAGCATTGCGCCGCCGCGCATCAACAGCTCGATCATCGCCGGCATCCAGGTCCGGGGGAGTCCAAGCGTGGTGGCCGCGATGCGCTGCAAACCCCCGGAGATCGCATCGGCGGGCCGCAACATCGAGCGCAGGGAAGCCAGCGATCGGGGCGCCGCGTACACAACCAGATCATGCGGCATGCCGGCGCGGATGCCGGCCTTGTCGCGCGCTATCTCAATCGCTCGGCCGAGCCCGCCCAGCTCATCGATGAGGCCGCGCTCCTTGGCGGCCACTCCGCTCCACACGCGTCCGCGCGCTACATCCTCGGTCTGCCCGGCATTGAGGCGGCGGCCCTCGGCAACCTTGCCGGTGAAGTTGGCGTAAAGCTCGCCGATCATCGCGTTGAGCTGGGCCATCTCGGATTCACTCAGACCGCGCGCGAGCGAAAGCGCGTCTGCTGAGTCCCCGCTCTTGACGTACTCGACGCCGATCCCGAGCCGCGCCAACAGGCGGCTCACATCGAAGTGCGCATAGAGCACTCCGATCGAACCTGTGACGGTCGAAGGCTGCGCGACGATGGCGTCTGCGCCCATCGCGACGTAATAGCCGCCCGAGCCGGCCACATCGCCCATCGAGGCGATGACCGGTTTGCCGCGGCGCTGTGCGTCGCGGATCGCGCGCCATACGAGGTCCGACCCAACCGCCGAGCCGCCCGGTGAATTGACGCGAAAGACGATCGCGCGTACGCGTTCGTCGCGTCCGGCGCGATCGATCTCCGCGGCGGTGGTCTCGCCGCTGATGAACTCGCCGCCCGGCCGGGCAGTACCGGCGATTACCGGACCGACACCCGCGACCAGAGCGATGCGCGCGCGACGTCCGGAAGCGCGCATGTGAACGACGCGGCGCAGATAGCGTGCGAGCCCCACGAACTTGTCGAGCTTGCCGTCGGGCTCAAGCTCGATGCGAATGTCTTCGATGTAGCCGAGCCGGTCGATCAGTTTCGCGTCGCATGCCGCGCGTGCACTGAGAAAGCCGCCGTTGAGCAGCCGGCGCGCATTCTCCTCATCGATTCCGCGCGAGCGGCTGACCGCGCCGGTGAGGATACGTTGCCAGTCGTCGACAATCGCGCCAAGGCTTTCGCGCAGCTCGGGCGACATGCTGTCGCGCCCGAAGATCTCGGCGGCGCCCTTGTATTCCTTCCATTGCAGCGTCTGGGGTTGGATCTCGAGCTTGTCGAGCGCGCCGCGCAGGAAAAATCCGCCGCTGGCCACGCCCAGCAACATAAATGCGGAATCGGGGTTGGCGACAATCTCGCCGGCGCCGCACGCGATCAGGTATTCGCGCGGCGAGACGCTGTCGCCGGTCAGGATAGCGATCACGCGCTTGCCGCGGGCTTGAACCGCGGCGAGCAGATCGGATAGTTCCTGAGCGCCGGCGAAGCCCGCTTGGGCGCCGGCAATTTCGACCACGACGGCGCGGATCGCGGCGTCGTTTGCGGCCGCTTCGAGGCACATGCGCAGATGATGAAGAGCCGGAAATCCGCTGCCGAGCATCAGGCCAAACGGGGATCGCGGCGGGAATTCGCGCAGCGTCCCTGCGATGCGTATCGTCAGCACCGCGCCGCGCGGGATTCGCGCCGGACGAACCACAAGAATGAAATGGGCGGTGACAATCGCGAGCGCCAAAGATGCTGCGCCCCACATCGGCGTCCGCCATCCGGCCAGCGCGCAGACGATCGCGGTCGCGCTCAAGACTGCTGTGATGACCGCCACACGCATCCCGCGGTTAATCGCGAAGTCCTTCAGGTCGGCAGGTTTCATCGGCTTACCCCGGCCCGTTCATAACGGGACGTCTCAAGAGTAGCGTTTTCCAATGCGGCGGTCTGTTCAAAAGGCTCTTCTCATCATGGCGATCGCTGGATTGGCGGGATGTGCAACGACCGTCCAGCCACCACCCAAGACCGGACCTACATGGCTCGAGCAGGCGCCGGGATTCTCGGTAGCTGCCGGGGTACCAATCCTGGCGCACGTGGTGCTGCCGCGCGGATTCCGGCCGGTCCCGCAACGCCCCCCCATGTGGCTGCTGCGCGGAGCGGCAATCGGCGTGGCAGGAACACAAGAGGGCCACACCGTCGTGCTCGGCTTCCAGGGCGCACCATTGCGCGAATCGCGGGTGCTCGTGAGCGACAGCGGCGGCGGCGCAACCGCCGTGCGCATCCTCGACGTTGCTCCGAGTCCGGACGGCACGATGCTGGCGGCGGCCGCATCGATCGGGCGCGGCGAGCATGTTGAGGTGACGATTCGCAATCTCGCCGGAGGCGATCTGTCGCCCCGCGTGGTGGCCCGCTTCGATGGGCGCTGGGACGCTGCGAGCGTTGGCTGGCTCGATGCGTCGACGCTGGCGGTCGCGATCCAGCAGCATGCGGTCAACATCGGCAAACCGGAGACAGACACGCCGCCGCATGGCGAATTGCACATCCTGAACATGAAGGGTCGTGACCTCGCCAAGCATCGCCGGCTCGAATGCAGCTTTACGCGGCTGGTCTGGAGCCCCGAGACCAACTACGCGTTCATCGAAGGCGGCGACGCTCCGGCGGCCATGTTGATCGAGCGCGCGACGGCCAAATGCGTCGCGCTCGATCTGCCGGCACAGATTCGTTTTCTCGGCTGGGCCCCGGCCGGCGGCGCGTTCCTCTATTTCGCCGCGATGGCTGGCGGCACCACCGGCGGTGGCTATGGGGTGTTCCAGTATGATGTCGGCACCGGCGCCAGCCGCCTGATTGCGATCTCTTCGGCCGGCGCGGCGTACGTTTCGACGGGCGAAGTCGCTGTGGTCGGCAATCGGGGCCTGACTTGGCGGTTGCTCGCGACGCGTCCCGATACAGGAATCGCGACTGAGCTCGCGCTGGTCAACACAACCGACTCGCGCGCCGCCGCGATCACATCACTCACGATTGAGACGCGTGCCGGCTTGCTGGTCGATGCCGCTATCGCATACAGCCCGGCGTCCGAGATGCTGGCGGCGCAGATACCCGTGCCGGCCGGATCGGCAATATCATTTGTTGCCATCTCGTTCGACGTGAAGGCGAAGAACGCAGGCTATCTGACGCTAACCAACGATGGCGCGGCGGCGCAGACCGCATGGTCGCCGGACGGGAGCGAACTCGCCATCGTGCGGACCACGGCCGAGCCACCCACGCTTGCCGTGCTCGCACCGCCGCGTTGATCTCAGGCGGCATTCCAAGCGGCGTCAAGTCGGGCGGGCGACGCGCTCGTAGTACGACGCGGACAGACTGAGCGCCGCGGCGGCGCGCTCGAAGGTCTCGAAGACCACCAATCCGCGCTCGCGGGCGAGATCCGATGCGCGCACGACGATCGTCTCGACGTGCGCCGGATGTAGGATCACGACGAATGGCTTGGCGGTGCGGCGAGCGAAGGCCGCCACTTTGTCGAGCAGCGCTACGATCTCCTCCTCATGAGTCACCCAGCGGGCGGCGCGCAGGCCGGTGCCGATCTCAAGCGCGATCGATTCGATCACCGGGTCGCGATCGAGGATGTCCAGGATGCGATCGAGGTTGCCCTGGTTGTGGCCCATCCCGATGGTGCCGCCGGCATCGAGCGGGTTGCGATAGCTGCCGCCGATGATGTTGAAAAAGCCCTTGAGCTCTTCGTAGGAAGGCGCTGAGAGCGCCGGAACCTCCATGCCCGTCGCGGCGAAAGCGTCGGTGATTACCACCGACTGCCCGCCAGTCATCGCCACCAGGCCGACGCGCCGCCCGCGCACCGGCCGGCCGCGCGAGAACATCGCGACCGCATCCAGCATCGCATCGAGGCTCGCCACTTCGACCGCGCCGCTCTGGTGCATCGCGGCGCGCCAGACCGAAGCTGGCGTGGCCAGCGAAGCGGTGTGCGAAAACGTCGCGCGCGCGCCTGCCTCAGTCGCGCCGCCTTTCCAGACGATCACCGGATGGCGCGCAGCGGCGCGGCTGAGCGACTCGAAGAAACGCCGGCCATTGCGCGCACCCTCGATGTACATTCCCAGCGCGCGTGTGGCCGGGTCGGCGCTCATCAGGTCGATGTAGTCCGATGCGTCGAGGATGATCGCATTGCCAATCGAGGCGGCTTTGTTGACGCGGATCGCGCGGCGCGGCGCCTGCAGGCAGAAGTTGATGGTGTGCGTGCCGCTTTGCGAAATGAAACAGACGTCGCCCGCCTCGCCGACCCGTTCCTCGGGGAAGTTGCACAATCCGATCGCCGGATTGTACAGACCCATGCAATTGGGACCGATCAGCGCGATATCTGAATTCTCAGCTAATGCTTTAAGTTCGGCCTCGAGCTTGATGCCCAGCTCCTCGCCGGTCTCGGAGAAGCCGGAGGTGAAGAACGTGACGCCGCGCACACCGGCTGCGATGCAATCCTTCAGGATGCGCGGTGCGACCGGACGCGGCACAGCGGTGATCGCGAAATCGATCGGCTCGGGAATTTCGGCGAGACTCTTGAAATTCGATACGCCCATCGCCTCGATACCGGGAATTTCGTTGGGATCGATCTGCACCGAGTAGAGCTTGCCGCCGCTGTAGCGCGCCTGTGAGCGAAGCCATAGATAGCCGCCGGCGCGCTTGTCGCCGATCACGGCGACTGACTTGGCTTCGAAGGCACGCTTGAGGTTGGCTAGCCGCGCTTGGCGCCGCTCGGGTGCCGCCGAGGCGGCTGGCGCGGGCTCTGCAAGCATCGCGCGCGCATCGAGCACGCGAAGCCCGTCGGAATAGAGCGCGACCGGGTTCAGGTCCATCTCCTTGATGGCGGGATGGCTCGCGGCAAGTTCCGACAGGCACACCAGCAGGCCGATGAGTGCATTGATATCGCCGGCTGCGCCACCGCGCGCACCGCTAAGAATCGCAGCGCCGCGCAATTCACCGATCATCTCGCGCGCGGCGCGCGCGTCGATCGGCGCCAGCCGCATCGCGGTGTCCTTCAGTACTTCTACGAAGACTCCGCCCAACCCGACGATCACCAGCGGTCCGAACTGATCGTCGCGGATGATGCCGGCGATGACCTCGATTCCCGGGCGCGCCATCGCCTGCACCGCAACGCCCTCGAAGCGCGCCTTCGGCAGCTTGGCGGCAAGATTGCGCTGAATTGTCGCGAAGCCTTCGCGCACTTCATCCGCCGATCGCAAGTTGAGCAGAACTCCGCCGACTTCGCTCTTGTGCGCCGCGTCGGGCGACAGCACCTTGAGCACTACTGGGAAGCCCAATCGGGCAGCGGCGTGTGCGGCCTCATCAGCGGTTGCGGCGCGATGCGCGCTGGCCGTCCTGATGCCGGCGGCCTCGAGAAGCTGCTTGGAGTCGATCTCCGACAGCGACGTGCGCCCATCGGAGCGGGCCTGCTTCAGAATCTCGTCGATAGCTTGCTGATTCACGCTCATGCCTTTAGCAAAGCCCCAGCCGCATTTGAATCGCGTCTTGGGATGGCCATCGGGAGGCAATTCACCCAAAATGGAGCCGATGACGAAGCAGCGCCGCCCCGAGGTCTTCGTCACCCGGCGGATCGCCGACACGGCGATCGCACATCTGGCGATGCGCGCATCCGTCGAGGTGTGGGAAGACGAGCTGCCGCCGCCACGCGAAGAACTCGCCGCACGGCTGGCCATCGTGGACGGCATCCTGAGCATGGTCACTGATCGGCTGGATGCGGCCGCGCTTGCCCACGCGCCCAATCTTCGCGTGATCAGCAACCTGGCGGTCGGTGTGGACAACATCGATCTCGCCACCGCAACGAAGCGCGGGATCGCGGTCGGGCATACGCCGGGCGTGCTCACCGAGACCACGACAGATTTCGCCTTCGCGCTGCTGATGGCGACCGCGCGCCGCGTCGTCGAAGCGGACCGCTACGTACACGGGGGCCGCTGGCAGGCCTGGGGACCGCGCATCCTGCTTGGCAATGATGTCTGGGGCGCAACGCTCGGTATCATCGGATGGGGTGCGATCGGGCAGACGGTTGCGCGGCGTGCTGCCGGCTTCGGGATGCGCGTGCTGTTCACCAGCCGGCACCCGGCTGCCGAAGCCGCACCCGGCACTCGCGTTGAGCTTGACGAGCTACTGCGTAGCGCCGACTTCGTATCGATTCACGTGGCGCTCACTGATCAGACGCGCCACGTGATCGGGAGGCGCGAGCTAACGCTGATGAAGCGCGGCGCGATTCTGATCAACACGGCGCGCGGACCAATCGTGGATCAGCGCGCGCTGGCGGATGCGCTCGCATCGGGCCACCTTGGCGGCGCAGGTCTTGATGTGACGGAGGTCGAGCCGATCGATGCCAGCGACCCACTGCTTTCGATACCCAACGTCGTCATCACGCCGCATATCGGCAGCGCGAGCCATGCAACCCGCGCGAAGATGGCGGAGATCGCAGTGGACAGTATTCTCGCGGTCTTCGAAGGCCGAATGCCGCCGTTCTGTGCGAATCCTGAGGTAAAGCTCGCGGCCCGCCGCGTCTAGCGCGCAACTTCAAGCGCTTGGGCGAGCGTGAAGCGGTGCTCGTAGAGCGCGCGACCGGTGATCACACCGCATACTCCATCGTGAAAATGCCGGCGCAACGCGCGGATGTCGTCGAGCGTGGCGACGCCGCCTGAGGCGATCACTTTTACTCGCGCGTCCTTTGCCAGCGCCGCCGACTTCACGACATCAGCACCATCCTGCGTGCCGTCGCGCGAGATATCCGTGTAGATCACGGCTTCGACGCCGGCATCGCGAAATCGCGCAGCCGCATCGGCGATGCTCAGGCTGCTCGTCTCGACCCATCCCTTAATCGCAAGCCGGCCCTCACGCGCATCGATCGAGCCGAACACACGTCCCGGGAATAGCCGGCACGCTTCGTCGAGTAATCCGGGATCGAGAAACGCGGCTGAGCCGAGCGCGATCCGATCCGCACCCGCATCGAATGCATCGCGAATCGACTCAATCGAGCGCAGGCCGCCGCTAACGTCGAGTGCGCATCGCACTGCGGAGCGAACCGCGCGCATCGCGGCCAGATTGCGCGGTTCACCGGTGATCGCGCCGTCGAGGTCCACGACGTGAATCAGCGTCGCGCCGGCCGCTTCGAATTCGCGGGCAATCGCCGCGGGATCGTCGCCGTAGACGGTCGCCTTGCGCATGTCACCGCGCATCAGGCGCACCACGGCGCCATCCTTGAGGTCGATCGACGGAATGACGGTGAACGATTCGAACAGCCGCGGCGTGGACCGCTGCGCCATGGGCTACGACAGCGTGCCCTTGGTCGAGAGCACGCCGGGCGAGCGCGGCTCGACAGCGGTGGCCTGATCCATCGCGCGCGCCAGTGCTTTGAAGGCGGCCTCGATGATGTGGTGCGGATTGCGGCCGCTGTGCAGGTTCAGATGCAGGTTCATACCGGTTTCGTCGGACAGCGCTTTCATGAAGTCATGCACCAGTTCGGTCTGGAAGCCGCCGACCCGATCCTGCTTGATGGTGACGTTGTAGGCGAGATATGGCCGTCCGCTGATGTCGACTACAGCGCTGCAGAGCGCCTCGTCCAGCGGCACCGTCGCGTTGCCGAAGCGGCGGATTCCGGCGCGATCGCCCAGCGCCTGCTTGAACGCGCGGCCGAGCACGATGCCAACATCTTCGACTGTGTGATGCTCGTCGATGTGGAGGTCGCCCGCCGCGCGCACCTTGAGGTCGAAGAAGCCATGGCGCGAAAATCCTTCGAGCATGTGATCGAGGAATGGCACGCCGGTCGCAATCTCGTTGCGCCCGGTGCCGTCAAGGCGCAGGGCAACCGCGACCTGCGTCTCGCGCGTCTTGCGCTCGATGTCCGCGGCACGCGTACCATTGCGAGCGCGCGATAGGGCCACCGCGCCGCCTCGAATCACGCTTTTGCGCCTGATCGCCATCGATAATCCTACTTTCGCACCTACCCTCGCCCGCCGCGGCCGTTGGGTGCGCCCAGCCTGAGCTCGATCGCCCGTGCGTGGCCCTCGAAACCTTCCATCCGGGCCAGCCGCGCGGCGTCGGGGCCGAGCTTGCGCATCGCCGCCTGCGTCGCCTGGATTATACTGGTTCGCTTGAGGAAATCGTATGCACCCAGCGGCGACGCGAAACGCGCCGCTCCGCCGGTCGGAAGCACGTGGTTGGGGCCGGCTATGTAATCGCCCAACGGCGCCGGGCTCATTGCACCGATGAAGACGGCTCCAGCGGCGCGTACACGCGGGATCCATCGCTCGGTGTCCCTGATTACCAGTTCGAGATGCTCGGGAGCGATTCGATTTGCCAGCTCGAACGCTTCAGCCAGATCGCGCACGACCACCAGCGCGCCGCGCCGCGAGAGCGCCTGGCGGACCGCGTCAGCGCGCGGCAGGTCGCTGAGATGATCTTCGATGGCGTCGGCAACCTGCGCCGCAAGCCGTTGCGAAGTTGTAAGCAGGATCGCAGCCTCGTCGCCTGAGCCGTGCTCGGCCTGTGCGATGAGATCGGCGGCGACCCACTCGGCGCGCCCACTGTCGTCGGCGATCACCATCACCTCGCTGGGCCCGGCGACCTTGTCGATATCGACTACGCCGTAGACCATCCGCTTGGCGGCCTGCACGTAGGCATTGCCGGGGCCGACGATCTTGTCGACGCGGCGGATGCTTGAGGTTCCAAAAGCCAGCGCCGCAATCGCTTGGGCGCCGCCGACGCGATAGACCTCGTCAACGCCTGCGATCGAGGCGGCGGCGAGCACGCCGGCATTGTCGCCGCCACGCGCGGGCGGCGAGACCATCGCAATTTCCTTGACGCCGGCGACGCGCGCCGGAATCGCGTTCATCAAAACGGTGGACGGATAAGCGCCCCGCCCGCCCGGTACGTAGATTCCGACCCGCTCAAGCGGCGTCACAATTTGGCCGAGCTTCATACCGAGCCGATCGCGATAGACGAAGGACGCGTCGAGCGTATGTTGGTGAAACTCGCGAATTCTGCGCGCTGCGAGTTCAAGCGCCCGTCGTTCGGCAGGGGGTATTCGTTTGCGCGCGGCGGTGAGTTCGCGCGGGCTCACGTGCAGCGCGGCAGCGCTCAGACGCACGCCGTCGAAGCGGGCCGTCAAATCGACTAGCGCGCGATCACCGCGCGTGCGCACATCGCTCAGTATCTCGCGAGCCGCGCGCTCGACCCGATCATCCATCCCGGCGGGTCGCGCCAGCAGCAGGTCGAGAACGCGGCGGAACTCCGGAGAGCTGGAGCGGACGGGGATCAGTCTCACTGCGGCGCCGCCTCGGTGACGCGCTGGATACGCGCGCCCAGCCGGCCAAGCTTCAGATCGAGCGACTCGTAGCCGCGATCGAGATGATAGATGCGGCTCACCTCGGTGGTGCTCTCCGCCGCGAGACCCGCCAGCACCAGGCTCATGCTGGCGCGCAAATCGGTCGCCATCACCGGAGCGCCGCTGAGGTGCGGGACACCCCGAATCACTGCGGTCGGCCCCTTCATCATTATGTCGGCGCCCATCCGCTGGAGTTCCAGCGCATGCATGAAGCGGTTTTCGAAAATGGTCTCGGTGATCACGGAAGTGCCGTCAGCGCCTGCCAGCAACGCCATCATTTGCGCCTGCAAGTCGGTAGGAAAGCCGGGATGCGGCAGGGTGCGCAATTCGACCGGCCGCAACCTGTCGCGCCGCTTGACGCGCACAACGTCCCCTTCGGGCGTGATCTCCGCGCCTGCTTCGCGCAGCTTTGCGATCACCGCATCGAGATCGTCCAGCGGGGCGTCGCGGATGACGACATCGCCGCCGGTGATTGCCGCCGCGATCATCAGAGAGCCGGCCTCGATGCGGTCGCTTATCACGCGATGCTCCGCACCATGGAGACGATCGACGCCTTCGATTTCGATGACGTGGGAGCCGGCACCCGTGATCTGCGCGCCCATCGCGGCCAGCATCCGCGCCAGATCTTGTACCTCGGGCTCGCGCGCCGCGTTCTCGATCTGCGTGCGGCCCCGCGCGAGCACCGCCGCCATCATGATGTTTTCGGTGGCGCCGACGCTGGGCGAATCAAGCCACAGACGCGCGCCGCGCAAGCCATCGGTGTGGGCCTCGACGTAGCCATGGCGCAGCGCGATTCGCACGCCCAGCGCACGGATGCCTTGCACATGCAGGTTGACCGGACGCGAGCCGATCGCGCATCCGCCCGGAGTCGATACGCGCGCACGGCCCAGCCGCGCCAGCAGCGGGCCCAGCACGACGAACGATGCGCGCATCGTCTTGACCAGATCGTAAGGCGCTTCGTGCGATGTCACGCGCGCGGCATGTAGTTCCAGGTCGTGCTCGCCCACCCAGCGAGTAAGCACACCGAGTTGTGCGAGCAACTCGAGCGCGGTCTGGACATCGCGCAGACGCGGGACGTTGCGGACAAGGACCGGCTCATCGGTCAGTACCGATGCCATCAGAATCGGCAGCGCGGCGTTCTTGCTGCCGCTGACTCGCGCCTCGCCGCTGAGCGCGATGCCGCCCTGTATGATCATCCGGTCCATCGCAGCTGCCCCGGTAACCTCCGCGCCCTAACGGACGCTGTCGAAGCGCGCAAGCACGACGCGCTGTGTACCGGCAAGGTCGTTGATGGTCGTAACGCCCGATGCGCCAGCCAGAGTGCACAGAGAGGCGACGGCGCCGGCTTGGCCATCGCCGACTTCAAGCAGCAAACGGCCGCCCGGCTGCAAATAGTCGCGCGCGTCGTGCTCGATGCGGCGGTAGAAACTCAATCCGTCGGGACCGGCGGCAAGCGCGATACGCGGTTCGAAGCGCGCAATCTCGGGCGCCAATGAGTCAATCGCGCCGACGGCAATGTAGGGCGGATTGGAAACGATCAGGTCGAAGAGCGGGCCTTTGAGCGGCCACAGATCGGCGCGGATGAATTCCAGCCGCGCCAGGACGCGATGACGGGTGGCATTGCGACATGCAACTTCAAGCACTGCTTGAGATATGTCGGTCGCGACCACCGTTGCTGACTGGGCATGGGATGCAATCGCAACCGCGATTGCGCCCGAACCGGTGCCGATATCGAGCACGCGCGCATCGGGCCGCTCGCCAAGGCACTCGAGTGCGACGCGCACCAGCGTTTCGGTTTCGGGGCGCGGAATCAGCACCACCGGCGCTACTTCGAAATCCAGCGAGTAAAACTCTCTGCGGCCAAGGATGTAGGCCAGCGGCTCGCGAGCTGCGCGCCGCGCGACCCATCGCGCATAGCGGCGCATCGCCCGTTCAGCGGGCGCAACCAAACCCGCGATCAGCCGGGCGCGTGGCGCATCGGCGGCTGCCGCCATCAGCAGTTCGGCATCCAGGCGCGCGCTGTCAATTCCGGCGCGCTGGAGCATCCGCGCGGCTTCATCGATCACGCCGCGAACTGCGGACGCGCGATAAAATCCGCCGCTTTCGCATCTCGCGCTCAACTCACCGTGACAGTTCATGCGCTCAGGGCCTGCGCCTGTTCCTGGGTGGCAAGCGCGTCGATGATCGGATCAAGGCCGCCGTCAAGCACCCGGTCGAGTTGATGGAGCGTGAGGTTGATGCGATGATCGGTGACCCGGGACTGCGGGAAGTTGTAGGTGCGGATGCGCTCGGAGCGGTCGCCAGTGCCGACCATCGAGCGCCGGCTTTGTGCGATCTTGGCGTCCTGCTCGGCGTGCGCCATCTCCAGCAGCCGCGCACGCAGCACCTTCAGCGCGCGCGCCTTGTTCTTATGCTGGGATTTCTCGTCGCGGCAGATGATCACCATCCCGCTGGGCAGGTGCGTGATGCGCACGGCGGAGTCCGTGGTATTAACGCTCTGGCCGCCCGGGCCCGAGGCGCGCATCACATCAATGCGCAGATCCTTTTCCTCGTTGATGCTGACCTCGACTTCGTCCGCCTCCGGCAGCACCGCGACCGTCACTGCGGAGGTGTGAATACGCCCAGCCGCTTCGGTGGCGGGCACGCGTTGCACGCGATGCACACCGCCCTCGAACTTGAGACGGCTGTAGGCGCCCTGGCCGTTGATCGACGCGATCACTTCCTTTACCCCGCCCAAGCCAGTGGTGCTGATGCTGAGCGTTTCGACCTTCCAGCCACGCAGTTCGGCATAGCGCGAATACATACGGAAGAGCGCGGCGGCGAAAAGCGATGCTTCGTCCCCGCCGGCTCCGGCGCGAATCTCCAGAATAACATTGCGATCGTCGTTGGGATCGCGGGGAGCAAGCAGCTCCTTCAGGCGTGCCTCGAGGGAGGCCTGAGTTCTATGCAGCGCCGGCAGCTCAGCTTTGGCAAGCTCGCGGAGCTCGGCGTCGTCGCCCTCGAGAATCGATTTGTGCTCCGCGATCTCTGCGAGCGCTTTGCGATAGTCACGAGTGCGCTCGACAATCTCCCGCAGCTGGGAACGTTCCTTGGCGAGCTTGGCGTATTCCCGGTTGTTGGCGAACGTCGCCGGGTCGCTGAGCTTGCGCTCCAGTTCCGTAAAGCGTTCTTCAATGCCTGCAAGTTTGTCGAGCATATCGGACGAAGCGCTTGGGCGGCTGCCGCTTGCCGCTTCCTTCTTCCTTCGCCGCCGCCGTTCGAACTTACGAAAAAAACGCGGCGGCCTCGAGCCGCCGCGAATACCAAACTCCCGCCGCAGCGATCGCTGGATCGCGGGCGAGAGCCACTATGCTACTTCATGCCGTACTTGCGCTTGAACTTCTCAATTCGTCCGGCCGTATCGACCAGACGTTGCTGCCCAGTATAGAACGGATGGCACTTGGCGCAGACTTCCACGCTCACGGCCTTGAGCGTCGAGCGCGTCTCGAACGTGCTGCCGCAAGAGCAAGTCACCACACAACGGCGATATTGAGGATGGACTCCAAGTTTCATCGGCACCGAACCCCTAATCTTAACGCCATAATTTATCATCGCAGGTGCGCGCGTACAATTGGGCGTCTGGTCGGCGTCGTGGCGCTGACGCCTAAGGTATTGCTGGCGGCGCTCTCGGCGACCGCAATGCTCGCCTCGTTCCCACCAGCGAAGCTGGCGCTAGCCGCGGTGCATACAGAGATCACCGCAAAAACGGCCGGCATTGGAGGCTTCGCACCGCCCAGTCAGATCCTGTTCGCGCCAATCCTCGCGCTGGTGCCGGCGGGACCGAATCGGGCGGCCCGAGCGATCGAAGTCATGGACCGCGCAATCGCGCTGTATCGGAAAATCGCGTTCCATCCCGAGCTGGGGGCGGAGTTGCAGGCAGTGGTCGATCGGGTTCCGCCGCGGCAATCCACTCTGATTCGCGCGCCGGCTCTGTACTCCAGCGACACGATCCCTTGGTCGCAGCGGCCTCCGGACCAACGCTACATCGCTGTAAGCGGGCGACCGCGCAGCACCGACTATCTCTACTCGCGGTCGCCCGTTTTCAGCACCCCCGAAACAGCTGGCGACTTTGCGGGTGTCTTCTCGCTTCGTCCCACCGCGCCGCTGCGCGATGGTACGCGTCCCCCAAGCGTGATCGGTGAGTTGGGCGGACAAATCCGCCTTGACACCTTCAGCGCTGCCGAGGCCGTCGATGTGGGCGCGGCGATCCTGCGCGAGACCTATGGTGATCTCGCGCCGCCCTGGGACATCGCGGCGGGAGCATACAATCAGCATGATCGCGCCGCCATGTCGCGATTGCAGCGCGATATGCCAGCGCTGGCCGAGCGCCTCGACCACTACTTCATCTTCAACAACATTGTTGACGAGATGACACCGGCTGCGGCTTCCGCGCCGGGTACGGCTGCGCATCCACTGGTCATTTTCAACCTAGACGCCACGATCCGCCTAGATGCCTTAAAGCCCTACCCGCATCTGGCGGCCTTTTACCGGCGTATCGCGCCGATCGCCACGGTGCACGCGGCAATCGACGACGAACATGGCCATCAATGGTTGCGCACCAGCTTCGAACGCGGGCGTATCAGGATCGTCATGCTGGACAGCGCCGGGATGCTAACGCCAATGGACGAGGCGCTGAAGGCTGCAGGTGCACCGCTGGAACTGGATCGCGTCCGCGAAGGTCACTACCATTCGGTCGCTTCGATGTGGGTTCGCAGCTTTGGGATGGACTTCGGGTTGGATGCCATAAGCTTTGCCAGCGATTACAGCCGCAACCCGGATGACGTGACGGTCAACAGCCGAATGGCCGGCGTGCCCGAGGTGATCGCGCCGCCAGTGATCCATCGGCTGATGCTGCTGATTGCGGGCGATTTCATGCGTACCCTGGCTAACGGCAATGATGGCCGCGGTGTGACATCAGCGTTCTCTTCTCATCGCGATGCGGACGGCGCGATCCGCACCGCAGGTGTCATGCGGGCGGAACTTCGCTATTCACCGACGCTCGAATTTCTCGCGCGCATCGGCGATCGGATCGCGGAGGCGCACAGCGATGCGGTGCGGCGTGAGGAACGGCTGCTTGCGGAGGACCTCTTCAACGCGATCGTTGCCGATTACGAGCGGGCTCGGCCGCGAATCCTCGAGCTGGACACCGCTGCGACCGGAACGCCGCCGACGGTGTATCAGCCGTGAACCGCGAACACTTGCTCATCGCTCTCGGAGCGATCGTGCTTGCGGCTGCGATGGGCTGCTCATCGAAATCCGCAACCCCGAGTCCGGTTCCCGAGGCGGTCCAGCGTCCGCACGTGGTTACCGACCTCTCGTCGCTGGGCCCGGACAATCCGGGTATTCCGATTCCGCGATCGGGCGTGTCGCCGGGACCTCCCGTGCAAGCGTCCGCAGCTGGCGAAGCGCTGAAGCTGCCATCGACGGACCGCGAGGCCAACCTCCGCCGTCTGTTCCTGGAGAAACCAGCCAACATTGGATACGCGGGTACTGCACGCGAGCCCGGCGAGGAACGGCTCGCTAACGCAAAGGCCGCGCAATTTTCCCAGTTCTCGCGCGCGCTACTTCACCAGGTGCTGGTCGCGGCGCAGGCTCAGGAGCGCAAGGATTTCGACCGCCTTGGACTTCCAGAGAACGTCGGCGCGGTTGCGCTGTCGGCAAAGCTGGACAAGGCAGGCCGCCTGACCGAGCTGGTGGTCGAGCAATCGTCGGGTTCGGGGGCGGTGGACCAGCTGATGGTCAAGGCTTGCACGACAGGCCTGTGGTGGAACAATCCACCGGCGGCCGCGCTGACGGCTTATGGCGACTACCGGATGCGGATCGAGGGGCGCATACGGAATTTTGCGCGCGGCAAAGAAGACGTGTGGACTTTCACCACGCATCTCAGCATTGCGCTGGACTGAGCTGCCGCATCGCTGACTCTTCGGTGGCCGCTCGCATTTCCTGGGCGATAACCGCCTGCGGTTTCAGCTGACGTGCTTCATCGGGCTGATTCGTGCGTTTTCCCGCTTCGGTCACCATCCACCGCGCAGATTGCCCTTTGATACCTCACGACGACCACATCGCGTCGATTCCTTGCTTGGCGACTGCACCCTCGCGATGCTTCCAGCCGTGCCCAGCAAGTGGTTAGTCGGCCGGCTCGCAGCGTTTATGGGAAGACCCCATCCAACGGCAACGCCTGCCGATGGCGACGACGCCGCCACGCTGATCGACAAGGGCCCGGATGTAGTTGCCCTGGTCCGAGTCCTCGCCTCAATTATTTTCATGTTCGAGCTCATATATGTCGGTATCGACATCTGGCGGGAGGGGGCTGCGTCCCGGCCGCTGGGTTATCACCTCGCCGGCCTGATTCTGCCGGCGGCGCTGTTGCGCTTCTCGTTTCAACACTCGTTTGCATCGCACTGGAAAATGGCGACGGCCGTGATGTGCATGATGCTGGTCGCGATAAACGCGCTTTGGGCCACCAGCGCATCATCGTTATTCACCGTGCTGTGGCTGGCGTCGATGGGCTGCGCGACATTGCTGCCACTGGGCGCACGCTGGCAATGGGTCATCAACCTCGTATGCTTAATGTCGTTCGCAGTCGCGTCGCCGCGTCTCACTTACAAGTCCGATGCTGCGTACGCGTGGGTGGGCCTCCTCTATGCCGTGGTGCTCTCGCAATTCACAGCGCGCTTCCTCGATCGTTACCGCAACCGGCTCAAGCAGTTGCTTGATGGCACTATCGCGAAGCGGCGCGAGGCAGAGGATGACCTGCTATCGAGCGAGGAGCGCACCTTCAGCTTCATTCACAAGTCGCCAGACGCCTTCATCCTGATCAATGAAACCGGCACGGTAGGGCTGTGGAATCCGCGCGCCGAAGAGCTTTTCGGCTGGCCGTCGTCGGAGGCCGTCGGGCGCCAACTCGCCGACCTGATTATTCCTTCCGATCAGCGAGCGGCTCACCAGCAGGGGCTCAAGCGTTTTCTTGCCACAGGTGAGATGCACGTTCTAAACCGCCGGATCGAAGTCACGGCGCTGCGGCGGGGCGGGCACATGATTCCCGTCGAGTTGAACGTCTCGCCCTTTCGCGTGCAGGATGGCTGGGTCTTTGGGGCCTTCATCCGCGACATCAGCGATCGTAAGCGAACGGAAGCGGAGCGTTCGCAATTCGCTTCGATCGTGACGTCGGCGAGTGATGCGATCGTCAGTCTCGACCTCGACGGGTTGGTGGCGAGCTGGAACCCGGGTGCGGAACGATTATTCGGCTACACGGCCGCGGAAATCGAGCGGCGCTCGATCAGAGTGGTGTACCCACCCGAGCGAATGAATGAATTCGCAGCACTGACCGACCGGCGCAAGACCGCGTCGACGATCAACGCGGAGACGCAGCGGTTGCGGAAGGATGGAACGCTGGTCGATGTCTCGATCACGGTCTCGTCGGTCTCCAGCGCCGATGGCGCACCGGTAGGCTATTCGCTGATCGCGCGCGATATCGGCGACCGCAAGGAAGCCGAGCGCGAGCTGATCAAGGCGCGGGAATCCGCGATGCAGGCCTCGCACCTCAAGTCCCAGTTTCTCGCCAACATGAGCCACGAGATTCGCACGCCGATGAACGCGATCCTCGGGATGCATGAGTTGCTGGCGGAGACGGCGCTTGACCCCGAGCAGCTGGAGTATGTCAAGATCGCGGCCAGCAATGGCGAGGCGCTGCTTGACCTGATCAATGACATACTCGACCTCTCGAAAGTTGAAGCCGGCGCGCTGAAGCTCGAAGAAACCCCATTCGACTTGCCCGAACTGGTTCACGAGGTCGCCGCCACCTTCGCTTCCGCAGCGCGCGAACGTGGATTGCGGATGACGTGCAAGGTCGCGCCGGATCTGCCGTCGCGGGTGGCCGGCGATCCGATGAGGCTCAGGCAGGTACTGATCAACTTGGCGGGAAACGCGGTGAAGTTCACGCCGAACGGTGAAGTGACGATCGGCGTGGTCAAGGATCCCAGCGGCGGAGCGGAGGGCGCGGTGCGATTCGATGTGGCTGATACGGGCATCGGCATCGCGGAGGACAAATTCGAGGCGATTTTCGCAAGCTTCACGCAGGCTGACTCGTCCACCTCGCGGCGCTATGGCGGCACGGGCCTGGGTCTGTCGATTTCGCGCCGCTTGGTCGAGATGATGGGCGGGCGGATCTGGCTGGAGAGCCAGCTCGGGAAAGGCAGCACCTTCCATTTTACTGTGTCTCTGAAACCACTGGCAGAAGCAAAACCAGCGTTCGCAATCGGTGAACAACCGCACTTGCGAATCGGAGGCGCCTCGCCTCCGGCTACGATCGACTCCATTCGCCCGCTGAATATTCTGCTGGCCGAAGACTCGCGCGATTCGCGTTTCCTGATTGCAGCCTATCTCAGAAAGACGCCTCATAAGCTCGAGATGGCGGAAAACGGCGAAATCGCGTTCAAGAAGATCATCTCGTCCAAGTACGACCTCGTGCTGATGGACATCCAGATGCCAGTAATGGACGGCTACGGCTGTGTTCTCGCGATTCGCAAATGGGAGGCCGAGAACCGGCGGCCGCCGACGCTGATCTATGCGCTGTCGGCCCATGCCCTCAAGGAAGAGCGCGCGCGCAGCCTCGATGTCGGCTGCGACGCACATCTGGTCAAGCCGCTCGGCAAGGAGACCTTGCTGGCAGCCATCGCCGAGGCCGCCAAGCGGCCGCCGGTCGTCGCGATCGCCGTTCATGAGGCGGACGGACGGACCACCCCGGCCCGCGACGGCTTTAGGTCCACCGGGCAGGCACCCAAATCTCTGGCGGCCGATCCACCGCCAGCTGCCCCCCGTCCCGCCAGCGATCGCTAGCATCGCCCGGACGCAGGCCGCGGCGCGCGCTGAAAAATCGTCGGGCGCGGGACGGTCCATCGCATACGCTGACGCGCGCTTCTGCTAGGATTGCGCCGTGCAGCCCGAGATACGCTACAGGTGCCGCACGGGACTCTCCGTCCCGCTAATTACGGTCCTCGATTCGGACGGAAAGGTCCTCGAGGACGAGCAACGCGCCGTGGTCCGTCACGCGATTCAGGCTGAGGGGGACGACTCTCATTTCGGCGCCGACATCGTTTTCGCCGCGGGCACGACCGGTGAATGGGACCGGATGGACAACCGCAGCCGTCAGTTGGTGGCGCGTTTGGCGGTTGAGGAGTGCCGCAGGAGCGCCAGCCGGGCGGTCGAGGCGTGGGTGGGAATCACCGCGCCGACCCGCGCCGAGATGCTGGACAACCTCGCCCATGCGATCGAAATCAAGGCGGACGCGGCGGTGGTCGCGCCGCTATCGATCGGCGACGCGGCGAATCCGGTGGACGTCATCGTGCGCGATATCGCGGATTTCTTCGAACGGCGCAGCGCGCGCATTCCGGTCTTTCTCTACGACAACGCGGACATTGCCGCGCCGGGCAAGGCGCCGCATATGCACACGCGCGAGGTCAAGCAGATGAGCCAGCTCGACTTCGTGCATGGGGTCAAGGTGACGGCCAGTAAGTCCGTGCTCGGCAACTACACGCGCGCCGCCTCGCACTTCAAGTCGCATGGCGAATTCGGGATTTATACCGGCAACGCGTATCTGATCTTCGACCTGTTCGCACGCCCCGCCGGCATCGGCGGATGGGCGCGCAATCTGTGGAATCGCTACTGGACGCGCAGCGCGTTGCCGGCGGGAGTCGTGGCGGGGCCCGCCAACGTGTTGCCGCGCGAATGGCAGCGCGCATGGCAGGTGTCGCTCGAGGGCAATCAGGAATCGATGCACCGGTACGCGCGCGTGCTCGATGCGTTCCGCGCCGCATGCGAGTTCAAGCGCGATGGGCGCAGTTTCCGCCCGACGATCGCATGCCTCAAGACGGCGCTGGTCCGGCGCGGCGTGTGCCTGAGCGACGCAGTCGCCCCCGGCACGGCGGCGCTGGACGCCGGCGAGCGCGCCGAGTTCTTCAGGCGCATGGACGAGCTGGATCGGCTGGCGGCCGCGACGCTCGAACCGCTCTTTGTAAGCCGCGCCGAGAGCTCGACCGCATCCACCCAACGCATCGCGCATCATGCCTGAAGCGACGCTCGACCTCATCGGCTGCGGCAGCATGGTGGTCGACGTGTTCTACCGCACGCCGCGGATCATCGCGGCCGACGAGAAGATCCTGCTGCAGGCGCATGATCGCAGCGGCGAAGTCGAGCGGCGGCAAGTCGGCGGGCTGGTGCTCAACCATCTGGGATGGGCCAGCATCCTCGGCATGGAAACCGGCATCTTCGGCAAAATGGGCGACGACGCCAACGGAGCGTTTCTGCGGCGCGGGATGGATCGCTTCGGCATCAGGCAGCATCTGACGCTTGACGGCAGCGCGAGTTCGTTCGCGGCGGTGTTCGTCGATCGCCACGGCAATCGCGCGATCTACATGTGCCGCGGCGCCACCGGCGAGCTGCGGCCGTCCGATGTGCGCGGACATCACGCGAGTTTCATCAAGCGCGCCCGATGGATATCGACCGAGATTTCGCAGCTCCCGCTGCGCACCGTGATCGCGATTCTGACGTTGGCGCGGCAGCACTCGATCCCGACTGTGCTCGATCTCGATCTGCCGCCATCGGACGCATGCGCGTTGCTGGGCACTCGCGCGGAGTTCGAGCGCGCGCTCAGGCTCGCGACGATCCTCAAACCCGCCAACGCCGCCGCTCGCGAATTGGCGGGACGGACGGAAGATCCACTTAAAATGGCGGCCAAGCTACGGGCGCGTTACGGCAATGAGGCGGTGGTGCTGACCGCCGGCGCGCAGGGATGCGCGATCGTCGCCGAGCAGGTCGCCGTGCGAGTCCCGGCATTCAAAGCAAAGGTCGTCGACACGACTGGCGCTGGCGACGCGTTCCTTGGCGCGATGGTCGCGGGTCTTCGAGTGGGACTCGCATGGCCGGAAGTCGGGCGGCTGGCGAATGCGGCGGGAGCCGTATGTACCACGCAGCTGGGCGCCTTCCCGGATAGGCCGGAACTTCGCAGCCGAATCGAGAAGCTCTACGGTGGCAAGCTGGGTACGGCGCAACAACTGCCAAAACGGGCGTCCGGCGCCACCAAGGATACCCCGAGCGCCGAGCGCGGCGGTCTCGACGATGACTTGGCAAACTTCTTCGACCTCTGCCTGAAGGAGCTCGGCGCGCTGCGCGCGAAGCTCGACCTCGCCGCGATCTGGCGCGCCGCTGACCTGATCCGCGCCGCGCAACAGAAGAGTGGCCGCGTGCATGTCACCGGTGTCGGCAAGCCCGAGCATGTCGCGCGTTACGTCGCGAGCCTGCTCAGTTCGATCGGCACGATGGCGACCTTTCTGCACGCGACCGAGACGCTCCATGGCAGCCTCGGCCAGGTGCATGAGCATGACGTGGTGATCGCGATCTCGAACAGCGGCAATACCGCGGAGATCTGCGCGGCCGCGATCGCAATCAAGGAGCATGGCGCGGCGCTCATCGCGGTCACCGGCGATCAAGCGTCCGAGCTTGCGCGGATCGCCGACCTGACGCTCACAGCGCCCGTGGAGCGTGAAGGCGGCCGGCTCGGATTGGCGCCCCGCACCAGCATCATGGCCGAGATCTACGTGCTCGCAGGATTGTCGGTGGCGCTCGAGTCGGCGCGCGGGCTGACCGTCGAGGAATACGGCCGATGGCATCGCGCAGGTGCTCTGGGAGAGGCCGCACGGCGACTGGCCGCGGCCCGAACGGCGCAGCGTGACTAGCGGCCGGCGTTGGCGAATCGATCGGGAGGCGCAATGAAGTTCGGAATCGCGATCCGCAACATGGGGCCGCAATCGACGCGCAAGACAATACTAGCCTGCGCGCGAATCGCCGAGCAGGCAGGATTCGACGCGCTGTTCGTCTCGGACCATCTATGCATCCCTCCCGACCAGACCGAAGGCTCTGGCGGCCGCTATCTCGACGTGTTGGCGACGCTCGCGTTCCTGGCGGGAGCCACGCAGCGGATCCGGCTTGGGGTCTCGGTGCTGGTGCTGCCATACCGTCCCGCTGTCCTGACTGCCAAGCAGGTCGCGACGATCCAGGAATTGTCCGGTGGCAGGATGATCCTGGGCGTCGGCGTGGGATGGATGAAGCCGGAGTTCGACGCGCTCGGCGTGGACGTCCACAAGCGAGGCGCGATCGCCAGCGAGACGCTGCGCGTATTGCGCCATTGCTTCGACCGCGCGGCGCCAGCGCCATTTGACGGCAAGCTGGTGAAGTTCCCGGCATTCGTGTTCGCACCGCGCCCGGCACGTCCGCCGATCTGGGTCGGCGGCAACGGGCCGAAAGCGATCGCGCGCGCCGTCGAGTTCGGCGACGGATGGCATCCGATGACGCCCGCGGCCGAGCTGAAGGCAGGCGTCGCGCAGTTGCGCGCGAAGGCTGCCGCAGCCGGGCGCGGGCCGCTGGACGTCATCGTGCGGCGCGGACTGAAGCTCGATGATCAGGATGCGGCCCGCGCGCGGCTCAAGGCGGAAGAGGACGCGGGCGCGACCTACTTCATCCTCGACTTGGGGCGCTATCGTGACGAAACCGAGTTCGGGAAAGCGGCCGAGGTCTTCATGACCAAGGTCGCCAACTAGACTAGCGATTGGGGGTTCGACGGAATCATGCCTGACAAGACCCTGCTCAAGGAGAAGTTCGGCCCGCTGCAGGGGGTGAAGATCATCTCGACCGGGACGCTCATCGCGCAGCCGTTCGCGGCCGAGCTGGCCGCCGAGATGGGCGCCGAGGTGATCCAGATCGAGCGCACCGGCGTCGGCGATATCGGCTGGCGCACACTCGGCATCAAGCTCAAGACTCTCGATGGCAGTCCGCCGGTCGCGGCGACATGGGTGCAGGAGCGGCGCAACGTGTTCTGCGTCACGCTCGATCTCGGCAAGCCGCGCGGCCGCGACCTGTTCCTGCAACTGATCAAGCGCGCGGACATCTGGATGGAGAGTTCGAAGCCCGGGACCTATTCGCGATGGGGCCTGGACGACGCGGCGATCTGGAAAGTCAATCCGAAGATCGTGATCACGCACGTTTCCGGCTACGGCCAATCCGGCGAGCGGGATTACGTCGGGCGCGCGTCGTACGACATCGTCGGGCAGGCCTTCGGCGGGATGATGATCCAGACCGGCTTCCCCGATCCGACGCCGCCGGTGCGCGCCGCGCCGTGGACCGGCGATTACATCACGGCGTTGTTCACGCTATGGACCTCGCTGGCGGGGCTGACCTATGCGCGCGAGCACGGCAAGGGGCAGGCGATCGATCTCGCGCAGTACGAGGCGATCCACAAAACGCTGGGCGGCACGATGCTCGAATACTTCCGCGAGGGCGTGATCCGCGAGCGCTCGGGCAACAAGGCCCAGGGCTTTCAGCCGCTGGACAGCTTCCAGGCCAGCGACGGATGGGTCGTGCTCGGCGCGATCGCCGAGCCCTACGATCGTTTGTGCCGGGTGATCGGGCTGGATCCCACCGAGGAGAAGTGGAAAAACGCCCGCACCGATCTCGAATCGATCGAGGGAATCGAGTTCGATGCGATGCTGCGCGGGTGGATCAACGAGCGTACGGTCATCGAAGTCGTGCGAATCATGAATGAGGCGAAGGTGCCCTGCTCGCCGATCATGACCAGCAAGGACATCGCCGAGGATCCTCACTACAAGGCGCGCCAGATGCACATCGAGTGGGATGACTTGCAGGTCGGACGCGTCAAGGGCATCGGCATCGGGCCCAAGTTTTCAGCGACGCCCGGCAAGGTTGTGCGCGGCTCGGTGCCGCTGGGCTACGACAACAAGCTGGTCTTCGGCGATCTGCTGGGCTTGAGCGAGCCGGAGCTGGAATCGCTCAAGCGCGACCGCGTGATCTAGCCGGAAGCGATGTCAGAAGGTCCCGGGATTGAGACCCCCGTCTAATTCTGGCTATCTTCTGGCCAGATGCGCTATGATATCGTCCTTGTCCCGGAGGCGGCGAAGGCTTACCGAGCCTTGTCGGCCTACCAGCGCGCAGCCGTGCGGGACGCTCTCGAACGGCACTTGCGGCACCAGCCGACTCGGGTGAGCAAGAACCGGATCAAGCGCCTGCGCGGCTTGAGCCAGCCGCAGTATCGACTCCGCGTTGGGGAGGTCCGAGTTTTCTATGACGTCACATCCGAAGCTGTCGCGGTCCTCGCGATCGTCACGAAAGCCGAAGCGGCGGGCTGGCTCGCCCGGCACGGTGCGCCCGACGCGTCAGGTGGCGCTGGCTGAAATCAAGGACGACCTGTCGCGATTCCTGCGCTTGGCCGAGTCCGAGGAGATCGTGATCACCCGGCATGGAAAGCCGGCCGGCGTGCTCATCGGGTTCGAGAGCGACGACGACTGGTTCGACTATCGGCTTGAGCATCATCCCGAGTTTCTGCGTCGGGTGGCGCAGGCGCGTGACGCCGTCAGGGCTGGGCGCGGCGTGCGGCTGGAAGACTTGGCGCCGTGACGGGCAGTCTAGTCGCGCACTCCGTGCCGTTTCGCGCACCGCTGACCGCGAGCGCCACTGGCACCGCACGACGCCGACCTCGAATCCCTCAAGCGCGAGCGTGTGATCTAGGCGGCACGTCCAGAATCAGCCGGAAATACCGCCCATTTTCCCGTCGGACGGGCCGGGTTATGATGGCAATTGGCGTATGGGCAGGGGGAGGATGAGCAAGCTGCGGAGTGCGCAATGCAGGACGGCATCAACCGGCGCGAATTAACCTTCAAGTCGCTGGCGGGCCTCGCCGGCGGCGCGGCGGGCTGGCTGCCGGTTGAGATTACCAGCCACGGCCATTCACTGACCGAAATCCAGACGACCGGCCAGATCATTGCCGGCTTCGTCTCGATGGCGCTGCTGTCGGGACTCATCGGTGGCGCGATCAACGCATCGGAGTCGCAGAGCCTCGAACTCACGCCAGCGTTGAAGCGGCGCTTCCTGATCGGGTTTGTGCTTTGCCTGCTGTTGTCGTTGCCGGCTAACTACTACTCCAACGTAGCGTTCAGCTACGTTCTCGCGGCTGGCGGATGGGGTGTGGACCACGCGGGTTCGACTTTCTTCCTGGTCTTGGCGCGCCTGATCGGATGGTCGATGATGGGCGCGATGCTCGGCGCGGGCGTTGGGCTGGCCACATTCTCTCCCGCCAACATCGCCAAGGGCGCAATCGGCGGATTGATTGGCGGGTTCGTCGGCGGGATTGTGTTCGATGCGATGAGCGCGAGCATGGGCGGGCTGATGTCCCGCCTATTCGGCTTTAGCGCGATCGGGCTATGCATTGGACTGTTCATCGGGCTGGTTCAGGAGCTCACCAAGGCCGCGTGGCTCAAGGTCGAGGCGGGACGGCTGCGAGGGCGCGAGTATCGAATCGAGAAGGCGATCGCCAACCTCGGACGCGCGGAAGAGAACGAGGTCGGGCTGTTCGGCGATCCGGGCGTAGGCGCGCGCCATGCGCGAATCGAGCGCCACGGCGGGAAGTTCCTGGTCAAGGATCTGAGCATCCGCGAGGGCACGATCCTCAACGGCGAACGGATCGAGAGCGCGGAGCTTCACGACGGCGATCGCCTCAGGCTGGGCGACTACGAACTATCCTTTCATGTCCGCAAGACACCCGGTCTGTTCGGCGCATTGCCGATCGGGGCTTCGCCCGCGCCTCCCGCGCCATGGTTCGCCGCGAGCACGACGGCTTCAGCGGTCGCAGCGCCATGCCTTGTCGATGCATCGGGACGCAGCTTCTCGGTTCGGCAGGGCACGACTACCAATCTCGGACGCGCGCTGGACAACGACGTCGTCTTGGACCATCAGTCAGTCTCGCGCCATCACGCGAGCATCGTTGCGCTTAACGGCGGCTTCCGGCTGCGCGATCTGAGCAGCCAGAATGGCACCTGGGTGGGCGGACAAAAGATCGGAGAAGCGGAGCTCGCCGACGGCGACATGATCAAGCTGGGCGATGCCGAGTTCACTTTCCGCAGATAGCGCGGCGTACGATTCGCCCCGCTTGTGCAAGCAATGCGGAGGTACGGTCGTCGTCGCCGGCGCCCGCTACTGCAAGGAATGCGGCGCATCGCTGCGCGCCGGTCTCCATATCAAGCGCGAGCTTGCATGGAATCCGTGGCTGGCCGGCGGGCTCAGCATCATTCCCGGTGCGGGACACCTATACAAGCGCCAACCGATGCGCGCGGCCGGATGGTTCATCGCGGTTGTGGCAACTCTTGGCATGTGGCCGTTGGGCGTGATGCTTTGGGCCATATGCGCGGTGAACGCGGCTCTGGAGGGAGCCGTGGAAAACACGCGACCGCAGGCCCCTCCGCCCGAAGGCGACGCACGAGGCGCTCTGGGAGCAGCCGGCGCTGTCCCGCGAGCCTGATAGTGATCAGCGCCAACACAATTGTCGGCGGGCGCTACCGGGTGGTCAGACCACTGGGCGGCGGCGGCATGAAGCAAGTCTATCTGGCCGAGGACCTGCGGCTGTCGGCACGGCCCTGCGCGCTGGCCGAGATGGTGGATGGCTTCACCAATCCTGACATGCAGCGACAGGCGGTCAGCGGCTTCCAGCGTGAGGCCGACATGCTCGCCGAGCTGAGCCACGAGCATATCCCGCGAATCTACGATCGCTTCAGCGACCAGAACCGCCATTACCTGGTGATGGAGTATGTCGACGGCAGCACGCTTGAAAATCAAATCGCAGCGGCCGGCGGCAAACTCGACGCCGAGCACGTGGTCGATGTGTCACTGCAGATGCTCGACACCCTCATCTACCTGCACGGCCTGCAGCCGGCCGTAATCTACCGCGATTTGAAGCCATCCAACGTGATGTTCACAAGCGCGGGGCTGGTCAAGCTGGTCGACTTCGGGATTGCGCGGCATTTCCAGCCGCATACCAGCGCCACGATGATCGGAACGCAGGGCTACGCACCGCCCGAGCAGTATCGCGGCAAGGTCGAGGCGCGCTCGGACCTCTACGCGCTGGGTGCGACGATGCATCATGCGCTGTCGGGACGCGATCCGGCGCTCGAGCCGCCCTTCAGCTTTCCGCCGCTACGCAACTTTTGCCCGAACATCAGCGCGGCGCTGGCCGAGCTGGTCGACAGCGCGCTCGCCTATGATGTCGAGCGCCGGCCACCCAGCAGTATCGAGTTCAAACGGCGCTTGCTGTCGATCAAGATCGAAGCCCTGACGGGCGGCCTTGTCACCAACATGCAGGCCGCCGAAGCAATCGCGCAGGCCCATAGCGCGGGCAAGCCGCAGCTGAATCTGCCGCTGGGCGGCGCTGGAGCATCGCGAGCGACAGGCAGTAACGCGCCCACGGTCGTGATGGCGTCCAACGACGCGCCCTGTCCGCGATGCCGAAAGCGGATTCCACCTGATTCGCGCTTTTGCTCGTATTGCGCCGCCGACCTGCGAACTCATTTGGGCCCGGCACAACTGGCAAGCCCGGATGACAAGACCGTGTTGCTTTCTGAAGCGGCGATCGAGCCGGACCTGCGGCCCCGGCCCGCAGTGAGCTATCGTCATCGCCGGCGTTCGCCGGGCAGGATGCGGATCCGCTGGATCATGATCGCGCTAATCGTAGCCGCAGTCGGCGCCACACGAGTGGCCAGTTACCTCGCTTCGCTGGAGAATCCGGAACCCGCCCCACCGTCGGTGCGTATCGTCCCGTCGATTCCGCCGTTCGGTTCTGACGATCCCTTCCCGGGCAGCGACCCGCCTGAGATGAGCGACAGTCTGTCCCTGCGTGCGGCGATGCTACGACAAACGCTCGATACCCTGGGTTATCGCAATGTCCAGTTTAGCCTGAACGGCGACACCATCGATTTGCAGGGAACTGTGCCGACACAAATGGACCGCCAGCGAGTCCGGGACATGGCCTACCTGGTGGGCGGCGCCGGCTCGCTTAACGATCACATCAAGGTTAAGCCCGACTAGCGGCGGCCCCGGATGGGTCTCGGTTGCTGGCCGATCACCTTTTTCATGTAGCTTGGTCGTCATGGATTCTGAAGGCAGGAAGCCAGCCGACAAATTCGCCCGTGCGCTACCGGGGGTGGCGCCAAACCTGATCTCCCTGGGCATCCGGCAACGCTTCCTCGGCGACACCTACCATCGCGTTCTGACCACCAGCTGGCCGCGGCTGGTCATGCTGCTGGTCGCGCTCTACCTCGCCGCCAATGTTCTGTTCGCCTTGGCCTACCTGGCGCTGCCGGGCGGAATCCAGAATGCACGGCCGGGATCATTCGCCGACGCATTTTTTTTCAGCGTGCAGACGATGGCGACGATCGGCTACGGCTACTTCATCCCGCAGTCGCTCGCCGTCCATATCGTCGTGACGGTGGAAGCGATCGCCGGACTGCTCGGATTCTCAGTGGGCGCCGGATTGATGTTCGCCAAATTCTCACGTCCCACCGCACGCGTGATGTTCAGCCGCGTCGCGGTGATCAGGCAATACGAGGGGGTGCCATCGCTGATTTTCCGGATCGCCAATGAGCGCAACAATCAGATCGCGTCGGCCCAGTTGCGGGTCGCGTTGTTGGTTGACGAGTACACTCCCGAGGGCGACTTCATCCGCAAGCTGTACGACATGCGCCTGCGCCGGGGCGAGCATCCAGCGTTCATGCTGAGCTGGACCGCGGTTCATCCAATCGACGAGCAAAGCCCGCTGTACGGCCAGACCCGGGCCAGCCTGGAGAAGAAGGCCGCTCTCATCGTCGCCTCGCTGACCGGGCTGGACGAGACCTTCTCGCAGACCGTTTACGCCCGGCATCTGTACGCGCACAACGAAATAGTGTGGAACGCGAAGTTCGTGGACCTGTTCTCGCGGCGCGCTGACGGCAGCCGTGTCATCGATTTCACCCGCATTCACGACGTCGAGCGGGAAGCGGACGCGCTCTCGAAGCAGGCCGCCGGCTAGCGCCCTGCGGGTCGGCTCCCCGATGCTGGTAGACCTGCACATCCATACGCGCCTGTCGCGCGACTCGAGCGCCGAGGTCGAGCACTATCTCGAGGCTCTCGTGCGCGGTGGAAACCGGCTAGGAGCGCTATGCCTGACCGAGCATCGGCTCTTTCCGCTCGATCGCGAACTCGATCGGCGCTACGCGGAACTGTCGGATCGCCATCGCATCAGGCTGTTCAAGGGCGTCGAGGCCGACACTGATCTTGGGCATCTGATCCTGCTCGGCATCACGCCGGCCCTGATGCGCAGTTTTGATCTGACGGACCGGATGCTGCGTGCGGAGGCCCTGATCGCGGCGATCGATGCAGAGGGTGGCATCGCGATTCCAGCGCATCCGTTTCGCGATTCCGGCTTCGGCTTACGGCTCGCGTATCTTCGAGATCGGCTAGGCGGGGCGTTGCGCGCGATCGAAGCGGTCAACGGGCAGAATACCGAAGAACAGAATCGGACCGCTCTGGAAGCGGCCGATAGCGAAGGGCTGATTGCAGTCGCAGGCAGTGATGCGCATTTTGCAAATTCCGGATGGTTCCCAGCAGTCGCGACGGAACTTGAGCGCGAGGTAACGACGATCGAGGAATTGTGCGCGGAATTGCGCGCCGGCCGCGCCCGCCCCTATCGCTTCGACCGCTCCGCCTGACCCACGCGCGGCGCCGTTACTCCTTGGCGCTGTCCAGTTGGCGCTGGAACTGGCGAATCGAGGCGCTGCGACCCGCCGCGATGATCACATCGCCGCTCTTGAGCGTACGATCAGCGTCGGTCGGGACGAAACCCGCTTCCGGGTCGCTGCAATCCTGCACGGCCAGCACGCTGACCCCGAAGCGGCCGCGCGGATCGAGCGCGCGCAGAGTACGGCCCGCGGCGGAGAGGGGAACGTTGATTCGCGCGACGCGATAGCCGGTGGACCAGAAGATTCCGCCGCTGGGAGCGGAGAGCGTCGCGATCGAGATCTTGGCGCGATTGAAGGCGAGCGCGATCGAGTTGCGCGCAACCAGGCCCAGCAGACGACCGCCGCCCGCATGCTCGACCACCGCCAACTCGTCAATTCCCTCATGTTCCATCAGCTGACCTGCCACATCCAGGCTCGAATCCGGCGTAACCACCGGCGGATTGCGGCGGCAGATGTCGAAGGCATTTACCAGCGACCCCAGTTCGCCGCGCGATGCGAGCAGACCCAGCAGATCGTGCATCACGATGACGCCACGCAATTCGCCTTCGGCGTCCACCACCGGCAGCGTGTTCTGCGCAGTTTCACCGGCGGCGTGCAGCACGTCCTGCAACGAAGCGCTCTCCGCAATCATTCGGATGTCACGGGACATCACCGAGCCGACCGTGATTTGCGCGAGCAGCAGCCGATCCTTGCCGATCTGCAGGGTCTTGCCTTCGCGTGCCAGCGCAAAGGTGTCGATCGATTCGGGCTCGATCGCGCGCGCCACGACCAGCGCCGTAATCGTCGCGATCATGGCGGGCATCGCGATTTGGTAATCCTGCGTCATCTCGAAGAGCAGAAAAATCGATGTGAGCGGCGCATGCGTGGTTGCGGCGAGGAACGCGCCGAGCGCGACCAATGCATACGAACCGCGCGGTCCCGTGAGTCCCGGCAATATGAGCGCTGATGCGCTGCGGAAGGCGCCGCCCGCCATCGAGCCGATGAAGAAGATTGGGCCGAAGACTCCGCCCGGCGCGCCGCATCCGAGCGAGATGCTGCTCGCGAGCATTTTCGCCGCCGCCAGCGTCGCCATTCTGGGGCCGGCGAGGCGCCCCAAAAAGGCCTGATCGATCACCGGATAGCCATCGGAGAGATTCTGGGGCAGCGGGATCGCGATAGCAGCCACGGCAAGCAAGCCCAGCATCAGTTTCCACTGCCGCGAAAGTTGCCAGCGGCGAAAGAATCCGGCGATCGCGTGGAACATCCGGATGTAGATGGCCGACAACACGCCCAGCAATACGCCCATCAGCGCGTACGTGAGAAGCTCGACGTAGCTGCGAAAAATGAACGGCTGAACGTGAAACACCGCCGCATTACCCATCAGCGCGCGCGAGGTCACGACTCCGGTGGTGGTCGAGATGACGAGCAGGGTAAGGTTGGCGAGTTCAGTCTCTCCCAGCAGCACGATCTCCTGCGCGAACATCAGGCCGCCGATCGGGGCGTTGAAGGTGGTGGCGATTCCGGCGCCAGCACCGCACGCGACCAGCACCTTCATCCGCTCGCCCGACAGGTGCATGAACTGCCCGACGGCCGAACCGATCGCGCCACCGATCTGCGCGATGGGCCCTTCGCGCCCGACCGAAGCGCCCGCGCCGAGAGAAAGCGCGGCGCCGGCGGCCTTGAGAAAAATCCAGCGGCGCTTGATGCGCGCGCCACCGAGATTGACCATCTCCAGAAAGTTCGGGAAGCCATAGCCGAGCACGTCGCCGGGGAAGAGGTAGTCCAGCCCGATAATCAGTACACCGCCGCTCAGCAGAACGATCGGCAATAGCGCTAGATGCCATCCGCCGTGGCCGATGCCCAGCGCGCGCCATTCGAGGCCGCGGAACACCCAGGAAAACAGTTCGATCAGGCCCCGGAAGCAAAGATTGCCGAGCGCGCCAAGCGTGCCGACCGCCGCGGCGAGCAGGATCAGGTTGAGGTATTCGAGTTGCTCAGGAGAGAGCGCCGTTGCTCGCCATCGCATGCCGTGCCCTGCTCCGGTGCGCCGCCGCTCCGCCGTCAAATCCCGAGAAAACGGTGCACGATCTTTAGGAACTCCGCGAGCTGGTCGTGATGAACCCAGTGGCCAGCCTTTCTGATCGTCACGACTTCGGCGGCGCGGAAGGCGCTGAGGCGCCCGTCTTTCTCCCAGTCACCAGCCCATGATTCGTCGCCGCGAATCAGCAGGCATGGACAGCTGATGCGGCCCCAGATCTCGGCCGCGTCCTTGAGGTTGAACAGGTACGGCGAGGTCGCATGCGTATAGTTGTCGAACTTCCACGAGAAGGTGCCGTCTTCGTTGCGGCGGATGCCGTGGATGGTGAGATGGCGCCCCTGCTCGTCGTCCAGATACGGGTTGGCCAGGCGCATCCGCTCCAGCCCCTCCTCGACGCTGGAGTAGTTGCGCGCCTTCCGCTGCGCGAGCGCCTTCATCGCTGCGATCCAGTTCTGCATGCGCTGATGGGCTGGCGTCTCGGCCATCATCGCCGCCGGCGGGCCCAGCCCTTCGATCGCAATCACCTTGCGCACGCGCTCGGGATACACGCCCGAGTATTGCAACGAGATCGCCGCACCGAGCGAATGACCGATGATTGTGGCCGGTTCGGTCGAGACCGCGCTCATCAGTTGGGCGACATCGAGCACATAGTCGACCATCGAGTAGCTGCCTCCGATCGCCCAGTCGGAATCGCCATGGCCGCGCAAGTCAGGCGCGATGACGTGGAAGCGGTGGCGCAAATCGAGCGCGACCCAGTCCCAGTTACGGCAATGATCGCGAGTGCCGTGGATCAACACCATCAGGGGTTTTTCGGCATTGCCCCAATCAACGAAATGGAGCTTCAAGCGCTGTGAATAGAAGTAATGCGAGGTCGGTCCGATTACGCTCTCCACCATGGCCATCTCCCGCGCGCGGCTCATCGCGCCGCGCCAAGCCTAGAAGATACCGATCGTGGCGCGCCGAGAGAACGATCGTTACCTGCTTCGGCGCTATTGGCGCGTCGGACTCTTATCCAGCGTGAAGCGGGCGACCTCGAGGCAGGTCGCGACGAACAGACGCCGGCGGCGGCGCAGCACGTACTGGATGAACCTGTCCAGCAGCTTGAGCCGATGATGTCGCCCGATAACCTGCGGATGAAGGGTGAGGATGAAGCATCCTCCGGTCTCGTAGTAGCCATCGAACTCGTCAGTCCAGATTTCGTACACCTTCGACGGTGCGGAGAGTCCTTGCACTTCGGGCGGCGCGAACTGGAAATGCGTGTAGTCGTCGAGCACCCAATCGATCGGCAGTTCGACCAGTGGACCGTTGCCTTCAGTCCGAATCAGATAGGGCCGCTCCTCGTCCATCAGGCTCGAATCGTAGAGGAAGCCCCCGCGCGCCAGGAGCCGCGGCGATTCGGGATTGAGATCCCACGCCGGCGAGCGATAGCCGAGCGGCCGCGTGCCGGTAAACTCCGCCAGCGCATCGCAGCCGCGTTCGAGCACCGCCAGCTCAGCCTCTGGATCGTCGCGCATGGAGCTGGGACGCTCGTGAAAATAACCATGATGGGCGACCTCGTGGCCGGCGCGCACAATCGCCTTCATCGCGTCGCGGTAGGTCTCGGCGGTATAGCCGGGGACGAAAAAGGTTGCCGGCAAGTCGTAACGCCTGAGCAGATCGAGCACGCGATAGATGCCGACCCGCGCGCCATACACACCCCGCGAACGGGTCGTCAGTCCGGTGTCCGGTTTGTCGCCCCATTGCGAATCGGCGTCGAAGTCGAATGTGATGCAGACCGCGCATTGCGCGTCACGGGGCCACAATCCGCGGCGAGTCTTGAGCGCGTCGCGGCGCGGCGGCCGGCGCGCCCGCGCCCCGCGGATCGCTTCTCCTGCCCTGCCGCTTCGCATGTCGTTTCGTCCAGTGATCCCGGTTGCAATGATCGCGGCCCTAAACCAGTGCGCGTCAAGACGGCGTGGCGGCCTGGACCTCCTGAATTGAAGCGTGCAACGTCTGCGCGATGAACTCAACTTCGGGCTCGCCGATCACAAACGGCGGCGCGACCATCAGCGCGTCGCCGGCGCCGCCCGCCGCCATGCCGGAGGACGGATAGAAGAACATCCCGCGGCGCATCGATGCGCCGAGCACCCGGTTGACGATATGAGCAGAGGCTGGGAAGGGCTCACGCGTAGCTCGATCCTTGACCAGCTCGATTCCCCAGAAGAGACCCGCGCCGCGGATGTCACCGACCATCGGATGATCGCCGAGCACCTCCCGCAGCCGCGCGCCCAGCTTCGCGCCGAGCCGATCAGCGTGCTCCACCAGCTTCTCGCGCTCCATAATCTCCAGTACGCGATCGGCGATCGCGCATGCCAACGGGCTGGCGCTGTAAGTGTAGAACATGAAGTCGGCGCGCTTCTCTTCGCACTCGACGACCAGTCGCTCGTCGACTGCGATCATTCCCATCGGAATGTAACCGCCGGTCAGACCCTTGCCGCCAACCAGGATATCGGGGTGGATGTCCCAGTGCTCGACGGCGAAACGCCGGCCGGTGCGTCCGAAGCCGGTCATCACCTCATCGGCAATCAGCAGGATATCGTTGCGACGGCAGATTTCCGCGATGCGCGGCCAGTACTCCTTGACCGGCGGCACCACGCCACCGCTTGCTCCGACCATCGGCTCCGCGATGAATGCGGCGATTGAGTCGGCGCCATTGCGGCGAATCTCTTCTTCAAGTGTCGTCGCGCATTCCAGATCGCATCCCGGATAGCTCCGCTTCCAAGGGCATCTGAAGCAATACGACGGCTCAATCTTGGGCCAGTCAAAGAGCGCATGCTCGTAGCCCGCGCGCCGGCCCCGATTGCCGCTGGCGGAAAGCGCGCCCAGCGTGTTGCCGTGATAAGACATCCAGCGCGACACGATACTCTTCTTGCCCGGGCGACCGCGCAGCCCCTGGTAGAAGATCGCGAACTTGATCGCCGCCTCGACTGACTCCGAGCCGCCGCTGGTGAAGAAGAAGCGGTTGAGGCCGGGCGGCGTCCACTTAGCGAGCCTTGCGACCAATCGCTCGCGGGCCGGCGAGACCCATACCGGCAGGACATAGTCGAGTTGTGCAACCTGGTCGTGCGCGAGTTTCGCCAGCTCCTCGCGTCCCTGGCCGACGTTGACCACCACCGCGCCGCTGCCAGCGTCGAGGATCTTTTGGCCGTCGCGAGTGAAGAGATAGGCGCCCTCGGCGCGCTCGATGTGGAGCGGCTCGCCGTAGGGAGCCCGCATGAAGAGTGTTTGCTGCACGCCCATGGCGGCTATCTTAGTGACGCCCCACGATTTGGCAACGGCGAGCGAAGAGAGGGACGAGCCTCAGCACCCGTCCTTGGTGGCGATTGTCGCTCCCTATTTAACCGACCCTTCCTCGCGCCAGCGGGCGATGTCGGCCGCCTTGTAGCCGAGTCCGCCAAGAATTTCGTCGCTGTGCTGCCCGAGCGCTGGGGCGAGCGATCGGATCGAACCCGGCGTCGCAGAGAGTTTCACCGAGATGCCGACCTGCTTGACCTTGCCGCCGTCGGCCGTATCTAGCTCGACGATCATGCGGCGGGCGCGCACCTGCGGATTGTCGGCGACCTCGTCCAGCGTGAGCATCGGGCCGACACAGATGTCGGTTTCGCTCAGAATCCGCACCCATTCGTCGCGCGTCTTGGTGCGGAAGGCATTCCCGAATGCACGTTTGATCTCGGGATGTTTCGCGGAGTTGTATTCATCGCCCGCGTACTGCTCTAAGCCGAGCGCCTTGCAGAGATTGGCGTAGAACCACGGCTCAAGCGAGCCGATCGTCACATACTTGTCGTCTTTGGTCAGATAGACATTGTAGTTCGGAATGCCGCCGTCGAGCATGGTCTCGCCACGGTTGGGCAAGTTGCCGCTGGCGTAGAACGACGCGAATGTCTGCGCCAGCAGCAGCATCGTGCCGTCGAGCATCGAGATGTCGACATACTGGCCTTTGCCGGTCTGATGCCGGGCCATCAGCGCGGCGAGGATGCCGATCGCACCATGCATCCCGCCACCGGCGTAGTCGGCGATCAGGTTGTGCGGGATGGTCGGCAATTGCCCGGGGCGTCCGAGCAACGAGAGTGCGCCCGCGGTGGCGATATAGTTGAGGTCGTGGCCGACGAGGTTCTTCGCCGGTCCGTCCTGACCGTAGCCAGTAATGGCGCAGTAGATCAGTCGCGGGTTGCGCGGCGCGAGCGTCTCATAGTCGATGCCGAGCCGTTTGGCGACGCCGGGGCGATACTCTTCGACGATCACATCGGTCTGAGCGGCAAGCTTCGAGTAGATCTCGCTGCCGATGTCGCTCTTTAGGTTGATCCCGATCGATTTCTTGTTGCGATTGAGCGCGTTGTAAGGCGAGCCGCCAAAGCCGCCCGGCGCGGGCATCCGCGCCCCCGCCGATCCCGCCTGCTGGGCGCGTCGTCCGGTAGGCGGGCCCGGCTCCTCAACCTTGATGATATCGGCGCCGAGGTCGCCCAGGATCATCGTGCAGTGCGGCCCGGGGGCGAGCTTGGTCAGATCCAGTACCTTGATGCCGGTCAGCGGCGCGGGTGATGCCATGGTGGTTGGTCTCCTCGCCGCGCGCTGGAGCCATGCGCGGCTGTGTGTGTCGCTGAATGTTTAGATATTTCGTGCGATGGGCGCAAATCCGCTCACGGGCTCATCACGACCGCGAGATACTGGCGGCTGCGCCGCGCGCCGAAGGCGCGCACCGCCGCACGTACATCGTCGAATGAATGAATAGCGGGATCGAGCGCGACCGTGAAGATCGCGCGCGCGGGGTCGTAAGCAGATGACGCGAACCGCGATCCCAGCTCCTGGACGATCTGGTCGGCGTCGGCGCTACGCGCCAAGCCCTCGATTGCGAAGTGAATCGTGACGGTGCGGTGCTGGGCGCCCATGCGCGGTGCCTAGATCACGGACGCGCGCACTTTGGAGAGCAAAGCGGCGAGATTGGGCAGCCCCTTGACCATGTGGACGCCGTACCAATGCAAGTCGCGGCCGCTGATCAGCAGCACCCGCTTGCTGAGTCCCGGCGGGAGTGCGGCCTTGAGCTCGTCGGCGTCGGCCGGGCCGAATTCGTAGGGTTCATCGGGCAACAGGACGACATCCGGACGGCGCTCGAGTGCTTCATCGAGCGTCGTGCGCGGGTAACGCGCGCCGGCGGAGGCGAACACGTTATTGAAGCCGAGCATCCGCAACACGTCATGCGCATAGGTATCGGCGTTGAAGGCCATCCAGGGCTTCTTCCAGATCGGGCAGAAGACCCGCAAGCGGAGCTTGGCCCATACGCCGATCGCCGCTTCGACGCCACTGACCGTGCGCACGATATCGCGGGCAAGCGCATCCGCCTCCTGCGTCCGGCCCAGCGCGCGGCCCAGCCCGAGAATCGATTGAACGGCGGCGGTGATGGTTTTGGGATAGGTAACGAAGACGGGAATACCGTGCTGGCGCAGGCGTTCGACATCCTCGTGGCGGTTCTCCTCGGCATTGGCGACCACGAAGTCTGGAGCAAGCCCGAGAATCGCGCGGATATCGGGATTCTTGGTGCCGCCGACCTTGGGCAGTGATGCAACCTCATCGGCAGGCTCGATACAGAACTTGGTTACGCCGACAATCATCTCGCGCAGCCCGAGCGAGAAAAGGGTCTCGGTCCAGCTCGGCACCAACGAAACGATCCGCGCCGGAGCGCGCTCGAGCTGAACGCGAAAGCCGAGATCGTCGACCAGGGGCAAGCGCTCGCTTTTGCGGGTCATCGATTCTTGCCGCGCACGATCGCATCGAGCGCGCGCCGATCCTGATCGCTCAGTTGTTCGTTCCCACGTGGGTCTGAAGCTGATCGCTGCGGTTTATCGATCGCAGAACCATCGATTGTAGGAGGCCGCGGCGCAGCGATATGGCGCATTGCTGCTGGTGCGAAAATGCGGCGTGTGAGGAAACCCAGAATAAGCAACCCGAGCGCCACCCACACGATCAGGTTGCGATATTTACGCGATCCTTTCCTGCTGCGCCTACGCGCCAAATCGCCCTACCCACCCGTCCGCTGCAGCAACTTTCGCCTGGCATCGCGACCCGGTCCGTTGCCGATGCGGAACGCAATGACGCCGGGCCGGCTCGCCCAGCGCGATGCCAACAAGACTAACGCACCGGCGTACCGAATAGAATCGCGCGCGCCCATCGTGCGACGAGCGCGCGCACCGGCAGCTCATCGATGTGCCGCGCGCCATTGTACCAGTCAATACCGATCGACTGCGCGGATCGGCTCAGCATCGCAAGGCGGAAGTAGATGCGACGACGGGGGCCGTAGAAGCGCCGCGCCGCGAAGGCGAGCTTGCTCAGCTTGCGACCGACCGCGGCGCGATGGAGCGTGGCATCGTAGTGATCGAGCGCTTGCGCATCGCCGCCGAGGTAGCGCGCAACTGCTTCAGCGGCCAGTTTGCCATGCTCGAAAGCGCACGAGATGCCTTCACCCATCAGCGGATCGACTCCCGCCGCGTCACCGGCGAGGATCAGGTTGCCGGCAGCGAAACGATCGCGTGCATCGAACCATCGGATCGGGAACGATTTGTAGCTCCCGGGACGGCGACCAATGTCGGCCAGCGGCAGTTCAGGGAACGAGCGCCGTAGCGCGTCGAGCAGGTGCGGCTTCGGGCCGCGATCCGCAGCCGATTCGCGCGGCATCTGGTCGTAGATGCCGACGTTCAGATGAGGCCGGCCGCCAATCATGCACGGGAACGACCATGCGTATCCCTTGATGCCCGCGGCCACGCACGTGAAATCGAATCGATAGCGGCCGCCAGCGGCGAATTCCGGGGCGCTTGCGGCATCTACGGGGAGGTCGGTCATCACCGCGCGACCGATAGTGTCTTTGCCGCGCGGAACGATCGCATCACGCACGCGGCTCCCGGAGCCATCGGCGCCGATCACCAGGCGTGCCTCGAAGTCACCGCGATCGCAGAGCACTCGCACGACACCGCCCAGTTGCGTGATATCGCGCACGCGGCATTCTTCGATAATCTCCAGACCCGCCGCGCGTGCGGCCCGCGCCAGACGCGCGTCGAACTCATCGCGCCTAACGATCGTGCATAGTACGTCGCCGCCGGGATAGTTGACGTCGCCGAGTTCGGTCCGCGCGCATCCGTAGCGGACTTCGACGGCGGGGACTTCCAGCGCCAGACCCAACTCGTCCAGCGCCAGCATCGTCTTGGGAATGAGGCCGCCTGCGCAGGTTTTAAAGCGCGGATGGCGTGCTCGCTCGAATGCCGCGACGCGTCCGGCCAAGTCCGGGCGCTTGCGCAACAGATAAAGCCCACTCGCCAAGCCGGCCGGACCCGCGCCTGCGATCAGAACATCGAAGCTTCGATTCGGCGATGACACCCATCGCCAGTGTCGCGCCCGCAGGTGAGCATGTCGAGCGACGCGTGGCTCGCATAGGCGGCGGCGCGGGACGCCAAGACGCCCGCGCCGCCTGTCGCATATCGGCCGGCAATCCGGCTAGCCCTGGTTTTTGATCACCAGGTAAAGCGACGCGCCGCCGCGCTGCACCAGCAGCAGCGCCGACTTCTTGTCCTTCTTGGCTTCCTTGGCCTTCGCCAGGAAATCATCGATCGAGCCAATCTTCGATTTCACCCGATCGACGGATATCTCCTGGATCACATCGCCGGGTTGCAAACCGGCTTCGGCGGCCGGCGAATCGGGCCGCACGCCGCGCACTACCACGCCCTTGTCGACCGACAAGTTGTACTGATGGGCGACTTCGGGAGTGATCTGGCCGACCTGCATGCCCCAGTCGCCGCCTGTTTCCTCGGGCTTGGCGCTGGCAACCTCGGTATCCTTGAGCGTGCCGATCGTTACCTGCGTGACGATCGGCTTGCCGTCGCGTATCACATTGATGGTGATGGTCTTGCCGATCGCTTCGTCGGCGACCAGCGCCGGCAACTCGTGCTCGTCGCGGATGTCGCGACCGTCGAGCTTGAGGATCACGTCGCCACGCTGGATCCCGGCCTTCTGCGCGGGACTGTCTTTTTCGACGCTGGCGACCAGCGCGCCCTCTGCCTTGGGCAAGCCGAAGGACTTGGCGAGATCATCGGTGACCTCTTGAATCTGCACGCCCAGCCATCCGCGCACCACCTTGCCCTTGGTGCGAAGCTGTTCCGTGACGCTCTTGGCGAGGTCGATCGGAATCGCGAAGCCGATGCCGGCGCTGGTGCCGGTGCGGCTGTAGATCGCCGTGTTAATCCCAATCACCTTGCCGTTGATATCGAAGAGCGGGCCGCCTGAGTTCCCCGGATTAATCGACGCATCGGTCTGGATGAAATCGTCATAGGTGCCGCCGAGGATGCGCCCCTTGGCGCTGACGATGCCGGCGGTCACAGTCAGCGAGAAGCCGAATGGATTGCCGATCGCGATCGTCCAGTCGCCGACTTGCAAGGCGGTGGAGTCGCCGAGTTCGGCCACCGGCAGCGCGTCCTTGGTGTCGATCTTGATGAGCGCCAGATCGGTCTTGGCGTCTTTGCCGATCACCCTCGCGGTGAAGGTCCGCTTGTCCATCAGCGTTACTTTGATCTCGTCGGCGGCGCCGACCACGTGGTTGTTGCTCAGGATGTATCCGTCAGGCGAGATGATCACGCCCGAGCCCAAGCCATGCTGTTTGAATTCGCGGGGCATCTCGCCGAAAAAGCGGCGCAGCTGCTCGTAAGGATCAAAGCCGAACGGACCGGGGCCCGCACCGGGACCTTGACCGGGGCCTGGCATCCCGCGCGGGCCTGGGCCTGGCATCGGGCCTTCAGGCCCGGGGCCACCTTCGCCGCCTTCCTCACCGCCCTCTCCGCCACCCATTGGACCCAAGCCGACACCCTTGACCTTCTGGGTGACGCTGACGTTGACGACCGTTGGCATCAGGCGCTTGACCAGCGGCGCGAACGACGGTATGGCGACGCCACCATGCCCCTCGTTGGGCTCGGGCTGATTGGCGGGCGCGGGCGCTGCCGATGGGTTCAAGGCTGGCGCGGCGGGGGCGGCAGCATGCGGGCTCGGCTGGGGCTTGTCGTTTGAACTCCAGAAGGGGAAAGCGCCAGCGCGCACGAACGCGACCGCCACACCGATCAGAACGCCGGCCATGATGGCGGCGAGCTTCTTAGTCATGATCTCTCCTGAGAAGAATGGGAACCCGATGGGCATCAGCCCAATGACGCGCCTTAGGCACTGTATCTCGTGACGACCGCGCGAGACGAAAATTCAAATCCGGCAGCATCTCATGACCTCGGTGGGACAATCCGCCGCCCTCCACAAACTCATCTAGTTAAACAAAAACCGTCCATCAGGGGAATCGGCCGCGGACCGCCCGTGAGCAGCTTCTGTGCAAGGAGGAGAGTGCGGCCGGCTCGCATGACGCAGTCACCGGCCGCGCTCGCGGCCGGTGGGATTTCCTTCGGCACGCACCTCAGGACAGGCCTTCGCTCTCCGCAGACTTCGCTCAGAATGACGACCGACGGAGCGGTTAGCGCTCGCTCTGGAATGACCGTGCGGCGGGTTTGTTGTTCGCGAATGAATGAACCGGGACGCAGTTCATTCGGCAGCGGCGCGCGAACGGACTACACGGCGGGGCACTGGCTCATCGCGCGGCGGCGCTGCGCTCTCGCGGTGAAAGAGACTTTCGTTGCGCGCGATCTCGGCGACCGCCCACTGCGAAAAGCGAATCGTCTCTTCGAGGAACATGATCCCGCGCCGCAGGGTGAAGTAGGTGAACATCACGTTGACATTTTGGTGAGGCTGCCCCTTGCCGAAATACAGCCGCTCGAGCTCGCGGTAGTACTCGAGCATCGGCATACATGCATCGCGCCCGACGAGCAGCTGTTCTCGCGCGCGGGCTGCGCCAAGATGACCCAGGAAGCGGCATCGCAGCAGCGGTGCATGCTTTAGCTTGAGCTTCTCGATCGGACTCTCGAGCCATCGCAGCAGCATCTGCCGGCCTGCTTGTGTGATCGTATACAAGCGCTTGTTGGGCCGTCCGCGCTGGATGATATCGCGGCTTTCGATCAGGCCCGCGCGGCGCATCCGCTCCAGCGTCGGATAGATCTGGCCGTGATGCGCATGCCAGTAATGCGCCATCGATTGATCGAAGGTCTTGATCAAATCGTAGCCTGAGACTGCGCGACCCTCGGCGATCAGGCCAAGCAGGGCGTGCTCGAGCGAAGCCTTGATGGCGCCGCCGACGCTATCGCGGCGACGCGGCACTGCCGGAGGCGTCTGAAGCCTAGTCTGGCGCGGCCGTTTGGTGGCGCGCACCCTGCCCCGCGTCAGTTCGACCATCTGGTGCTGGCTCCTTGCAGCGGCATCTGCGGCTGCGTATCAACCGAACGCGCGGCGCTATCGATCCAATTGCCGTGAAAACCGAACGGCACGCGATGGTTCAACTTGATACGAGCGATCGGCACCCCCGTGAAGTTGGCGGCATCGGAGACCGTCACTTCGCTGCGATCGGTCTGCGCGTTGTACCAGACCGCCATCACGTAGCCCTCGTCCTCGTTGCTCCGTTTGCTGCGCGGGACGAAAACCGGCTCGCTCGGCGCCATATGCGCGCCCAAGTCGAGTACTTCGGAGCGGCCGGTCCGGTAGTCGCGCTTGATCAACATCTCAAAGCCGATCCCGCTGCGGCGCGCGCCCGGACGACTGCCAGCGAAGTAGCCGAGGCGATGCTTGAGGCCATTGAGCCGGCCATCGATACGCGGAAACTCACTTGGTTGATCGTCGATCTGCTCGGCCTTCACCGTGCCCGCCGTAAAATCGAGCGTGAAGCGATGCGCCAGCGGAGGGGGCCCAAACGAGTTGCCGGTCATGTCCAGTGAGGCGAGACGGCAGGCATCAACGACGATCTTGCCGCCCTCTTCGAACGCGTTGAGGAAGTGGAAGACGTAGAACGGATCAGTGTGAAGCCAGCGTATTTCCTTCGTCACGCGATGCATCGCGCCGATGCGCACGCCCTGGTCGGGCTCCCACGCCAGCGGCGGCAATCCCTTAGCGATGTTCTCGAGGCGAAAGACCGAAGGGCAGACGAAGAACACCGCGTAGTTCGGGGTGGTGACGAAATCATGCATCATCACCGGCAGGCCGCTGTCGATGGGCTGCGACTCGATCAGGTTCCCGTTGGGATCAGCGCGATGATACGTGACATACGGCGGAAACGGCTGGTAACCGAAGAACAGCAGGTCGCCGGTTGAGGGGTCGAACTTCGGATGCGCGGTCATCGGGCCGTTCAGCCGATCGCAGAAGTTGAAGGGGCCGACAGTCTCAAGCGTCTCGAGCCCGAGCTGATGAGGCAGGCCGCCCTCCCATAGCGCCAGCAGGCTGCCGGCGTAGCCAATGAGGTTGGTGTTGGCGGCATTCTTGAAGGGTCCTTCAGGCGGCACTTCTTTCGGCATCGCGAGCAATCCGCCGAACAGCGCCCTGCCCGCCTTGCGCTCGGTGAGCAATCCCGCGGTTCTCACCCATCGGTTGCGATATGCGGCGCGGCCGCCGTGCATGATGATCGCATGGACCATCCCGTCGCCATCGAACCAGTGATAGCGCCCGCTCGGCGGAAACTGCGGATTGGGACCAATGCGACAGAGCGCGCCGTCCAATTCGCGCGGCAACTCGCCCTCGATTTCTAGATCGAACGCGTCGCCCTCTTCGCGCCACGGGGCATAGTTGCCGCTGAGAAATGGATTGTCTTTGTCGTACATGGCGGTTCTCCAGCCGGTCGCGTTTCTGGCCCTATGTAACCAATTTTTCATATGTCAATAATAGACTACCGTCAAGCGCAGCCGCTGCAAGTTTCGGGCTGCATCGACTTCTGCGTCCCGACCCGCTTGACTAACACGCATGGGCAAAAGGCTTGACGCGAGGGCGGCGCGGCTCTATATCTCAAGTCGAGCTATCGAGTCGTGCTATGGGAGCGATGAAGCCACTTTCGGTCTATGGGGCGTCCGCCTCCAGCGCAGATGCGGACCATCGTCCGCTGCGCCTGGATGTGAAGTTTCCGATCCTGGGTTTTCTGATGGAATCCGGCATGACCGGCTATGATCTCAAGCGGCGCTTCGCTCAATCGGTCGGCTTCTACTATCGAGCCAGCGACGGGTCGCTATATCCGGCGCTCAAGAAGCTCGCGCGCGAGGAACTGGTGCGGATGCGCGAACAGAGCCGCGGCAGCCGCGCGCGCAAGCTCTATGCGATCACGGCCGCGGGGCGCGCGCACTTCCTCAAGATGCTGGCGGAACCGGCGCAGGAGATCTTCATTCACGACGAAGGTGTGATCAAACTCTACTTCAGCCACCACTTGCCAAAGGTTGGGCTCGAGCATCTGCGCCAGATGCAACGCTTTGACGCGCGGGCAGCCGCGTTTCTGGAAAAATGGCGCGCCCACAGCGGCGCTGCCGGGGACAATCCGTTTCGCCACACCGTCTTTGAACTGGGCAGGCGGATCCGGTCTTTCCGGGCACGCATGCTGGCCGAGCTGGTGCGAAATCTGGAAGATAGCCTGGCCGCGAATCGGCGGCCGGGAAACAGCCCCGCAAGAAGGGCCGCGCGAGGCGGCCGAATGAAACCGATCCGCATGGGCGGCCGGCGAAAAGGGAGCGACTGATGGACAAGTACGCGATCGAAATCGAGCACGTATCCCGCATCTACAAGCGCGATGAATTCGAAGTGCGTGCGCTGGACGACGTCACCATTCGAGTCCCCGAGGGAAAGTTCGTGGCGATCATGGGGCCGTCGGGCTCGGGCAAGACCACGCTGCTTAACCTGATCGCGGGAATCGACCATGCGACCGGTGGGCGCGTGGCGGTCGGCGGCGAAGAGATCACCTCGATGAAGGAGCGCGATCTGGCGCGCTGGCGCGCCCGCCATATCGGACTGGTCTTCCAGTTCTACAATCTAATTCCAGTGCTGACCGCGTTTGAAAACGTCGAGTTGCCGCTGCTGCTGACCAGCCTCAAGAAGGCGGAGCGACGCGAACATGTCGAGACTGCGCTGCGGATGGTCGGGCTCGAGGATCGCATCGATCACTACCCGCGGCAGCTCTCGGGCGGCCAGGAACAGCGCGTCGCGATCGCACGGGCGCTGGTCACCGATCCAACCATAGTGGTGGCGGACGAGCCCACCGGCGATCTCGACGCCAAATCCGCTGAAGACATCCTGACCCTGCTGCGTGCGCTCAACCGCCAGTTCCACAAGACCATCGTGATGGTCACGCACGATCCGCGCGCGGAGCGCTACGTCGAGACCGTCTATCAGCTTGACAAGGGAGTGCTGGCCGGCGTCCACCCGGGAAGCGCGGCGGGATCCGCTCATGGTTCGAGCGCCAACGCTTAGGCGCGGCCAGGCGCACCGCTGCATGGTGATGCGATGAAGTTTGTCCGGCTGGTGCTCAAAAATCTCACGCGCAACAAGCGGCGCACGATCCTGACCGTGCTCTCGATCGCGGTTTCGCTGTTCATCTTCTCGGCGATGATGAGCCTGCCCGCGCTCGCGAGCCGGATTCTCGCCGCACAGGCGTCATCGCTGCGGATCGTATGCCACAACAAAGCCGGTCTGGCGTACTCGTTGCCCCAGGCCTACAAGCAGCGACTGATCAAGATCCCCCACATCGAGGCGGTCGCCGCATGGGGCTGGTTTGGCGGCATCTACCGCGAGCCGACCGACCAGTTCCCCAACTTTGCCGTCGATCATGAGCAGATCGACGTGATCTGGCCCGACTGGGGGCTGTCCCGGGAGGCGGTCGCGGCCTTCAAGAAGGAACGCATGGCGTGCCTGGTGGGCCAGGCGAATCTCAAGCGCTTCCATTGGAAGGTTGGCCAGCAGATCATGCTGCGCGGGACGATCTTTCCGATCAATTTGACGCTCCATATCGTGGGCGTACTCGGCGACAAGGCGGCACCGAATTTCCTGGTCTTCCGGCGAGACTATCTCGACGAAGCTTTCGGACGGTCCTGGTTCGTCAGCATGTACTGGATTCGCACCGACCGTACCGAATCGATCGCGCCGGTCATTGCTGCGGTCGATGAAACCTTCGCCAACTCGGACGCTGAGACTCAGAGCGAATCCGAAGCAACCTTCCTTGCAAACTTCATGTCCACGTACCGTTCGATCTTCACAATGGCGGAAGTGTTGGGTGTAGTCGTCGTGATAACGATTGGGCTGGTCGCGGCGAACAGCGCCGCAATGTCGATCCGCGAGCGGCGGCGCGAAGTCGCGGTGATGCGATCGATCGGATTTGGTCGCAACGTGATCTTGGCGATGCTGCTAAGCGAATCGGTGATCATCGCGCTTACCGGATGCCTTTTGGGCGCGGGTGGGGCATATGTCGCGCTCAGAGTCCTGACTCTCGCGTCATCCGCGCTCGGACCGTTTGGCGTGATCCGGATGCCCCCGAGTGTGATCGCGCAGAGTCTGGCAGTCGCGGTGGTGATCGGCCTGCTAAGCGGATTCGTACCGGCGCGCAGCGCCTCGCGACAGAATATCGTCGACGCGCTGCGCATGGTGGGCTGAAGGCAATGGCGGTTCCGCTCAAATACAATGTCCGCAACCTGTTCGTGCGTCGGGTCTCTTCGCTGATGACGGTGGCTGGCATCGCGCTAGTGGTTGCGGTGTTCGTGATCGTGATGGCGCTGGTGGCCGGCCTGCGCACCGCCATCACCTCGACTGGCTCGCCCGACAATCTGGTTGTGATGCGCAAGGGCTCCACCACCGAAACCAACTCGGCGGTGACGATCGATCAGTTCAACACACTCAAGTTCCTGCCAGGCATCAGGCGTGATGATCAGGGTAATACCTATTCCTCGCCGGAGCTGACCGTACAGGTGTTGCTCGAGCGAATCGGAGGTGGCCGCGACAACATGGTGGTGCGCGGCGTCCTCCCCGTGGCGATGCGGGTGCATGAGAATGTGCGCATCGTGGAGGGCCGGATGCTCGCTCCCGGCGTCAATGAAGTGATCATCGGCAAACAGCTGACCAGCCGCTATCGCAACTGCAGGCTCGGCTCGACGGTGAAGTTTGGCCGCGGCAAGTGGAAGGTGGTCGGAATCTTCGACTCGGATGGCAGCTCGTTCGAATCAGAGATCTGGACCGACGTGCACGACTTGCAGAGTGACGCCCGCCGCGGCGAGTATTACGCATGCATACGGCTCAAGACCGAGCCCGGCGCCGATCAGGCCGCATTGATCAAAAGAATTGACGAAGATCCGCGAATCAGCCTGCAAGCGGTCACCGAACCGGAGTACTATCGCGAGCAATCGACCGTCGCCAACCAGTTGCGTTCGCTAGGCATGGTGGTGGCCATAATCATGGCAGTGGGGGCGATCTTCGGCGCGATGAACACGATGTACGCAGCGGTGTCGGCGCGAGTAGCCGAGATCGGAACACTGCGGGCGCTCGGCTTCAGCCCAGGTGCGGTGATGGGGAGCTTCGTGCTGGAATCGCTGGCTCTGGCGCTATGCGCCGGAGTGGTCGGCATCATTTTGGCGCTGCCGATTAATGGCTTTTCGACCAGTATGGCCAACTCATTGACATTCTCTAGTCTTGCCTTTAGCTTCCGTGTAACGCCTTTGATTGTTCTAGAAGCGCTATTGTTTGCTGCCTTGATGGGAGTGCTTGGCGGCTCGCTTCCCGCGCGCCAAGCGATGCGAATTCCCGTCGTTGACGCCCTGAGGAGGCCTTAGCCGATGGCCACCGACATCGAGCGCGGCCCGAACATCAGGGACCTCGAAGGACTGAGAATCGTCCGGGCTGGCGAGGCGCCCAAACGCACGCGGCTCGTCCCGATCCTGACGGCGGCAGGCATCGCGGCGGTGTTGGTAGCCGGCGGTCTTGCCGCATACCGCTACACGCTGGGACGACCGCTTGAAGTCGAGACCGCCAGCGTCACAGCCCGTAGCGCGGGACAGTCGGGCGTCCTGCTGACCGGATCGGGCTACGTCATCACGCGCGCCAAGTACATTACGATCGGGACCAAGATACTCGGCCAGATCGTCGCCGAGCCGATCGAAGAAGGCAAGCACGTCAAAAAAGGTGAATTGCTGGCGCAGATCGATAATCGCGACTACGTCGCGCAACTCGACCAAGCTCAAGCCGATCACGCCCTGGCCTTGGCCGATCTCAAGCTGCAGGAAGCAAAAGCACGCCGGGTCCGGAGTCTCTTCCAGAAGGGTTACGCCTCGCGCGATGAACTCGACGTAGTAACCAACGGCGCAGAGGTGGCGCGCGCTCGGGTCAAGCGGGCCGAAGCATCGATCGATTTCGCCAAGTTCATGGTCAGTCAAACCACTATTCGGTCACCCATCGACGGCGTCGTGCTGCAGAAGTATCGCGAGGTCGGCGCAACGATTAACTATGGCGGCGAGATTCAGGCCGGCGGCGGCGCGACCGATATCGTACAGCTCGCTGATACCGACGACATGCGGGTCGAGATCGACATCAACGAGAGCGACATCGGCAAGGTCAAGATCGAAATGCCGGCGTCGATTGTCGCCGACGCCTATCCCGATCGCTCGTTTGCCGCCAAAGTGGTGAAGATTTATCCCGAGGCAAACCGCCAGAAGGGTACCGTGAAAGTCGAGGTCCGCTTCGAGCATCCCGACATGACCGTGATCAAGCCGGAGATGAGCGCCAAGGTGAGTTTCCTCGCCAGCGGCTCGGATACGACACAGAGCACGCAGGTACTGGTGCCCAAGAAGGCGATCGTTGGGGTGAATACGGCCGCTTCGGTATGGGTCGTGCGCGATGGCGAGGCCGAGCGTGTACCTGTAACTCTCGGCGGCGAGTTCCAAGATGGGGTCGAGGTCCGACAGGGGCTGAGTGGCGGCGAGACCGTGATCATTTCGCCGCCCGAGCATCTGCACGCCCATCAGGCGGTCGTCGAGAAGACCAGCTAGCAGATCCCTGGCGCGCGACACCCTCGCAAGCCTTAGCCGAGCTTTTTCACTTCCTGCTTCGCACAAGCGCGACTACAGTGGCGCTGGTGCACTTCGTGAACGGCCCCGCCCTGCGGACGCGGCTGTCGGGCTATCGGTGATGATGGCCGAGGGCGAGCTCGAGCGCGATCGCCCCTAGCAGCAACCCGCCCAACAGGAGCGGGCCAACCTGCGATGCGCCGGCCGCGCCCGGATCGTAGGGGTTATTCGCAGCTGGGTACGAACCGCTGTTGCTGCCATTCTGGTTAACGTATTGATCGACGCCCGCCATCTGGGGAGGCGGCGCGGCTTCCGGCGAGGGTTGGGCAGCTTCTGCGTTGTCGTACTTGCTCTGATCGGGCGGAATATCGCCGGGCGTCGGCGTCGCCGCGGAGGGATCGAATCGCTGCGGCAGTTCGAGAGTCTGATCGTTCTGCGCGAAGGCGCTGCGCAGCGGCGCCAACACGATCGCCACCGCCAGCAGCGGGACGAGCATCTTGCACGCAAAGCTTTTTCGCATTGCACGCAGCTTCTCGCCTTGGTGCAAACCGCGAACCTTTTGCGACACCTCGCTCATCGCGGACCGGCTATTTTCGGGCCTATTCACCTTGATTTCCGTCGCTTCGGTCCCACCACACCCATAATAAGCATGGACCGTTCCGCAGGCTTGCGCTACCGGCGCGCGGTGTGGGAAATCAAACATCGGTTTCATCGAATTGACCGCCTTGGCCGCGTGATTCCGCAGCTAATCGGAGGATTTCATGTCCGACACATTTGTTCTCGTTCACGGAGCTTGGCACGGCGCATGGTGTTGGGCGGGCGTTCAAAGACATCTCGAAGAAGGCGGCGATCGCACCTTCGCGGTCGATCTGCCCAGCCATGGCGCGAGCAAGTTCGATCGGGCGAAGGTGAACTTGCAGGTCTACGTCGACAGCGTCGCGAAGTTCATCGAGGAGCGCGACCTGCGCGATGTCGTGCTCGCGGGGCATAGCATGGGCGGGCTGGTGATCTCGGGCGTGGCGCAGAAGATTCCCAAGCGGCTTAAGCGGATCGTGTTCGTCACCGCGTTTGTGATGCTCGATGGCGAGCGCGCGATTGATCTCTCGCGGCCTGAGATGAAGGCGCTGGGCGACGTGGCCGCATCGCGGCCCGATCGCTCGATTCCGATCGAAGTGATGGAGCCGCGCTTCCGCGAGGCGTTCATCCAAGATGCCTCAAAGGACTTGCAGGATTTCGTAGTCTCGGCGCTGGTGCCACAGCCGCTGGCGCCGCTGGCTGATCCGGTGCCAATGAAGGAGTTCTACAAGCTCGATATTCCGACCAGCTACGTGATCTGCGAGGATGACGTCGCGCTGGCCCCGCAGATCATGTGGCATCCGCACTTCTCCAGCCGGCTCAGGAACCCAACCACGCGATCGATCAAGAGCGGGCACGAGGTGATGTTCACCAAGCCGGTGGAATGCGCCCGCGCCCTGCGCGACCTCGCGCGCGGGTAACGTAAACCCAATCGGCGTAAAGGGGGGAAGGCAGCAATGTGGTTCAGGCGCTCACCGCTTCCGAGATACTGGAACGGCTCCATTTCAGGTACGAATCGGGGAGAGGCCATCGCTCGCCTCCGAATCGAAACCGGCGACAGGGTAGTGGGGCGCGCGGTCATATTCGACAGAGCATATGGTCCTACGTCCGTACGACTGGTGGAAACGCTCACCAACGGTCAGTTGAATCTGAAGATGTATGGCTTCAAAGGCTTTAGTGGAGGCCTTCCGGGAATCGGTGTTCCGCTGCCGGTGAGCGGGAGTGTGAGCCTGACGCTCGCGCCTGATCAGAAGACCTTAAGCGGCCAGTGGGGGACGGACCTCGGCGCCTGTGGGTCCTGCACGCTAGAAGCCGCGCGAGTGGGGCTGCTTCGGCACTCGGCAAATCTCTGTGTGGCCGCCGCGTATTCGGGCGCACGTCGAACCTACTTGTTCTTGTTGCTCGCCGCGATTGTTCTGAACGGCCGCCTCGGCTTTGAGATCTCGACGCCGGTCCTCGCCCTGCTCCTCGCTCCCGCAGTGTACCTCTTCAAGTACGAAATAAAGGAACTGCTGCAGCTCTTTGGTGTGCGAAGAATCGGCCCTCTGGATTTTCAGCAGGCGAGTCCCGAAGGGGGTCTCACTGTCGGCGCCGGTGCTGGCCCAGTGCCCTCGGCCGCGCCGACTGCGATCCCGATACCTCCTCCGATGAGCGACGCAGCGAACTTTGTCATCTTGGACAACTTCTTCGTTGTTCGCACGAAGCTGATTCTATTGTGGCTGTACGAGCGCGCGAGCGTTGATTCGGCAGAGTTCGCTGCCTACGCCGGTCAGATAGGCGTTCCGACCGAGAACATGTCGCAAACCTTGGGCGCGCTGATTCAGTTCCGATGCGTGGAGACTGAAGGCCCAAGGTTCCGTCTAACCGCATTCGGACGGCAGTACGCAGAACGGCTCGGGGCCAAGTCAAAGGACACGACCGCCTGATCCGAAGCGTTGGGACAGTGAACATCTCAGGCGAACCCAACCACGACATACCCGAGAGGACCGCTCAAATCCGGTGGCGCTGCAGCAGGCCGCGGGCGATGACCAGCGACTGGATCTCGTTGGTTCCCTCGCCGATCATCATCAGCGGCGCGTCGCGATAGAAGCGCTCGACCGGGAACTCCTGCGTGTAGCCGTAGCCGCCCAGCACGCGCATCGCATCCAGCGCAACCTTCGCGCAGGCCTCGGATGCAAACAGCTTCGCCATTCCCGCTTCGACGTCGCATCGCTCGCCCGCATCCTTCTTGCGCGCCGCACTCATCACCAGCAAGCGCGACGCCTCGACGCGCGTCGCCATGTCGGCGAGCAGCAGTTGCACGGCCTGATGCTCGCAAATCGGCTTGCCGAACGTGACGCGCTGCTGTGAGTAGCGAATCGCATTGTCGAAGGCGGCCTGCCCTACTCCAACCGCGCGCGCGGCGACGTTGATGCGTCCGACTTCGAGCGCGCTCATCACCTGCTTGAAGCCTTCGCCCTCGCGCCCGCCGATCAGATTGGCGGCCGGCACCGCAAGATCGTCGAGCAGCACCTCGCAGGTATCGATGCCTTTATAGCCGAGCTTCTTGAGATTGCGGCTGACGGTCGGGCCGTGCTCGTTCTTCTCGACCGCGAACATGCTGATGCCCCGATACGCCGGGCTGGCCTGCGGATCGGTCTTGGCCGCGACGGCGAGCATCGTGCCGTGGCGCGCGTTGGTGATGAACATCTTGGTTCCCGAGAGCACGTAGTCATCGCCGCGCCGCCGAGCGACCGTCCGGATCGATTGCACGTCGCTGCCGGCATGCGGCTCGGTGAGCGCCAAGCCGCCGCGCTTGTCGCCGCGCGCCATCGCGGGCAGGAATCGCGCGCGCTGCTCGTCCGTGCCGTGATTGGCGATGATGTAAGCGAGGATGAGATGGCTGTTGATCACGCCGGCGAGGCTCATCCAGCCGCGCGACAGCTCCTCCATCACGCGCGCGTAGGTCGCGAAGCTCAGCCCGAGCCCGCCGTACTCGGCCGGGATGGTGGCGCCGAACAGCCCCAGCTCGCGCATCCGGGCAACCAGCGCATGCGGGTATTCGTCGCGATGCTCGAGCTCGGAGGCGGCAGGAATCACCTCGCGCTCGACGAAGGTGCGCACCGCATCGACAATGTCGCGATCGGCTGGCTGTTCCATCTTGAATCACTCCGCGCGGGCAGGCCCGCGGGCGCGATCTTCGGCCATAAGCATCAGGCGTTCAATCCCCACCCGCGCGGCCGTGTCCAAGCGTTCCGGCTGACAAGCGATCGATTGCGTTTGTGTTGCCAGTGCGTGACTTGCTAGAGTAAGTGTCAAATTGACGCAAAGTAGATAACTCGCATGGACGCCGCAACTCACAGAAATCCAACCGCCGCTGAACTCCATCACAAGCTGAGCGCGCTCGGGGATGAGAGCTACACGCCGGATGCATGCGCGCACTACGCCGCGATGATCGAAGAGATCATCCAGCTCAAGGCGGCGCGCCGCGCAGTGATCCTGGCGCACAACTATCAGCGTCCCGAGATCTTCGAAGTCGCCGATTTCATCGGCGATTCGCTGGAGCTGGCGCGCAAGGCGCGCGAAGTCCGCGATGCCGAAGTGATCGTCTTCTGCGGCGTGCACTTCATGGCCGAGACCGCCAAGGTCTTCAACCCGGAGCGGATGGTGCTGCTGCCAGACATACGTGCGGGATGCTCGCTCGCCGACAGCATCACCGCCGATGACCTCGCTGAGCGCAAAACTGAACTGAAGCGGCTCTATCCGGACCTGCGCGTCGTCTCATACGTCAACTGCACGGCGGACGTGAAGGCGCTGTCGGACGCATGCTGCACGTCGGCCAACGCGGTCAGGATCGTCGAGGCGATCGACTCCGAGCACATCCTGTTCGTGCCCGATCAGAACCTCGCCAACTACGTGCAGAGCCAGACTCGAAAGACGATCATCTCATGGGACGGCAACTGCTACGTGCATCATCAGATCACCGCGGAGGAAGTACTCAAGGTCAAGGACGGAATTGTCGGGCTCAAGGTGCTGGCGCATCCCGAATGCCGCAAGGACGTACTCGCGATTGCCGATGCCGTGCTTTCGACCAGCGCGATGGTGCGTTACGCGAAGGAAAGCCCGGCCGACAAGTTTCTGATCGTCACCGAGTGCGGGCTTTCCGATCGCCTGCTGCTGGAGATTCCGAACAAGCATTTCTACAAAGCGTGCAGGCTTTGCAGGTTCATGAAGATGATCACCCTGGAGGGTGCGCTCGATTCCCTGCGCTATCTGCGCCATGAGATAACCCTGAGCGATGGGGTTCGTGAAGGCGCGAAGCGGGCGCTCGAGCGGATGCTCGAGTTGAGTGCTTGACCGCTTCTCGCCCTCGAGAGCAGTCAACATCGCGCGATTGTGGAGCAGGCCGTTGCGGGAGGGAGTGGACTGAGCGCGATAGTGGATCGAAGCGCGGATGCGGCGCGAACCGAGTCGAATCACCCGGCCGAGCGGCGCCATCCACTGGCGCGCCCCAAGGTGGCGGTCGACACGGTCCTGTTTGCATTGAAGGACGGCCGCCTCAAGACCTATTTGGTGCAATTGCGGCGCGGTCCGCTGGCGGGCCGATGGGCGTTCCCCGGCGGGCTGGTGCGGATGGGAGAAATGCTCGAGGACGCCGCACGCCGCGAGTTGCGCGCTGCGACCGGACTCGAGCAGACCTACCTCGATCAGCTCTTCACCTTCGGCGATCCGTCGCGCGATCCGCGCGCGCATGTGGTATCGGTCGCGTACATGGCGCTGATTGCGGATGCCGCCGCGATCCGCGCCCCCGGCGCGAAGTACAGGGCTTGCGAGTGGTTCGAGGTTTCGGCGTTGCCGGCGCTCGCATACGATCATTCGTTGATCGCGGACTACGCGCTCAGGCGGCTCACGGCGAAGCTCGAATACAGCAATATCGCGTACAACCTGCTGCCACCGACCTTCACCTTTGCGCAAATCGAGGAGCTCTACGAATTGATTCTGCAGCGGGTCGTGGACCGGCGAAACTTCCGTCGGCGGATTCTTGCGATGGGGTTGCTGCGCGAACTGCCCGCCAAGCGCCGCGGCGCACATCGGCCCGCCGCCTTGTACAGCTTTTTGCGGCGCAGCCCGCAGGTCATCCAGATGCTATAGTTTGCTCTAGATGTATCGGATGCGCAGAAAGACCACCCGGCGCGACATCGCGATAGGCGCGGCTCTGATCTTCGCTTCGTCGATGGTATTCGCCGCGATCAGCCGCTACCACGGCGGATTCGCGGCGGCGCCCGCCCCTGATCCAGCCGCGTCGTGCCCCAATTGCGCGGCGGGCACTGCCCAGACAACGCTGACACTGAATCCCAAGTCCTTCGTCGGCCCCGTGCGTGACGCGTACCAGGTCGCTCATGACAATCCAGCGCTGCTCGCACAGCTGCATTGCTATTGTGGATGCGACCGCAACGAGGGCCACAAGAACCTGCTCGACTGCTTCCGCGACAAGCATGGCAGCACCTGCGAGATCTGCGTGGGTGAGGCGATCGATGGAAATCGGATGTTCAATCAGGGCGCACCGGTCGAGCAGATCCGCGACGCGCTGCGCGCCCGCTACGATCACCGGGGATAAGCCGCGTGGTCGGACTACTCTCGGCCTATATCGAGCACTTCACCTACCTGGGGCTGCTCGTCGTGCTGATCCTGTGCGGGCTCGGGGTGCCGCTGCCCGAAGACATTGCGCTGTTGGCGGGCGGCTACATGGTCCACCGGGGAGTGGCGCGCTATCCGATCACGCTTGCGGTGTCGCTGATCGGTGTGGTCACCGGAGATTTTTCGCTGTTCTTCATCGGGCGCCATTTCGGCAGCGGCCTGCTGCGCTACTTCGGGCTCAATGGACCGGCGGCGCCGCAACGCATGCGACAGATGCAGGACTTTATGCAGCGCCATGGAACGCGCACGATCTTGTACGCGCGCTTCCTCGCCGGGCTGCGCGCACTGGTCTATCTGAGTGCGGGCTCACTGGGTATCTCGCCCCTGACGTTTTTCTTCTACGACGTACTGGGCGCGCTGATATCGGTGCCGATCGTCGTATCGATAGGTTATTTGTTCGGCGGCCAGATCGAATTGGCGGTGCGCTATGTCGGCGGCGCGGAGCGCGTGATACTGATCCTCGCTCTGCTAACCTTGGCCGTTTACGGAACGCGGATGCTGGTTCCTTCGCGACGCCCCGCTGACAGCGCGCTCGAAGATCCTCTGAAATAGGCCGCCGCCCCGATGGAACTGTCGCGCGCAGCGGAAGACAATTGAATCAATCGCGCGGTGCGGGCCTGACGCGGAGCGCGCCTTCGCACGCGAGGTGAAGCCATGGAAGGATGGCCGGATCTGATGAATCGGCTCAGGCTGCCGCCGCTCAACCTCAAGGCCAAACTGGTGCTGTTTATCGTCGTGCTGCTCGCGCTGACGCTGGGGGCCGAGGCGGCCGTCAGCCTGCGGACGCAGAGCGCGGTGGTCGATGCTTTGCGGCGCAACGTGGGCGATCTGGCCAACGCGATCCAGATCGGCGTGCAGGAACTCACCGCGGTCAGCAGCACCGACCGCGATCGGCTGCAGAAGTACGTCGGTGGTCCGCCTGACAGGAAGCTGGCGGTTTCAATCGCCTCCAGCGAGGATCTGATCGTCGATAGTTCCGATCCCAAGCTGATCGGACAGGCCCCGCAACTGATCGGGGCGGCGCTCAACCCGGCCTCCAAGCATATGATTCGCACCGAGCGTGTCGGCCGCGACGAACCGGCCAATCCCGGATTGACCGGGACCATCGCGGCATCGTCACATTCGATCAAAGGCACGCCAGTGATAGCGGCGCGCGTGCCGGTGGTGGTCGAGGATCACCTGATGGGCTACGTCTATGTTGAGGCCCAACTCGGCGACTTCAACTACCTGCTTCGAGAGAACCGGGTGCGCCTGATCACGCTGGCCTCGGTGATCTTCGCTGTCGGCATCGTGTTCTCCTATGCGCTCGCCGATCGCTACGTCGAGCCAATCCATGAAATTGCGGCGGCCGCTCGCAATATCGCGGCCCGTGGGCTCGAACCGGTACCGGAGGCAAATCGGCGTGATGAGATCGGTCTGCTCACGCGCAGTTTCAACGAGATGCTGAGCCAGCTGCGACATGCCCGCGAACGCGAGGCCGAGTTCAATCGCCTCGAACGCTTTACCGCGCTGGGCCAGCTCGCCGGCGGGCTGGCGCACGAAATCAAAAACCCGCTCAATTTCATTAGCCTGGCCGTCGATCAGCTGCGCGCGCGTTACGGCGGCCAGATCACGCAGGATCACGACAGCTTCATGCGCCAAATCGGGATGATGAAGGAAGAGATCCGGCGCTTGTCGGAGCTGATACAGAACTTTCTCCACTATGGGCGCCCGATCGAGATTCATCCCGCGCCCACCGACTTGCGCGCGGTGGTCCGCGACGTGCTGGCGCTCTCGGAATCCAAGCTGCGCTCGCAGGCGATCGAAGTCATCGAGGAGGGCCTCGAATCGCCGCCGATTCTCAATGTCGACGGCGAAAAGATCCGCACCTGCTTCGTCAATGTGGTCGCCAATGCCACGCAGGCAATGCCTGATGGTGGCGAGCTGCGGATCGGCTTCGCGCACAACGACTCCCGGCTGCTCGTGACCTTCAGCGACACCGGTGCGGGCATCGATCCCGAAGTCGCCGGTCATGTCTTCGAACCGTTCTTCACCACCAAGCGCGAGGGCATCGGCATCGGATTGTTCCTGTCGCGGGCGATCGTCGAAAGCCACGGCGGAACGATCGAGATCGGGCCGAATCAAGCCGGTCGCGGCACGGTCGTCACTTTCACGTTCCCGCTTGGGGGAATACATAAACAGTCATGAAGCAGGCGTCAGTGCTGGTCGTCGAGGACAACGACCCCGAACGCGAGATCACGGTCGAGACTTTGCGCGAGGAAGGCTTCGCGGTCGAAGAGGCGCCGGTCGCCAAGCGCGCGCTCGAGCTGCTGGGACTCGGCCAGTATGACGTGGTGCTCACCGATCTAATGATGCCCGGGATGTCGGGCGAAGAGCTGCTCGACAAGGTGCGTACTGCCTACCCCGCGACCCAGGTCGTACTGATCACAGCACACGGAACGATCGACAGCGCCGTCAAGGCGATGAAAAACGGCGCTTTCCACTATCTGATCAAGCCGACCGATCGCGAAACGCTAGTGATGACGGTGGCGGCGGCCGCCAAGGTCGCCAACCTGCAGCAGGAAAACCAGCTGCTGCGCACGCGCCTGGAAGGCAAGCTTCAGATCGAGGGGATCATCGGGCAGGACCCGACGATCCTCGAGGTGATCAAGATCGTCCGCAAGGTCGCGCCCTCGAGTTCGACCGTTCTCATCCAGGGTGAGAGCGGCACCGGCAAGGAGATCATCGCGCGCTCGATCCATCGCCTCTCGCCGCGCGCGCCGCGCCAGTTCGTCGCAATCAATTGCTCGGCGATTCCCGACAATCTGATCGAAAATGAGCTGTTCGGCCATGAGCGCGGCGCGTATACCGGCGCGACCGAGCGCAAGATCGGGCTGATCGAGAGCGCCGACAAGTCGACGCTGTTCCTTGACGAGATCGCCGACCTCGGGATGGGCCTGCAGGCGAAGATCCTGCGCGTGCTGCAAGAGCGGGAGTTTCGGCGCGTCGGCGGTAATGAGTCGATTCGGGTCGACGCCCGGCTGGTGGCGGCAACCAATCGCAATCTGGCCGAGGAGGTCGCCGAAGGCCGCTTTCGCGAGGACCTCTTCTATCGCGTCAACGTCGTCACGATCACGCTGCCGACGCTGCGCGAGCGCCGCTCGGACATTCCGGTTCTCGCGCAGCACTTTCTGACCAAGCATGCGCATTTGGCCGAAGGACGCGTCAAAGAAATCGGCCGCGAGGCGATGGAGGTGCTGCTCGACTACTCATGGCCCGGCAATATCCGGCAGCTCGAATCCGCCATCGAGCGGGCCATCCTGCTGTGCGAAGCGGAGAAAATCATGCCGCGCGATCTGCCCCAGGAGGTGCTGTCGCGCAAGACGCTCAGCCGCGGTGGCGACCGGGCGCGCACGGATCGCTTCGAGATTCCCGCCGAAGGGCTCAATTTCGAGACCTTCGAGCGTGATCTGATCATGCAGGCGATGGATCGCACTGATTGGGTGATCGCGAAGGCCGCCAAGATGCTCGGGATGAGCTATCGGACGCTGCAGTATCGCCTGGAGAAATTCGGCGTGAAGAAGGCCGAGCCCAAGCCTCCCGCCGAGATGAAACCCTAGTCGCGCGCCGCCAACAGGGCGATGGTCGGCAGATATACCCAGCATCGGTGGCGCAAGCCGCGTGCATCGATCACGTTGACGATTTGGCGTCTATAGAGCTGTGGGACTTCCTCGTATCGATCGAGGGCCGCGAGCTCCGCTGGCGTCAAGTCGAGCAGGAGCAGACCGGGCGTCGACGCACCATGCGCGGGAACGACATAGAAGTAGCGTCCGCGACTGCGTCTATAGTCCGGCAGCATCGCCTTTCTCGTCCTCACCGCGCGGCCGATGAGCCGGATGCGGCGCTTCCGATCAGTCAAGCTCCCATAGACGAACAGCGCCTTTGCTTCAGATGGAGTGGACAACCTTGATGCCGATCGATAAGCGGCGGCCTCGACGGACTATAGTGCTAGTCAGATACTCTCCCAGAGAGCGGTGGAAACTGCAGGCGTGGGTGATCTAGCCGAAGGTTATTGCCGCGCCGCAACCGCTATGTTAGCTCCTCGGCCTCAGGTGGCGTCTATGGTCGCAAGATTGTTTCTAACATCCGCGCTGACATCAATGTTTGCCGTTGTGCTCGCCTCATGCGCCTCTAGCAGTGCCAATCTGCAGACTGGCATGACGCCGGATCAGGCGATCTCGGCAATGGGGAATCCGGACTTGAAGGATTCGGTGCCCGATCCGGATCACAGCGGCGGAACCCTGCTGCGGTACACCTGGGTCGATCCAGGCAAAGCCGCCACGTTCGGCCCCGACAATCGCCTGGCCAAGGTTGAGCAAGTGGAAGGCGCATCGGAGGCCAGCCGCCAGCAGCAAGAGCACGGCTTCGATCCGATTGCCACGCCAATCAATTACTTCTTCTATCCGGTCCGCGCCGCGTTCATCTATCTGGGCGCAGGCGTCAATTGCGCGCTCGAGGGCCAGTGTCAGAAGCCAAGGTTGCCGTCGCCGGCAGCCGCCGGCTAGACGCAGGCGAGGTAGGCATCGCTGGTCGGCAGCGGTCAGCTCGCGCAGCCGCGCCGTTGCGCTCCCCTCTATCGGGCAAAGCTCTCTCGCCTTGATCCCGCTCGCCACTCTCCGCATCGAGAATCCCATAGAGCCGGCCGAACACTACATGCATAGGGTCTACGCACGACCGTGTTTTCTCGCGCAAAGGGAGGCTGCTCGAAGTGGGGAAGGATGGGACAGCGCCGCGCCAAACGGACGCCTGAAGCCAGACGAGGCTCGGGGCGAAGGCCCCCCTTTGGATCACTTCGCCCCGACAGGTACTGTGCTGAATGCGCGTTGCTGCGACGCGCAGTTAACAATTTGTTGGCGTAGCATAGTCAACATGTTAGCGCAACGGAAAGTTAGCCAGCCTCGACGCACTTCGACGTTCTGTGATAGCTTGAGCAAACGTTAGGAAGAAGAAGGCTGTCTTGGACAAAGAAGATTGCCGCATATCAACCATTTTCGACCTTGTTCAGCTCCGTCCGGAGTTGTGGTAGTTGATCGGTACTCTGCCGATGCACCGCCGCGCTGTCGCTAGCATCAGCGCTCACTACCGCGATTGTCATTGTTTCGCTCTGCCAGGCGATTTAACGCCAGAGCAGCAGCCGCACCACCGCGGTGTGGTATGATTCACAACTCGAAGCATAGATGGGCGATGCCGACGGAGTTTGATCTATGAGAGCCAGCCTTGGGCGGACCCTCAAGCGCAGGCGCGAAGCCCTCGGCCTGAGCCAGCGCGCGCTGGCCAAGATGCTGGGCGTCAAGGCCAGCCACGTCGGCTACCTTGAAGCCGGTCGGCGGCGGCCATCGCTGGCGTTGCTGCGGAGGCTCGCCGAGACTCTGGGACTTGAAAAGGCGCCGCTCTTTTTGCTCGCGCGTCCCGAGGCGCGCGACCTGATCGCTGCGCAGGACAAGCCGAGACCCGCGCCGCCACGAGGCGCCGCGTGGTCGAAGTTTGTTCGCAACCGACAGTTGCTCAACCGCCATGGAGTAACACCGAGGGAGTTGCGCGTTCTCGAGCAGGTGAATCTGCTTGGCAAGGTCTCTTCCCCACGCAACTTCCTGTTCATCCTCAACTCGATCCGGCAAGCGGTCGAAAATGGGTGAGCGGGGCTAGCGGCCAGTCGTGGCCGGCACGCCGATTCCCTTCAGGAACTCGCTGCGCGCCGCCATCGGATCCTTCGCCACCGCCTCGTTGTACGCGTTCATGATGGTGCGCGCGTCGTGCGTGCACATCACGTCGCGCATCTCCGTCCGTTCGATATAGAGCCCGCCTTCGAGATCGCGATCGGCGCCCAGATAGACCGCGCGCTTGATCGCAGCGATCGAACGCGGCGACCGCTTGGCCAGCGTCCGCGCCCATTCCATCGCGAACGACATCAGTGTCTCGGGCGGCAGCACCCGGTTGACCATCCCCAGCCTCTCGGCCTCGCGCGGATGGTAGACGTTGCCGAAGAGCATCACTTCAAGCGCACGGCCGCGCCCGATCAGCCGCGGCAGCCGCTGCGTCCCCCCGCCACCGGGCAGTATCCCGAGGACCGCCTCGGGCAATCCGATCTGAAACGGCCCGTCCGCGGCGAGGCGGAAATCGCAGGCCAGCGCGAGTTCGTAACCGCCGCCCATGCAGTCGCCATTGATCGCCGCAATCACCGCCTTCGGCATCAACATGATGCGGTTGAGCATGCGATGGAATCCCTCTTCGAGCGCCGGGAAGGTGCGAGCGCATTCGGCCGGATCGGCCGCGCCGGCAGCCAGTTCATCAACGCTGTAGTGAGTGATGAACTTGCCGGCGATGCCGCCGGTGAGAATCACCGCACGGATCTCCTCGTCGACCTCGGCTTTGCCAACCAGCTCGGTCAGCTCCTGACTCATTGCCGACGTCATGTAGTTCATCGGCGGATTGCTCATCGTCCAGACTTGGACGTTGTGCTGAGTGTCGACCTTGAAATGCATCATGGTTCGTCTGTCCTCGCATGCCGCGAGTAGTCGCAGCTGTGGGGAATGTCAAGGCGAAGTGGACCAGGCCAATGGTCCGCAACCGAAACGCGATCGAATGGAGACGACCCGGACAGAGCCGGGGCAGGCTGAAAGCGGCGGGTTGAGCCTGACGACCCGCTGGTCTAGGCTCGCGATGGAGGGCGGTTGATGAAGGTCGAGATCGATCTGAAGGCGGGATTCCTGCAGAACCTCAAGCGCGAGGTTCTGGCCACACTGACCGCCGAGGAGCGCGCCGTGATCGAAGTATCGACCGGCGAGATGGGCAACAAACCCGACGCGGTCAAGCTCGGCTGGCTGAAGATGCGGACCAAGGAGACCTGGACCAAGCAGGACTATCAGCGCGCGCTCAAGAAGACGATCGAAAAGCTGCGCACGGAAGTCGCCCGCCACAGCGAACGCAAGGAATAGCGCCCGCCACGGGCGAACCCGTCTAGCGTCCGATTCGCGCCACGCGCCGCTTGCCGACTTCGAGCAACGAATGTCTGGCGGGATCGAAGCGGAAGCTCGAGTCGGTGACCACCTGACCGTCAACCCGCACTGCGCCCTGCGACAATAGCCGCCTCGCCTCGCTGGTCGATGGCGCAAATCGCAGCTGCTTCATCAGCTCGCAGATCCAAAGTTCATCCGCGATTCGGAACATCGGTACGTCGGCGGGCACCTCGCGGCGCTGGAACTTCGATTCAAAGTACGCGCGGGCGCGTTCCGCCGCCTGCGCGTCGTGATATTCGGTGACGATCAATGTGGCGAGGCGCTTCTTCGCCTCCATCGGATGAACCGCACCCGATGCAATCGCTTCGATCTGCGCGGCGGACAGATCGGCGAGCAACCGGTAGTAGCGCACCATCAGCGGGTCGGACACCGACATCAGCTTGCCGAACATCTCTTCGGGCGTATCGGTCAACCCCACGTAGTTGCCGTAGGACTTCGACATCTTGCGCACGCCGTCTAGCCCCTCCAGCAGCGGCAGAGTCATTACGACTTGTGGCTGATGACCAAAGGCGCGCTGCAACTCGCGCGCGACCAGCATATTGAACTTCTGGTCCGTGCCGCCGAGCTCGACGTCAGCTTGCAGCGCGACCGAGTCATAACCTTGAATTAACGGATACAGCAGTTCATGCAGAAAGAGTGGCTGCTGTTCGCTGAGCCGCTTCTCGAAATCGTCACGCTCGAGCATCCGCGCGACGCTCAGTCGTGCCGCGATCCGGATCAAGTCGCGCACGCCCAGCTTATCCATCCATTCGCTGTTGAAGCGAATCTCGGTGCGACGCGCATCGAGGATCCTGAAGACCTGGTCCTTGTAGGTCTCGGCGTTGGCTTGGATTTCCTCGCGCGTCAGCGGCTTACGCGTCTCGGAGCGGCCGGTTGGATCGCCGATCGTGGCCGTGAAGTCGCCGATCAGGAAAACGACGGTATGGCCCTGGCGCTGGAAATCGCGCAGCTTCTTGAGCGCGATCGAATGGCCCAGGTGCAGGTCGGGAGCGGTGGGATCGGCGCCGAGCTTAATGCGCAATGGCCGCCCTTCGGCGATCTTGCGCGCGAGCTCATCGGCGGAAATCACCTCGGCTGTGCCGAGGCTGAGCTGCGCGGCGCGCTCTGTGGCTTCGCTCTCGTCCAATTGATGGTTGCGCGATCTCTCCGGCCTTTGGCCGGGCTCGCGGAACCGTAGGCTATAGCAAAGAGGGTTATCGCGAAATGGGAGGGGAGTGTGCGAGCTTTTTCTGGCAGGAACCCGCGATCAAATGGCGAGGCAGGTCAGACGGACGGCATCGGCCTTGGTAGCATTGCCGGGCAGGTTGACGACTCTCTCGACCAGCAGGCGCGCCGAACCGTCCAGCGCATCGAAGCGGATGCCGCCGACCGCGTAATCGATCGTGATCACGTCCCCGCGATCGATCTCGAACTGATCGAGAAAGACGTCGACTGTGATTCTCCGCGTGGGATTCCTGAATCGCGCCAAGTAGAAGTTCGCCAGATCGAGCGCATGGCCGTCGTCGGTGACGAAGTCGAACATGAACAGGTCGTCCGCCTCGCGGCCGCCCAGCCCCGTCGAGGTACGGCTGCCGAAACTCGCGATCGATGCTGCATCCGTCACTCGCTGCAGCTTCGCGTATGCGTTCGCACCCCGCGATTTGCTGAAATCCCGCAAGTACCTTACGTTCACATCATTGATCACCTCGCTCACTGGGGTTCTGCGCACGGTGATCGAATCTTTGCGGATTACGCTCTGCGTCAGCGCCTTGCTCACCGCCTGCGTCGCGTAACTCGTCGGACGGAAGAAGAGCCGCGCGGCCACCGACCAATCGAACAGGCATCGCCCCTGCCGCACCATCGCGGATACAACCTCGCGCAATGGCTGGGCTGAGGCTATCGCACCATTGAACGCATAGTTCGAGGGCATGGCGGCGTTTGAGGCCGCGAAAGTGCCGGCGCTGTCGATACTAGCCTCTGGCACGTCACATCCAACCCGCAGGAAATGATGGATCACATGCGCCGGGCGCGTGATAAGCGCGTTCGCCGCAGCCGTGTAGGTGCCGGTCGCGTCGTCCTGTATCCCGGCTATGTCAGCCGTAACCGCGCCCTCGAAGTCCTGCTTGACACTGAAGTCAAACGCCTGGCTGTCGCCTGCGCCCGCCGCGACCTGGATTCGAGTCGCCGTCTTGCTCTTCACGTATGGTGTTACGCTGGTCGCCGAGCCCTGCGGCGTGATTGCCAGCCTGACGTTGGTTAAGCCCGGAATGACTCCGAGATCCACTCCGGTGGCGCCGTTGAATGTGCCTGAACCGGAGAGCGTGTTGACGAGTTGCGGCGACTTCTGATTGATGAACCTGATGACCGCGCAGTTCTGGCCGGCGCGCGTCTGATTCTGGAGCAACTGCCAGCTACTGTCGGGCTTGCGATCCACATACACGGTCAGCACGCCTTTGAGTTGGGTGGACGGCGACGTCAGGCTGACCGCGTACTCGAAGTAGCTGTTGTCCGCGACGAAGCTGATGGTATCGCCGGGTATTCCGGGAACTCCACTCCAGAAACTGCGATCGATCCCGATCTTCTGGGAGTTCGAAACGAAGTTGCCGCCGACGTTCCCGCTTCCATCGGCGCCTGTGACCGACCCCGTGAGCGAAAAGGCGTAGGCGCCGATGGTGTCATCGAAATAGATCGTCGAGGTGGTGCCCCCCGCGGTCTCGCCGATCACCCACATCTGCGATTCCGCCGGCGCAGTGTTGGTATACAGCACAGCCCGATCGCCCGTGAGCGCCATCGCGACTGGAGCGCTCCAAGTTGAAGTCGTCAGCTTCGAGAATAGCGGCGCCGCGGTGCCATCGTTGAAGAAGACATAGGCTGCGGCGTTGTAGACGATCGCACTGCCGGTCCCCGCATGCGATCCAAAATCATTGTCGAGCGCCCAGCTGGCGCCGTCCCATGTAAATGTCTTGGGATGGTTGGGACCGCCGCTGGGACCGAATGCGTACAGCTTCGGAGTGCTCCCAAACACAAACAGCGTCGAAGTGCTCGACAGCTCGTCAGCCGCTCCCGTGTGAGCGGTTGTCCAGGTGCTGCCGTTCCATTTGAGCAGGTTGACGGTGGAGGTTCCCGCTTCGCGTTCTGCGACGTAGGCCGAGCTCTGGAAATCGATGAAGTTTGAGTAGAAGTTGCCGCTGCCGTTGTTCGACTGCGTACGCTCGTTGGTAACCGAGGCGCCGTCGTAGCTGTACAGAGCCGAACTGCCGCCCGTGGTCGATTGTGCGCCCGCCAGCAACACGCCGATGCGCGCGCTCGATGTTCCCAGCCGATCGATTCCGCCCTGCGCAAACGCGCCAGTCTCGGCGAATACCTGTGTCCATCCAGACGGGTCCAGTCGCCAGAGCGTGTTCTTGCCGGTGGCTCCCAGACCGCCTGCGAAGAGCTTGCCGCCGAAGCTGCCGAGCGAACTGAAGCGGCCTCCGGCGGGGACGTTGCGGCCAGCATCGACCCATCCACCACTGTACTTGTAGAGCGTCGTACCGTCGGTCGCGTAGAGAAGGCCGTCGGCGCCGGCGGAGTTGTTCCACGCGATATCAGCAAGAAAGGTCCCCGCCGGGGTCGTCAGTCCTGACGGTATGAACGCGTCTGCGTTCGACATCGTAAAGGTCCAGGTTTCCTGTACCGCGAGGCTTGAGTTGACGATCGCATCGCTCAGCGCGATCAGGGATTGGTTCGACGTCGCCGAGCTCGGCTGCGTTGCGGATCGCGATTTGAGCCCCACCAGCGGCAGGCTTCGTACGCTGCCATAGACCGTCGGAATCACGGCGCCGCGCTCGCGCTTGTCCATGTATGGGAAATCGACCTGATTCAGCGATACCCCGTAATCGCGGCCGAGATAGTGCGCAGCCAGCGATGTAATCTCGAACGACCACTCGGTTTCCGAGTACTCGACCGGGTCGCGAATCACCCCGCTGAAAAAGGTCGTGCTGGTGATTGACCCGCCGGGCGCACCGCCGCTCCAGAAGCATTGCGCCAGCGATACGACCGTCGCCTCGAGCGTGCTCGCAGGGAAAAGATCAGAAAATCGCGCTGCGGACGATCCGCCGGTTCCCGGATGGTTCAGCCCGCGGATTCTCAGAGCCGAAAGCGCGCCGACCCCTTCGCGCAGATTCAACACCCCGTCCAGGCGGCCCCAGTCTTTGACGATCGGCAGAGTCGGAGCACCCAGCAGAGTCGCGCCAGCTTGTGCCTGATCGGTTAGCGTGACCGCGCCGCCGGGAAACTGGATCAGCAACGCGTTGAACGCAGCCGCGGCGGTCTTGTTCTTCTCGGTGATGAACTGGGCTGGAAGCGATTTCGGCATTCAGACTTGATGGGAACCGTGCGAAGGCGAAGAACGAACTGAAGCTTCTTGCGGTCGGCGGAGGCGAATTTAGAAGCCGCCCAACCGCGTGATGCCGAGCGAGAGCGAACGCTCCAACTCGGGGATGATCTGTTCGCGGATCGTGCCGGGGTCAAGGATTCCATTGAAGGTGTTGTTCTGAACGACGTGACCGCTGCCTTGCGCCGACTTGGTGACGTCGAGCAGCCTACTCATGACGTCAAGCTGCTGGCGTGACAAGGCCAACAGATCGCCGCCACCTCCGCTCCCACCAGTGCCGACCGATGGCGCCGTTTGACCGAAAAGATCAATCACGTCGCCGAAGGGCGTCTGGATACCACCACCAGAGCCTGGGCTGACGAGGTCGAAGCTTTGCAATTCACCCAAAGCGCCGGCCGAGCCACCCGAACTGAACGATCCAAGTTGGGCGAGCGTCTCGATCACCGACGCGGCATCTTGCGCGAGGCCTACCAGCTCTGCATCGAGGGTCGCTGCGGCGTTACCGAACTGAGCAAACCCGTCGCCCGCCGCCGCAGCCGCCTCGATAAGCCCGCTGAAGTTGGGGATCATCGAATCAAGCGCCTGGCTCAGGCTGCGTTCCGCGTCGATTGCCTCCGCCGAAAGTGCCGCAAACTCGTCGGCGATTTCGGCGGATAGCTGACTCAATACCGCTGACGCTTCATCGAACGCCCGAATCGTAATCGACAGTTCGAAATCATCTGCCATCGATCTTCTGCCTCAATAGTCACGGCGGCGGTGTTCTTCATTCATCAGGAGCTCGAGTGCCGCAGCCAGCCGTGCGGCCTGATCGCACCAGCCGCCCGATGCCGGCAGAAACCCGCTCCGCATCCAGCGCAGTGCGCGAAGGTAGGTCAGCAGTGACCGGATCTCGACTCCGCCCCGCTCCAGAACGCTGACCTCTCCCCGGGCGAGGCGTCGAAGTTTTTTGCTTCCTGCTCGCTCAGCGCGCTGTCACCCATGATGTCGCGCGCCAACTCGCGCACCAGCCACTGCGGCAGCGCTTCGAGCGATCGCCGCGAGGCACGCGGGCGGCGCGGATTGTCGCTGTTTGATTCGAACTGCAGCGGATTCCCGCGCTCATCGCTGAAGTTGCGCCATCCCACCAGTGCCGCCTCTACGAGCTTGAGACTGCGATTGTTGATCCTGATCGCGATCGAGCGGCTGCCATCCGCCTGGGTGACGATCTCCTGGGTCGAGTCCAGCGCGTCGGCCAATTCGATCACCGACAAGGTGCGGAGCATGAAGACGGTCGCAGTGCTCGGCGCTGCGCCATCGCCTTGCTTCACCGATTCGCTCTGCGGCGTGAACTCGCGGATCGCATCCGGATTCATTCCGCGGATCGGCATTTATACTTCCCCCTTTGCCGGCTTCGTCTGGCCGGCTTCGTCTGGCCGGCTTTGTCTGGCCAACCTCTAAGCGAACGCGAGCGAGAACTCGGAGTCCGCGCCCGATGTGGAGGTCACCAGAGCAAATGCCAGCTCCACCGTTCGCACGCCGCCGGCGTCGCCATACCTCACATCTGTCAGCTGCGCCGTTGGAAAGCTGAACGAGATCGTGTTGCCCGCTGCGGAGCCCTGCGAGAAGTATGCTTCGAGCAGAACTCCTTGCTCCAGCTCGGGAAAGAAATTGCGATTAGCGAAGTCCGCCTCCAGCGTGAGCTTTAGCTTCGGGCTGCGCGCTACCGGCATGAAGCCTTTGACTCCGGCGCTCGAACTCGCGTCGCTGCGTTGCGCCACCTTCACACCCGCATCGAATTCGAACGCCACAAAGGTCGGGAAGTAGAAGGTCGGGTTCAGCGAAGACTTCAGCTTCAGCGCGGCTCCATGCATGTAGGTCGCCAGAAAGTTATCAGTGGCGAACCCCGCCGGATTCGCTTGCGCGGCCGGTGAAGCATAGAGGCCCTCCATCTCGAAATCGACCGTCACTGGCTCGCCCGCCTTGCCCGCGAGCTTGAAGCTGCCCACCGTGCCCGGCATCTGATGCGAGACGCCATCGAGGTAGGTGTAGATCGTCGCTGATTGCGGTGCCCCGCTCAGTGGAAACGCGGACGATGGAGCGTAAGTAACCGACACGCCGGCATTGACCGTCGCGCTCATCTGGCATGCGCGAAATAACGCATCCAGGCGCGGCGCGACTCCGGCCGTGCCTGAACCCTGCAACAGGCTCTGTCCCTGCCATTTCTGGCTCGTCGGCACGGCGATTTGCGGCAACGGCGAAAAGGTGCCGCGCAACGAGCGCACTTCGAACAGCTTCGACACGATCGATACGGGGTTCACGCGCGCGTACATCAGCTGGCCGTTGGAGGCGGCCGTCGGCAGCGCGTCGACTCCGTAAGTGCTCTCGGCCTTCGCCGTGACAAGGGTCATGCGGGAGCGTTGCGGCATATTTCTCTCCAGGCGATTATTTGGCTGCGACGGGGATCGGCCTTGATGGCGTCACTGGCCAAGCGTTTTACTGGATTCCGGCAATCCTTATGCGAGGCCCCACTGTAGGCGATACAAAACCGGCACGCGCATCCTGAACACCCCTATATCGGGCACCGCCAGCATCGCCGCGAGTCCCTCGTCCGTCTCGATCGTGATCGCACTGCCACTGGGCGCGAGATCAACGACCGACTCATCCAGCAGGCCGCCGTTGAAGGCTGCGGCCAGCGCCACGTCGACGTCGTGGATGAGCGCCTCCTTCGCATGCGATGCATCTGGCGCCACTGCGGCGTCCGCTTTCGCGTATCCCCAGATCACGATCTCCAGGGTGTTGCTCAGCAATTGCGGCCCAACTGTTTGCCAGCGCCGGCTCTCGGTTCCCTCGGTCACGTACAGTGCCGGGAACACCGATGCCTGGTCGACCGAACGCAGCACCCGTGAGACCGCAGCCGGATTGACGGAATAGAAGTAGTTCGTTCCGCCAGCGATGGCGCGCAGAGCCGTCACGAAGCTGTCCAGAATTGCGTTGCGTTGCGCGGTGGGCATTCTTACACCAGTTCCTCCAACCCGCGCACAATGAGCGCGATGATCGCGTCGCGGTTTTCAGCCAGCGCTGCGCTCATGAACGACCGCGCCGGAATTTCAACTGACGGTTGAAGTTTGAATAGAGGCGTGATCGCTCCGCCCGCCAGCGAGCCGAACAGTACGTGTTTGCGCACGAAAGTTCCCCCAAAGCCGCCTAACGCTGGATTCGCGATCACCTCTCGCGCGCTGAACCTTGCTTGCCCTCCGCTGTCGAGTGCTCCCGCCAACGGAATCGTCAGGTTCGCGCCGCCTCGCGCTATGATCGTTCCGCCGAATTCCTGGATACGCGCGTAACGGACTGACGTTCCCACGACGCCGGTCGTTTCAACGCCATCCTGGCTCGCTGCCGCGCTGAGTGATTCCTTGAGTGCACCGCTGCGCGTCTTCAGAGGCGATCCCGAGAGCTTGCCGGATATGATGCGCTCCCTTAATACCTCGGCGGCTTGCTGGATGGTGGCCAGCAGCGTCTGTGGAAGCGCCGCCGCCAGGCTTCCGATCGCCTCTGGCAGGGCCGGCAGGTTCGTGACGATCTGAATCCCCACTTCAGATTCCCGAGATCGTCCGCCGGTACGGATTCAACTTCACACAAGTCTCCGGCAGCATTTCGGCGTCGTTGACAAAGCTCACGCGCGTACCCAGCACACTTTGCTGCGCAACGCCGAGCCGGTCGCGTTTCTTGAACCACGCCAGCGTCGTTTCGATCGTGGCCTGTGCGAGATCCGGCGGCGTACTCGCGTACCCGCCAGCGTACGTGACTTGGACGTTCTGGATTCCTCGCGGAAAGACTGTGCCGGACGACAGGCCGCTCGCGGTCACTAAGGGGACGGGCGTGCTGCTCGAACTCGGCGTTCTGAACACCAGCCGCGGGATGTCACTGTCGAACGCGATCCGATCCAGCGCCAGCGCGGTGCCCGACGTCACATCGACGACGGTGACCACCGCCCCGATCGGCCACTGCCTCACCCACAGCCATGGTTTGCCTGTCCCGTCGAGCGTCTCAATGTATTGCTGCAGATAGGTGAACCGTATTGCGTCGCCTGCTGCGAAGTTTGCCGTTGACACGAGATAAACCCTTGCCGCCGCGTTCGAGGACGCTCCAGCAGGTTGCCCAACCTGGCTCTTCGCTCCGCTCACCACGTCGGTGACCGGTGTGCCCGCGGCCGGCGTGGTCGACAGCGGACTTTCGAGCGCTACAAATGCGCCACCGCTGTCGCTCCCAACCGACGCGATCGTTCCCAGACCCTGGCCGCCGAGGCTCATCAGATCGCGATCAAGGTAGCGCGCCACGAATGCCGACGCCGCGGTGATCAGCTCCTCGAACAGATCATCGTTCGTCGTATCGATCGAACTGGCGCCGCCCATGTACGCCTTGAAGTCCTGCAACAGGCAGAGATCTCCTGGACTCGGCATTACGGTGTCACCGCCTCTCGGAGCTGAATGCTCCATGAATAGTGCAACGATTGATCAAACAGGTATCGCCAGCGGAACTGGCCCGGTGCGAAGCGAACCGTATGGATTGCCCCCTGGAAGTCTGTGAGCTGGAAATCGCTGCCCAGGACCGCCGTCGCGAAGCTCTCGAAATTCGCCTTGTCGCTGGCGGTCAGAAACTGGACTCTGAGCATAATGAATCGCTCCGAAACACCCTTGTAGTAGTCGTAGCGCTGATTCCCCGCACTCAAATCAGTCGCGACCCCGATCCTCCGCTCGACATCGTCAGGGAACTGCGGATTCATCGATGGCACGAAGCTGACCGTGGGCGCCGCCGCGGTAGGAAAGTCCAGCCGTACCTGAAAGTCACTCATCTACTGTCGTCTCGCTGTAGTCGTTCCCCTGACCATCGCCGCTGATTACCTCAATCGCGAACCCCCTCCGCTTTGATCGGGGCTCCTACCGCGTGTCACGATAACCATCCAGGATTGCCTCGCGCGCCCTCACCGCCCCCTTCAGAATCTCAACCGACGCTGCGTATGCGCGCGCCGTATCCGACGGTGATGTATCGGGCCGCAATTCTGTGATCGGCAGCTTCGGCAGTGCGATTCGCGCCACACTGGGACACTTGGTGGCAATCGGCACTTCGACCGGCGTCAATTGAGGCGCCCCGACTTGAGCGCAACCGCTCAGGAAGGCCGCGATTGTCAAGCCAACCGCGGCTACCTTCACCACGTCCCGAGTCTCGCGCCTTGGTCCGCGAGCCATTGGAAAGCTCCTTCACATCCGCCGGGCACTCTCTGCTTGCTTATTGCCGATGCCGCCGCCCTTGATTCGTCAGCCACGATGGCTGCTTTTCGCGCCGCTTCATCCGCTCGTTCCTGCTCCGCCTCCGCTCGCTGCTTGAGCTGGCTAACCGCTTGATTCTGCCTCTCGATCGTCGCTTGCATCAGCGCCTCTCGCGCGCTCACTTCGGCCAGCTGCACCCGCGCGTGCTCGGTCTCCCGCATCGCAGTGTTTCTCTGATGCACCAGCAGGCCGCGATAAGTGAGCGCTGCGAGTAGCAACACGCCGACTGCGATCCCGCGCCAATGCTCAAGGAGCAACGGCAAGAGCGCCGCCATGGAGCACCTCCGTCTGTATGGGAAAAACTAAACGCGCGTTCCGTTAGGATTCGCCGCGCCGCACGATCTCGAGATTACTCATTCGCTCGTCGAGGCGATTGACGCGAAAACTGTTCTGGATCGCCCGTTCGTCGAGCTGCTCGATCCGCCTCGTCAGACTGTCTTGCATCGTCAGCAACAGATCATAGGTCTGGTCGCTCTTGCCTTTGACCTCTTCGAGAAGCTCCCAAATTCCTACCGTCAGCCTTGGCTCATGCCCGTTGCGCGCGAACAGTTTGCGCCAAAGGCTCAGAAACCCGCCGACGAATAGTCCCGCCGCGGCTCCGTCCGCGATAATTCTATCCTTGTCCATTCGAGTGGGCCGGCGCCTCGCCACGAATCCTGAAGGTCGCGGCCACCGCGCCGATCACGGTCGCATACGCGCCGGCCAGGCCGGCGACCGCACCAACGTATGCCGCGGCGTCGATCGATATCGCCGGATGCACGGCGTGAGCAATCTCAAGCCCCAGAAATACCGGCACTGCCGAGAGGAATGTGAGAATTCCTCCTACCCCCGCGAAGTGGAACAGATCCACGTCCGCGCTCGGGCTCGATAGCGCTTTCTGAACTACCAGCCACATTCTTGACTCCGCTGCGGCACTGACGTTCGCATCGCTGTCGTGATTCCCTATTGAAGCTCGAGCGCCCCGATGTCGGGGGCCGATCCAAGAAACGGCAACCCGACATTGATGCCTGCGTTGATCAATAGTGATGTGCTCTGCAGCGTGAAATTGCCCGACGCGGGATCCACCCATTTCGGATCCGTGTTGCGGATGTCGTGGGCTCCCGGCGTGATAGGGTTGCTGTTGCCATCAGTCACCAACGCCTCGCCGCCTGCCGCTAGCCGGCCGTTCGCGTTGTAATCTTCGACCACATTGCTGATCTGCATCGCCGCAGCCGTCGTTTGGTCGATCGCGTTGTTTTTCGCCGTCTCGCCGCTCGCATTCGCCGGCTGATCGTAGAGCCCGATACGCACCCTGCGGATGGAATTGTTGAAAATCGTGATCCCTCCACCTACCGACGGGTCCATCTGTACGCCGTCGCCTTCGCCGCCGATCGCGTATGTATCGAGACCGTAGATGATGTTGTTTCGCGCCGTGTAGTTCGCGCTGTGACCAGGCCCGCACTTGGTCGGCTGCGCCGGACACTCGAAGTACATTCCGTTCATTCCTGTAGTATGCGCACCGAGATCCTCGCTGGTGTTCTGGAACGGCGCGAGCAAACAGCACGGCGCGGCGACGCAATCGTGGCCGACGTTGTTTTTGACCGTGACGTTGATCGAGTCTTTCGTGTCGAACAGATGATGGTTGCAATGGTCGGCAACGTTGCTGTCCACTACCGCGCCGTCGGTCTCCTGCGTATTGATCGAGTTGCCGTGCCCACCCGTGTAACTGATGACGTTGTTGTAATAGGTCGGAGCGGTCGCCACCTCAACGTCGAGCCCGTTCCAGTAGGCATCGTCATCCACTTGCCCGTTGCCCGTGTAATCGACTTGCAGGTTCTGGAACACCGAGTTGGCATTAGCGGTCACCCCCGAGCTGTACTCCTGGATGTTGACGCCGTTCGATGCTTTCGTCAGATGCAAGTTGTCGAAGGTATTGCGGCTGACTTGGGTGTCGATTGCATAGACCGCCGCCGATCGGACCGTGGCCTCGATAGTACGTGTCGCTGGGTCCGAGCCGTCGCCTAGCTGGATGTAAAGCGTACCCCGCGTCGGCGAACCTGCGCATGCCGGCGGCACCGCCGTCGACCCTGTGGTTTTATAAAACAGCCATGATCCATTGTTCATCTTCGCGATTGCCGCCGACCCCTTTGTCGGCGTAAACACGTCAATTGTGTTTACTTTCGGTCCGCCGGAATAGCTTCCACCACTCAGTAGATTTGAGTTTGTGCAGGTCGATGACGGCAATCCCAGCGCCCGCACCAAACCCCACTTCGGGTCGGAATTCTCCTGATTCCCGGCCGCTGCTCCCGACGAATCGTCGACGTATACGTTCATAACGACCGTTCCCGCCGCCAGCACCTTGCTGTAGAGCCCGCTGCCAAGACTCGTCCAGCCGGTCAACAGGTCTGCGCCGCTGATCACCGGCTTGCTGCCACTGCCATACGCCGTGTACGTGACGTCGGAGCCCTTGGGCTGCATCCGTTCCCGCCACGTGTCCCCGTTCTTGAAGTAGATGTGGGTTCCGACTCCGAAGCCCGGCGATTGTGCGTAGCTGTTCACCTTCGCGATGGTCGCCCATGCCGTGGCATCGGACGTCCCGTTGGCCGAGTCGCTGCCGGCGTTCTTGACGAAGAATGCGGGCCCCGTTGGTGTCGCAGTCGGAGTTTGAGTTTGCAGCTGCACAAAAACCGGGAATGGACGCGCCGCCGCCAGTTCGTTCAAGGCGCAACTCACCGCCGCCAGCGCCACCAGCAGCACCAGTTTGTTCCTGCCTATCGCAGACTTCATCTATGGAGTCTCGTTCGGAGCGAATCCGGTCTGCGAGTACGTCCCGTTGTCGTATACGAACCCGATGACGTCCGCCTTGCTTGGAGTCGTGGTCAGCGTAGGCGCCGTCCCGTTGATCCAGGCGATCGTGTCGGAACCCGCCGACCAGGTGACCACGCGCCCGCCGGTGGCATCCTGCACCAGCTTTACGATTAGGTTCTGTCCCGTCGTTGGCCCAGACAGCGTGATCGTCGGAGAACTGGCTAGCGTCACCTTCTGAAAATCGCCGGTCGCGAAGGAAATTGTCCCCGTCCCCGTTGAAATGGTCTGGACATTGGGCGGTTCGATGATCCTCGTCGCGGTCAGATCGGTGACCAGCGCCGCATTCCCCCGGCTCAGTGCGTCACCAGTCGCCGTCGCCGCCGACAGACCGGTCATCTTGTGAGAGTTCATCGAGAAGTCGGCCGTCGGACTGCCGGTCTCGTTGATCGTGTTCAGGCTTCGCGCAAACGCGTCGCCGCTCGATGTCCCGGCAGCAAGCCCCGTGATCCGATGAGTGCCCATCGAGTAATCTGCGGTGGCACTTGCCAGATCATTGAGGTGGTTCAACCCAAAAGCTAGCGCGTCGCCCGAGACCGTACCCGCCCCGATGCCCGTTATCTTGAACCCGCCTGCAGCTGCGTTTGAACCGAGCGTGAAGTGATTGACCGTCAGCTGGCCGGGTGTGCTCGTGCTGTTGCTCGCGTCCCCACTGATGCTCGCCCACACCGCTGCGTTCGCCGCTGCGTTTTCCAGCAGAAATTGGCCGGCCGTCGCGCCGCCTGGCAGACTTCCGCTCCCGCCGCAGCCGCTGCAGGTGCCAGTAACCGTCAGATTCGCGATCGTGGCGTTGTTCCCGTACGACAGCGCGTCCCCACCAGCAGTTGGAGCAGCCAGGCTGGTGATCCTCTGCGAACTCATCGACAGCGGCTTGTTGGCGATAACGAGCCCCGAACCATCGCCTTTGATCGTCAGGCTGCCCGATGTCAGCCCATTTGTACCGTTGAGGCTCAGATCCTCGGTCGAGGAGTTGAATTGCAGTTTGGCTAAGTGGAACGGGCTGTTCTTTTGCTGTAGATAAAAGCCGTCCGTCGTACCGCTGGTCAGTACACTGGCGTGGCTGTTTACGAAGCTTGCATTACCAAGGAACTGCCAGCCTGTGGAGCTGAACCCTCCCCTCAACCACGACAGCGAGCCATTGCCATCGATGATATTGATTCCGCTGCCACTGTAATCCAAGTTCGAAGTGACCATCGTTTGCGAGCCGTTGCCTATATTCATCAGAGTCTGGCCGCTGAGCCAGCCCGACCATCCTAGGTGTCTGAACTCGACGGACGACACGTTCGCAGCGGCGCGATACAGTACAACACCATTCGCGCCATTGCCCTGCCATGTAACGTTGTCGTAGACTTGGCCGCCTCCAACTCCTTGCTGGTCAATCACAGCTTGCAGGATGCCGGTATCGGACACCGTGATCCCCTGAACGACGCCATTGTTGATGCGATTACTTGAAGCGCCGTTCGCGCTGACGTTCCAGAGAATCTTACTCGTCGTCATCGCCAGGGCGTCGTCACCGGGGCGCTCCCAAAGCGGTGTCTCGAACACGTTGTTCGTGATGTACGAAGGCCCATCGGCGTATAGGTAATAGCCGGGAATGTCATTCGCCTCAGAACGCGTAATGTAGTTTGTATCCGCTCCGGTCCCCGCACCGTTGTCGGCCAGATGCCAACAGTGCCGATCGCTGAAACAATCGAGTTGGATCAATTGGGAGTTCTGAAGTCCCTTCAGGAGATAGCCGTCGCCGTTCGAGAAGGTCGAAATGATGCGCTGGCCATGAGTCTCCATCGTGTCGATTTCGACGTTGGCGGTGGTCATGTGATCGCCATTGACACCGAACGCATAGAGGCCACCGCTGAACCCAAATCCCGGAGTTCCATTCGGCGGCACGGTGCTAGAGGTGCTCTTCACCCTCAAAGCCACGACCGGCACATGACAAATGATTGTTGAGAGACCCGGACCGGCCCCCGTCAGCAGGACATATGGATTGAGTGTGATTGCCCCGCTCGTGTGATAGGCGCCAAGCGGCAGGTAGACATACCCACCGTTATGCGTGTCGATGTAGTCGAAGAGCGCTTGCAAGGCACGTGTGTCGTCATGTCCGAGATACTTGCTGGTGACCGTGGTCGAAGCCGTGGCCGAGAGTGCCAGCGCGGTTGTTCCTCCCCCTGAATTGACTGTCGCGACCAGCCAATCATTCTGTGAAGGGTCGATCGTGTTGGTCGTCAGCCAGGATGGCCCAAGTCGATGATTGCCTACACCTCCTGCACCTGGGAACGAATTGATATTCTTCTTGAAGCCGGTCGCGTCGATCTGATCGATCATCGCCTTGAACGCATACGCGCCCCCGTCGACCGACTCGTAGAGCGCCATCCGCGTCGCGGATGCGTCCCAAGTGAATGTAATGATGTTGTAGTGGGTCGAATCGAGAGTGGCGTTGTTCGATGCGTTAGTTGAGGCGGCCGACGCTGCTGTATAGCCACCTGCACCATCCAGCGACCTCACTTTGTACAGATAGCTGTGCGTGCAGCCTGATGAGCACGTCGCGGCCGCACTCGGTGCCGGTGGCGTCGAGAGACCCAGCGCTGCGCCAGCGCCGAGGATCCTGACATCTTGGTTGTTGGCTATGTCGATCGCGGCCGCGAGAGTCAGCGTCGCGGAGCCAGCGATCATCGATCCCGTTGTGTTTTGATCGCTCCCGCTCACGTTCCGGGCTTGCGGATCGTACGCGCCCTGCAGCAGCCCATCAAAGCCCGTCACAATGGGCGTGGTGCCGGTGCCCCTGAGGCTGTTCAGCGCAGCTTCGCCTTGTCCGTACGCGAGCGCGTCGTTCGTGGCCGCTCCCGGTGCGAGGCCAGTGATCTTGTGCCCGCCCGCCGACGAATCCATCCCGAGACTGAAATGCGTGGTCTGCCCCAGCGTCAGCGTCGCGATTCCCTGTCCGGCTGGATTGTTCACGCTGAGCCCATAGTCCCCGCCCGGCATGATCGACAGGGCCGACACCACGTTGCCGGCGGGCGGCGGGAGGCTGCCAGCCGCCAACAGACTCGAGAGATCGACTGTGGCTTGGTCCGGCACCGTTGCGACGATCGCCGTACCCCTGCCGATCGTCAGGTTCACCTTGATCCCTCGCGGCACCTGAACCGAGATTGCGCCACTACCGTCCGCTATGGCGCTGAAAGTCGTGGGCGCGATTTCGACACTGCCGCTGGTTTGCGGCGCTAACGTTGTGAACGTGACCTTCGTCCCCGGCGCCGGCAGGCCAGCGTCGTTGTAGATCGTGCCTGTGACGTTGGTCAGCGGTGGCGATGGTGCCGCGATCACGATCACGACCGCTAGCATCAACAGCGCTTTCAACCCGGTCTTCGTCTTCATCATCAAAAGATCTTCGTCAATCCGGCTCGCCGCTCGAAACCCCAAAGCGGCGTCCTACCTCGAAAGCCTCGGAATTCAGCAACCGGCAAAATCGAACACACAGCTGCATCTCGACCAGCTTCGGCGCGGGGCGAAGCGCTCCCACGCTTCGCCCCGCCCAACGCCTGCCGCCCAAGGCGGCGCGAACACTACTGCCCCGCGGCTTACGCCGATGGCGCGATGTTGCGGATCACCCCGCCGCCCGGAGTGAAGTACACCTTCAGCGCACCATCGACTATGACATCGAAATTGCGCGTCGGCTGCGTCACCGGATAGTCCAGCTGCAGGTATTCCTGGCGTGTCTCGAGCTCGATCGGATTGCTCAGATCGCCCACCGGGAATGGCAGCTCCAGCGACAACGCAAACAATGTGCCTTGCGGCATGTACGGATGCGTCACGATCGGCATCGGCCGGCCGGTTGCCTTGTTGATGTAATGGCTTACCCGGTAACCGCCGGCCAGCGTCCCCATGTCGCGCCCGCCTACCTCCTGGCTCACGAACGTTGTCGGCGCTCCGGCGCTCGACAGGACTTGATTCGTAATCCGGATCGACTCCTGCGCGTTAACGAAGATCGCATCAGGATTGCCGCGACCGTTCAACCAGATCGATTGAATCATCGCGTCAAGATCGCTCAGCGCCAGCGCTGTCCCCGTGCCCAGCGTGCCAGTCGCCAGCGCCTTGGTATAGGAGCTGTTGGCCGCCACCAGCTGCGTGACCGCTCCGTCATAGACCAGCGCGTCCTTCGACGTATCGCTGGCCGTCGCTGATCCGCCGGTGGCGAACAGCGAAGTCAGGCTCACCGAATTCAGCGTTGTCACCGCCTCCAGCTTGTTGCCCGCGTACCATGCGTAGCCCGACGCGCCTTCGATCGATGGCACACTCGCCGAGATCACGTTGGTCGAGCCCGACAGCGCGCTGGTGTTCGTCCCCGACGACGCGACTGTCTCGCCCACTCCGAGAGCCGGTGCACCAGTTGGCGGCGGGCCTCCCACCGGGAAGGCGTTGACCGCGTTGTTGTATCCGAACATCGTCAGCGCCGTCGCCGTGATCGAATATGTGCCCGCGCCGATCGAACCACCCGATGCCGAGCTGCTCACCGTCGGCGCCGATGGCGTCGCGAGCACTGCAGTCGCGCGACCACCCACCATCACCTTCTCTTCCTCGATCATCACCGACTTCAGCAGCCGCTCGACCGCGCGCGCCTTCACATCCTCGAAGCTGCGCCCTGCCCACTCGGCTTGCAGTGTGATCGAGTCGCCCAGTCCCAGCGTCGCGTACGAGATCGATCGGTTCGCCACCGTCGTCGTTACTTGATTGGGCCGCACGCCCTCGGCAACGCCCGGCCTGACCAGCGTCGGGTTGAGCTTCAGGATCACGCGAAACTGCGCCGCCGTACCACCACGGATATTCTGCACGCGTGGCACGACGTTGCGCAGTGGCGTCATCACCGGCACCATCGTCTTGGCCGCCGGCTCGAGATTGATCGCCGTCAACCCGGTGGCGACGTTAATCGCCTTAAGCAGATCCTGGCCGGTAAGCCCATTGTTCAAGGCCTTGGCCAGATCGTCAAAGATGCCTCGATTCCCGTTGAAAGAGTTCATGAACAATACTCATCTCCTGTTGTGAGGGACGCGGCCAAGTCCGCGTTACGGCTCGCCCGCCATCCCCGATCCTCGCCGGGGTTTCAGTGCCCCGCCGACACGGCCGCCGATGAACCCGGATCGATCCCGCTCGATCGTCGAATGATTTCGACTCCGATCTCCGACAGTCGCCGCTGCGTGGTTGGATCGTCTGCCCGCTTGCGCAACTCCACGGCCTCGCGCTGCAGTTCGGCGATCCTCGCCGCGTTCTCGTCTGCCGCACCAGCCCAGCCGAGCATCGTACCCTTCTCAACCGTGCGTAGCGGTTGCACCCGCGAATTGTCAGGTTGCGCCTCCAGCCGCGCGACCCGCTCGGCCAACGCCGACAGCACCTTTGCGCTGCCCTCGGCTTTCCGGATCGAATCGACCGATACCTCTGCAACCTTGCGCACCTCGTCAGAGGCGGCGCCCAGCGATGTCGCCACCTGACGAAGATCTCCTAATAGCTTCTCCAGTTCGGCCAGCGCCGCCGGCTTTATTTGAAGCGCTCCTCCCACCGTGTTCTTGCCCACGGCTGAGTCACGTGGAAATTCCGTCCCAGCTGTAATCGTCTTGGCCAGCGCCGCATCCTCCGAACAACCCGCGCCCGCGCACAGATTCACGAACGCGTCGCGCGCCTCGTGGAGATCCGCGCGATCTGCAGCGCTCAGCCGGACGCCACCAGCTGAAAATTCGCTTAGGTTCACGACTCCGGCTGTTTTGCCGCCTTTTGCTATGACGCGTACGGCTGCCGCCTGATCGGGCCACTCAAAGCCAGCCTTTTCGAGCGCATCGACCAGCCGCTGCTGCCGCTGCGAGTGACGCATCATGCGCTCAATTCGCATCGCACGTTCTCGATGGCGGCTCGCAACGAGGTGCCGCTCGAAGCCCGGCGCTCCCAGAAGCGTCTCTGCCGACTTCTGGAACTCCATCAGCGCCGCCAGGATCGCCGATCGATTTGACGCAGGCTCTCCACCGCTGCCGACGACGTTTCCAGCCACCTGCACGAGCAGGTCACACAACTCCGGTAGATCGCCGCTGATCGTGCTTTCGCGGACGGCCTTTGCGAATGATGTTGCCGCGGTCCTCTTTGCCGCCTGCGGCTCGATGGGCAAGGCGCTGATCGGTACGAACCGCTCGACTTCGGGCTCTCCTGGCTGCGCCTTCGCTTCCCAAGCGGTCTCGCCGGCCCGTGCTGCCAGTTCGGCCAACTCTTCGATGCCCCCATCACGCCCGATCTCGATGCTCTTCATCAGTTCCTTCTCCTCAGTCTTGACCTGCTCCAAACCGGAGCCTGCATCGGCAGTTGGCGCTCGCTTCGCAAGTTCGACTCGTTCTACACGGGCTGCATCGCACGCTGGCCGGTCTACGAGGCTTACCTCTGTCAGACGAAACTTCTTCAGACGGTAGATAGTCTTGCGCATCCTTCGCTCCCAGCCCGGCGCATGCCCGCCATGACTGTTCGACCTTCGGAAATTGTGACGAAACTCCGCGGTGTGTTGGCCATGCTGGGCCCAGCCGTCCGATCTCGATCTAAACTTCGACTGACTCAGCTACCCGTTCGAGGCAGTAGCCTCCAATCGAGAATCCTTTCAGCACGTTCGCCTCGACCAATCGGATCGCACGCTCATCCACGATATGCGCTCCCAGCCACAGCGCGTCCTTGCCGGTCTCCGGATGGGGCTTAATCTCGACTACTGGCGCGACGCCGATCGGATCCGCCTGATGCATCAGCCTGATGTTGCGCCATGCCTTCCATTCCTCGACCGCTTCACGCAAGGCTTGGGCGTCCACGATTTCCCCCTGATCGTCCACGTATTCCGCCACCGACGCCCAGCCGTAAACCATCAATCCCTTGTCTGTCCGGCTGCTCTTCGCGATCGGGCAGTACATCGACACACGCGCCTCGCCGGAGATCTCCACCTCGCCGCCTCCACTCTTCTCTGCGGCAGCCACTGCGCTCTTGCCTTCACTACCCATCGCTGCACCTCGCCTTCTGTCCTGATCGTCATGCGCGATCATCGCCGGCCGTATCATCGGTCGCCCATGCCTCACTCCCGCCGCTCTGCGGGTCATACGATCGGCTTCTCACGCCCTGCAATTGACCGCCACTCGCGCTCGCGTTCACTGCGCGCCACTTTGCGTTCTCTTCCGTCGCGCCCCATCTCCCAAAAGCCACTGGGTTCCATAACGAAGCCTGCACCGCCCGAAACGAGCCGCTTCACAACGCGGCCGCACACCGGGCAATGTTCACGCGCCGGCTCGCTGATCGCATGGACGATCTCAACGACGCCGCAGCGCCCACATCGATACTCATAGGTCGGCATCCGGCTTGTGACTCCGATCGCTTCCGCATATCGCCCTAGCGCAGCTCGCTCGACAATTCCTGGACCTGCCCGCCCTCGTGACCTGCCCGCAACGCAGCTGCCAACTCGTTGACCAGCGTACGCGCTGCTTCGATGCCAAAATCGCTCGCCCGGAGTGCGGCGTCCCTCAGCTCGCTGCGCGTGAATCCGCGCTCATGCGCCGTATCAATCAGCCGGTTGAGCCGGGCGCGCGTGGTCAAAACATGCTTGCTCAACACCGCGCTCACTGCCCTCTCAATCAGCTCGTCCGGCTCCCCATCGCTCACACACTGCGAAGGTGGGAGAGCGCCGGGCCGCAATGATTGCGTCTCCGTGCCCCATTTGCGGGACACGCGGGGGAACCCGGCGCTCAAGAGCGACGGCATGCTCGCCGCGTCGATGAGGATCTCGCTCAATTCGTGAAGCCGATCGAAATCGTCACTATCGAAGTACTCAGCTACCCGTCGCCTGAGATCGTGCGGCGCCGGTCCCCGGTCGTGCAGCCAGGGAAGCACCCGCATCTCGCCAAAGCCTTCCTTCCAGATTCCCGCGCGGGTCAGGACCGTCTCTGTCATATGGCCGCCGAGCCTCTTGAGCATTGGCGTCAAGCCAACCCACGCGTGTGCAATGTTCGGATGGCGCCGCTCCGGTCCCGTTGGACCATCTGCCATCGCTGCGAGTCCGTCCGCCTCCGTCGTCGACGCGAACAGTGCTTCAACGTCAGCCGCCGTGCGCACTCCCTTCAGTCCTGCCTCGATCGCCGCGGCTCGTCCGGACTCGATCGCCTCGGATTCAAACTCAACTTCCAGCCCATCGGTCGGACCGCCATCGCTGATGCGCTTCGCGATGGCCCGCCGCGCCTTGCGCATCCATTTGCCGAGATCCGCTCGCTCTTTTTCATTCATCGCCACGCGCTGACCGACGGTGTCGCCCGGGCGTTGAGTCTTCGAGCCTGCCAACGCCGTCTCCAGAGGCACAATTCCCTGTCCCGGTACCGTCACAAAGCGCCCCACGCCGATCGGTTCCATTCCGAGCCGCACCAGCACGTCATCGATCGACAGCACGCCCGCCTTCAGGTACTCAACGTTCTTCTTGAGTTCGAGTTCCTCGCCGCTCCGCCGTTCGCTGGTGAACGTGAACCGCAGATGCGGCATGTTCAGCCCGTCGCCCGCGAGTAGAATCTCGTCGCACAGCCGCTCGATGAATTCCTTGAGCGGATCGAATCCGGCTACCGTGCTGGCCTCGTCCACTACCTCCGCCGTCGCCCGGTTGTAAGTCTTCAGAAACTGCGTGGGCGGCACGCCAAACGCCGCGCACGCGATTCGCGTCAGATACTCGTCGAAGGCCGTATTGAATGTCGTGCTCGAATCGACCCAGGGCTTGAAGTTGAAGCCCGCCGGTACCATTTTGATGCGCGATCGCGCTGCGAAGTCGCCCGCCAGCAGTCCGTTGAAGATCTCTTCGAACTCGCGGATCATGGCGCTGGTCCATTCCTTTGGGACCTCGCCAAACCCCGCCGGTGTGTTGCCTTCTTTGTAGTAACTGATGGCAGCAATCTGTCGCGACAGCGCCAGCGTCACCGTCACCACGATCTGTTCCACTGGCGAGTAACCATAGTTGGCGAAACTGCGCGGGTTGTACGGACGATACAGAATCTCATCGCCCCCGAAATTGGCCCATGGAAATCCGTACGCAAACTGCTGATATGCTGCCGCCGGCGGAGCCGGTGGCCTTCCATACTCGTCGATCAGCGGCTTGATCGTTGCTCCATCCACCAGTTCCAGCGCGAGCAGCCGCCCTGCCCTGTCGCGCCGCTTGTAGATCGTCAACGCGTCGATCACCAGGGCATCTTCCAGCGCCGCGCCCAACCATGTGCCAAACGGCATCCGGCCGTCTGGATGAGCGAAGAATGCCACCGCCCGCTCGATGTCCGCGCTGAAGTCCGAACCCCGGCTCGCCGCATGGTTTCTTACTACGACGTCCCACTTCAGGCCGCGCATTTGCTGTTTGCGCGTCTCGACGCAGACTCGCAGTACGTCGTAACTCGCCGCGAAGTTGCGCAGGTCCTGGAACGAGACCTGACCCGGCATCGCCCGCGGCCCTGATGCGACGTTAATCGCGGGCGGATAGATCCAGCGCCTTGGTTCGATGCCCCTCGCCTGCGATGGCTCGATCGCCGTGCCCGGTCCGAATGGCTGCGTCGATGCCGACGCTTGAGACGCCAACTGCGCTCGCTCCCGGAGCGGTTGGCTGTTCGCCACCCCGCGCAACAGCGAGGCCAATGCCCCGCCGGCCTTCGAGACCAACCCCATCATTCGAGCTCCTTGGGTCCGCCGTTGGCGGCCCGATACGGTCCGGCCCGCAGTCCCGTCATCTGCACCAAGCCCTCACGCCCGCGTTGCGCCGCAAGTCCCAGCACTCTGCAGCAATCGCGAAATGAAAATGGGTAGTCCGCATCGTCCAGCACCCACTCGAACGCTCGCTGCCTCAGCCGCCGCTCGGCTGATAGCAGCGGCCATCGTCCGGTCGCCCCTTCACTTCCCAGCCGCGGCCCAGCGATGTCGGCGACTGCCTGCAGCACGACTGCGCGATACAGCCTCGTCTCGGGCTGCTGCATCGTGGCCTTTCCTCCGACCTATGCTTGAAATGAGTCGTTGCCCGATGGCCGCTGCTTGCGGACCGCGCATCAATGCGCTGAGCTTTGCTGCTTGCCGGCGCTGCGTCTTTTCGCCTCTTTGAGGTAGCCGAGAATTCCCGACTGGGCGATCACACCTGGCCGTTCTAGTCCCCACAATGCCAGACACCGCGCCATCACGGTGTCGTCATGGCCGCCTTCAGGTGCGCCATAGGCCAGCATCCCGCTACTGCCCAACGGTCGACCTTCGAATAGTTCCATCTCGCCCAGCGCCACTTCCGCCTCGGCGCTGCCCGCCTGGAAGACGACCGACTCCCGCTCCAGCGCCGCCACCATCCGGTTGATGATTTCGTTCTTGCTGCTGCTCGTGAATGTAAACGGAATCGCCGGCACTCCTTTTTTGCGAGCGTCCTCTCCCAGCAGGTCGCCGCCCAGCGACGTCCCGTCGAAGATCACCGGCGCGTTGTTGTAACGCTCGCTGATCGCTTTCACTCGCTCGAGCTGCGCGTCGAAGCTTGTATTGGTCAGCCGCTCGATGACCACCTCGCGATACGGAATTTTCTCGGCGTCGAATACGGTGAGCGCCGAGTAGTCGCGCTTGCGCGCCGGATCCCACCCGATCACGTAGCTGTGGCCCGCCTCCGGCTTTTGTACCCCCTTCAACACGCACGCCCGCCTGATATGGCTGAAGACCTGCCCCTCGCCTTCCTGCGCCTCGCCCAGATACAGCTCGCGGAAGATCCGCTCCGGCAGTATGCGCCGCGCGTCCTCTATTTCCGCGGGCGCGATGAATGGGTTATCGGCGGAGCACAGATGATGGTAGCTGTAGTCGCCGCCCTCCGCCTTTGCCTTCTGGCACAGCTTGTAGAACCAGTTTCGCGTGCCGCGCGGATTGCCGACTATCTTCAGCGCCCCGCGGCTCATCGTCAGCGTCGATCGCACCGCGACGAACGCCTGCTCGCCCAACCGCGACGCCTCGTCGATCACCGCCCCAGTCACTCCCGAACCGTACAGGCGATCAGGCTCTGCCGCCGTCCGAAACTGGATCAGTGTCCCGTTGCGAAGCGCAATTTCAGGAAACGCACCGCCCCGCCGCACCTTGCAATGCTGGCCGGGTACTAGCAGCCGTCCAATCGCCCCGCCTCGCCGCTTGTTGGTTGCGGCATTCATGCGGTCGCCGTGGATCATCAGCTCCAATGCCACCATCGCCTGCGCGTACGATGGCGCCACCCACCACCAGACTGTGCCCGGCTCCCGCCATGCCTGACTTACCAGCCACACCGCGCATCCAAGCGTCTTGCCGCTCTTGGTGCCGGCTTCGCACAATGTGTAACGGGCCGGGTCTTCGACGAATCGTCGCTGCTTCTCGTACAGTCGCGGAAAGTTGGGCCCCGACGATCTTCTCGTGAATGACCGCTCCCGGTTCCGGTGCCCCGTTCCTTTGGTCTTCCGCCTTCTCGATTTCTGATGCTTGACCGAAACGGCTCTACTCTTCGCTGCCTTCCCTGGCATTCACTATCGCTTCGTGCATCGGTTCTGTCCCCCGATCGATCTGCCGCTCCATGTCGGCGTCGGCCAGCCGCGCTCGAATTGCGCCGACGTCTTCACCGATCGCGGATATCCAGTGGTCGCCAGAAAAACGGAAAGCCCGGCACTGCGCCGGGCCTCCCGCCAAACGCGACTTTTCGATCGTGCCTGCTTTGTACCGATTCCTGCCCGGGGAACTCAATTGGCCATCGCGACCTACGATGCCCACCGATGTGCTTTGGTGTTCACTCTCGCCCACGCGAAGTTAGCTCGAAGCAGATCCTCATGTCGCCCGATCCTGCTTCGGCTTCGCGCTCCCCTCTTGAGCGCATCTCTCGCTGCTCCGATATGCGTCGAGCACCGCCTGTTCGAACTCGGCTTGAGACCGGAAGGCCCAATAGTACTGGCTCCTTTCGAAGAACTCTTGGACCGCGCTGAGCGGGATCCGATGCTGTGCGCGGGGCGATGATTGCACCGTTCGGATCTTGCCCTGGTGGCATAGCCTTCTGAGCGTTTTCTCACTGTATCCCAGTAGCGCTGCCACTTGGCGCACCGTATAGCAGCGCTCAATCCCTCTCGCCCGTATCGTCGTCGAAGACGATCTCGACCCGCCGGCGCGGCGTATGGTGCTTTGATCGCCCCTCCGCTCGCCTTGACGAAAAACCTGCCACACCGACTTCTCTCGGGACTCTGGCAGCTTCGAATCCATCTTCGTCTCCTTGTTCGCTACCGCGCCCTCTCACGGGCCCGGCCTCGGACCATTCCGCCGCGATCATTCCTTTCGTCACCAGCGTTCTCTCGAGCATGCGCAAGGTATGATGCTTCAGGCGCCCAACCCCCTGCGGCGTCCATTTCACGCGCGGAAACCGCCGCCGCCCTGCTTCGCATGCCCGCGTCACTGTGCGTGGCGGATCGTCGAAGTTACGCGGGCCGTAAAGTTCTCGAAGCAGCCACAGTTGCAACTCGTTGAATTCCTTCAGACTCGTCCCGATCGTCAGATAGTCTGCCATCAGATCGTCCCGCCGGCTCTCACCCGACGTCGGAATCGAGCCTTCCGGACGAAGCACCAGCGAAGCCTTCGCCGACAGCACCTCCTTCGCCCGAAAATAGAATCGCAGCGCACTCTCGGCTGATCTGAAAGATGGGCGACTCTCCTGCCTCATGACCCCCCGTAAGCCTGCCGCGGCCGCAACCGAACTATTGGCGTCGCGGCGCTCTCCACGTCCACGTGCGCGCACTCCCGCGACTCGAACCCTCGAACGCTCGCGGTCGTTCGGCGATCCCGCGCAGTCACGTCTCTAGCAGTTCATTAAACGACCGGTCAAGATACCTGATCATATAGGCGCAATATTTGTCATATTGTAGGTAGGACTCGCCGCGCCGCTCCTCTCATTTCCTGTACCTCACCAGATCTCCAAGAACTGCCCGCAGCTCTCTCATCTCTGATGGCCGGCCGATCGAAATCCTCAGCGCGTCGCGCAATCGACCCGTCGCGAAGTGTCGCACCAGGATTCCACGCCGCCGCAGTTCGCGCGCCATCGGACCCAGATCCCGGCCCGCCATCCGCGCCAAGACAAAGTTCGCCGACGACTCCGGGACCTCGAACCCCAGCTCGCGCAGAGCAAGACTCGTTTGCGCCCGCGTGCGCTGCACCCGCAGGACGTTGCGCCTCATCCAACCAACGTCTTTCAAGGCCGCCGTGCCGGCTACCAGAGCCAGCCAGCTTAGATTGTACGAATCCTTCACCTTGATCAGGGTCGCAACTATCTTGGGATGAGCGAAGGCAAGTCCCAGCCGCGCCCCCGCCAGCGAAAACGACTTCGACAAGGTCCGCAGCACGATCACATTTGTATGCTGTTTCACTAGCTCCAGCGCGTTGCTGTCCGCGAAGTCCACGTATGCTTCGTCAATTGCCAGCAGCCGCGGCCTCAGGCTTGCCGCCATCTGTCCCAGTACCGCTGGCGGTGTGCCCGTGCCCGACGGCGAGTTCGGATTGCACACGATCGTCAGCGCGGCTCGCACGCGCGTCAGTGCCTCGGCAGGCAGTACGAAGTCGCCTCCGTAGGGCACTCGCTTGACTTCCGCTCCCTGGATCGTCGCCAACGTGTCATAGAGCGAATACGTCGGTGCCGCGTACGCTACTGTACGGCCCGGCTCGAGCGCCGCTCGGAACAGAATCGCCAGTAATTCGTCCGATCCGTTCCCCGCCATGATCATCTCCCGCGGCAGGCCGTATACCTTCGATGCCTCCGTAACGAATTCGTCCGCACGCGGCGGCGGATACCGGTTCCATGCCGAGTCCGCCAGCGCCCGCCTCACTGCGCGCGCTACCAGCGGCGACGGCGGGTACGGATTCTCGTTCGTATTGAGCTTGATCAGCCGCTCCCCAGCGCGCGGCTGCTCGCCAGGAGTGTAGGGATCCATCTTCTCGACAGCAGCCCGGAATACTCTTGTCATTTCCGACTCTCTTCGCCTCCTCGCGTCTCGCCGCCAAGCGTTGCTGGGGGCGTCCCCTCGGTCCTCGTTGCTTTCACCGCCGATTTGTCTAATCATTCCCTGTTGGCAGGACCTCGCTCGTCAGGGGCCTGCACAAGGAGGGAGTCACGATGCTCAAGCCGGTCATCTCCGCCGATTCCCACATCACTGAACCGCCCGGAACCTATGTCGATCGTATCGATCTCCGCTTCAAGGACCGCGCACCCCACATGGTCCGCCATGAAAAACTCGGCGATGTGTTCGTCGTGGACGGAATGGAGCGCCCCGTCCCGATGGGCCTGCTCGCCGCCGCCGGTAAATCCGCCGAGCAGCTCGCTGTCGGCGGCGTCACCTTCGAAGAACTCCATCGTGGCGGATGGGATCCCGAAGCCCGGCTCGCCGACCAGGACCGCGACGGTGTCTCAGCCGAGATAATCTATCCGTCGGTCGGAATGTTGCTCTGCAACCATCCAGACTTCGACTACAAGAAGGCCTGCTTCGACGCCTATAACCTCTGGCTTGCGGAGTATTGCGCGGCTCACCCCGATCGCCTCCTTGGCATCGGCCAAACCGCGATGCGCTCAGTCGAAGAGGGCATTACGGACCTCAGCAGGATCAAGGAACTCGGATTGCACGGCGTAATGATGCCCGGCAACCCCGCGCTCGCTGACTACCACGATCCGATCTACGCCCCCTTCTACGAAGCGGCCGTCGATCTTGCCATGCCGCTGAGTTTCCATATCCTCACCAGCAAGCAGGACAACTTCAACACGCGCGGCCCACGCCTCAACAGTTTCCTATCCATCGTCCGCGGATGCCAGGACATCATGGGCACTTTCGTTCTCGGCGGCGTGTTCGAGCGTCACCCCAAACTCAGGGTCGTTTGCGTCGAAGCGGACGCCGGTTGGGTCCCGCATTACATGTACCGCATGGACCACGCCTACAAGCGCCATCGCTACTGGCTTCCCGCCGGCACGCTTACCAGGATGCCAAGCGAGTACTTCCGCGAGAATATATACACGACCTTCCAGGACGACTGGGTCGCCTTCCGCATGAAGGATATGTGCAACATTCACCGCCTGATGTGGGCGAACGATTTCCCGCACAGCGATTCGACTTGGCCCTGGTCGCAGGAAATGCTCCGCGAGCATCGGGGAGAACTGAACGACGATGAGTTCAACCTCATCGTCCACGACAATGTCGCCGAGCTCTACGGCCTGAACTAGCGGCGAAGCTTGCGACGCTTCGCCGCACGTCGCTTTGTAGTGATCGGCGCCGTCGATTCGAACACCCAGCGAAGATACGCCGCCGACCCGCTCTCGACCGTCAGCGCCAGCACCTCGGGCGTTTCGTAGCTGTGCAGCGTTCGCACCCGCGACTCGAGCGCCGCCAGCCGCGTTTTGCGCGTCTTGATCACCAGTAGGTACTCGCCCTCGTCCTGCACCACCTCCTGCCATCGATATATCGATCGCATCGGCCCGATGATGTTAGCGCAGGCCGCCAGCCGGTCCTCCACCAGTGACCGCGCGATCTCGGCCCCCTGGTCCGCGCTCCCCACCGTGACCAGCACCACTACCGCCGGCGCCCGTTTCATCGCCTGACCTCGCGCAGCAGGCGCCTACGAAGCTCGCTCGCCTTGCATCGATACTTGAACGCCTTACGCCCGTTGACGAACAGCACCGGGACTTCTTGTCCGTGCCGTGCCTCCAATTCAGCGTTCCCGTCGATGCACACGCGCACCATACGCGCCTCGAACCGCGGTAGTTCCCGCTCAATGATCTCTTCCATCTCGCGGCACAACTCGCAATCCGATCTCGTGTAGATGGTGACTTCAATCACTGCTTCGCATCGATCCTCCCCACCTTTCGAGCAAGCCCAGCCTGCGAAGCGCTTCCACCGTTGCCGGACACGGGAAGCCGGCTTTTCGAGACCAGTCAGGTCGCCCAGACTTTACGCGTCCCAATTCTCGACGCAGATGCTCGACTAGCAGGACGAGGTCACTCCATCGATCGACGTCATACCACGCCGGCCCGAGTGCATAATCGATTCCTTGCTTCCGCAGCCGCTCGACCGTCGCCGCCAGCACGCGCCCTCCTCCCCACCTGATTCCTCTGAACACGTCCGGGAGCGCGCCGCGCACGCCAATCAGGTAGTATCCGCGGTCCAAGCTCGGCCCCAGCACTATCCTGTCCGTCCGAAGACCTTCGGCGCACTTCGCTAAAGCCTCGCTCGGCAATGAGGGTGTGTCGGTCCCGATCAGCACCGCCCCTTGCTCGCTATGCGGGCCCAGCGCCGCCGCCATGCGTTGTCCAAGCGTCCCCCGGCCCTGGTCGACTACCTCTGCTCGAAACTCGCGGCCCAGCCGCCTGAAGTAGCGGCTCTGGGTCGCCGGACCTGGTCCAGTCCCTGCAATCACCAGCCGGCGCGGTCGGAGCGAACTAGCTTTGCGCAACGCATCGATCGTAAATGCGTGGGCAAGTCTCGCCGCTCCCCTCGCGCCGATCTTCCCTATCAGCCGCGTCTTCGTCTGCCCACTGATCGGCTCGCGCGCAAACACGATTACCGCGGGTCTCTCGCTCTTCGTCATTCTGAACGGAGGTGCCCGTCACTTGATCGTGTTCGGCCTAATCATGTTGATCGGAAAACCCAGTGTCCTCTTTACGATTTCCGCCACTGACGTGATTGGCGCCGGCATCACGCTCAGATCGTCCGTTGGCCCGCGTACATGGAAGTAGGCAGCCACCACGCCACCGCTGCCAGCCAGGTCCTTGCCGATCAACGGAATCTTGTCAATCAGCCAATTCACGGTCTGGAACGGGAACATCCCGACCTCCATGTCGAGGCTGCCTTCTCCCATGTCGAAGCTGCCCGACGCCGTCACGTCCATCACCGGCCCGTCGAGCAACAGATTGTTGGTAAAGAAGACGCCTTTCATTCCACTGAAGTCGGCACTGAGTGCGGTAAACGGAATTCCCGCTTTGCGAGGATCCGGCACCTGCGCCGTGAGCCAGTTCTTCAGATCGATCATCCCCAGCATTCGCGACATAAGCGTGAACTTGTCCAGGGCTCCATCGCGCACGATCATCGAGCACGTTCCAGCCAGCGTCTGGAAGAAGTCCACGTCGGTATTCCCCCAGACATCGAGATCCGAATAGAGCTTGCCACGCAGCACCGCACTCTTCCCCGGCTTTACCAGCTCCAGCACCTGGCCGACGTCCAGCTCCGCGCCGTGTCCCTTGATATGGATCCAGTCATCCTTCGCGCGGCCGCTGAGTTCGATCTTGACGCGACCCTGGAGCGCTTCCGCCTCGAAGTTGTATACGCGCCACCCTTCACGATCTCTGGTGAAGTCGGTCTTGAGGCCGCTCATGTTAAGCTTTGCAAGCTTCCCCTGCCGCGCGTCTACGTGTCCGGTCGTCCGCATCTTGCCAAAAAAATCGATCGGGCTCTTGGCCGACCATGGCATCCTCACAAACTTCATCACTTCGAGATCAAGATTCTCGGCATCAGCATCGATGCGGATCGACGGGTTGCTGAAGTCTGCCACTCCGATCGTCATCTCGAGCGGGTAACCCTCCAGCTTCGCGCCGTGCATCTGAAGCTCCGCGCCCCCGCCCTCAAGCTTCACGACTGCCGTATTGACGACAATCGGCGAACGCAGGAACCCCAGTTGAATCTCGCCTGGCCCAATTCTCACCTGACCCTTTAATATCTGCCGCTCGCCCCGGCTCCGGTCAGTATTGATCGACAGTCCGCCTTTGACCGGGCCTCGCGCTCTTAGCGTATCGCCCACCTGGGTCAGCGGAAGCCACTCCTCCGCCGGAAAATCATCTAGCGCAATCCTCAGCTCCCTGAACTCCGGGCCTTTCTCGTCAAATCGGATCCCGCCATTGAGTGTGGCCCGGCCGCGCTCGGCGGTGACGATGAGCTGATCCAGCGCCAGTGATTCTGGCCGCAGGGTTATTTGGCCGCTCACCAGCTTCATCAGCCTATGGACCGCGGTTACCTCAACTTCCGCATCGTGCGGCGTTAGCATTACAAGATATTCAGCTGGCGGGGTGGGCTCCGATGCCCGCCAGTTACCCTTCACGCTCGCTTCTACTATCAGTCCCCCTGCGATGCGGCCGACCTCACGCCGCAAGCGCTCGCCCGCCGCACCCAGCCGATTGACCAATGGCCCGTAGAACTCCCGCATTTCCAGCGCGCCGGTACCTTCCAGCTCATACTTCACGTCGTCGAAGCCACCAGAGAAATCAGCTCGGCCCGAGAACTGCGCGAGCTTCGATGCGCCGGCCCGCATTGAACCCTGCGTCACCCTCACCACGCCGTTGGCCAACACCAGTTGGGCATCGAGCTCGTCGATTGCGGGCAGCTCCGCCGATAGTGGCGAAAGCTTCACGCTATCGAGCCGCGCGCTAAGCGTCAGCCTACGGATGAGATCGCTCGACCCCGACCTGATTTCCTTGACGGGCGCCGCGAGTCCGACTCGATCCAAATATATCGTGCCGCCCCGCATGCCGATTGTGGTCAGACTCTCCGGCAGCCGCCGGATCGAACTCACGAAGCCACCGGCGCTGCCCGCGTCGATCGTTAGTCCTTCCAGAAAAACTCCGAGTGTCGGGCTGTCCGTATCCAATCCCGCGACGTACGCGTTGGCCGCCAGGATCGGTTTGCCACTCTGATTCAGAGCCAGCCGGGTCAGCTCCAGTCGTTCGCCGCTATATACGCCCGCCAAGTCCGCGGTGAAGTCGCCCAGGTTCCGCGGCGCCTTGATACGGTTCCCCTTCAACTCGATGCCGCTGAGATTCATTGAGGCGCTGGCCGCGATCGAGCCGTCGCTTCGCAGCCCGGCTTCGATTCCCCCGCCATACCCGGCACGCGCTACGATTCCGTTCGCCAGCTCAATCCCGTCTGCTACTCCGTCCCAAAACCAGAACCTCCCATGCGCGATCATATGACCTGGACCGTCGCTCGGCCCTCCGGCCCGAATGTCGCCCGCCACCACAAGGCCTGCGATTGGCGGCGCTGCGCCGCGCATCTTGAATCGGATCCGCCATGCCGATTTCTCATTCCTCCGTCGCGAGGCCGCAACGTCCAGTGCGTTTACGAGCTGCCGCCCCGAGGCGTCGTCAATCTCTCCTTCAATCACCTGCAGCTTCTTGGCGTAGTGCGAGAATTCCGCGATGGCTTTTTGCAGCCCGGCTGCTGCAGCCTGGTTGACAGGCGGAGTGCCACCGCTAGCCCCCGCCGCCAGATGAACGCTCGGATGATCGAGCAGAATCGCGTACAGCGGTATCCCGCTGCCCTCAAGTACGCGGTTGATGCTGAACTGGAGTTCGGCGCGGCGCGCCAAAACAGTCGTGCCTCCGGCCAGCGTCAGGCGCGGCCCGTCCAGCGTCAGGATCAGGTGGCTGCTCAGACGCACCCGCGCGGCCGCACTCTCAAGCGCCAGCCCCGTGCGCTCGCGGATCTGCCCCAGCATGCGTTCACCGAGCTGGCTGCCGTAATACGCAACTGTTCCCGCCGCCGCCAACAGCGCCACCAGGACCACCTCGACGGCGGACACCGCAATTCGCTTGCGCGTCATCCGATCGTCAGCCCGGCGGATCGCCGCAGCATTCGGCGCTCACTGGCGTTGCGAAGTTTCTGGCGCGCGCGAGTCGACGGGGACGCCGCGATGCTTGTCCCTGAGCGCGGTCTTCAGGATCCGGTTGCGCAGCCGCACGGATTTCGGCGTGACTTCGACCAGCTCCTCTTCGTCGATCCATTCCAGCGCCAGGTCCAGCGTCATCGCCCGCGGTGTCGTCAGCTTGATCGCCTCATCATGCCCGGCCGCGCGGATGTTGGTCAGCTTCTTCTCCCGGCACACGTTCACTGGCAGATTGGTCTCGCGCGAATACTCGCCGACGATCATCCCTTCGTAAACCGGCTCACCCGGGCCTATGAACAGCTGCCCGCGCTCTTGCAAGTGGAACAACGCGTAGCCCGTCGATACGCCTTCGCGGTCCGAGACCATCGCCCCATTGACGCGCGACTGGATCGCACCGCCCCACGGCGCGAATCCGTTGAACAGCGAATTCATCACGCCCGTGCCCCGCGTATTGGTCAGGAAATGGCTGCGGAAGCCGATCAGCCCGCGCGCTGGAATGTCGTATTCCAGCCGCACGCGGCGGGTCGCATGCGTCACCATGCTGCGCATCTTGCCGCGTCGTTGCGACAGCAGTTGCGTGATGATCCCGATGAACTCGGCCGGAACATCGATCGTCACAAATTCCATCGGCTCCAGCAGCGTTCCGTTTGCCTCGCGTGTTATGACCGTTGGCTTCGATGCCTGCAACTCGTAGCCTTCGCGCCGCATCGTTTCGACGATCACCGCCAGCTGGAGCTCGCCCCGCGCGATCACCCGCCACGAATCGGTGCTGGTTTTCTCGACCCGCACGCTCACGTTGCGCAACGATTCATAGTCGATCCGCTCGCCGAGCTTGCGCGACGTCACGTACTCGCCTTCGCGTCCCGCCCATGGCGAATTGTTCACCGAGAACGTCATCGCCACTGTCGGCTCGTCAATCCGGATCGCCGGCAACGGCCGTGGATTTTCGAGGTCTGCGATCGTCTCGCCGATCGCGATCTCGTCGATTCCAGCCACCGCCACGATGTCACCGGCGCGTGCTTCGCTCAGCTCGACTCTCTTGAGCCCGTGCCATCCATACAGGCGCGCGATCTTGCTCGTTACCCGGCCGCCGTCGAGCTTGCACAACGAGTAGTTTTCGCCCGTCGCGATTGATCCGGCGATGATCCTGCCGATTGCCAGCCTGCCGACGTAGTCGTCGTATTCGAGATTGTTGACCTGGAACTGCAGCCCCGCGTCGGGATCCACCTCGGGACCGGGCAGCCGCTCCACGATCGCCTGAAACAGCGGCTGCAGATCGGTCCCGATGCCGCCAGCCTTTGCAGTCGCAGTCCCCATCCGCGCATTTGTGTAGAGCACCTGGAAATCGAGCTGGTCCTCAGTCGCGTCCAGCTCGATGAACAAGCCATAGATCTCGTCCAGCACTTCAGCCGGCCGCGCATCCGCACGATCGATCTTGTTGATGCAGACTATCGCCGGAAGTCGCGCCTCCAGCGCCTTGCGCAGCACATAGCGGGTCTGCGGCATCGGCCCTTCGCAGGCATCGACCAGCAGCAGCGCCCCATCCACCATCGACAGTGTCCGCTCGACTTCCCCGCCGAAGTCCGAATGACCCGGGGTATCCACGATGTTGATCCGCGTCTTGCCCCAGGTGATCGAGGTGTTCTTTGCCAGAATTGTGATCCCGCGCTCTCGCTCCAGCGCAAATGAATCCAGCACCCGATCAACCACCGGTTCGTTGGCGCGGAATATTCCCGATTGACTAAGCAGCGCATCCACCAGCGTGGTCTTGCCGTGGTCGACGTGCGCGATTATCGCGATGTTCCGGATATCTTCTCGTCTCATTACTTCCCTGGAAAAAACAGAACGCGGCTGAGCTGATCCAGCCGCGCCCTCAAATCCTACCCGCCCTAAGCTCCACTGTAAACGCGCTACCGGCGGAGCTCAGACCGGTCTTGGGCGCTTCAACGCTTCCGCTCCGCTAATGATCCGCTAACGTGCCGGTCTGGTCTGCCCCGGTCGCCCTAGGATCTCCTGAATGTTTTTGACTTCACTGACCCGCCAGCGGCCGTCCTCGCCGCGCGCCATCACGATCTCCCAAGGCCGCCCGCGACTGTCGCGAAACCTCGTCGAGGCCATGTCGCTATTCCGGTGCATCAGCACTATTGCGACCGCCACGGCGCCGGCAGGCATTTGCACTTCTTTCGCCTTCTCGTTCACCATTCGCTCCGCTTGCTGCTGTGCGATCTGCGCCAGCGGCTTGGAAAACAGTTCCACGGCGCCCCGACCGATGAGCCCGCCCATCCTCCCGCCCTTGCTCTCGTCAACCATCTCGTAACCGGCGTGCCGCACAACGCTGTCGAAATCGACATACTGCGCCGCCCACTCTCCATCGCGTCTGTCAATCGCTCGCTTCAACTGAACCACCGCGAATTCGGGTGTACCTGGCAGATACAAACCCGTCCACAGCAGGATCACTGCAATGATCGCCGTCAGCGTCCAATGGCGCGTTAACAACTGCCGCATCCGGTTATCTTCGGCTTCTTGCCGGGCCGCACGGTTCTACGAGCCTGCTGGCTGGAACGCTCGCCACTGTCTCAATACACTGCGCGAAGCGTGAGCTCGTATCCAGACCGCAATGCGGTAGGCGCACCCGCCGGCCTGATCCGTCTCTTGTCTCAGCTTCGAATCGAGCTCGCCGCCGTTCTGATCCTTGCGCTCGCCCTGCTCAGGCCCGGTATCGCCGCTTCTCCGCTCATCGATTGGGACGAGGCAACGTACGCGCAAGTCTCGCATGAAGCAGTCGACAGCCACCACTACCTCGATCTGACGTGGAACGGTCAGCCCTATCTGAAGAAGCCTCCGCTCTTGTTCTGGATGGTCTCCGCATCATTTCGCGCATTCGGCGAGTCCGAGCTGAGCGCGCGCCTGCCATCCCTTCTGATGGGCCTCGGAACGCTCGCTGTGATCTATCTGAGCGCCTGCCAGGCTGCAGGCCGGACTGCCGGCGCATGCGCAGCGCTGGTTCCCCTGACCTTTTACTTTTTCATCGCACGCGCAGGGCGCGAGTGTGCCACCGATGCGCCGCTCGTCTTCTTCAGCACACTTGCCATCTACTCTGTCCTGCGCGCCCGCCTGAGCCGCGTCTGGCTCGCACTCGCCGGTGTAGCGACCGGCCTCGCGATTCTTGCCAAAGGTCTCGCCGGCTTCATCCCGCTAATCGTCGCGATCGTCGCGACGATCGCCCTGCCCGGATTCAGCTCGATCGGCGCCGGCGGCGTACTGGTGATGGTTGTCAGCGCACTCATCGTCTCCGCTCCATGGTACGTCGATCAGGCGCTGTCGGCACCCGGCTTCTTCTCTGTCTTTTTTGGTCGCGAGACTCTGCTCCGCGTCGTTACTCATCTTGAAGGGGAAGTCCACCCTGCTTCCGCAACGTTACGTACGCTGGCGATCGAAATCCGCCACCTTTGGCCTCTGATGCTGCCCGCGTTGGCTCTGTCTATGCCACGTCCACGGCGCGCGCTGACCCTCCGGATTCGCAAGCTAAGCCCGGCACTCTCGCTCTGGTGCCTGTGGCTGATCGTCGCCCTGGCCGCGGCTTTCGCCGTTCAGACCAGGCTCGGATGGTACATCCTGCCTGCGCTCATTCCGCTCGCCTTGCTTGCTGGCACGCTCTTCGCCGCGGCTGCGACCGCGCATCGCTCCGCCTTGGCGCTGGCGATTGTTTCCTCCGTGATGCTCATGATCACGGTTCCCCCACGCCTGCGAGCAATATCCGATGCGCTTGAGCATGAGCGTGCGCGTAGCCGCCCGAGTCTTGGCCTGGCGCTAAAAGCCTCGCACGCCGCAGATGCCTACGGCGGGGGCGAGCTCTTCTTTGCCGGCGTCGCGCTCCCCACACTCGTCTATTACAGCCGGATGCGTTGCCAATTCGTCGACGTCGCGCAACTCGCGCACGTCGAGTTGGTCGGCTCAGGCGTGGCGCCAGAACAGGTTCGGTATCACGACCTCATCCTCATCGACCCGGCTGGCCACGCGCACCCGGTCGGCAACCTTGATCTCGAATGGGAAGCTCAGGGGGTCCGCTCGCCTGCGCCCATCACCCCGGCTCCTCGCCTCTCTGGTGGCGAGCCGGCCCGATGACGCAGTGCGCTTTCCGGTCTGCTGTCCCGTCAACTACCAGCAATCTCGTGCACCATTCGTAGGTCGCTACTTGCCCAGCAGGCTCGCGGCGTCCTTGTCCAGGATCCACATCACCTGCGCCTTCTCAGGCGTTATGATCTGGGCCGGATAGAGATCGGGGTTGCGAGGCCCTTCGATCACGTGCTTGACGGCCTGCGCTTTGGCCGCTCCCGCCACGATGAACATCACACGCGCCGCATTGTTGAGGACCGGCGGAGTCAGGGTCACCCGATGGGGCTGGGGCGCGTCGACCTCGACCGCTACCGCCAACCGCTCGCGCTCCCGGATTGCCGCGCCGCCGGGAAACAGCGATGCGATATGCGCGTTGTCGCCGACACCCAGCAGCACCAGATCGAAGCTTGGAAATTCGCCTTCGTCGATCGAAAATTCTTCTCTGATCTCGTCTTCGTAGTCTCGCGCTGCCTTTGCCGGTTCTTCCTCGCCCCGTATTCGATGGATTTGTTCACGCCTGAGCGCGAGTTTGCCGAGCATCATGCGGTTCGCCATCGCGAAGTTGCTTGTCGGGTCGTCGGGCGGCACGCAGCGCTCATCGCCGAAAAAGAACTGCACCTCCTTCCAATCGACGCTCATCTCGAACCGCGTCGCCATCAGCCGATATGTCTCCGCCGGCGTTCTGCCACCTGTAAGGCACAGGTTGAACTGCCCATGCGTGCAGATCGCTTCCCCGGAGATATGAATGATCTCTTCCGCCGCGCGGACCGACAGCGCTTCAGCGCTGTCGAGGACGATGATCTCGGGCCGCCCCATTAACCTTGCTGTTCGGGGTGTACGCCCTTCGCCGCAAGCAGTTCACTGCGCCGCTTTTCGATTATTCGCAGCAGGTCATCGAACGATTTCGCGAACGCAAGCTCGCCTTCCTTCTGCAGCGTCTCGCCCGCATCGTCCAAATCGATTCCCAGCCGGGCAAACTCGTGCACCACTCTCCGCGCCTCGTCGATGCCCTCCTCGATGGTTGGCCGCGCATGACCGTGATCGCGGAACGCATTCATCGTCGCAGGCGGCATTGTATTTACGGTCTCTGCGCCGATTAGCTGCTCGACATACATGATGTCGCTGTACGCAGGATTCTTGGTACCGGTCGACGCCCACAGTGGCCGCTGCGGATGGGCGCCCTTCGCCGCCAGTTGCTTGAATCGTTCGCCGCCGAAAGCTTCGCGAAAGCGACCGTAGATCAGTTTCGCGTTCGCCACCGCCGCCTTGCCGTGCAGCGCAGCAATACGCTCATCTGCGCTCGCCTTGCCCAGATCATCCAGCCGCCTATCCACCAGCGTGTCGATTCGGCTCACGAACACGCTGGCTACCGATGCGATACGATCGACTGGCCGCCCCGCCGCAACGCGTCTCTCCAGACCGCGGATGTATGCTTCTGCGACGGCGTCGTAGTGCCGCATCGAGAACATCAGCGTTACGTTGATGTTCCGCCCCTGCGTAATCAGTTCCTCGATCGCGGGAGTCCCTTCGGCGGTCCCTGGAACCTTGATCATCAGGTTGGGTCGATCTATCGCCGCAAAGAACCTCTGCGCCTCCGCGACCGTACCTCGCGCATCGCGCGATAGCAGCGGCGATACCTCGTAGCTGACGTACCCGTCGCCCCCTTCGGTTGCGTCATACAGCGGCCGCAGGGCATCGGCGGCCATCCGGATGTCAGCTTGAGTCAATGCTTCGTAGATTCCGGCTGTCGGCTTACCCGACAACACCAGGTCGTGGAGTTGCTGATCGTAGTCGCCCGATCCTGCGATCGCCTTCTCAAAGATTGTGGGGTTAGACGTCATCCCGCGCAGCCCGTCTTCATCAAGCAATCGCGCGAACTCCGCCGAGCACAGCAGATCGCGCCTGATGTAATCGAGCCACACACTCTGCCCCAATGTTGCCAGTTCACTCAGCGAATTCTTTCTTGCCATGGTCCCCGTCCCTGCTCACTCCCCCTCTGGCGCCCTATCAACACCCTCTCGCCGTCTTCATTGTCCCAGAACTCTCAGCGCCCGCTTCACGACGTTGTCGACCGTGAACCCGAAGTGCTTCATCAGATCCCCCGATGGCGCGGAGGCGCCGAAAGTCGTCATCCCGATCACGTCGCCTTCAGGCCCCACCCACCGGTACCAAGCCAGCGGGCTGCCTGCCTCGATAGCGAGCCTCCGTCTGATGTCCCGCGGCAGTACCGATTCACGATACTGCTGGCTCTGCGCCTCGAACAGTTCGAAGCTCGGCATGCTCACGACGCTTACCGCGTGCCCGCGCGCTTCGAGCTCCGTTTTCGCGCCCAGCGCAAGCTGGACCTCCGACCCGCTCGCGATCACGATGATTTCCGGCCTTCGGCCCGCCGTCTCGCTCAGCACATATGCTCCCCGCGCAAGTCCGGCGGCCGGCGCAAGATTAGCGCGGTCCAGCGTCACCAACTTCTGCCGGCTCAGCACCAGCATCACCGGCCCGCTCCGATTCGCCACCGCGACGCGCCACGCCTCCGCCGCCTCATTCGCATCCGCCGGCCGGATCAAAGTCAAATTCGGCATCGCGCGCAGCGACGTCAAATGCTCGATCGGCTGATGTGTCGGACCGTCTTCGCCCACTCCTATCGAATCGTGCGTGAAGAGGTAGATTACGTGCAGCCTCATGAGAGCAGCCAGCCGGATCGACGGCCGGCAGTAGTCGGTGAACACGAAAAAACTCGACCCGAATGGGATCAGCCCGCCATGCAGCGCCATTCCGTTGAGAATCGAGCACATCGCATGTTCGCGAATCCCGAAATGCAGGTTGCGGGCCGCATATGATCCGCGCTCAAAGCTCCCGCCTTCCTTGATATCTGTGAAAGTAGATTCGTTCAGGTCGGCGGACCCTCCGATCAATTCCGGCAAGCGCTTGGCTATCGCCGCCTCCGCTTTGGAAGCCGACTCTCGCGTAGCGAGCGTATCTTTCACAGTGAAAGTCGGCAGCTCCGCATCCCAGCCGTCAGGCAACTCGCCCGCCAGCATTCTCTTGAACTCGCTCGCTGCGAGCGGGTGCGTGTTGGCATAACGTGCGAACTTCTCGTTCCATTCTGCGTCGAGCCCGGCGCCGCGCTCGATGCACCGGCGAAACTCGGCTAGCGCCTCGTCGGGCACAAAGAAATCGGGTTCGAGCGGCCACCCGTAGTTGCGTTTGGTGAGTTCTACCTCTTCGGCGCCCAGCGCTTTGCCATGCGCCTCAGAGCTGTCCTGCCGATGCGGACTTCCGAAGCCGATATGTGTGCGCACCCGGATCAGCGATGGCCGGCTCTGCTCAGCGATCGCGTTTTCGATCGCCCGCGTCAGCGCGATGAGATCATTGCCGTCCTCAACCGCCTGCGTGTGCCAGCCATAGGCGTCAAACCGTCTCGTGACGTCTTCGGAGAACGTCAGGTCCGTCTTGCCGTCGATCGTGATGTGATTGTTGTCGTAGAGGTAAACGAGATTTCCCAGTCCCAGATGGCCCGCGATCGATGCCGCCTCGCTCGCCACACCTTCCATCAAGTCGCCATCGCTCACGACGCCGAATATCCGATGCGCGAACAGGTCCACACCGTCACGCGCGAAGCGCGCCTCGAGGTGCTTGGCCGCGATCGCCATCCCCACGCCGTTTCCAAATCCTTGTCCCAGCGGACCGGTCGTCGTCTCGACGCCAGCAGTCAGATGGTTCTCCGGATGACCGGGGGTGCGGCTTCCGAGCTGCCGAAAGCGCTTCAGATCTTCCAGTCCAAGGTCGTAACCGGTCAGGTACAACACGCTGTACAGCAGCATCGAGCCATGCCCGGCCGAAAGCACGAATCGATCGCGCCCGTACCATTTCGGATTATGCGGGTTGTGCCGCATGAAACGCGTGAATAGCAGATACGCAACTGGCGCCATCCCCATCGGCATTCCTGGATGGCCCGAGTTCGCCTTCTGCACCGCGTCGATCGCGAGCACTCGAATCGAGTTGATGCAGAGCTGTTCCAGCGCGCCCTTCGACGCCTCGATCTCGCTTGCGAGCGCCACAGTAGCTCGTCGTTCTTGCACTTGGTTGAAATTCGGCGCGGACAGTTGCGCGGCGCCCGTCAGTCGCGCCGTTTCCCTGATGGGATCGGCATTCGCGCCGTCTCGAAAGCGAAGCTACCCAGACTCACCGGTCGGTATCGCCGTCCTTCGGATCGCCAGCCTTTCGGCGCATGACCTTGATCGTCTCATCCGTTGCATTCTTGTCGCCGCTGTTCAGCGCCTGCACGAATCGCGCCGCCACCTCGCGCATCATCGTGCCTTCGGCCGGATCCAGTGAACCGCCAAGCGCCGCAAGCTTCTCCATCGCTGCCCTAATCAGCGCGATCGCGTTTGGGAGGTCTCCCCGCTCGCGCGCGGCAATCGCCTCCATCAGCCCTTGGCGCACTTCCGCGACAACTCCCCGCGCGCGATCGCCGACGACCACCTCCAGTTCCTTCAGATTGTCAGCCAGCCTGAGAAGTGGTTCGGGCCGCATCACGCTTGCCACCTGATTATTGTCCAATTGTTTTTGCGTGCCTTCAAGGCCGCACCGTTCTTCGACGCGAACCTCTTGTGGATGGGTCTTATTCTCGGCATGTCCTGCGTCTGATAGTAAATTAGGTGAAACCTGTGAGGAGAGGGGCACCGCGATGAAACAGCGTCTCGATCGCCGCGTGGTCGTGACCGGCCTTGGTCTCGTCACGCCCCTCGGCATTGGCGTCGAACCTAACTGGGAGGCCTTGATGGCCGGCCGTTCTGGCATCGGCCGAATCACCCGTTTCGACGCCTCCTCTTTCCCAACTCAAATCGGCGGCGAAGTCCGCGGCTTCAATCCCGAAGACTGGATCGAGAGGAAGGAGGTCAAGAAGATGGACCTCTTCATCCAATACTCGGTCGCCGCCGCGGTGCAGGCTATGACCCAGTCTGCGCTTAAGATTGACGACGCAAACGCGGAGCGTGTCGGCGTCCTCATCGGCGTCGGCATCGGCGGGCTCTACACCATCGAGGAAAGCCATCTCATCTTTCTTGAGAGCGGCCTGCGCCGCGTGACTCCTTTCTTCATCCCCAAGCTGATTGGCAATCTGGCCCCCGGCAATATCGCGATCCGCTACGGCGCCAAGGGCGTCAACCTCACCACTACCAGCGCTTGCGCCTCCGGTAGCCACGCTATCGGTGAGGCTTATCGGATGATCCGCTTTGGCTATCTCGACGCCGCGATCACCGGCGGCGCTGAAGCCGCGCTTACCAAGTTGGGCGTCAGCGGCTTCATCGCCATGAAAGCCCTCTCCACTCGCAACGATGCGCCCGAGGCCGCCAGCCGTCCCTTCGATCGCGACCGCGACGGCTTCGTCATGGCCGAGGGTGCCGCCGCCTTGATCCTCGAGGAGCGCGACTCCGCTGTCCGTCGCGGCGCGCCGATCCTCGCGGAGGTCGCCGGTTATGCCACCAACGCCGACGCCTACCACATCACCTCTCCTTCGCCCGAAGGACGCGGCGCTGCGCGATGCATGCAAATGTGCCTGGAGGATACCGATCTCAACCCGCTCGAAGTCGACTACATCAATGCTCACGGCACCTCGACGCCTCAGGGCGACCTCGCGGAAACCCAAGCCATCAAGCGCGCCTTCGGCGAGCACGCCGCCAGAATCGCGGTCAGCTCTACGAAGTCGATGACCGGCCACTCGCTGGGCGCCGCTGGTGCGATCGAGGCCGCCTATACCGTGCTCGCCGTAAAACGTGGGATGATCCCTCCGACGATCAATCTCGACAACCCTGATCCCGCGTGCGATCTCGATTACGTGCCTAATCGTCCCCGCGCCGCCCGTATCCGTATCGCCCTCAAGAACTCCTTCGGGTTCGGCGGCACCAACACTACCCTGGCCTTCCGGCCCCATCAGCTGGATTAGCGGGAACCTCATGGGCTCACGAATCGTTGGTACCGGCCGTGGCATCCCTGCGACTCTCCTGACCAATCAGGATCTTGAACGGCGCATCGACACTTCCGATGAATGGATCCGTTCGCGCACCGGCATCGGCAGCCGCTATGTAATGCGCACCGGCGAATCGCTGGTAGAAATCGCCGCCGCCGCCAGCCGCCTGGCCCTTGGCCGCGCTGGAATGAAGCCCGCCGACCTTGATGCCATCGTCGTCGGCACCGTCTCGTCCGACTACGCCTTCCCGTCGTTCGCGTGCCAGCTGCAGAGCGCGCTAGGCGTCGATACCATTCCCGCTTTCGATGTCGCTGCGGCCTGCTCGGGCTTTGTCTACGCCTTTTCGGTGGCTGACTCCGCAATGCGCGCGGGGGATTGGAAGCGCACTCTGGTCGTTGGTACCGACGCGCTCTCCACCATGGTTAGTTGGGACGATCGCCGCACCGCCGTGCTCTTCGGCGATGGCGCCGGTGCGGTCGTGATGGTTTCTGAACCCGGGCCGCGCGGCGTCCTCGGCACGGTGCTTCGCTCAGCCGGGCAATTCGCCGATCTGCTCTCCGTTCGCGCTACTGGCATCCGCGCCACCGCCGACTCTGAAGTGCGCCGCGATGAAAACGATGCGATAAAAATGCGCGGACCGGAGCTCTTCAAAGTCGCGGTCAAAAGCATGGAAGATGTCACTCGCGAAGTCGTCACCCGCGCGGGCCTTGCGATAGATCAGATCGACCTTGTCATCCCCCATCAGGCCAACCTTCGCATCTTGAATGCTGTCGCTGAACGCCTCGGCCTCGATCAAAGCAAGGTCTTTACCAACATCGACCGCTACGGCAATACCTCTGCCGCCTCGGTACCAATTGCGCTCGACGAGGCCCTCGAAGCTGGGCGAATTCACGACAATGATCTTGTCCTGCTCAACGCATGCGGCGGCGGCTTGACCTGGGGCGCCAGCCTGCTGCGCTGGTAAGGCTGACAAGAATCGCCACCTCGCTCCCAGCCAGCTATTTGGATTAACCAAGCCAGGCTGCCATCAATCGCTCGAAGCGCCGCACTGGCGTTGCATCGTGACGGCGGATAATCTCGCCTTGGAGAGCCCGCCAGCTTGGCCATAAAGCAGAAATTAAAACCGGCCGTGCCCGGCCCCGATCGCAAACCTGCCCGCGAGCCCTGGATCATTCGTACTTACGCCGGTTTCGGCGATGCTCAGCACGCCAACCGCCGCTTCCGGGAAAACTTGGCGCAGGGCCAGCGCGGCCTCTCGATCGCCTTCGACCTACCGACTCAAAACGGCTTTGATCCCGACGCTCCCATCGCCGCCGGCGAAGTCGGCAAAGCTGGCGTATCGATATGCCACTGGCAGGACATGGATGCGCTGCTCGATGGTATCGATCTCGCCGTGATCAACACCTCGATGACTATCAATGCCACCGCGCCGTGGCTGCTGGCGCTCTATCTGATCGTCGCCGACAAGCGCGGCGTGCCGTGGACCACGCTGCGTGGCACTACCCAGAATGATCTCTTCAAGGAATATGTAGCCCGCGGCACCTCGATCTTTCATCCCGATGTATCTTTCGCGATCTCCACCGAGTTGATCCGCTTCGCGGTCGAGCGCGTTCCAAACTGGAACCCGATCAATTGCTGCGGCTATCACTACATGGAGAGCGGCGCGGGACCTGCCGAGGAAATTGGCTACGCTTTCGGCAATGCACTCCTCATCCTCGACAATCTGCGTGAGCGCCTGACGCCCGAGGCTTTCGCGGAGACCGTTCGCCGCATCTCCTTTTTCATCAACAGCGGCATCGAGCTGGTCCCCGAGATCTGCAAGGTCCGCGCCTACTTCAAACTCTGGCGTCAGCTTTGCGCGGAAGTTTACGGCGTCCAGGACGTCGCCTTCCGTGCCGGATGCCAGATACGATCGCTCACGCTCACCGAGCAACAGCCTGAGATCAACATCATCCGCATCGCGTACGAGGCTCTCCCGGTCACGATTTCCGCCGGCGCCCGCGTCAACGCGCTCCAGCTGCCCGGCTTCCGCGAAGCGATGGCGATTCCTGACCAGTCCGAGCAGCTGCTCAGTCTGCGCACTCAGCAGATCCTGATGTATGAGACTGAGCTCGCGCGCTATGGCGACATCTTCGAGGGTAGCGTGATCGTCGAGAAGCTCACCGCGGAGATCGCTGACCGCGCCCGCGCGATCGCCTTCCGGATGCGCGAAGCCGGCTATTCACGCGCCATAGACATCGTCGCCGCCGAGCTTACCACCCAACTCGCTCAGCGCCAGCGGCGGCTCGAAAGAGGCGAGATCACCCAAGTCGGCGTCAACGCCTTCCTCGGCGAGATTGGTCTTGCCCCGCCTCCCTCCGATGGGGTGGAGTCTCCCGCGCAGCCAGCCGCCGAGCGCGCACGCATTGATCAGATCCGCCGATGGCGCTCGGCACGGGAGCAGGCGCCTGTCGCTGCTGCGCGTGAGCGGCTTGAACGCGCTGCCGCCCAGCGCGCCGATCTGATGGAGCCGACGCTCGAGCTGGCCCGCGCCGGCGGAACCGTCGGCGAATGGACTTCTTCGATCGAGCGCGCCGCCTGCGGCCGCTATGTGCCACCTTTGCTCAATGCCTCCGCGAGCGTCGATTCCTTCGAAGTGCCACGCGCGACGCGCCGCATCCGAATCGCGCTCGGCAAGGCCGGCCTCGACGGCCACATTAATGCGATCAAGCTGCTCGCCCACGCCTGCCGCCAGGCGGGTATGGAAGTCATCCTCGCTGGATTCAAGCAGACGCCGAGCGAGCTCGTCGAAGCCGCGCTCCAGGAGGACGCCGAAATTCTTGGCATCAGCTCGATGGCCGGCGCACACCTCACCATTGCCCGCGAGACTATCGAAATATTGCGCCGTCGCGGAGCCTCCCATCTGAGCCTCGTAATCGGCGGCATCATTCCCGAGCACGATCGGCGGGCGCTGCTCGACTCCGGCGTGAAGTTGGTTTTCAGCCCGCGTGATTCCAACCTCGGCACTATCGTCGCCCGGCTGCTCGCCATCGCCGGCACCGCGCCAGAAGCTATCCGCGCCTGAGTTGACCGGCCCGCCCGCTCGGGCCACGATCAGCGTATGGACGCCGCAGTAGTGATCGCGCGTACCCGGCATTTCGTTGTCGGCGCGGGTGCGTTCGCGCTTCTCATGATGCTCCTGTCGATCGCATCGGGCACCGCGCGCGCCGCCGAACCTCGCCCTTGGCTCTGCCGCGACAAGCCGGTCTTCTCCTCCGACAAGCCGATGCGCTTCGAAGCGACCAGCAGCGGACCGCGCCACTGGCGCGTCTTCTTCATGCAGTTCGACCCGATGGGCGGCCACGACGGCTTCACGGTGAATCTCTCGCGCGATCTTTCGCCCGCCCGTCCCGCCCAAGGCGATCTCCAAGCCGGGCGCTTTTTCTCGGTCGCGCTTTATCGCACTGCTGACGGCCGTTGGGTGTGCCCCGGCCAGGCGCGCCAGGTTGATGGCATACGCGACCGCTCAGTGGTCATCGATGTCTCGTACGGCGCCGGTGCGTCGGATGCCTGCCGTCTCAAGCTCGTCAACCGCGACAGCCAGTAGATTGGCCATCCACGACGCCGCGGCCGGATTCGATACCGGCGCCGAAGCCTACGAACGCGGCCGCCCTGCCTATCCGGCGGATGCGATCGCTTTCCTCGCCGCTGAGCTCCGCCTGTCCTCGAACTCGCGAGTAATCGACATCGGCGCGGGCACTGGCAAGCTCACGCGCCTTTTGATCCCGACCGGTGCACGGATCGTTGCGATCGAGCCGGTGGCCGGAATGTGCCGCAAGTTTGCCGAGATGCTACCGGGAGTTGAGGTCCGCGATGGCAGCGCCGAGTCGATTCCGCTCGACACTTCATCGGTCGACGCCGTCGTCGCCGGTCAAGCCTTCCATTGGTTCGCCAATCCGCGCGCGCTCGCCGAGATTCATCGCGTCCTGAAACCGGGCGGACGGCTCGGCCTCATCTGGAACGCCCGCGATGAATCCGTCTCGTGGATCGCGGAGCTCACCCGGATCGTCAATCGCTATCAAGGCGATGCGCCACGTTACGTCAACGGCCACTGGCGGCTCGCCTTCGACGACTTCCTTGGATTCCGCGCGGCTGCCGCGCGAACCTTCTGTCACGTTCAGGCCGGCAGCGTCGAAACGATTCTTGATCGCGTCGCCTCGATCAGTTTCATCGCCAAGCTCGCCGGCAGCGATCGAGCGAAGGTGCTCGCCGAGGTGCGGGCGCTCGTCGATCGCGACGCATCAACGCGCGACCGCTCCGCGATCGAGTTCGCCTACCGCACCGATGTCTATGTGTACGAGGCGGAACCGACCGCCGCGCCCTGACTGCTGTTACGTTTTGAACTGATGATGGAGGCGGCGATCGGATTCGAACCGATGAATGGAGGTTTTGCAGACCTCTCCCTTAACCACTTGGGTACGCCGCCTTTCTCCGGTCTCGCGTCGCGACAGCGATGTCCTGGAATTGTGGAGCGGGTGATCGGTTTCGAACCGACGACCTCGTGCTTGGCAAGCACGCGCTCTACCAACTGAGCTACACCCGCCCGCCCTGCTGCTCTCGCAACGGACCTGATCGTTTATTCGGCCAGCATTGATGTGTCAAACAGGGAACCAAACGGGTTGCTGACGCTGAAACCGCTCGTCCCGAGCGCGCGACTTGACAACGGTTTCTCTTCTTCGGGAGGCAGTCATTCTATCTCATAAACCACATTGATGTCGGCGCTGAAGCCGACTTCGCGCGGCGTAACAGACGCCGCCTCGGTCCCCTGCGGTGACTCTTCCAGGTCAGCTCCCTTGCCCCACGCCGCGATTGAGGGTCCATAAACTTCACGCGGCTGTACGTATGCGTTGGATGAAATCCTGAGGATCTTTTTGAGCTTTACGCCCATGGATTGCGCATCGTACTCCGCCTTGGTCCTGGCGTCTTCAGACGCTTTTTTGATCGCCTCTTTCCTCGCGCTGTTGTCATTCCGAAGCGTAAAACTCACTAGGTCAAGACGCGACGCACCGGCTCTCAACGCCGCCCGCACCGCAGGCACGGGGTCGTCGAGTCGTCCTGTCTCGACTCGTACGGTCGTGTTCGCCACATAGACCAGTTGCGGAGCAATAAGCGGCGGGAACGGAAGAGGCGCTGCCGAATCGCGCCCCGGCTCAAGGATCGAAAACTGCAGTACATCGGCTGTCCCGTTTCCTCCAAGCTTGTTCTTCAGCGCCGCTACGACGTTCGCGATAATCTTGGTTCCTCGGCTCACGCACTCAGCGGGCGTTGCGCCTTGAGCCTCGACCTCAAACGTGACCGTCAATTCCTTCCTTGCCGGTTTCTGTTCACTAGGCGCTATTGTGACGGTGCCAGTCATCGTGCCCTGGGCAGGAACTTGCCACGCTACGCCACTGGCGACGAGCCGCGATGCGCCGGCCGCCAGACCTGCCTCGACCAGCTGCCCGAGCACTTCTAGTCGCTCGAAACTGGCGCTCACCTGGCTCTGAAATCGCCATCGCGGCTGGGGCGAGAGCTGGGCAAGCGGCGTTGCTTGTATCGCGTTGGTGGCCGTCGGGGTGAGCGAAAAATTCGATGTCTCGAATTTGCCCGTCCCAATCTTGGCCTTGAGCGATTCGAGAACCCTACGGGTTTTCTCCGCCTGCCGCTGGGTACTCTCTTCAGCCGATGTGGCTTGGCTTTGGACGGAAAGCGAAATGATCATCGTGTCGGGCCTGACTCTCACCTCGCCATGACCCCTGACTTCGATGGTCCGCAGTCCAGTTGCACTCGATCTCTCCTGGCCAAACGCAGGCAGAGTGCAGAAGACGACCACTCCCAGGCAAGACAGAACCGGCTTGTGCCACATCGCTCCCCCCTGAATCTGTCGCACATCGAACTGTGCGCGGCGATTCCCCTCAGCTGTGCTAGAGGTTCCTCACGCGAGTCCTAATCGGCAATCATACTGCCGCCCGCTTCTGTATAGGCGCCCGTGATTTGGGCCAGAACGCATCCGCCGCCCGGTAGTAGTAATCAGCCGCCGACCACAAGCTCACACCGACCGCGATCCACAACACGAACATTCCGCCCGCAAAGAAATCGATGTGCAAGTATGTGTAATGAATCAGCAGACCGTGGAGCGCAATCGACTGCAGCACCATCTTGTACTTGCCCAGCTCCTCCGCCGCCATCACCACGCCCTCCGCCGCAGCGACTGCCCGCAACCCCGTCACCGCGATTTCGCGCGCCACTAGCACCGCCACCATCCACGCCGGCACATGCGGAGTCCGCGCCATCCCCGCCAGCATGATCAACGCCGATGTCACTAGCAGCTTGTCAGCCATCGGATCGAGGAACTTGCCCAGCGTCGTTCCGCTTCCATAGCTGCGCGCGATGTAGCCGTCGAAGTAGTCGCTCAACGTCGCCAGAAAGAACACTCCGGCTGCCAAGGCCGACGCTACTGGACCGGCGTGTAACAGCAGATAGATCAGCACCGGCACGGTACCGATCCGGAACAATGTCAACATATTCGGAGTCGTGAGGGCCATCTGACTGGCCAGAGTCCGCGTTGGTCGGACTCGCCGCCTCAGGTAAAGGATAAGGCAACGCATCCGGAGGAGCAATCGCGCGTCCGAAGCGACCGATGGCGCTATAGTGAAATAAGCGATGTGGATAGCCGAAGCCTCTTCGCCATGAAAAACGAGTTTCAGTTCGACTGCGACTTCCTCGTCATCGGCGGCGGCATCGCCGGACTAACGTTTGCGCTCGAAGCCGCCGGCTTCGGCTCGGTCATCGTGATGACGAAAGCGGGCAGCTCCGAGGCCAACACCGCTTACGCTCAAGGCGGGATCGCCAGCGTCTGGAGCGTCGATGATTCCTTCGAATCGCACATCGAAGACACGCTCCGCGCCGGCGCCGGCCTGTGCAATCGCGCCGCAGTCGAGGCCATCATCCGTGACGGCCCGGAAGCCGTCCGCGAGCTGATCCGGCTCGGCACTCGTTTTACGCGTCTATCCGAAGGCGCCGACGACGAATACGACTTGGGTCAGGAAGGCGGCCACAGCCATCGCCGTGTGCTGCACGCCCAGGACCTCACCGGCCGCGAGATTATGCGGGCGCTCGGCGAGGCCGCTACGGCGAGCCCCAACATCCGCGTGATCGAGAATCAGCTTGCGGTTAACTTGCTCGTCGAGCGCCGCGACGATGGCTCCGGCACCTGCTGGGGCGCCTATGCGATGGACCGTACCAGCCAGGCGATCCGCAAAATTATCGCGCGCTTCACGTTGCTCGCCACCGGTGGCGCCGGCAAGGTCTATCTCTACACGACCAATCCCGATATCGCCTCGGGCGACGGCGTTGCGCTCGCCTGGCGCGCCGGCGTTCCGATCGGCAATTTGGAGTTCTTTCAGTTCCATCCGACCTGCCTCTATCATCCGGCAGCCAAGTCGTTCCTCATTTCCGAAGCGCTGCGCGGCGAGGGCGCGATCCTCAAGCGGCCCGACGGTACGCCTTTCATGAAGCGCTATCACCCCGACGCTGAGCTCGCGCCGCGCGATATCGTCGCGCGCGCCATCGACGCCGAGATGAAGCGCCACGGCCTCGACTTCGTCCATCTCGATCTTAGTCACCGCGATGCCGCCTTTATCCGCGACCGTTTCCCGAACATCTATCGCCGCTGCCTCACGTACGGCATCGACATGGCCGCGCAGCCCATCCCGGTCGTACCCGCCGCGCACTATATGTGCGGGGGCGTCGTTACCGACCTGGAGGGTCGCACCGCGCTCGATCGCCTCTATGCTGCCGGCGAAGTCGCCATGACCGGCCTGCATGGCGCCAACCGCCTCGCCTCCAACTCGCTGCTCGAGGCTGCTGTGATGGGCCGCCGCGCCGCTCGCGTCGCCACCGCCCGGTACAAAGACGCTGCCGATGGCGCACCGCCGGGCTTCCCCGAATGGGACCCGGGTCGCGCGATCCGCAACGAAGAGCGCGTCCTCATCACGCAAAGTTGGGATGAGATCCGTCGCCTGATGTGGAACTACGTTGGAATCGTGCGCAGCGATCAGCGCCTCGAGCGCGCCGCGCGCCGCATGCAGTTATTGAAGGAGGAAGTCCACGGCTACTACTGGGATCACATCCTCGATTCAGATCTGATCGAGCTGCGCAACCTGGTCACCGTCGCCGAGCTCGTCATCCGCTCGGCCTCCAGCCGCAAGGAATCACGCGGCCTGCACTACAATCTCGACCATCCGCAGACCGACGATCTCAACTGGAGGCACGACACGATCATCATGCCGTGATCGGCGGTTTGGTCGTGAACGGGCAGCTCGCTGGCATCCCGCGTTCTTACGCCGACCAAGGGCCGCCCCTTCACCGTCTGACGTTGCGCCGCTCTGGAGTCGCCTCGCCCGCGCTTGAGGCTCTGCCGAAGGCGCAAGCCGGGAGAGGCCTGCGATGAATTATGCTCGCCAAATTCATGGCAGGGTGAGGGTGCTGATGCGCGCCCATTTCCCTCGACAACCCGCTATGCCTCGTCTGAGGGTTCGGCATCCTCGCCGGATGATTGCGCGGCCGCCGGAGCGCCGCCGATCGAGAACGTCAGCTTGTCATCCGCGACGTCCACCACCGCGTCGCCGCCCTTCGCGAGCTTGCCGAACAGCAGCTCGTCGGCGAGCGCCTTGGCGATCTCGGTCTCGATCAAGCGCGCCAGCGGACGCGCGCCGAAGCGCGGATCGTAGCCGCGCTCCGCCAGCCATCGCTTTGCTGCGGCCGTGACCTCGAGCCGCACCTTCTGCCGTTCCAGACGCTCCCGCAGCTCGACCAGAAACTTGTCGACCACGAGCTCCATCACCGGCGGGCTCAACGCCGCGAACTCGATCGTCGCCGACAGCCGGTTGCGGAACTCGGGGCTGAACATCCGCTCGATGATCCCTTTGGGATTGCCACCGCTGAAGCTCGTGCTGAATCCGATCATCGCGCGCGACAGCTCTTGCGCCCCTGCGTTGGTCGTCATCACCAGGATCACATTGCGGAAGTCCGCCTTGCGCCCGTTGTTGTCGGTCAGCGTCGCGTGATCCATTACCTGCAGCAGGATGTTGAATAGATCGGGATGCGCCTTCTCGATTTCGTCCAGCAGCAGTACGCAATGCGGTGTGCGGTTGATCGCGTCCGTCAGCAACCCGCCCTGGTCGAATCCCACATAGCCCGGCGGCGCGCCGATGAGCCGCGATACGGTGTGCCGTTCCATGTACTCGCTCATGTCGAAGCGGATGAACTCGACGCCCATCACCTTCGCCAGCTGCCGTGCGACTTCGGTCTTGCCCACACCCGTCGGCCCGGAGAACAGAAACGCGCCCACCGGCCTATCCGGATGCGCGAGCCCCGAGCGCGCCAGCTTGATCGCACGCGCAACAGCTCCCACCGCTGCCTCCTGCCCGAAGACCACCTTCTTGAGGTCCTCTTCGAGAGTCTCCAGCTTCACGCGATCAGTCGCCGACACCGTACGCTCCGGAATCTTCGCCATCCGCGCCACGACTCGCTCGACGTCGCGCACGCCGACCGTCACCGTCTGCTGACCGTTCGCCTTCAGCCGCCCGCCCACGCCCGCCTCATCAATCACATCGATCGCCTTGTCGGGTAGGTAGCGATCGTTGATGTAGCGCGCCGACAGCTCGACCGCTGATTTCAGCGCGCCCGTCGTGTAACGCACGCCGTGATGTTTCTCGTAGTAGCTCTTCAGCCCGCTCAGAATCTGCACCGCCTCCTCGCGCGTCGGCTCGAGCACGTCGATGCGCTGGAAGCGCCGCGCCAGCGCCTTGTCGCGCTCGAACGAGCGCTTGTACTCCTGATAGGTCGAAGACCCGATGCATTTCAGCTCGCCCGAGGCCAGCGCCGGCTTGAGCAGGTTCGACGCGTCCATCGTGCCGCCCGACGCCGCGCCCGCCCCGACGATGGTGTGAATCTCGTCGATGAACAGCACGCGATTCGGGTTGCCCAGCACCGACTTGATCACCGCCTTCAGCCGCTGCTCGAAGTCGCCGCGAAAGCGCGTGCCCGCGATCAGCGCGCCCATGTCGAGCGCATAGATCTCGACCTTCTTGAGCGGCTCCGGCACCTCGCCCTTGTGAATCGCGAGCGCCAGCCCCTCGGCCAGCGCTGTCTTGCCGACACCTGCCTCCCCTACGAACAGCGGATTGTTCTTGCGCCGCCGCAGCAGGATGTGAATCGCGCGCTCCAGCTCCGCCTTGCGTCCGACCAGCGGATCGATCTGCCCCTTGGCGGCTTTTTCGTTCAGATTGACCGAATAGGTCTGCAGCGCCTTCGATGGCGACAGCTTCGGCTCGCCGTCCTCGCCCTCTTCCCCCGCTTCGCCCTCCCGCTCCTGTCCCGCTCCGGCGGTCGCTCGCTCTTCGTCGGCGCCGATCTTCGAAACGCCGTGCGAGATGAAGTTGACGATGTCGAAGCGCGTCACGCCTTCCTGCTCCAGCATGTAAACAGCTTGCGACTCGCCTTCGCTGAAGATCGCAACCAGGACGTTGCCGCCGTCCATTTGCTGTCGGCCCGCCGATTGAACGTGCAGGGCGGCTCGCTGCAACACCCGCTGTACGCCGATCGCGTAGCGCGGCACGATTTCTTCCGCCTCCGGTACGCGCTCCAGCTTCTCGTCGAGATAAGTGGCAAGCTGCCGGCGCAGCTTTTCGAGATCCGCGCCGCACTGTTTGAGGATGTTGCTGGCGGTAGCGTCGTGGAGCATCGCGTACAGCAGATGCTCCAGACAGATATACTCGTGGCGCCGGTTGGCGGCCTCCGTCATCGCCAGCTGCAGCGTCACCTGCAATTCGCGGCTGATCATGATTCCCGACGATGCCATCGTGCTCCTCGTTCCTGCCCGCCTATTCCTTCTCCATCACGCACTTCAGCGGGAACTGATTCTGCTTGGCCAGCTCCTCCACTGTCTTCACCTTGGTCTCGGCGACCTCGAACGGATAGACCCCCGCCACCCCCATGCCGTTCTGATGCACATGCAACATGATCCGCGTCGCCTCGGGATGCGGCCTGTGGAACACCGACATCAGCAGTTCGACCACGAACTCCATCGGCGTATAGTCGTCATTGAGCAGGATCACCTTGTAGAGGCTCGGCTTCTCGGTCTTCGGCTTGGTCTTGGTGCGGCGCTCTGTTGCGAGATCGCCCTGTGAGCCATCATCATCACGCCGACCGTCGCGCGTCCTAGCCGTTAGCAAGGTGTGCTCCTGCGCAGCCGGACACCAGTCTCTGAACCCTGCCATCGCCACGCTTCTAGGATAGCAAATGAGCGGTACCCGTGGAGAGCCCGCCGTCAGCGTGGTCGAAGGGCTCGCGAAGATCCCGCGCGACGAATGGAACTCGCTGCTGGCCGCTGACGATTCGCCCTTCATGGACTGGGATTGGCTCGCCTCGATGGAAGAATCGGGCAGCGCGACGCGCCGCACTGGATGGGCCCCGTACCATCTGACGGTTCGCCGAATCGAACGCGGCCCGCTGCTGGCCGCTTGCCCCGTCTATCTCAAGACGCACAGTCAGGGCGAATTCGTCTTCGACCAAGGATGGGCCGAAGCCGCCGAAAATGCGGGCCTAAAGTATTACCCCAAGCTGCTCGTCGGCGTACCCTTCACGCCGCACACCGGCCGCCGCTTTCTGACCGCACGCGATGCCGATCGCCTCGCGATGATCCGTCTGCTCGGCCAGGCCCTCGCTTCTCTGTGCATCGATAACAAGCTCTCGTCGGTCCACGTGAATTTTTGCGAGCCGGACGAAGCTGCCGCACTCGCCGAGCTCGGCTTCCTCGAACGCTTCGGCTACCAGTATCACTGGCAGAACTCCGGCTTCGCCAGTTTCGACGACTACCTCGGCGCGCTCCGCCACAAGCGCCGCTCCGCGATCCGCCACGAGCGCAAAGCGATCCGCGACCAGGAAATCGACCTCCGCGTTTTCAGCGGCGACGCGATCGACGATTCGCTGTTCGCCCCGATGTTCGAGATCTACCGCTCGACCATCGACAAGCTCTACTGGGGCCGCCAGTACCTGACGCCGGCGTGCTTTGATCTGATGCGCCAGCGGTTCAAGCGCCACCTCACCTTCGTCTGTGCCTTTCGCGGCCGCCAGCTCATCGCCGGCACCTTCAACGTGCAGAAAGCCGGCGTCCTCTATGGCCGCTACTGGGGCGCCTTTGAGGAACTGAAGTTCCTGCACTTCAATGTCTGCTACTACACCGCGATGGAACACTGCATCCGCGACGGTATCGGCCGCTTCGAGCCCGGCGCCGGCGGCGAATACAAGTGGCTGCGCGGCTTCGACCCGGCGCTCACGCGCAGCATGCATTTCATCGTCCATCCCGGACTGCGCGACGCGGTCGGCAAATTCGTTGCTCGCGAGAAGCGCGAGGTCGAACGCTGGATTGCCGCCGGGCATCTGAGCAGCCAGCTCAAGGCGCCGCCCCCTTCCAACGTCGAGCCGGGACCTGCCGGCAGATCGCGCGGTTGAGGCGCCGGCTCGCTCCGCTGCGAATGTGATGCCGGAGTGAACCTGTAAGCCGGGTTCTGTACCCTTGCGGGTGGCGACCATTCCTCTAGGCCGGCGATTGCTCGCCGGCTCCAGCGACCGTACCCGAGGGACATGAGCGGGCAGCTCACCCTCCTATTTGGTCTTGCTCCGGATGGGGTTTGGCATGCGCGCGCGATCACTCGCGCGCCGGTGGGCTCTTACCCCGCCTTTTCACCCTTACCCTCGCGGGCGGTGTATTTTCTGTGCCACTTTCCGCGGATCGCTCCGCGCCGCCGTTAGCGGCCATCCTGCCCTGTGGAGCCCGGACTTTCCTCCCCGATTTGGGGCGGTCGCCCGATTCACTCCGGCGAATTCCATTGTAGCACCGCGATGGGCGGCGCGGACTAGGCGTTCAGTTCGTCGAGCAGGATCTTCGCATCCTTCAAAGCCGCCGTATCGAAGCCCTCAGTGAACCAGCCGTAGATTTCGGCGAGCATCGCGCGCGCCTCGTCGCGCTGGCCTTGCTTCGCGAACAACCGCGCGAGGCTCGTAGTCGCGCACAGCTCGGCCAACTTGCCGCCGCCTTCGCGCGCGTGAGCGATACAGCGGCGAAACAATTCCTCCGCCTCGCGCATTTCGACCTCAGCGCCGCTCAGCGTCAGGAGGTTACCTTTCCATCGCCGGGCCTGGAAAACGAGATCTGCTCTCTGATCTGCCGTCTCGTTCAAATCCCCCACTACCTCAAGGGCGGCGAGTCCCGTCTTCGCATCGCCCGCGCGCCAAGCCACTTCGGCGATGTTGGTCATCGACCACCACAGCCGGTCGCCAACTGCCGGTGTTCTGAGCATCTCGAGGCCTTTGCTCACCAGCGCTGCATCGTGCGTGATTTGGCCTTTCCGCGCAGTCGCCCATCCGCGCAGCAGGACCGCCCACGAGCCCCAATGGGCGAATTCGTTCTCCTCCGTCACGGAGGCCAGTTCCTCGGAGACGGTGAGGGTCTCATCAATGTCGCCTCGCCACTGATGCACTAGGGCTCGGTATCCAAGTCCGAGGGTTAGGGTTTGCACGCCGCCTATTTCCCGCGCCAATTCCAACCCGCGGCGGGCCATCGCCAGAGCCTGGTCGGGAAAACCTTCTGCGAAAAGCACACTTGCGAAGGTAGAAAGGGCTTGGCAGAAGTTGTCCCTCATCCGGAGACTGCTGTGATCCGATGTCGAGTTATAGGCCGCGATCGAGGTCTCGAAGTGTTTGCGCGCGATAGTTAAGCGGCCGGTGGTGCTTAGATAGTAGCCGCAAAGGGCATGGGCTATGACGCGACGGGCAGGATCACCGGATTCGTCGGCCTGCGCGACCAAGTCCTCGGCTGCTTGCCGCGCTAACGATGCATCAGCGCCGATGGCGTAGTATCGAAGCAGGCTGGTGTTCGCACTAAACGCCGCTTGGGAATCTCCAAGGATTTGCGCGAGCTCGAGCGCGCGCGCGGCAGATTCCCTGACCTCCGGTGCGCCATAGCCCTTCAGCAAACTCATCGTTTCGCTGGCTATAAGTTGAAGGTCCAGTTCGCGACGCGCACGACTTTCGTTGTCGGGCAGTTGCTCCAGCAGCGGAAAGGCCGTGCTGACGTGCGCGTCGGCTTCCTTGTAAGCGGAGCGATGGAGCGCCCAACGAGCCGCGCGACTGAGATAGTCCACCGCCTTTGGCGCATCTCCGCTGCGCCCGTAGTGATGAGCGAGCTCGACGACGTGATCGTCGAGGCGGTCTGCGTAAAGCGATTCCATTGCTTGCGCGGTCCGCTCATGCAGCAGTTTGCGCTTCTCGATCAGGATCGAATTGGCGGCGACTTGCTGCGTCAGCGCGTGCTTGAACTTGTACTCGATGTCGTCGACGGTGAGCTGTTCGAGGATGAACTCGCGCAGTTGCAAGTCGGCCAGCATCCGCTCCAGGTCATCGGAACCCTCACCCTGACCCTCTCCCGCAAAGGAGCGGGCGAGGGGAGCGGTGGCCGCCTCCGGCGGGTGAGGGTGCAGGACTCCCTCGATCAATCGCAGCTGTAACTCCCTGCCGATCACCGCGAGCGTCTGCAGCAGCTGCTTCTCGTCGGCGGGCAGCCGATCGATGCGCGAGGCCAGGATCGCCTGCACGGTCGGCGGGATCTTCAGCTCGCCCAATGGCTTGGTGAGCCTCGCCGTGCCGGCGCGCACGAGCGCGCCTTCATCCAGTAGCACCTGCACCGTTTCTTCCATGAAGAACGGGTTGCCGCCCGTAGTCTCCATGATCAGACGCCTCAACGGTTGCACTTCGGTAGTGTCGCCGAGCAAAGCGGTGAGCATCTCGGCGGCGCTCTCGCGTGCGAGCGGTTCGAGGCGCAGTTGCGTATACGAGGTTTTACTACCCCACTCGTGCCGGTATTCGGGACGGTAGTTCACCAGCAGCAGGATTTTCGCCGTCACGAGTGACTCGGCGAGGAGATCCAGCAGCGCCTGGGTCTCGCCGTCGATCCAATGCAGGTCCTCGAAGATGACCATCAGCGGCTGATTGAGCGATTCGCGGATCAGGATGCGCTTGATCGCATCGAGGGTCTTGCGCCGCCGGGTCTGCCCGTCCATCTGCGCCAGCGGATCATCTCCTTCAACCAGCCCCAGCAGCCGGAAAAGGTAAG